>CAZBWV010000067.1:0-28721 GCA_964495805.1 uncultured Calditrichaceae bacterium
GTGCCGGTGGTTTTTGCTCCGGTACCAGATACTACGACAGGTGGACAACAGTTTGTCCCGGTTGACTTTGGAAATGGATTATATTTACCCCTGGTTACTGCCGAAACGGGAGTGGCTCATGTATTGTTACCGGAACTCACTGCCTATCAGCAGGGTATCGGTGTTCCAGATTCCACCTGGCTGGTGGCGCACGGTTTGCAACCTGCTCAGGCTTCGATGATTGTTGCTGCTATGAAAGCGAATGGTTTGACCCCGACTGGTATTCCTATTCCCGGTAACCTGACTTTGACTGCTACCGAAACGGCTAATATCAAATCCGCTGTGGATGGTTTTAACAATGCCATTGCAACCATTGCCAATCAATTTAAAGTGGTTATGGTAGATGCTAACGCTCTGCTGACCAAGATTAATGAAGAAGGTGTGGCGGGCCTCAGCGGGAAATATGTGTACTGCGATCCCGGTCGTACTTCTTTCAGTCTGGATGGGGTTCATCCTAATAATGCAGGATATGCCATTGTTGCCAATGCATTTATTGAAGCAGTGAATACCGCTGCAGGTTTAAGTATTCCAGAACTGAATCCGGCTGATTATGCCGGCCAGTATGTGGGTGGCCGTTTCGAAAAAGTTGCCCCCCAGGCGCTGGAAGGCGTGAAAAATCTGTTTTCTCGCAAGTAACAGCCTTGCTGTTTACCTGTTTCGAAAAGCCCGGGAGGTAAAGCTCTCCCGGGCTTTTGCTTTTTAAGGAACGGACAACCTTTTGAATTTTCAGTAAACTAAACTACCTGTTAAAGGGATTATATACCTTCCGAAAAATGATCGTGATAATAATTTTGAATTGCTGGGATTTTTTTCTATCTTTTCGAATAAAATAAAAATCAGGCGGGACCTCATGGAAAAGGATAAAATAACCCAATTGCATCAGAGGTTGAAGGAAATCCAGCGGGAGATAGATCGGCTGAAACGTGATGAAGACCACGTGGAACGGGAACGACTGCTCAAAATGATTGATGCCGAACTGTTGGATGCCATTCACAACATGGAAAATTTGTTGAAGAATTTGTGACCTTTCCATGGCAGAACATCTTTTACGGGTAAAACTTCAGGCTGCCAAACGGTACAAACAGCAGGGGAATTATCATCAGGCGGAGCAGGAGCTGATGGAAGCGCTGGAGGTGTATCCGGACAATGCCTCGCTGTTGGTGAGCCTGGCGGATGTGTATTACCACCAGAAACGATATCAGGAAGCGGAACGGCTGCTGAAACAGGTGTTGCAACATCAGCCCAATCATCCCTTTGCCCTGTATTTAAGCGGATTGGTGGCGTATCGTCAGAATCGCTTTGCAGAAGCTCGGGAATACTTTCAGGCGGTTCTTCATTTGAATCCGGATCATCTCTCCAGCCAGAAGATGCTGGGCATCCTTTGGATGAGGGAGAAAAAATGGGATCGAGCGCTTCGGTATTTTCAGAAAGCGCTGGAATTGGCACCGAACGATTCTTTTCTGCTGGCTCAACTGGCACGGGTATATCAGGAAAGGGGAGAGTTTCGGAAAGCACTGGATTTGCTACAGAAAGTAGAGAGTACCGGAGAGGGAACCGAATTTACCCGACGGCAGATTCTGGAATTAAAAGCACAGCTGGCCGGAAAGACACCGGAAGAAGTCTCGCAGGAAGTGGAGCAGATTCTGACCATCCCGGGTCAGCGGGAACGGGTGGAACTGTGGCAGATCCGCGCCGAAAGTTTACGCAAAGCGGGTAAGCTGGAACAAGCTGTGGAAGCTTATCGACAGGCGCTGCGTCTGGACCCGGAAAACGACTATTTACGCAAACAACTGGGATTTTTGTACAAAAAAATGGGGCGGGATGAACTGGCGGAAGAATATCTGGTTCCCATTTTCCTGAAAACTCCCGAAGATCCGTTTATTCGGAACACCGTTTATTCCATTTATCGAAAACGGAACGATTTGATGGGATGGATTTCCCTGTTACAGGAAGCCCTTCGTGTTCATCCGGAGCAGAAACAGTTGTATGGGATTCTGCGCAAATTCCGCTCCGAGCTGGATGCTCTGCACGGGTTAAAGCTCACCGCCCGACAGTTTGAAGCAGAAATTCAGACCCTGGAATATGTGGATTTACCGTTTCAGTTGCCTGATAAAGATGTTCAACCGTTTCATAAGTTTTTTATTCATATGCTACGGAGTCGCGAAAAGGTGTTTCCGTTCCAGGAGTTTGAACAGGCCATCCGCCAGGACCCCACCCTTGCCCGTCGAATGCGCAAAAAATGGACTTCAGAATATTTCCGCTCCCTTTACCAGTTCTGGATGTTCTGGGTGCATTTTTACCTGCTTAGCCGTGAGTTTTCCGAAATTAAGGAAGTGTTTTACCGATACAAACAGGAAGATGATTTGGCTCCGGTTAGCTGGATGGTTCGGAAAAAGGAAATCTTCTTTCAGTTGCTTACCACCAAACAACGTCGGACCAAAGAAGTGGTTAAACACCGAAAAGGGTGGGTGGTTCGTGTCGCTCCGGAAAGGTCCTGGCAAAAGCGAGTGGGCAACTGGCAACTGGCCGGCGAAGACGATTTGCAGGAGTTGTTCTCGCGATTGCCGGATTAACCGGGTTCGTGAGTGCGACTTTTCCCTGAAATAAATCCCACCGCGCTAAGTAAAAATCCCCAGAAGATATATCCCAGTCCGGTTTGAGCCATCCAACGGGGTTCCACCCCAGTGAGCACACCATATTTTTCCAGGAAATAAAATAGAATGGTACCCAGAAAACCGGCTAAAATTGCCGCATTGACCTGTCGGGCTGTGGTGGCGGGATGAAACGATGCAACCACCGGAAGGAAAACGGTAGTGGTTAAAATTCCCGAGGAAAGGTAAAAGATGTCCCACAGGGAGTTGGTGAACAGCGCATACACAAAGGCAAGAAAAATAGCCAGCACAGAACTCCAGCGGGCAATTCGGTTGAGTTGTTCGGGGGTTCGGCGGTGTTTGAGGTGGGGCTCAATCAGGTCATAGGACAGGGATAGCGCCACGACATTTCCGCATGTGTCCACGGTGGACATGGCTGCGGCAATCAATCCGATTCCCAGAATGGCGTTTAACCATGTGGGAGAATAATCCTGCATGAGAGCAGTAAAAATCAGTGCGCCGTCCTGAATGCGTTCGGGGATAACCCCATTCACAGGCGGAAAAAGGTGTAGAGCTGCCAGTCCGATGACCAGTGGTAGAATTCCCACAAAGATCAGCGAGTTCAGGGAAGCAATCGCTACCCCTTTACGGGCTTCCCGATTGTTGCGCCCGGCTTGCAGACGAATCCACACATCGGTTTCCACCAGCCAGCCGGGAAGGTAAGCGAAAAAGGTTAGCAAAATCAAAGCCATTCCCGGCGAAATCCAGAGAGAGGGTGCGACCTGTTTGGGGGGTGGAGGGGTATGAAATAGGGAAACGATTCCTGATTCGGAAAGGTGAACCGCTTTCAGCCCCAGGTAGGCGATTATGGAGATAAATAGGGCCACCAGGAGAAACTGAATTTTGTCTGTGGAAACCACGGCTTCGAATCCGCCGGTGTAGGAATATAGAGCTACAATGAACGCTATGAGAAAGATGGTGAGGGGTACGGAGATGCCCAGGAACGGAGCGATGGTCGTTCCGGCAGCGTAAATCTCTGCCCCCGCCCAGGTAGTAAAAACAAAAATCAGTGTGGGTGCCAGCAACCGACGGGTGCGTGTACCAAACCGCTTCTCCAATAACTCCGGCTGGGAGAACACCTGCATTTTCCTGAATAGGGGAGCCAGTACAAAAAATCCTGCCATGGTGATCAGCCAGGGAATAATCAGTAACCATGCGCCGCCCACTCCGTACCAGTAGAAAAGTTGAACCCCGTACACGCAGGACCAGCTGATGGACATCATGCTGGCAGAAATGGAGAGCCCCAGCGACCAGCCGGAAAGATTCTGGTTCGCCGACCAGTATGTGCGATTCTCCTGAGCCAGTCCTTTGCGGCGATCCTTGAAATAGATGTAGTAACCGATGAAAACCACCAGAGCACTATATACTAAGAATGCCGCCCAGTAAATAGCTTCACCTTTCATATTCACTCCCGGATTGAGTGGCGCGCCAAAATGAAAAATAATATTATAAGGATTCTGGGACAAAGGATAGTTTGAAAAAGATAAAGAATACTTCCTGATTTATTGAAGACAAAACGATAAACTGTCCGGTTCCAAAAAAAATTTTGGAATGACCGAAAAATTTTATAATATTTAGTTTCGAAAAGGTGAACTGCCGAACAATGTGATTGATGATAACCGGAGAGAAGATTTAAAAAAAGAACCAATTCCCTTTGCTAAAATTTTAGAATTGAAATTTGTGTCGTAATACTATAATTTAGTTATTTCGAATTCTATAATAAGAAAGGTTAAATTGGGAAAAGGAGTTTAAGTTTTTTTGAAAAAATTCGATTTTAGTAAAAAAGTTTTAACCAAAGATAAATGGTTTAGAACGATGACAAATTTTCGCGTTTTGGTAAAAATCTCGTACGTCTTGGTGCTGTTGCTAACCATTTCCTCTCTGGCTCAGGAACAGCGATTGGTGGTGATTCTTCCTTTCGAGAACGAAGGTTCCGCAACGTACAACTGGGTGTCCCGCGGAATTGAGGAGATTCTGTACGATAAAATTTCTGATGTCAGCGCCCTACAGTCGTTTGAGAAGGAGACTTTACTTCGCATTTTAAAGAAGCTGAAAGTAAATGGGATGTCTGAATTGACTGTGAAGAAAGCCTTTGCCATCGGAAAAGAAACGGGCGCTGATGTGATTCTGGCAGGTGCTTACAAGGTTACCGGAGATCGCCTGCAGTTGCATTTTCGACTGGTTAGTACTTATACCGGTGCGGACATTTTTAACGACACCTACACCGGTCGGTTGGCAGATATATTCGATTTACACACCCGGGCGCTTAAGAACATCATCAATACCATGGCATTGACCATTAGCCCTGAAGAGGAAGCAAAGCTGGAACGCCCGTTGACCAACTCCATTCAAGCATTCGAGAATTACTGTAAGGCTTATGTGAAGTTCCAGCAGGGTGCCAGCATGGAAGTGGTTGCGGGATTGTTTAAGCGAGCGATCGAAATCGATCCGGATTTCTGGGAAGCGCAGTACAACCTGGGAGTCATTTACTACAATTACGATAAGTATGATCTTGCATTGAAGCAATTTAAAAAGGTGGTCTCCCGAAATTCTGAATTTTTCAAGCCATATTATGGAATGGGCATCATTTATTACCTGAAACGTCAGTACAGAGAAGCTATCCGCAACCTGAAAAAGGCTATTGAGTTGAATCCCGATTACGATAGAAGTTACTACTATCTGGGAAGAGTCTATTTTCGGATGGATTCCATTGAACAGGCCATCACCTATTTAAATAAAGCCGCTGAACTAAATAAAAACTATGCTCCCATTCAATATTACATTGGGCGAGCTAATTTGAAGCGACACTGGTACAAAACGGCCATTGCGGCTTTTAAAAAGGCCATTAAGCTTAATCCTAATTACTATCTGGCTCATAATGCGCTGGGCGAAGCGTTTTATTTCATCCAGCGGTACGACGAAGCCATGTATGAGTATCGCAAAGCAATTGAAATTCGAAAAAGCTTTTCCACTGCTTATTTTAATTTAGGGAATGCCATTTATAAAAAGAATGCACTGGAAGAGATTGTCGAAGCGTACCTGGATATTCTGGAAACACGATATTCCGGTTTGCCGGAAAATAGCCAGGAGCGAAGTATAGCTGAGGAGTTAAAAAAACTCAAGGGTACGCGTTCAGTGGCTGAGCAGGAAGTGTACCGGAAAATGATTCAGGCTTACCGAAATGCGTTGAAATATGAACCCGGCTTTTTTGAAGCGGCTTTTAATCTGGCTTTAACTTATGAGAATGTAGGTCAGCTGGACAGCGCAGAGTATTTCTACAAACGCGCTATAGAGGGGAATCCTCGACTTGTCCGGGCGCACATGCGTCTGGGACGCCTGTATGAACGAGAAAAGCGTTATGATGAGGCGTTACGGGAATACAAAGAAGTGGTTAAAATTGAACCTTCTTACTTTGCCTCCACACCAAGATTAGGTGAGCCGTATCGGTATATCAACATTATTGAAGAAGTGCTCCAGGAGTACCGGGCGAAATACAATCAAAATCCCAACGATCCAGAAACATTGCTGGTATTGGCCCGAATTTATGCCAGCCTGGGGCGGTATGGTCAGGCCAGGGAGTTCTACTCGCAGGTTATCAAGATACAACCCACCAACCGCGAAGCGACCCTGGCATTAAAACGGCTGAATCGACAGATGCACAAGCTTTAAGGAAATCTTGTCCATGGACCACCGAATGTTCCTGCCGGTGGTCCATCCTTTTAATGGGACACCCATTCATTCCGTTTGGGTAAAACCTCCCACCTTGTTTAAACCGAATACTTTTAAAAGGCTCATTGATTTCACTCCAGATATTTAAAGAATTGAATAAATATACCGGGCAAATTTTAACAAAATTGTCTTTGCAAAAATCTTACCAATTTATCTTATCGATTCAGGAATGTATTAAAGTCGCCTCTAAAACTTCCGAATATGAAATTAGCATCTATGGAAGGAGAAATGATGGAACACGGAAGCACCCTTCTTCAACTTTTTCAACAGCGCCTGGAATACCTCCAAAAGCTGGAAGAACTGCTGAAATTGCAGCAGAAAGCGCTCATCGATTCGGATCAGGAAGGGATTACCCAATATGCGGAAAAACAGGTGGATTGCCTGGAGAATATTCAGAAGGTACATCAGGCCTGGCGGGAGAGTTTTACTCGCATCAAAGCCGAACTGAATCTTTCCTCAGCGACCTCGGAACAGCTATTGGAGATGATACTGACACCAACCGAACGGAAAAAGTGGGAGCAGATGGTTGGCGAGTACAAAGTGGTTGCTCAACGAATTGAAGAATTAAAACAAAATAACACGTTGTTAATTCACAATGCTCTTTCGCTGGTTCGCTCCACGTTGCAGCAGCTTCAGGGGCAGCCAGCCGGTCTGGCCGTTTATCATCCGTATCGGAAGCCGGAGCAGGGACATATTCTGGTGAACAAAAAGATGTAGGGAACAATGCCGGGAATCTTTCAAAGTCTGGATATTGCACGTCGAGCCATCTGGGCAAGTCGACTGGGAATGGATGTGACCAGTCACAACATCGCCAACGTGAACACGGAGGGATATTCGCGCCAGCGTGTTTCCTTCCGCACAGCGAATCCGTTACAACTCCCTCAGGGACAATTAGGGTTGGGAGTGGGGGTTGGCGATGTGATTCGCGTGCGTAATCGTATGCTGGACCAGCAGTATCGCCAGACCTCTTTTACCCTGGGTAATGCGCAGATCAAAGAGAGTGTTTATTCTCAGATTGAAGCCATTATTCAAGAGCCCAGTGAGAACGCCCTGGGGAGTTTGATGAATGAATTCTTCGAAGGGTTTAGCGACCTGGCCGCTGATCCGGAAAATGCTACCATTCGGGATACCGTTCGCCAGAAAGCCATTGCGCTGGTGGATAGTTTTCAGGGAAAAACCAATCAGCTCAATTCAATGAAACAATCGCTGGAGAATGACCTTCGTGCCACTGTGGATGAGGTGAACGAAATCATTCACCAGATTGGGATATTAAATCGGCAGATTGTTTCGGCGGAGGCCGGAGGGGGCAGTGCCAATGATATGCGAGATCGGCGCGACCTGTTATTGGATCGGCTATCCGAATATATCAAGATTTCCTATAGCGAGAATACCCGCGGCGCAGTTTCCGTCACGGCCGAAGGTGTCAATCTGGTTTCCGGTACCAAGGTTAATGAATTGTCGGTGGAAAAAATCGGTGATGGAAACAATACGAAACTTCAGATAAAGGGCTCTAACGGAAAAGCAATCTCGGTGCGATACGGAAAGTTAGGCGGATTACTGGAAATGCGCAATGAAGTAGTGCCAGGAATTCAGAATGACCTGGATACCCTGGCACAGACACTGATTACCGAAGTCAACCGGATTCATGCCAGTGGTCACACCTTGCCGGAGGGCGACCCGCCCACCACACGCACCGGGATTCAGTTTTTCTCCGGAAACAATGCGGCTACCATCTCGCTTTCTCCGGATATTCTGGATAGTGTGAATAACATTGCGGTTTCTGCGGATGGAACGCCAGGCAATGGAGAAGTGGCGTTGTCCATCGCCAATTTACGCACTCAGAAGGTGCTGGCCGGGCGTACCCAGACGTTAGACGATTATTACACCACCATGGTGCATTCCCTGGGGGTGGAGATTGAACGGGCTCAGAATACCCGGGAAAGCCAGGAACTGCTGAAGGATCAGATTATGAACCAGCGGGAGGCTGAATCCGGTGTATCGCTGGATGAGGAAATGACTCATTTGATTCAGTACCAGCGTTCGTTCGAAGCCGCCGCCAAGGTGGTAAAGGTGGTGGACGAAATGATGGCAACGGTCATCAATATGATCTAAATCATCTTTTTTCAGGGATGTATTAACACTCAGGAAAATAAGGCAAGGATGCTGATATGAGAGTGACGCAGAATTATAGTATTCATTCATTGCTCCGGGAAGTAAATAACGCCCGCGATCGAATTTTTACCCTCCAGCGTAATTTAGCTACCGGAAAAAGAATTAACCAGATCTCCGACGATCCGGAACACATCGAAATTGTGCTTCGCTATCAGAAGATGTTAAAAATGAACCAGCGCTTCGAGGAAAACATCAACAAGGCACTGGATTTTATGGGGATTACCTCCCAGGCGCTGGATGATGCGGTGGATATACTGGCCAATGCCAAAGAAATCGCTGTGCAGGGAGCCGATAGTCTGACCGATTCCGAATGGAGTTCCTATGCCGAACAGGTGGATCAGGCCCTTCATCAATTAGTGGATATTGCCAACACCACGTTTAAGGGACGATTTGTATTTGGGGGTACTAATACGACCAAAGAGCCGTTTTCCCTTGCTCCGGATGGTTCGGTGGTCACTGCCAATCCGGAAGGCATCGCGGGGGCCTTAAAAACCGAAGTCGGCGTGCATAAAATTGAGCAGTACAATGTTACCGGCCAGGCAGCATTTCAGGCGGATGTGGATGTGTTTCAGTTGCTTATCGATTTACGCACGGCCTTCGAAAATCACGATACCGGCGCCATGGAGAATTTGATTGATTCACTGGATGCTGCGATGGATCAGGTGGCTCAGCAAAATGCGAATCTGGGCGCCAGGATGAACCGCTTCGATATGTTCCTGCAACAATACCAAAGCCAGGATGTCAAACTGGAGGAATATCTTTCCCATGTGCAGGACACCGATGTTGCTCAGGCGGTTACCGATTTACAGATTCAGGAAACCGGATTGCAGACAGCGCTTCAGGTGCTGGCCCGCACCGTGAATATATCGCTGGTGGATTTCATGTAAAAAAACTGTTGAAATATTCTGAGACAGGTGTTGAAAAAGGGGATGGATGAAATGGGAAGAGTTGCCCGAAAAGATTTGTATCAGTATAAAAAACAATTGGTTGTGTTGTTTCGGAAGTATCGGCCATATTTTGGCATTACTGTTGCATAAAAAATAAGCGGACGAATTGAAATGGAGACTAATGAATGAAGGTGGTGACACTGCAATTTGGCGAATTAGAGGTTATGGAGGAGCAAATCATTCGGTTTCCAAAAGGGATTATTGGATTTGAAGATTGCCACGAATTTGTTATTATCGATGACGAGGAGTATGAACCATTTCGCTGGTTAATTTCGCTGGACAAAGAGGAGTTTGGTTTTCCCATTCTGGATCCATTTCTGGTTGTACCGGATTATTTAAAAGAATTTCCTGCCTCAATTGCCCGGGAACTGGAAGCGGATGATACGGTGATGGATGTGTTTTGTGTTGTGACCCTGAAAGGGGAAGGAGGAAAAGTAACCCTGAATTTAAAAGGACCTATTATCATCGATTATCTCAAAGGAGAAGGGAGACAGATTATTTTGCCCTCGGAGGATCTATCTGTGTCTTATCCGATTAGTTAGCAGGATGCCAACAACGTTAAAACCAGGGAAGGTGAATTATGTTAGTCTTAACAAGGAAGTTAGGAGAAAACATCATAATTGATGATGAGATATCGATTCGAGTGATAAGTATTGATAGCAATAAGGTGCAATTGGGAATTCAGGCACCAAGCGATGTGATGATCTATCGACAGGAATTAGTGGATCGAATCAAATCTCAGAATCGCTCTTCGGTGGTTCATAAAAAATGGGATTTAATTTCAGCAGCCAGGAATCTTAAAATTTTGGGAAATGTGAGATACTAAGGAATGGGTGTTATGGAAAAACAATCAGTGGCTCAACGCTCAAGGCGGGTGGATATTTTACTGGGGCAATTAAAACAATTGAAAAAGGAAGAACGGGTATTAATCGGACTCTACTTTTACGAACAGCTGTCCCTGGAGGAAATTGCTTTTGTGTTGCACAAATCAGTGGAAGAAATTCAGAAACAGTTGGAACAGATTCTTCCCCGTTTAATTTTAAAGCCGGAAGAGTCCTCCAACTTCGAACCAATTGGATTTGAAATTTCAGGATGAAATGATGCGAAAGAAAAGGAATTCGAAAAAACGAAAACGGAGAAAACGAGACTCCCGTTCACATGTCAGTTCTCCGATTTCACTGTGTATGATTGTTAAAAATGAAGAGAAATATCTGGATGAATGTTTGAGCAGCGTGCAAGGGCTGGTGGGCGAAATGGTGGTAGTGGATACCGGCAGTACGGATCGCACCGTCGAGATTGCCCGGCGGCACGGTGCACGAGTTTTTCATTACCAGTGGCAAAACGATTTTGCCCGGGCACGGAATTTTGCTTTGAGCCATTGTTCTCTGCCCTGGGTGCTATATCTGGATGCAGATGAGCGTCTGTTTCCGGAATATCATCGCAAGGTGTTAGATGCTGTTCGCCGAAACAAAGCAGATGCCTTCTATGTGAAGGTGCTGAGTCCGGTGTCCGAGCGAATGGGGAATGTACCCCACGAGCAAGCTTATCCCCGACTATTTCGCAAAATGCCCGGTGTTCAGTTCGAAGGGAAAATCCATGAACAAATATCTCCCTCGTTAATTCGACAGCAGGCGAAATTCGCTCATCTGGATGTAACCATTCTTCATCTCGGATATAACCTGGATGAAGAAGCCATTCAGAAAAAAATTGAACGGAATTTATCGTACTTGCGAGAACAACTTCGGGAAGAACCCGACAATCCGTACGTCTATTTTCAATTGGGGCAAACGCTTATTTTAAATCGCCAGCCAGAAGAGGGACGTCAACATCTTCACAAGGCACTGGCACTGGGGACGTTACCCAATAATTTAACCGCCACCATCTGGCTTATTTTAGCCAATGAGGATTATAAAGAGAAGCAATACACCGCCGCCCTGGAAAAAATTGATACAGCCTTGCAAATTGCTCCGGTGCAGCGGTTGGGGTATTTCTTGCAGTCCGAGTGTCTCGCTCATTTGCAGAGATATTCCGAAGCTCTGATGGCATTACAGAAGCTGGAGCAATATTCCTACGAGTCGTTCAGTAACATCAGCATCGATAAGACGTTTGAAAAATACATCATTGCTCAACGAAAGGGCTCCTATCATTTTGCACTGGGACAGTGGGAAGAAGCTTATTATGCTTATTCAGAGTATTTCAAAACCAGCACCCACTGGCGAAGCGAACTTCTGGAGAAATGGGTATATGCCTGGAACCAGTCACAACCGCATCCCCAGATTCCCCGGGAGTTTTTACAGCTTTTATTGCAGAATTTCGACCGCTTCAATCATCCGGTGCAGGCTGCAAAGCTCCTTGCCGGATTGTGTGAACAAAGTGGGTATCGCACATTGATGGAACAATTCCTGTGGTTGCATGTTCATCACGACCCCCACGATGCGGTGCCCTATTATTATCTGGGAAATCTGGAACTGGAGCGGGGGAACTTTGAGAAGGCAGAAAATTACTATCGTCAGGCGCTGCAGCACGAAGAAAATGTATGGGAGATTTATTACAATCTGGTCGTGGTGTATATCAAGAAGCAGGATTTTGTCTCCGCGATGAAGTTATTGGAATCGGCACTGGAAAAGTTTCCGGAAAAACGGGTCCAAAATCGCCGATTGCTGGCGGGTTTGTACACCAAATTAGGATATTTTGAGAAAGCGCTGGAATATGCGGTGTCGTTACAACGGGAAAAGTAAATTTTAATTAAAGTTTATATCGAGGCATACGATAGTTAGTAATGAAAGCTTTTGAGAAGAAAAGGTCTGGCAGTCGCCGATTTCTTCTCTAATTAATCCAGGCTGCCTAATTGAGAAGGGATTCTCAATAAACCAAAACAAGGAGGTTGTCATGGCTTTTTATGGTGGATCCCGCATCAACACCAACGTTGGGGCGTTGAATGCCTTTAATGCCCTCAACAACATCAATTCCAAAATTGGCACGGTTCAAATGCGGTTGTCTACTGGTAAGCGCGTGAACAGCGCTGCCGATGATCCGGCTGGCTATACCATTGGTAAAAAGCTGGAAGCCCGCTCCCGGAGTCTTTCCCAGGCACTAAACAATGTCGGCGAACTGAAGAACATCCTTTCCGTTGCGGAAGGTGGTCTGCAGTCCATCAACGATATTTATGCCGGCATTAAAGAAAAAATCATCCAGGCCGGGAATGGTTCCTATTCGACGGAAGAGCTGGAAGCGATTGTGAAGCAGGTAAACGAGATGTTGAACGAAGTGGATGACATCATCTCTGAGACCAAGTTTAATGGTACCGCCCTGCTGAACAATCAGTTTACTAACAAGGTCTTCCAGACCGGTGCCGATGGTGGCGACACGTTAACCGTAACCCTGGATGCCCAGATTGATTCGGCGGACTTTGGTTTGAATTCGCTGACATCGGCGAACATCAACAGCAACCTGACCGCTACTCTGAACAGTCTGGATTCCGCGATTCAGACGGTGAGCGAAGAGTTGCAGACGGTGGGTTCGCTGATTTCTCGTCTGGATGTGAAGGAACAAACCCTCTCCACTGCGATTACCAATACCGAAGCGGCAATGAGCCGAATCATGGACGCCGACATTGCCAAGGAGCAGTTGGAAATCACCAAGCTTCAGATACTGCAGCAAACCGCAACCGTGCAGTTAGCCCAGGCAAACGCAGCCCCGCAAGGAGTCCTGAGCTTATTCCGGTAAAACCAAGAGCCACTGAGAGAGGCCACCTGAGGAGGGTGGCCTTTCTTTTATCGGCTCGAAAAGGGTTCTCCGTGCAAATTTATTGAATTGGCAATAAATTTGCAGAGAGAAACCAAAATTAATTAAAGTCACTATTTTTGCTGACGATTATGATTAGTGGCAACTAAATCAGGCATGGACGCCTGAGGTAGATAAAACAAATACAAGGAGGTATATCATGGCTTTTTACGGTGGCTCACGGATTTACACCAATGTTGGAGCGTTGAACGCGTTGAACGCGTTGAACAACATTAACTCCAAGATTGGTGTGCATCAGCTGCGTTTGTCCAGTGGTAAACGCATCAATTCGGCTGCGGACGATCCTGCCGGCTACACCATCTCCGAAAAATTGAAAGCACGGTCGCGAGCTCTCAGTCAGGCACTGAACAATGTCGGTGAAGCGAAAAATGTTCTGTCGGTGGCTGAAGGTGGGTTGCAGAATATTAATGATATTCTGACCACCATCAAGGAAAAGATGATTCAGGCGGGTAACGGTTCTTACGGGAATAGCGAATTGCAGGCGGTTCTTTCCCAGATCAACGACTTGCTGGATGAAGTGGACGACATTATTGCAGAGACCAAATTTAATGGTACGCAGCTGATTGATGGTAATTTTACCAACAAGGTATTCCAGACGGGGGCTGATGGAGGCGATACAATTACAATCAGCTTGAGCTCTTCACTGGATTCCGCCTCCTTCGGATTGGATTCTCTGACCACCAGTGATCTGTCCTCGGTTGCAGCTCTGGATAGTGTGGATAGTTACATGAGTACAGTCAGCAGTGAGCTGCAAACCATCGGTTCTTTGGTCCAGCGTCTGGATTACAAGGAAGCCACGTTGCAGGTTGCCATCACCAACACCGATGCTGCTGCCAGCCGCATCATGGACGCTGACATTGCCAAGGAGCAACTGGAGATTACCAAACTCCAGATTCTCCAGCAAACGGCAACTGTCCAGTTGGCTCAGGCAAATGCAGCACCCAACAACATTTTACAGTTGTTCCGGTAGTCAGGTAGGGAAGTCTTCCCTCCTGGGAGGCTTCTCCCCTGACTTTTTATGATGCAACCTGTAAGAACCAAAGCGAAAAGGAGTAATAATTTATGAATACAGCACTCGCTTATAAACGCTCGCAGAATCAGCAGAAAGGAATTTCTACCTATCAGCAGAATCAGATTATGAACCTCTCGGCGACGGAATTGATTTTAAAGCTCTACGATCTGGCTATTGTGGCAATTAAACAGGGAAATGTCCGCAAAGCCAATCTGGTAATTACCGAACTGATTGCTTCGCTCAATTTTGAATACAAAGAAGTTGCTCTGGGATTTTTTAAATTGTACCGATATTGTCAGGATCAACTGTACAAGGGAAATCTGAAAGAACCGTTGAAAATCATGGAGGATTTACGGGCGACGTGGGCCAGGGCATTTAATCTAACTTAATAAAAATAAAACAGGGATGTTGCCATGATTAGTGGAATTGGATCAGGAGGGATTGAATCATTATTAGCAAATTATCGGGTGTTAGAAGAACGCCCGATTCGCGATTTGGAGTCCCGCCGGGATCGTATCGATCACCGGATGTCGTTGCTCAATGATTTAAAAACCAAACTCAGGTCGCTGAAATCTCTGGCAGACGAATTCTCCTCAACCTCCACCACCTCGGTATTCAGTAAAAAAGCCGTTACGGTTAGTGATAGTACTTATTTAACCGTAACAGCAACTTCCACAGCAGTGGTTACTTCCCATACCATGTTTGTACAACAGCTGGCCAAGGCGGACAAGGTGGTGAGCAATCAGTATACCCTTTCCGGTACGGATATTTCCTCTTCTCTGGGAGCGGGTACCTATACGTTTGAGGTTACCGTCAACGGCACCACAACTTCTGTGTCTGTGGATATTGCTGCGGGGGACGATAATGAAACTGTGTTGAATAATATTGTTGAGGCGGTGAACAACAGCTCCGATATTGGCATTCGTGCTTCGGTGTTGCACGATAGCGGTACCACAGGCAGATTGGTCTTTACTTCCACCGAAACCGGTGCCGATTACGAAATGTCCCTTTCCGATACCAGTGGTAGTTTACTTTCCACCATTGGAATGAACGATTCTGTGGCGATGAGCGGTACCTCCGGCGGATATCTTTACGATTCCTCGGAATTGAATGCGGTGGTTATTGTTGATGGTGTGACCATTCAAAGCAGTTCCAACACCATCGAGGACGCTCTGGAAGGATTAACCATTAATTTGCTTAAAGCACACCAGTCCGGAGACGAACCGGAAACAGTAAATGTCGCCAACGATGTGGAAGGCATTAAAAGTAAAATTCAGGATTTTATTAATGCCTACAATGAGGTAATTGATTTTATTAAGACCAACACATCCGTGAACACGACCACCTACGAACGTTCGGCACTGAGCGGTGATTTTGCGGTAACCAATCTGAAAATGCAACTGCGCAGCGAGCTATCCACTCCCGTAACAGGGTTAAACAGTGGTGTAGCCACCATTCTGGCAGAAATTGGAATTACCACCGATCGGGATGGGAAACTGAGCATTTCGGATTCGGATACGCTGGAGGAATATCTGGAAGGAAAACTGGATGAGGTGGAAGATTTATTCGCCAGTTCGGACGGGTATGCCAATCGATTGTTGAATTTGTTAGACGATTACACCGATGGCGATGGCATTATTGAGAAAAGAAAGGATGTGTTACAGGCACAAATTAATCAGATTAATAGCCGTATCGATCGAATGGAGGAAATGGTAGATAAAAAGATTGAAAATTATCGGATTCAGTTCGGAAAACTCCAGGCGGCGTATAGTATGTACAGTTCCCAGTTTTCTTATATGGGAATGTTCTTACAATCTGGATTCATCACGCAATAAGAAAGGAGCGAATAAACATGGAAGTTTATTCGGTAAAATCTGGTGAAGATCAGGGGACCTCGGCTCAGGTTCTGGAATTCACCAAATTACAGGGACGTAAACAGGTGAATCACCAGAATGCTCTTAAAATCACCATTCGCAGCCATGTGGTCGAAGCCAAAACGGAGTCTCAGAAAGATTTGTTTCCCAAGATGCTGGAAATTGCCCGGAAGGTTGGCGAAAAGCTGAAAACAGCCGGGGTAAGCATCCAGTTCGAAATTAATAAAAATGCCGGAAGAATTATCATTAAAGTGCTGGATCCGGTTACCGGGGAAGTGGTCCGGAAGATTCCACCAGAGGCGTATATGAAATCGCTGGAGTATCTGCACGAGATGCAATCGCGGATGCATCTTCAGGGACTCGAAGTGGACGTGAAATATTAAACATGGGGAAAAATATTGGAACAATTCAACCGACTGGTTCAAGAGGCAATGGATCTTTTGGATACCATTTACATGGCCACGGACGCAGGGGTATTATATCTAAAAGAAAGGAAGATCGATGAATTTCAGCACATGGTAACCAAACGGGAGAAATTGTTATCGAGATTTCGGCAAATTCAGGAGCGGGTAAATCAAGATTATGCCGCTGGATTGAAGGGACAGGAAATTGCGGAAATTAATAAAAAAATTAAAAGTAAAATTCAGATAATTGCTAAAGTTGACCGGGAAGCAATCGATATTATTAATTGTATAAAAAAGGATTTGCTGAACAAAATGAAACAGGGGACAAGCGGGAAAATGTTTTTACGTCAGTACCGTGAGCAAGTTAATCATCGGAAAATTATTCAAAGGACAATTTAACAGGGATGGTGTTAAGATGAAGATCAAAGAAGTCACATCCATTAGCAGCGTGGCAAGTTTAAATAAAGTGAAAAAAACAAAACCGGTAGAACGAAAAGCCAACAAAGACAAAATCGAAATTTCCAGGGAAGCAAAAGAATTGTCCAAAGCTCATTCAAACTTGACCCCGGAACGTATCGCCGAAATTAATCGCCGAATTCAAGAAAAGTTTTATGATCGTGATGATGTGCTGGATGTGGTGGCCAGTCGCATCCTGAAATCGAGCTTTATGAAAGAACTGTTCGATGCCGGTTCACCGGACGAAGTGGTATAAAGTTCCATTGATGAAGGAGGCGAACAATTTTTCGGTGATGTATCATCCCCCTTATTTGTATTTTCTCCCCTTTATTTTCCTTGAAAATAGCCGGGAAATAGCTGTTTTGTATTAATTTCTCCTTGACATTATGAATGTATTTTATCAAATTGATATGTATTTAAAATATATATTTTAAAAAGGAGGCTATTATGAACAAGAAAGAATTAATTGATGCCCTGGCATCCAAAACCGGTAAAACACGGAAGGAAGCAAGCGAGTTTTTGGATGCATTCGTCGAGGTAGTGACTGATGAATTGAAAAAAGGGGGAGCAGTCAACCTGGTTGGCTTTGGGGCATTTAAAGTGGTGGACCGTCCTGCACGGGATGCCCGGAATCCCAGAACCGGCGAGAAAATTCACATTCCCGCCCGGAAAGTACCGCAGTTTAAAGCCGGTAAAGCATTGAAAGAAATGTTTTCATAAAAATTAGATTCATCCGTCAAAAAGCCGGGTTCTCCCGGCTTTTTTAGTTTTAAGGCTTTTCTGGGGTTTTTAAAAGAATACATATCGCACCAGATGGGTCACCAGCAAAGCATATCCCCCTGCCAGTACATCATCTATCATGATTCCCCATCCACCAGGAATATGCTGAGATGCCTGAATAGGCGGAGGTTTGAGAATATCGAACGCGCGAAAGAAAAGAAATGCCATCCCGTACAAACGCCAGTCCGGGGGAAGAAATAACAGACTGATTCCCATTCCCACTATTTCATCAATCACCACAATGGAAGGATCCTCTCCCTGTTCTTTTTCGATAAATGTTCCGGTGTAAACACCCAGAAAAAACAGAAGGACCAGAGTGAAAAGCAAATATATTGCTGGAATGGGAGCCAGTTCGTACAGGATAACCAGCATCAGCAAACTTCCTGCGGTTCCCGGTGCAACGGGCGAATATCCGGTTCCCAACCCGGTTCCAATGGTGTAATACACAAATCGCACCAGAGCCTCCTTTTAATCAAATAATGTCCAGTAAATTCCCAGACGAAATGTCCGGTAAAATTCCCAGTAATTGTCCACGATCGCATAATCCTCAGAGAGGGTATTCGTCCAAACGAAGAAAAGGGTGGCGCTTTGAATATGTGCCAGCAATTTAAAATCCAGCCAATGGTACTGTTCCTCGCTTCGGGTTCCCGGATAAAATTGGTTGAACAATGGAGTGTATTCCAGAGGCTTCCAGCCATCCACAAAGTGGTAGATGCCGAATCCTTCTAATTTTAGCGCCTGGTGAAAAAGTTGTAAGGGAATTTTAATCAGCAATACATTGTTGACCGTCGGGAAAAAGCGATTTCGGTAACTGTATGTGCAACGATTCTCCATGGAAAAATGAGTAAACTGAAGTCTCATCTTGCTCTGAAGACCGGAATTGTCCAGGTCTTGCTGATAAAATTGCTGCTTTTCCGGGTGAAATAGCGGTGCATTGAAATACTGGTGGAAAAACGGGCTGAAAGAGATGTGGAACCAGTTCCCAAAACGTAGATTGAACCGGGCGGTTAGGGTGCGACGTCGGGGAACGAGCGGAGAAGAGAGCGCATGAATGGAGTCTGTGCTGACAAACCGTGCAATGAGCGGTAAGGAACGTGGTTTCTCACCTGCATCCAGAGAGAGGGATAAGAAAGAGTACGGTTGCACCCCGAACTGTACAGAGAGCGAAGGAGCGCTTCCTACATTCTGAAAGTGATAAGCTCCAGTTTCTCCCGTGATTTGCCAATGTTCCGCCCGGTATTGCCAGGCGAAAGTTGTCCGGGCAGTGAAGCGCTGATCTTCCCGAAGATGAAGGCTGGAGAGAATGCGATCCTGCCCGACCTGTGCAATCAGGTCGATCCGATGAGGGCCAAAATCTCCCCGATATTGGCCCTGTAAACCTGTGGTAAGTACCGAAGTTTTAAATTGTTTGGAATAATTTCCCTTCCAGTAATGATCGTACCATTTCTGCACAATGGGGGTAAGGATAAAGCGATGAGCAGGGGCTGGCGAAAAATGAATGTTGATCCAGAATAATTGACCGACCCGATGAACTTTCTGCGCCGTGGTGTAATATGGCCAGGGGACAATATCGTAGCGATGCCGAAATTGCTGGTACCACAGGTCCAGGTTCCACTGATCCGAAAAATAGTGATGGATTTGTCCGCGATAGGTGTTGATCTGTGTTGAGGTGTAATCCGGGTATGGACCCTTGCGGAGGTAATTGTTTCCGCCCAGGCGAACAAAACTGTGTTTCTTGTAAAATACGCGAAAATCCACATCAAAATAGGACATGTTAAATCCAAAATCCTGGGAATAAGCGATACGGGTAACCGGCTTTTTACTGAAAGGTGGACGGAGTGAATGGAACCGGTACTGGTGTTGTGCCGGCTGAACAGTTCGTTTCCGCGAAAATTCCAGGGGGATGAGCTGCGTATCCCAGTATCCCCAGAGGGGGTTGCGAAGCGGAATATTGTCGAACCAGTAGTCCAGAAATCCAGGGGGCATTCCTTGCCACCCAACAGCGCTTTGTCTGGCTCGTTCAGCCAGGGAAAACGGGAAAAAATCGCTGGTTAACGAGATAAGCTCCTCACCGGTTGCCTCGCAAATTGCTTCTTGATCGGTAGCGGAATAAAGGCTGTCCGGATATGCAGAAACGCTGCCTGCATTCAATGTGAGCAGCGCAAATAGAATTGTGACCCACCCGGCCGTTCGATGGTAATTATTGCTTTTCATTCTTCGAATGTACTCACGGAAGTTCTGATAGCTCAACGGATTTTTTCATTTTTAGAGGGTTCTTTCTCCGTTCCGTGGAATTTTAAATGCCCGAAACATCTTGAATAAAAGTACACCAATTCCTATTGTGTACAGTCCAATGGGAACGAAAAAACTCCATGGGGAAAGAACAAAACGTTTCAAATTGAAGAGCGTTACCAGGTAAAACACGACGAGCAGAAGGAAAAAGGTAAGATTCATCATCCAGAGCAAATACAACTCAATTATGCCGTATGCATATTGTTTGCGTTCCGGAGTAAGCCAGTATTGTTTATTGGGGATATTGATCAGCTCGCTGGAAGCATGTTTGATCAGCCAGATGATGCCCAGGGTTGTTAGGGTCAGAAACAGACTGATGCCGATCTGGAAGCCTACAAATGTTGTGCGCGTGTTCCATCCGTCTACCTGGCCGTGAAGATTGAAATGACTGGCCGTCCGTGCAGGGAGCTGAGGATAGAAGTAAAGCGGCAGTGCGATGGATATCAGCACCAGCAGGGCAAATATCCAGCGTGCCCGGGTCAGAGATGTCTCGATTTGATTCGGATTCCACGGGTAGGTTTCCATGGTGTCTCCTGCGGTTAAGTTAAAAATGTGGTTATCTGCTCGATGGGCTTCCGTTCTGTAGGTTCGGGTGGTTCGGCCGGTTCACCAACCGGGATGATAGCGATTGGTCGGAACTGTGCGGGTAGATTCAGAATCTCCCGCACCCGTCGTTCTTCGAAAGCACCCACCCAGCATGAACCGTAATGTAACGCGGTGGCGGTCAGCAGTAGGTTCTCAATGGCAGCGGCCGTATCCTGATATACGTAAAGCGTTTCGCCCCGCTTTCCATATCGGCTCGCCGATTGGTCCGGGATGGCACACACCACAAACACCACCGGCGCTTCGGCAATAAAATCCTGTCCGTAAGCGGCCCTCATCAGCTCTTCCCGAATTTCCGGATTTTGCACGACATACACATGCCAGGGTTGTCGGTTACCCGCTGAGGGAGCATGGCGAAATGCTTCCAGAAGCAGCTGAATATGGTTATCCGGAATCGGGGTGTTGCGAAAGTGCCGACAGGAGTGGCGTTGAAAAATGGTTTGAACGGCTTCGGGAATGGAATTGGTCATGGCTGCTTGTGTTTGTTTTTCCCTTTTTTTCGAATTTAGTGGAAGTACACCAGGGAGTCAACCTGAATTCGGTGATCAAAAAGCTCCGCATCTCCGGCGGAGCTTTTTCTTTTTTGGAGAGGGATTAAAGTGAGATCAGATTCCCCACGATGACGTTCAAGCAGAGTGATGGAAAACAACGTTTAAGTTCAATCGTCAGCTTCTGGTTTTTCCCGCACAAAGGCAAAAACATCAATTTTCTGGCAAATCCAGTCCGTATCGGTCGCTGATGTCGTAAGGTGGCATGGGACCATCCAGAGGATGGAGGTCTTTTACATACCAGTCGTACCACCGAAGGGTTCGGTACAGCACATCAATTCTGCCGGGCTGGCGCCGGTTTCCATGTCCCTCTCCCGGGTACTGCACCAGACGGACGGCAGGATGATTGTTCATTTTCAAACGCCGGTACATTTCCAGACTTTGAGAGGGATGAACCCGGGTGTCTGCCGTACCGCCCAGAATCAGAACAGCTGTTTTGCTTTGATGAGCCCAGTAGATGGGGCTGCGTTTCAAACTCAGGTCCCACATCTCTTCCAGCTTTTTACCAGAGTGGACGTATAGTTCCTCGTAAGGAATATCGGTGGTGCCGCGTTTGCTAATCAGGTCGCTAATGCCCACAAACATGCACACGGCTCTCACCTTATCTGTGTAATAGGTAGAGAACCACGCTGCCGCATATCCGCCATATGAACCACCTCCCAGACCAATCCGGTTCTTATCTGCAATCCCCTGCTGAATCAGATAATCGATTCCGTCTGCCACATCGTCGAATTCCGTTCCGGCGGGATTTCCGTAATGCCATTTCATCGCAAATTCCACTCCGTAACCGGTACTGGCCCGGTAATTGGGATAAAATACGGCGTATCCCTTCCCGGCCAGTACCTGTCCGGGCTGAAAATAGTAGCTCAGCCAGCCGTTGGTGTAGTGAGATTCGGGACCTCCGTGTACGGAGACAATCAGCGGATAAGATTGATTCTCCTGATAATTCACCGGATAAATCAGGATACCTTCAATCTCCACTCCGTCCCGTGCGGGATAATGGATAACCTCCTGTTTGCCCAACTGGCGTTGCTCCAACCAGGGATTGGAATTGGTCAGGCGGATGAGTTGTTTCTTTTTCCAGTAAAAAACCTCACGCGGGTGCTGAGGCGTGTGGCCCACGAAAACCATCTGTTTCATTCCGGAGGTAAAGTGCGGCGGATTAAAAATGACACCCGAATCGCGGGAATGCAGAATAACTTTCCGCTTACCCCCGTCGCGATTGACCAGATTGAGTGTGTTCCACACTCCTTCTGCGGCCAGATACATGATGGTTCTGTTGTCCTTCCAGTTTGCCCAGGTAACATGACCCCGGAAGTTTGGCTCAGTTAGGTTGCGAACTTCACCGTTCGATAACGAGACCACATACACCTGGCTCACAGCGTGGTCGCTCTGGCGCAATGCAGCGGTGTAAACCAGATACTTTCCGTCCGGGCTGAAGGCAAAATTACCCAGTTTCCCCTGATTCTGACTGACAGGGTGGAGCTCCCCTTCCGGAGGATGAAGCAGGTAAATTTTTCGGAACATGTAGCGGTAATCGATCAGATTTTTCTCCGATGCACTCACTGCAATGCTTTTCCCGTCCGGTGCGTATTCGAAAGACCAGATGGTGATATCGTGCGTAATTTGTTGCGGTTCGCCTTCTGCCTCAAACCGGCCAACTTTTTGCAGATAAAGGTTGCGATGTTTCCAGTCCTCTTCAAAATAAATGAAATGGAAACCCTTCTTTTTCAGGAATTTTTCTTTCTCCGTGGGCGGTGTAAGAGCCAGATAACCAATTTCCTGACCACCGGGATTCCAGTGAAATGCGGAGACACTGGTAGGTGAATGAGTCAGTTGAACAGCCTCGCCGCCATAACGAGAGATCATCCACACCTGGGTTCGAGCATTTTTTCCCCGGCTCATCAAAAAGGCAATGCTACTTCCGTCGGGACGCCATTCAATGCGATGCACATTCACTTTTCCGGTAATAAACGGAATCGTCTCCCCCGTTTTTACCGACAGGAGGTAAAGTTCGCTGTAAGCAGAACCCGGTTGGTCAGTTGCTTTGCGGGGAACATGCAGGGTGTAGGCTACCCATTCTCCGTCCGGACTGATTTTGGCGCTGGTTACATAGCGAAGATTCAGGATATCCTCCGGGGTGAGCGGTTTGGAGGAAGATTCTGCTGCCAAAAGAACGGTGAGAAAAACAAATGTGATGAGTAATCCCGGTACCACCCAGCGCAATACCTGGCGATTGTGGGGATGAAGAATATGCGAATGGATCATAATCATCTCTCCTGTTTAGTAACCATTTTCTTGAATTTAGTGGAAAGAGTTCAGGGAAAAAAGAGCTTTGTCATTCGTTTCAATTACGGGGCAGAGCTCCGTTCGCCGGGAAGAATAAACCGATGCACGGGAAAATTTGACCATTCACCGGGTTTTTGCTGACAAATTGTTTCTTTTCCTGTAAATTATGACCGGAATGAGAAAGGTAAGTAGGAGGGAAGGAAACACTATCATAAGCTGGAGGATATATTATGAAACGCCTTAACAGAATCTGGTTGGTTATTTTTCTTCTGATTGGTATCGGGCTCACCGGTTCCGGAACATTACTGGAGTTAAAACGGGAGTTGATGTCTGCAATTAACCGAAGCGATTCTCTGGCCCTCAAGCAGGTGCGTCGCAGTTTTCTTCGGGCTCAACCCTCTCCGGACAAGCGGTATTTGCAACATTATTACATTGCTCTGGCAGACTATATGCTGACCAACATGTTCAGAACCTTAAAAGACAGTGCCATGTATTATCTGGATGATGCTGTGGAACATTTGAAACAGTGCCTGGACATAGAGCCGGATTTTGCCGAAGGGTATGCGTTGCTTAGCAGTTCGTACGGGCGAAAGATCGGGTTCCATCCTTTAAGCGGAATTTATCTGGGTCCCCGGGCAGGAGCCGCCATTGGTAAAGCGCTTCATCTGGAACCGGAAAATCCACGGGTGAATATGCTGGCCGGAATCAATATGCTATTTACGCCCAGAATGTTTGGCGGCGGAAAGGATAAAGCCCGGCTTTATCTGAAAAGAGCCGAACGTTATTTTCAGACCTACCAACCGGCAGATTCGTTAATGCCGGATTGGGGAGCCCGGGACGTGTATGGTTGGCTGGCTTATCTGGCACTGGAGGAAGATAGCTTGAAACAGGCGGAAACATATTGCCAGAAAGCACTGGAGATTTCTCCCCAGTACCATTTTGTGCGAGATTACCTGTTGCCCGAAATTCAGAAAAAGAAAAAGGTTGGTCATTCATCGTAACAGGTTTCTATTTTAAACGTCCGTTTCGGAAATCCAATTTTTAGATAGAAAGCAAAAAGGAGGTAAAAGGTCATGAAAAGGAAGTTTTTCCTGGGAATCTGGTTGGTCTTGACACTGGTTCATCATCCTTTTTGCGGAACCGGAATTCAGGGTGGTGGTATGGGATTTTTTTCGATGGGGATCAATCATCTCAATTTGTCGGAATTGAATTCCCGGTTGCAGAAAGCCGGATTTGCTACTTTTCCGGAGGACTATTTTGCTTTGGGCGGATTTGGCCAGGGGATTGTTCGCAATATTATCATTGGTGGTGAGGGTCACGGATTGCTGGGTGAGGCAGTAAACGGAAGCGGATACAAGAACAGAATCACCGGTGGGTACGGGTTTTTTAATCTCGGTTACGTGGTGATGAGCTCCGGCAATTTGCTGGTGTATCCCATGATTGGTCTGGGTGGTGGCGGTATCAGCATGCGGTTTACCAATACGGAGCAGTCCCTGAGTTTTGACGATGTGATGCAGAATCCGCAACGAGAATCGGTGCTGGAGAAAGGTGGTTTTATGCTGCATCTAACCGTGGGAGCGGAATATCTGTTGAATTTATCGGACAAAGGAAATCCGGGTGGTTTTATGGTGGGAGTGCGGCTGGGATATCTCTGGATGCCTTTCTCTTCCGGGTGGGAGATGCATGGACGGGAAATCTCCGGTGGTCCAGAAGTAACCCTGACCGGACCGTATATTCGGTTTTTCTTTGGGATGGGAGGATTTAAAAGATAATTTCCGGATGAGTTACCAGTGTGCGTTGTTTGGAAATGTTTATGGAAGGGGAAACTTGAAAAAATGTGCTTTCGCACAAAAAGAGAGATAAGGAACGATGACCGCTGGAAAAGTAACCTTTAAAGAAATCCTGAAGTACAACCTGATTTTCTGGGGGTTCTGGAATTTATTTTACGGAATAATTTTTGCGCGAATGCTCCACATGCTGTTTATCTTCGGACTGTTCAATTCGCTATTCTCTACCATTCCGTTGTTTCTGCTCAGTTTATTACTCTGGCCAGTCTGTCGGTGGCTTAAATTTGAGGGCGTCCCGCGGGGAGTGTTTGTGCTCCTTCATCTGGTGGGAGCTCTTTTATATTCCACCCTGTGGCTGGGAATTTCCGGATTGATTTTGTATGCGGTATTTCAGGAAATGTTTTTTAAAATGATGGAGCCGTATCAGGTAGCGGGATGGCAATTCCCGGTTGGAGTTACGTTTTATTTGATGGTAATCGGAGGCTATTATTCGTTGATTTACTATCGGGAAATTCAGGTGAAACAGTCTCAAATGGCGGAAATGAAGCTCCTAATGCGGGATGCTCAATTAACGGTGCTGAAAAATCAGCTGAATCCGCATTTTTTGTTCAATGTTCTCAACTCACTGAACGCCTTAATCGGTCAACATCCTCAGGAGGCACGACAGGTGCTGTTAAATCTATCCCAATTGTTGCGCATGTCGCTCAACGCACAAAAAAAATCTATGGTTCCATTAAAAGAAGAAATTCAGTTTGTCCATCTATATCTGGAATTAGAAAAAGTTCGACTTGGGGAGAGATTGCATTACGTTGAAAAAGTTGATCCGGGGTTATTGGAGAGCAAGGTACCGGTTATGCTTTTACAACCGCTGGTGGAAAATGCAATTCAGCACGGTATATCCAGAATTCCTTCCGGGGGAACCATCGAATTGGTGATTTCTGCCAAGGGGCAGCATATTCATCTTTCTTTAATCAATGACACCGGAGAAATACTGCCGGAACGAACAGGTGGGAAATCCGGAAGCGGAATCGGGCAGAAAAACCTGCGCGAACGGTTAGCCAATTTATATGGTGAGGAATACGATTTTTCTGTGCGGAAGGATATTTCGGGAAAGTACCAGGTCAGCATTGAAATTCCGTGGGTGAAAGAGAGGAAAGAACAATGATTCGGGCGGTAATCGTCGATGATGAGGCACTGGCACGACAGGTAATTCGGGAATATTTGCAAGATGAGCCGGATATTGAGGTGGTCGCTGAATTTGGGGAACCGTTGAAAGCCCTGGAAGCATTGTCCGAAATGCGACCGGATGTATTGTTTCTGGATATTCAGATGCCGGTGATGAATGGATTTGAGCTACTGGAATCGCTTTCCTCACCCCCGGTTGTGATTTTTTGTACCGCCTACGATGAATATGCCCTTCAGGCGTTTGATGCGTGTGCAGTGGATTATTTACTGAAGCCGTTTAGTCCGGAGCGTTTTCATCAGGCAGTGGAACGGGCGCGCAAACAATTGCGTTCGGAAAAAATAACCGGAGAGTATCTGGAATTAATCCGATTTGTCCGGCAACATTCCCCTTATCGAGAGCAGTTTCTGGTCAAAAAGGGGAAGCATTATCGGATGATATCGGTACATCAGATAACCTGGATTCAGGCGCAGGAGGATTATTGCATGATTTACACCCGGGAGGGGGAGAAGTACCTGCTTTCTCACTCGATGCAGGAAATGGAAAAAATTCTGGATCCGGAGAAATTTATCCGGGTGCACCGTTCTGCCATGGTGCAATTTGAATGGATTCGGGAGGTGCATCCGTGGAGTTCCGGAAGGTTATTGCTCATTCTCAGCGATGGGACGCGGATCGAAACCTCACGCAGTGGAGCAAAAGCCATTAAAAAACGGCAGCTGTAATTCTCAGGTTAAGCGACGGCCCCCATCAACCGGAATCACAGCTCCGGTAATGAAATCACTTCCTTCAATCAGGAATTCCACTGTTCGGGCAATGTCCTCTGGTGTCCCGATGCGTTTCAGTGGAGTTCGTTCAATTAGCCGGTTTTCTTCCTGGGCGTCATAGTTTTCTGCCAGAAGCACTGTCCCCGGAGAGATGGCATTGACCAGCACGTAAGGAGCCAATGCTTTGGCCAGTCCGCGGGTAAGCGCCAACACACCGGCTTTGGAGACGCAATAAGGGATGTAATCCTTCCAGATCGTTTCAGCCGACACGTCAGCAATATTGATGATCTTACCGCTTTTTTGTTCTACCATGACTTTCCCCATAATTTGCGATCCAAGGAAAATCCCTTTTAAATTGGTATTCAGAAAGTTGTCCCAATCTTCGTCCTGAATATCAAAAAAAGGGGTACGGTAAAAAATAGCGGCATTATTGATCAGGATATCGATTCGTCCCCACCGTTGGAGGATCGCTTGGCGCATATTCTCCCAGTCCGCTCGTTGGCGAATATCCCCGCGCAGGAGCAAGCTGTCGGGTTGGATGGTGATCAGTTCCTTAAAAGTGGTTTCCGCCTGAGATGTGTTGGAATAGTAATGGAGAGCGATTCGAGCTCCTTTTTGGGCCAGATGAAGGGCGATGGCACGTCCGATACGGGCGGCGCCTCCGGTAATGAGGGCGATTATATTTTCAATTTTCATAGAGACCTCTCAGGAATCGGGCAAATTTTAG
This sequence comes from uncultured Calditrichaceae bacterium, assembly GCA_964495805.1. Lineage (GTDB taxonomy): Bacteria > Calditrichota > Calditrichia > RBG-13-44-9 > RBG-13-44-9 > JALXCH01. The sequence continues at coordinate 28,062 of CAZBWV010000067.1, forward strand.
GATAAAAATTAATTGCATTTATTACAATTCGATACAGATATTAGTATTGTTTGCGCTTGCTTGTTAATGTTTTATGGGAAAATCTATATTACCCCCGCGTTATGATAGGGAAAATTAATAACTATCTTCAATATCGCATGAGAATGGAAAATGTCAACATCATTCCCCTAACCGTTGCTGCCAGATGGTTAGATGAAGCCGGGATTCTTAAAAATCCCTCTTCCAGTCGAGGCCATTCTCTGCGACGACATGCCCAAAGGGGAAATATATTTGGTGCATTTAAGAAAAGCAACTACTATTGGTACATCCGAAAAATTGACAATTACGATCCTGTTTTAACCATACCTGATCTAAAAGAAATTTTCGGGATGAAGTCTCCCACCAGCGTGTATCGGAAGTTACGCTATCATCAGATTCCCTTTTTCCGAAATCACCGCAAAGGAATTTTCGTGAAATTATCCGATTTACTCAAATGGTCTATGATCAATTCCCGACAGGATGTGCTTGAAAAAATTAAGGAAATGAATATTAACACTTATTTCATAAAAACAGGAATTTAATTTAATAGTAGAAGGAGGATTGGTATGCGTAAAGTGATGACCGTTGCTGTCATAGGGGCATTTGTATTATTGATGGTGCTCTCTATTAATTTATCGGCAA
>CAZBWV010000068.1:0-28935 GCA_964495805.1 uncultured Calditrichaceae bacterium
CATTCTGCCGGTTTTTTCATACTCCCATTGCTTCGGCCACAAGCAGTGCAATGTCCTTGCCTTCCATTTCCTCGGTGCGCCCGGTTTCGTTGATGCCATCGTTAATCATGGTAGCGCAGAAGGGACAGGCTGTACTGACCACATCGGGATGGAGCTCGGCTGCTTCGTTCACCCGTGCATGGTTGATTTTGGGCATTGGTTCTTCCATCCACATGCGCCCGCCACCGGCACCACAACAGAAACCATTCTCACGGGAACGGGGCATTTCCTTCAGCGTAATGCCGGGAATGGCAGATAGAACCACACGCGGGGCTTCGTAAATATCGTTGTAACGTCCCAGATAACAGGAATCGTGATAAGTCACCGTTTGCTTTATCGGATGCTTCAGCTGAATCTTTCCGTTCCGAATTAACGCCTCTATCAGTTCAGTATGATGAACCACCTGGTAATTTCCGCCAAATTGAGGATACTCGTTTTGCAGCGTGTTCATACAGTGGGGGCAGATGGTCAAAATTTTCTGGAATTTGTACTGGTTGAGCGTTTCCACATTCTGTTCGGCCAGAATCTGAAACAGATATTCGTTGCCGATTCGCCGGGCAGAGTCGCCGGAACAGGTTTCTTCCGCACCCAAAATGGCGTAGTTTACCCCTGCGGCATTCAAAATACGCACCATTGCCTGCGCTACTTTCTGACTGCGCGCATCGTAAGCACCGGCGCAGCCCACCCAGAACAGATATTCCGCTTCCTGAACATCGCGCATTCGGGGCACTTCCAGTCCCTCCGTCCAGTTCTCCCGATCTTCCGGAGAAATTCCCCATGGATTGCCATTGGTCTCCAGATTCTTGAAAGTGGTAATCACCTCGGTGGGGAAGCGGCTTTCCTCCAGTACCAGATGCCGCCGCATCTCAATGATCTTGGGAATATGCTCCACATACACCGGACAGGCTTCCATACAGGCACGGCAGGTGGTACAGGACCACAGAACATCATCGGCAATGGTTTCGCCCACCATGGCAGGGACTCCTTCGGGAAGCTCATCGCCATTGTCCGATGTTGCCACCGGTGCAGCCACTTCCATATAATGTTTCAAATTCTGAATCAAATCCATGGGCGAAAGCGGTTTATCGGTGTTCGCAGCAGGGCAGGCATCACTACAGCGCCCGCATTCCGTACAGGCGTCCAGGTCCATCAAATCCTTCCAGGAAAAATGATTGATGCGGGAGGCACCAAAATTTTCAATTTCCTCCAGTTCCATCTTTTTCAAAGCACCCGGAGAATCCAGCGACTGAAAAAAGATGTTGACCGGTGCACTTACCAGATGAAACAGCTTGGAGAAAGGAATGTAAGCGATGAAAGCCATGCCCAGCAACATGTGGCTCCACCAGTTCCACACATGTAGCGTCCGCAATGTTTCCGGACTCCAGCCCAGCGCCTGGAACCAGCGCGCCAGTAAATAGCCAAACGGAGACCAGAGCGCCCACACCGGCCGGGTAACAGCAATGCGCAAGCCCTCAATAGTAAACCCGGAAATCAGAATAGCCAGCAGCAGGGCAATAATCACTGCATCGTCCCGACGATTGCGCAGATTTTTGGGCTTCAGTACCAGTCGCCGGTAAGCGGCTAATAGCAATCCCAGAATCGCCAGCACCCCAAACACATCCAGGGTAACCGAATAGAACAGGTAAAAAGTGGATTTCAGGAATCGCACGGAAAAGAGCGGGTCCAGAATATCCGCCTGCAACATCACCAGCAAAGTGCCAATAAACAAAATGGTCATACCGGCAAACAGCAGCACATGCATCAGACCAGGATACGCCTGGCGAATCACCCGCGCCTGTCCCAGGGCATATTTAAGGACCATCATGATGCGGGTGGGAATTCGGTCCAGACGGTTTTCGGGCTGCCCGACCCGCCATAACAGATAACGGCGGTAAAATCCGTACACAAAAATACCAATGGTGATGATGGCAAAAAAGTACATCCAGATGGTGCCAGAAATGTTCCAGTAAATTTCTCGAGTGGGGACCTGTCCGGTCATGGGGATTACCTCCGGATTCGTTCATGTTGTTGGCTACCTTCAACCCAATCCGAAACGTTGTTTCAGTTTGCCCAACAAGCCGGATTTTTTGCTTTCCCCGGCGGGCAACCTGACCGTTTCGATGGCAACTTCATCTATAATACAGCGTGGATTTTCGTAAAACAACTTTTTCAGGTACGACTCCGGCAAATGATCTTTGAGCACTTCCAGTGTCTCTTTCAACACAAACGTTCTCCCTTCCGGAGAATGGGCATCCGAAGCGATGAAATGCACCACCTGCTGCTCCAGCAAATTCATGGCGATTTTCTGAACATTTTTCCCGAAGTGCCCCAGCACGCTCCCCGCATTAATCTGAAGTAACCCGCCAAAGCGAATAAATTCCAGCGCACTCTCCGGCTCAGTTATAACGGAATTGTACCGCTCCGGATGCGCTACCACCGGAATGTACCCATCCACCGACAGGCGAAAAAGCACTTCCTCCACTCCTTCGGTAATCTGGAACATGGGGAATTCCAGGAGCACATACTGCCCCCAGCCACCCAGGGTGGTTACCCGGTGACTGCGCACAGTGTTATCCACGTAGTGATGGTAAAAAATTTCCGCACCGGAATAAATGTTAACCTTAATGCCCCGGGCCAGTGCTTCTTCGCGCAGTGTATTCAGCTTCTGGAAGTACTCATCTTCCGTTTCCTGCGGGATGTATTCATTAAAATGGGAGGTTGCAAACACATCGGTAATGCCCTGGTCTTCCGCCTGCCGCAGCATTTCCAGCGATTCGTCAAACGATTTTGGTCCATCGTCAAATTGGGGAATCAGGTGGTTGTGAATATCAATCATCCGCTCAAGCACAGTGGTGTTCCTCTCTGAATTCAAATCCGCCCATGGAATGCCCAGACGGCTTCTGACAACAATATGGGAAAAATATTATTCCATATTTTCCCGGAAGCAAACGCTAAATAAGAAAATCCTTACTCATCCATTTACTCATTTAAGAATACCCTGAACCCGGGTAAACCTTTTGTCGGAGAAGAAGAGAATTGAGGCTGTTGGACATCCTACTCTATCGAAAGGAATCATGCGTTGAAATCCAAAGCGGATAAAGCCGAAGCGGAGGGTGGCTAAAAAGTAAGATACAATGCCATTATTTTTACGATTTAACAAATTCCCAACTCCATTTATCCTGATGGGAAGAATCATACGTTCTTTTTTGCTTTTTTGTCTCCCCCCGATCCAGCAATCCGTGCTGTTTATTTTTCATTCAGACGGGTTAAAACATGCCACAGCAGACGGACGCCAAATCCGGTGGCGCCGGAGGGTCGATAGGTTTTTTCCGGCATACTCCAGGCAGTTCCGGCAATATCCAGATGTGCCCAGGGTGTTTTTTCCACAAACGTTTTCAGGAACATCGCCGCTGTAATTACTCCGGCTTCCGGTTTGGTGGCAATGTTGCGGATGTCGGCTATCTTGCTTTTCAGCAGCTCTTTGTAATCGTCCCACAGAGGCAGTTGCCACACTCGCTCGCCGGAAATGTTGGAGGCTTCCTCTATCATATCCAGCAGTTCTTCGCTGGTGGTAAGCAGCGCCGCGCTCAGATGCCCCAGCGCCACAATGGCTGCGCCGGTAAGGGTTGCCAGATCAATTAAAAAGTCCGGCTGGTAATTTCGTTCCAGATAGCTCAACGCATCCGCCAGAATCAACCGGCCTTCCGCATCGGTATTGATAATTTCGACGGTTTTCCCGGAGTAGCTTTTCACAACATCGCCGGGACGGGTGGCTTTGCCGGAGGGCATGTTTTCCACCAGCGGTAGTGCCGCTACAAGATTTACTGGCAATTGCATTTCGCTTACCGTTTTTAAAACACCCAGCACCACTGCCGCCCCACACATGTCGTATTTCATCTCCTCCATATTGCGGGAGGGTTTCAGCGATATACCGCCGGTGTCGAAGGTTACCCCTTTCCCTACCAGTCCAACTGTTTTGCTGGCATGAGGGTGGGAATAGCTGGCCACCACCAGGTAGGGCGGATTTTCGCTTCCTTTTGCCACCGCCATCAGAGCATGGAGTCCCTTTGCTTCCAGTGCGGCTTCGTCCAGCACCTCCATGTCCCAATCGAACCGGGCGGCTAACTCCCGTGCCTCTTCCATCAGTTTTTCCGGCGTCATCAGATTGGCGGGATAATCCCCCAACCGCCGCACATAATTAACGCTCTCACCCAGAACAACTCCCTGCCGTACCAGCGTTTCCACCTCCGGCTCAGCCGGCAGGAGCAAATCCACCCGCTGGATGTCCGGGGGCATTTCGTCCGTTTGAGTGACGAAATCTTTCAGCCGAAAGGCAGCGGTGGACAAAGCAGATACTACCTCCGGTACAAATTCCCGAAAGCTGTACGGAACCGGATATTCTTTAGCCCAGAACATAGCCAGATGGGTTACCTTCAGTTCTCTGGCTATGGCAATGGCTTTACCCCACACCTGCCGGGCTTTTTCCATATCCCATTCATTAATATTGCCCGCACCCACCAGAACCACCAGCGGCAAATTAGGATGTCGGGTGTAAAGGTAGCGGGTCTGGTTCAGCTTTGCTTCATAGCGGGGCCGGGTTAAAATGCTGGAGAAAGGAAGCACCAGATGATCCTGCAAAAACTGGAGTTCCCCGGGTAAGCTCTCCTGATCGCTAAAAAAGGGAACCACCAGAACCGGAGCACTGATCTGGTCAAATTTTTCGGTAAAAGCCCGGACATCCAGAGCCATAACCACCTCTCTTTATGAATCACTCAACGGATTATTTATTGTCAGAACAGCGGTGGAGGTAATCTATCGGAAAAGCTGGCGATTGGTACCCTTTTCTGAAGCCGCATCCTCCGGAATGATCATAAGCCCTTTCTCCCCCACTTCCGTATTGCGGCAACACGGACGGTTCGGTTACTTCGGCTGCCAGGCGAACAGCGGTCCGCGAAACAGTTGTTCCTTACGCCGTTTCTGGATAAGTTCCTGCTTGTAATTCTTCCAGCTGTCGTTTTCAATCAATTTCTGGATTTTCATGACGGCGTCAATCACCGCTTCGGGCCGCGGCGGGCAACCGGGGATGTACACATCCACGGGGATAAAGCGGTCGATTCCCTGTACCAGGGTGTAGGTATCGAAAATGCCGCCACTGGAGGCACAGGCACCCATGGAGATGCACCATTTCGGTTCGGGCATCTGGTCCCAGATGCGTTTCAGAATAGGAAGTTCCTTAATGGACACCCGACCGGCGACAATCATCAAATCGCTCTGGCGGGGAGTAAAACGAATGGCCTCGGCGCCAAAACGGGCCATATCGAAACGTGAGGCAAGGGTGGCCATAAATTCAATGGCACAACACGCCGTACCGAACGGCATGGGCCACAGGGAATTTTTGCGTGCCCAATTCAGCAGTTTGTCCGTTCGTGTGGTTACCACATTTTTGACCCGGTCTTCACCCGCCATGATGTCCTCCTGCTATTTCGTCTGCACTAATTTTCTTGCTTCCCGATAGAGCTTCGTGTTCAATAAAATAAAATAGTTTGCCAAAAAATAAAACATTTTTTTAAGAAAATCATCACAAAATCCGGCTTTCCGGTCCTTGCAGATTCATTCTTTTATTTCCCCAAAAAATTCATTAAATTCCATCCGGAACTTACGGGCAACTGCATGGTTTTTTATATGCAGCGAAACTGGCGGAGGATTCCGAAATGAAAAAGATGTTCGTGGTACTGTTACTTCTTACCATTCCCATGGCGGGATTTGCTCAATTTAAATCGCAAGCCAAATTACCCAATATCTCGGAAGTAATTGCCACAGATGCCGGACGCTCTGTTTTCAGCCTGTTCGACCCCACTCGTTTCTCCATGCACCACAGTCTCTCCATGTCCTATATGACTTTTGGCGGGCGGGGGATGATGGTAAACAGCTATATGAACACCATGGAGTTTCAGCTCAGTCAACCATTGTTCCTGCGGGTCAATCTGGGAGTGATGAACACTCCGTTTAATTCGTTCAATAATCCCGCTTTAAATGGAACCCAATTTTTCGGCGGCGCCGAACTGTACTATCGTCCCACTCAGCACAGTATGATTAAAGTGGGAGTCAATGTGGGACCGAATATGTATTACTATTCTCCCTTTTATTCCCCGTATCGAATTCGCGGGAACGATGAATTTTAGTCCACGTTTCCGGCGATTGAACGGACACAGCCGGGAGAAACCACCGGAGCCATCGGCACGGAACAGGTTCTTCCCGACCAGGAAATGATTTTGCCAGAAAGAAAAGGAGTAACCGGAATTTGGCCAGACGAACGCGAAGAAATATTTCCGATAAACGCATCCGAAAAATTATTAAAGAACAACTGGATCAATCCGGAGACACCCCTCCGGGAACTCCCGCTTCCCGAACTTCCGGCACCCTGCGCACCATTCTTTTCGCGGCGGGTGTGGTGGTTGTCCTGGCGGTGATAATGTTCTGGGCTCGCAGCACGGATCTGGCACGGTTCCGTAAGGATTCCGGAAGCTCTCCCGCACAGCAGGAAGCCCAAACAACGGTGCATCGCACCGATACCCCGAAAAACACGCCGGAACAAGCCACCAAACCCCAGAAACCACCGGAACCAGCTCCGGAGGATTTAATCCGGCCGGTTACCGGAAAACCGCAGGTGGAAGTACTGAACGGTTGCGGTGCGAATGGCATTGCCCTAACCACCACCCGCTACCTGCGCAAAAAAGGCTTCGATGTGGTCTCCCGGGGAAACTACAAGCACTTTAAAGTGGAAAAATCGTTCATCATTAGCCGAACCGGAAACATGGAAATTGCGCGGAAGCTGGCACAGGTTATGGGAATTCCCCGGGAACAAACCAGGAAAGAAGTGGACCCCACCAAACAGTTAGAAGCATCGGTGATTCTGGGGAAGGATTACAAAAAGCTAAAACCTTTTTTAAAGAAATGAATCAGCGGGAAGCGTCTGCCCCGCACTTTCCTTTGCAGATCGGCTCGGTCTGCAACTTTGTTAAAGCCCTGAGAACCGGGGTTATTTTTTTGATTTTTGATTGGTTGAGGAAACAGGAAAAACAAAGGAGAGCTATGACATCTGAAGCACTGGCTGATAAAATTGCGCATCTGGCCTGGCAGAAAAAGGGCCTGGATGTAACGATTCTGGATTTGCGGCAACTAACCGATGTGACCGATTTTTTCGTCATTGTGAGCGGCGAATCGGAATTGCACGTGAAAGCGATTTCTGATTTTGTGCAGGAAGAATTGGAGAAAGAAGGCATCCGACCCTGGCACAAGGAAGGGTACCAGCATCTCAACTGGGTGTTGATGGATTTTGTGGAGGTGGTCGTTCATATCTTCAAACCGGACTTCCGGGAGTTTTACGACCTGGAACGTTTGTGGGGCGACGCAAAAATAAAACGATTGGAGAACGATGTACCGAATTGAATCGTATCTGAAAAAGCAAATTGAACAGGTATTACGCGAAAAGAACTTTCCCGCAACGGAGTATGTGTTCGAACGCCCGCGTTTCGAAAAGCACGGAGACCTGAGCACCAACGTAGCCATGCAGCTGGCCAGAGCACTGAAAACCAATCCCAGAAACCTGGCCAACGAAATCATCCAGCACTTAAAACTGGACCCCAACTATATTGAGCGGGTGGAAATTGCCGGACCGGGTTTCATCAATTTTTTCCTGACTCCAGCCCTGTTGCAAAGCGTGGTTCAGGATATTTTACAGGAAGGAGAGAATTTTGGTCGGCACGATTTTGCCCGGGGGAAAACCGCTCAGGTGGAGTTTGTCAGTGCCAACCCCACCGGCCCGCTCACCATCGGGCATGGCAGGCAAGCAGTATTGGGGGATACCATCGCTAATTTTCTGGAATGGGTAGGCTACCAGGTGACCCGCGAATATTACTTCAATAATGCCGGTCGGCAAATGCGCGTGTTAGGCGAATCGGTGCGCCTGCGCTATCTGGAACTGTTAGGGGAGCCCGTGGAGTTCCCGGAAGACCACTACCAGGGCGAATACATTCGCGACATCGCCCGGTACATTTTAGAAAAATATGGCGACAGCCTGAAGGAGAGTACCGATATCACCATCTTCAAGGACACAGCCGAACAACTGATCTTTCAGGACATCAAGAGAACGCTGGCTCGCCTGGGGATTGAATTCGATTCCTTTTTTAACGAAAAGGATTTGTACGACAACGGCGATATCGACCAGGTGATTCAATTTTTTAAGGAAAAAGGGCTGGCTTACGAAAAAGACGGTGCGCTTTGGTTTAAATCCACGGAGTTTGGTCTGGAGAAAGATCGGGTGATTGTGAAAAGCAGCGGTGAACCCACCTATCGCTTGCCGGATATTGCTTACCACCGTACCAAATTCGAACGCGGATACGACCTGATTGTGGACCTGTTTGGAGCCGACCACATTTCCACGTACCCGGACGTTCTGGCTGGCTTGAAGGCACTGGGGTACGACACTTCACGGGTTAAAGTGCTCATCCACCAGTTCGTCACACTTTACCGTGGCAAGGAAAAAGTCAAAATGTCCACCCGCAAAGCCACATTTGTAACACTGGATGAGCTACTGGATGAAGTCGGTCGCGATGTTACCCGCTGGTTCTTTTTAATGCGCAGCATGGACAGCCATCTGAATTTTGATCTGGAACTGGCCAAAACGCAATCGGAGGAAAATCCCGTTTACTACAACCAGTACGCCCATGCGCGCATTTGCAGCATCCTGCGCAATGCCCGGGAACAGGGGGTTCGCTTTCAGAACACCGACGCACTTCATCGTTTGCGGGAGCCAGCCGAACTGGAACTGATGAAGAAGTTAAGGGAATTTCCCGGCATGGTGGAACACATTGCCCGGGAATACACCCCTCATCAGCTTACCCAGTACTTATCCGAAGTTTCCACTGCATTCCACAAATTTTACACAGAGTGTCGGGTGCTTACCGACGATGCAGAGCTTACCCAGGCACGGCTGGGCCTTTGCCTGGCCACTAAAACGGTGCTTGCCAATGGCTTCAGAATTCTGGGGGTCAGCGCACCGGAACGGATGTAATCGGTTCAATTCATAGAAGAGAAACAAGTGTGGAGAGACCAATGTCGATTCTGGTTGTGGGTTCCATTGCACTGGACACAGTAGAAACCCCGCGCGGAAAAGTAAATGATTCGCCGGGTGGTTCAGCCCTTTACTTCAGTGCGGCTGCCAGCTTTTTTGCTCCGGTGAATGTTGTGGGGGTGGTGGGAGAAGATTTTGACTTCTCCTGGATTGAATTCCTGAAGCAGCGCCAGGTGGACCTGAAAGGATTGAAGGTGGAAAAAGGCGCTACTTTTCGCTGGGGCGGACGCTACCACAGCGATATGAATCAGCGCGATACATTGTTTACTTACTTAAACGTGTTTGAAAAATTCAATCCGGACATCCCAGAAAACTATCGCAATTGTGAGTACATATTTCTGGCCAACATCGATCCGGAATTACAACTGAACGTGCTGAACAGTGTGGAGAATCCCACCCTGACCGTACTGGATACCATGAACTTCTGGATTAGCGGCAAACGGGAAGCACTGGATGAGGTGATTTCCCGGGTGGATGTGTTGATTCTGAACGATGAGGAAATCCGGGAGCTGACGGGTATTCGCCACGTGCATGTGGCAGCACGGGAACTGCTCAAGCGCGGCCCGAAAGTGCTGGTGGTGAAAAAGGGAGAACACGGTGCGGTGATGGTGAGCCAGGATGATTACTTTTTTGCACCGGCTTATCCGGTGGAAGAGGTGGTGGACCCCACCGGTGCAGGCGACTCATTTGCCGGGGGTTTTGTAGGTTACCTGGCCCGGCAAAAGCAATTAAATTCTACCGCCTTCCGCAAAGCGGTGATTTACGGCACCACCATTGCCTCGTTTAATGTGGAATCGTTTAGTTTTGAGCGGCTAAAAAATTTGCAACCGCAAGAGATTGACCAACGGGTGGAACGCCTGCGGGAAATGACCCGATTTTGAGTTTTCAGCAGGTTAACAACCTGTAAACTTCAACCCCATTTAAAACGGAAGGCCATTGAGCACCGGGGTTCTGTTTCTCGTTCACGGAGCTCAATTGCCTTTTTCTACGGATGATAAACACAAAAAATGCTTTCTTTAAAAAGTAACCTCAGCCATTTCCCCCTAAAATATTTTTACGTATTCCTCCCCCTGCTTTCGTTATTAAAAATTGTAATTGAAGGACAGGGTTCCCCGGTGCTCTTTGTACTCCCGGGAGGGATTTACCGGGTCGAAGAAATCCAGCTTAATCAAATTCAGGTTTAAGCTGCTGCGCATGGTGACCCGAAAACGGGAGGTTAGCGTGTAGTTGACCGACTTTTGCTCACCACTGCTCTGCACACTCACCGAAAAGCTATTTCGCCACTGCGTAAAGGGATTGATACCGATCATTCCCCCGTAGGTCTGGCTCTGAATAGTGCCGGTGGTTACTTTATTGGAAGTGTTGGTAAAATTCACTCCCACAGTAAATTTGGGTGAAACAACCACATTGTAACCGGCATTGATCATTTGCGCATCAAACGCATCCTGATTTTCCACCTCATTGCGTTTTTGGGATTTTTGCAGAGAATAAGCAAACGTCAACGTGTTGGTCAAACGTTTCAGGCGGAATACATACGAACCGTTCATCATGTAGCGGTCGTTGTAAGTATCGAACAGCATGCGTTTCTTTTCCACATTATTTTCCCAGTAGATCAGCGAATCCAGATTGGCTTCGTTTTCCAGGCGGTTGGAACTGTAGGTCAGGTTCAGTACCAGCGGACGCAACGGTTTCATCATCACGCCAGCCATGTAACTAATGTGCTGCTGAGTCTTCACTTTTTGATTGTTCAAATTATCGTGGCTATAATTAAAATTCCCCCGCACGGAAAATTTCCCCGGAACGATTTGCACATTCAAGTTTCCGTTGTAGCGTTCCCGGTCGTTCATGGTGTAGGGAAGCCCCAGGGACACAAATCCCGGCTCAATCCGCTGGTAGGCAGCGTTAAACCGTACCACCCGGGTATTAATGGCCACATCGCCACGGTAGGCATAATCCATCCGGGTGCTGGAGCGGATGGTAAAATACTTGCTTATGTTTTGAGGAATATCATCGGATTCTACAGTTGGGGCATACATATCCATGGTATGCACACTTACTGCTCCTTCGCCCCGCAGACGAAATTTGTGGCGGAACAGGGCAATTTGTCCGTTAATTCCCACCACCACATTCTCCTGGGGACGCACTTTAGTGGAATCCACCGGTAGCCGCAAACTGGTGGAATCGTCCACTGCCTTCATCACATTGATATCGATATAGGTTTCGTTGGTTACTCCGATCCCCAGCTTCCCGGCCATTAGCATGCGTTTGTAGGCATAGGTTTGTGCCCGTGGATCGTTCACTGCCCGCTGTGTTTGGCCGTAAAAGAACATAAGTCGCATCCAGGTGGGTGCAATGTCCACCCCACCCCCGCGTATGCTGATTCCGGAAACCGTGTAATCGGAAATTTTCCCGGCAAAATCGCCAATATGAAAGGTAACAAAGCCAATTTTCGGATTGAGTCCCAGCCGGTTGAAACTCTGACGGAAAGTCACCTCTTCCGTCGAAAGAATAAGCGTTACCGGCATTTCAATCTTCCAGAACCCGAAGGTCATGTTCAGAGTGCTTCGGGCGGTGGAAGCAGGACGCCGTTTGTATTGAGCCGTGGTATTGTACACTTCGCCAAACGCCCCGAAATTACCGGAAAAATGGTAATAGCGTTTCACCATTTTCTTTGCCCAGGCAGTTTTTTGCAGAGAAGCGCCGGTGGTATCCGGCGTTTGAGCCAGCAACAGGCTCCAGCCTGCCATCATTCCAATAAGTAAGAGAAGAATGTGACTCAATCCGTGTTTCACAATTTGCTCCTTCTTTTTTCCGGATGATGCTCTTTTTTAATTTTTCACATTTTATTGAACCACAATGGGCACAAACTGCTGTAAGCCCGACATCCCGGCGGAGGGAGAGCTTTCCTGAATCTTTCGGGCCAGGTCCTTTTTCCCGGTCAGCTCCAGCACTTCCACAGCAAATTTTTTAAGCAACGGTACATTGCTTTTCCGCCGGTAAAGCACAACCAATTGTTGTGCCAGATTATCCATTTGCCCGGTGAGTTGAGCCAGACGAATCAGCTCACGAAAATCCGTTTCGGTAAAGCTGCTCGCATCCCGGTAAAGCAAATTCAGATACAATCGGTAGGCTTCCCGATTGTTCAACTGTAACTTTGCCAGCAACAATTTACGCCGCACCGCCTGAAGATTGCGGGGTTGCAAGTACAGCACATCATTCAGATATTTTTCCGCCTCCGCCCAGTTGTGCGCTTCCATGGCCATGTCCGCCAGCACCAATCGCAGGTACACATTGCGCGGGTAGCGTTGTAACAGTTGTTCCAGCAATTCCTGGCTCTCGCGGTCGGAATGCACCTTCAGATACCACTGAATCTGCTCTTTCAGAAACGTTTCGTCATCCAGGTACGCTTCCACAACATTTTCCACAGTCAGGGAATTGCCACCCAGATTCTCCTTTTTCAACTGGCTGGTGGTGGCGGTTTGCGATTGCTGCAAACGTTGCAAAAGTAATTCCATTCCCAGGAAAAAGTAAAAATCGCACTCTTTCTGTTTTCCCTGCTGGAACATTCCATGAGCCAGAGCAAAATATGCCTCGGGGGGAGCGGAACCAATTTGCAGCGCCTGCCGGAACAAATCCATTGCCGTAGAATCGGAACCAACATGTTGTAAACACAGGCCAAGATAGGTGAGCACCACAGGATTTTTCGGCAACTGTTCCCGAACCCCTTCCAGAATCACCCGGGCACGGTCGTACCTGCCGTGTCGGTACCATTCCAGCGCTATTTTTAACCGTACTTCCGGTTTCTGAAAAAGTGAATCCATAACCATCAGATGGCGGAAATACGCCGTGCTGTCGGTTTTCTCCAGCGTGCGCAGCAATCGAAAGTGGAAATTTTCCTTTTTCGGAGATAGTTGCGTGCATTTTTGCCAGTATCGGGCTGCTTCACTTAATTTTTCCATCTTCTCGAAATTTTCCGCTTTCAGCCGACAGGTAAGCGTATCGGCAGGGAGCATCTTCTCCATACGGGTTAGCACACTATCCGCACGCTGGAATTGCATCAGTCCCTGATAAAAGCGAACCTGAACGGTGTACACTTCCCGTGCACGGGGGAACTTTTTCTCCAGCATCTGAAACAGCTTCCTGGCTTGCTGTTCTGCCCCGGTGTACAGATAAAACTGCCCCAGCACCAGATAATCGGCCAGTTCACCACTGCGTTGCGCCCATTGTTCCAGCTTCTCGCGCAGTGCGGTTAAATTCTGCGTTTTTTCGTAGAAAGCAATAAGCATCCGGTTCATTTCTTTGTCGTTGGGGAAGCGACGGACTCCCTTCTCCAACACTGCGATGGCTTCTTTTTGATTTCCGGTTTCCCACAACACCACCGCCAGATTGCGGACGAAACGCGGTTCTTCCGGTTGGTATTCCACCGCTTTGCGGAAATACGGAATGCTGGCTTTTTTCTTCCCCTCCTGGTACAGCAACACCCCCTGGTTAAAAGCCAATCCGCCCATGAATTTGCGGTACTCTTCGGGAACAATATGGGGGCGTGCCTTCTCCAGGTATTCCATTGCTTCCAGAAAGCGGTGCTGTTCGGCCAGGAACTGGATAAGCAACAGAGTCAGGTCGGCATCACCGGGGAAGCGCTGCAATCCGCGGCGCAGGATGTCCGCTGCATCCTCGTGTCCGGAACGGGCGGCGCTAACCGCAAAATAAACGTAAAACTTCTTATCCGGAACACCCTGTTGTTCGTATTCCTGAAATTTTCGGTAAGCATCCTCAAACCTTCCCTGCTCGTACAGAACAATTCCTTCCTGGTAGATTTGCTCAGCGTAAAACAGTTGAGCGGTAGCCGGAGGGGTCAGGACAGTACCGAACAGCCAGAGCAGCAATCCCCATTTTGCCGGGTATGTAGTAAAAGTGGTTTTCATTTAACTATCGGTTATTCTCTCCCCTTTTTGCCCATGGTGGGGAACCGTGAGTTCGGTTCAACCATACTTGCCCATTTCCGGGATTTCCGTAGCTTCCATAAATTCCCCTGATGCATCTCGACCATCCGATCCACTGCTCAGTTTTTACCATCATAGAAATGCTTACCATCCCACCTTTTCGGGTCATTCCGCTTTTTCCAGAGCCAATCCGCTCACTTCCCGACGTACACAATCTCGTTGCCTTTGCTCTCGTTACCGGAGGTATCCAGAGCGCGAATCTGGTAATAGCCCTTAGGTGCGGTGAGCGGTAGCAGGAATTCTTCTGCTTTGATCACTTCAGGCACGGCAAGCTCGTACTGACTCATAGGACTATTTGCCCGATAAATGCGATAGCCCACCAGATCAAAATCCACCACTTTATTCCAGGTAATGCGGTAACCTTTTTCGGTTTTTTCCACAAACACGTTTCTGGGATGAGGGGGCGGAGTATAGTCGCGCACTTCGATGCGCTGTTCCAGATATTTCAGGCTGCGATTTCCTGCTTTATCCACTGAACCAATGCGAAGGATAAAATTCTGCCCTTTAGGTAATTGCTGGAAATACCCGCGCAGGGTGTCCGCACGTACCTGTCGATGAATGACCGGTTCGGTTTGTCCTTCCGGTGTGAGGAGCACTTCGTATGCCACAACGTCCGGGGAGGGGGATGGATTCCAGCTAACATGCACATCACCATTTTCCCGAATATCCAGGACCACATCGGCGGGCGGTTCCGGCGGAATGGTATCCGGAACCAGTACCCGGGTATAGGTGAAATCGGACAGATTCCAGGCCATATCCACTGCCCGAACGGCAACCCAGTATTTTTCGCCGTATTTAAATTTTTTATCGCCGTAACCGGAGTCGGCAAACACCGGATTCTCTGCCCCCACCGGTTTGGGAGTTAGCTGAAGCATGTGTTCTCTGTCCTCACCCCGATATACATAATATCCGCGTAATTTTTCTGTAGTTACCGGTTGCCATTTAATACGAATTTTTCCGTTGCGATATTCCGCCAGCACCGTATCCGGTGGTGGCGGTGGAGTATTATCCACCCATACCGCATAGGGCAGCGCAGACATTTTACTGCGGTTTCCTTCCTTATCCACCGCAACCACCCCGTAAAAATATTTCTCCCCCTGCATTCCGGTGCTATCGAAATAAAATGTTTGCAGGGCTGGAATTATTGCCTTGTTCAGCTTTTCCTTTACTTCTTCCATTTTCGTACCGCGATACACATCGTAACCCAACACATCCGGTTCGGGACTCAAATCCCAGCTAACTAAAATTCCTTTGCCGTTATACTCAGCCCGCACATTGCGCACAATTGCCGGTGGTTCCATATCCTTTACATATACCTTTACCGGTGAGGAGCCCGGGCTTTCGTAACCAAAGTATGAGATGGTGGTTACTTTATACCAGTAGGTTTTGCCGTAATCCAGCAGGCCATCCTGCAGTTCCACCAACGGATTATCCAGGCGATAGATAAAATCATCGCCCACCCGGATGTAATGGGCGCCATCCACACTGCGATAAAGCCGAAAACCTACCACCCAATCCGGTTGATCCCAATTAAACTGAGGATAAGTAAAAGTGATTTTTGCCATGCGATCCTGAATTTCCACTTTCAGATCGGTTACCTCACGAACCGCCGGTTTACGCACCACAACTGTAACCGGGTCTGTTTTCCGAACTTCTTTGTTGTTTCCGTCCACAAAAGCCACGTAGTATTGAATTCGTTCTCCCTGCCGAATCCGGGGATCAATCAGCAAGCGGCCCAGCAGCACCGACAGCCGGGGAAGTTTAAAACAAAGCATCAGGGAATACACCGGGTCCACCTGGAGTTTGGTTAAGATGCGTCCCGGATCGGGGTCCTTCATGGTGCGTGCCAGAACCTGATAATCGGCACCCAGCATTTTTTGCAGTTCATAGGGGTCGTCAATGGCGCGAACCACTACCGGGAGAGCTTTTTGCCACTCTCCGGCTCCCACTTTTTTCCACAGTTCCACCCCCTGTCCGCGAGGAATAGGACGGGTTAAAAACACATAGCTGACCTGTCCATCGCTAAACGCAATCAGGTCGGGCATTTCTCGTGCCACAGTTATGGCTATCCAAACCAGAATGAGCGCAACGGGAAAAATTCTTCTCATATAAACCTCGTATTTTTTACATCGCATGATTCCATTATCACTTGATTAAGCCAACGAACGGTGGAACGCCCGCTCGTTGGCCCCGAAAAGATTCTGTTTAGTGACCGGGACCTCCCCAACCCGGAGGATTAATAAATCCGGGATTGGGAGGCGGAGGCGGTGGTGTCATGCCTCCCGGATTGCCAAAATTAGCACCGCTACCCATATTTCCACCAAATCCCACCGTACCGGTGCCCGCATTAATGGGGGTAATAAACTGCACTTCGCGAATATCGGAGAATTTTCCGGCACGGTTAGCAAACAGCACCCGAAGCGTATATCCGGTTCCCGAATGATACGTTCCGGGCATTTCCAGTGTTATGCTATTCGACGGTAATACCAGGTTGGTTGGGAAAATGTGTTTCAGTGTATGAACATTTGATGTATTAGCATTTTCCCGAACTGCCAGCGCAACTCCGTAAATCCGGGATTCCGGATCGGAATATCCGTTGAGATGTACTTTAAGCTTATTGGTACTCTTCTCGTATGTCCAGCTAATTACTCCCGGTTGAGGTGGCGTGGCATCGACAAGAATGCTTCGGGAGGTAAATGAGGGACTAACCGTTCCATCTCCGTTTACCGCGCGAATGGTCACATATACCTTCTGTCCCTGAGTTAAATTCAAATGACTAATTTTCACCCGGTTTGTGTCCCCGGCATAGGAGACACCACCCGGACCGCCTAATAATCCGCCACCCATGGGGAAGACAGTCCACCCCGAACCACTCGAAAAATTGAACAAATTAGTCGGCAGAGTGATACTACCCAATGAACCGACGCCATGATAAGCCGATACATGGTCATGCGTCCAATCCAGAACTTCGTTTCCACCGGGAGTCGTACCAATTTTCACCTCGTAATAGGCAATGCCCGTCTCATTGTCGATGGAGGGTTTCAAGCCCAGTATAATGAAAGAGGTGGAATTGGTAAATAACTGACTGGAAGCGGGAATATTTCCGTAAGTAAACTCAGGTTTGGTAGGTGCTGTTCGATCTAACGGACGAATCGGACCTGTTACTGTTGCCGGTCCTATCAGACCCGCTTTATTCATTGCACGAACATGAACGTAAAAAGTATCCATGTAAGCCAACGGTTCTCCGACCAGTTTGATTTTTGTAAGGGGATTTCCGTTGGCATCGGTTCCCAGAAGCCGCCATCCGGAATTGGGATTGGGATCGTTGGCAGATCGGGAGACCTTAAACAGATACTGATAAATCCCCGATTCCGGATCGTTCGCTGCATTAAAGCCAACCCGTATGCCCGGCGGAATGGTATCGTACGGGGATAAGGTAATGGAGTTCAAGAAATTACCAATGATATTAAACATATAGATCAGAGAATCATTCACCCCGGTGGATATATTCGCCGGTGATTGTGTCGGAATCACAAAACCGTATTGAATTCCGTTGATCTCCTGAACCACGCTCAGATTGGAATTGTAACTAACAATCGAATTGTTCAAATTTAAAGGTGCACCAATATCACTGGGATAGGGACTGGTGTAATTGATCGTCACGGCTCCCGGTGCTGTGGTATCAATCTTCACCGCATTCGAAGCTCGTGGGGTACTCCACAAACCCACGCTGTTCTTCACCCGCACATACACATAATACAGATGATTGTGCTGGAGGGTTAAGTTGTAAATATTGAACTCAGAACGTGCTCCCACGCTGGTCCAGCTTACACTATCCGGTGAGGGTGGAATCATACTGGTCCCCACGGCATACGCATATTCCATCACGTCCGATTCATAATCCACAGCTTCCACATTCACCTTCATGATGCTGGAGGTGCTGTATTGATACATGGGAATTTTAATCCGAAGAACAACAGGAGGCGTATTATCATCCATCATGTTCACCATGCCCTGGTACTGGTTATCCTGCTGCCCGTCGAAATGGACAGTGAAATTCGCCAGACGGCGGTTCACATAACCACTGGTGGAGCGTGCCCGAATTTTCAGCGTAAAGTCGTGGGAAGTTTCGCCTAACTGAGTGGGAATAAAGTAGGAATAAAATTGTCGTTTCTTCCCAATCATTTTAAAGTGGGTGGAATACACGCCCATATTCGGCATCATGGAACCATACAATCCGCCGGTAAAATTAATCAGACCGGCATTGTAATAACCAGAGTTAATCAGATTGCCACCCCAGAAGCTACCGGAACCACCGGAACTACCTGAGCCACCGGAGCCACCTCCCATGAATCCACCGAATATTATCCCTCCTGAGGGCCCACTGTAGGTCATGGTTCCGCCACCGCTTCCACCGGAACTGCTTCCACTTCCGCTGCTTCCGGAACCACCGGAGCCCCCTCCCATTGAAGGAGAGGTAATGGGAGTGGTAGAAGCAATTGCGAAGCTGTAATTGGCAATGCCAACCGGATGGACCGCTTTAAAGTTTGCCCGAATATGAGCTGTATATTTATCCTTATAAACATTTACATGAATATACTGCATTTTTGGAGCACTTAACTGAAGTGCCAACTGGTCGTGAAGGGCTTTCACATCCAGATGCAATTTGGTATAAAATTTTTGTCCCACAACCGCCATGACAGGTGGACGGGGCGTCTGAAAATGTGCCAGATTTGCCACGCCGGTGGTGGGAGTAAACATCAAATTTCCGACCGTGCCACCCGGGTTTATGGAAAATCCCGGATTATTCAACAGAGAGCTGGAACCCCCACCAATATTGATATTCATTCCGCTTAAGCTGGCAGAATAGCCCGGTAAAATGTGCTGATCAATATAATTCCGCACCGGGATCAGGGAGCCTGAACTTCCTTGCACCCGGATCTCATCGTCGGATGCGGCTCCCAATTGCCAGTACAAATAGCGATCGGTCAGATCGTATAACGCCTGTGCATAGGAAATTCGTTTTTGATAAATCTTATCAATGACTCCGGTAATCTGTTCATGCCGGGCTTCCAGAGCTCCCACTTTTTCATTCCGATTCGCAATATTGGCAATTTCCGCAGAATCGGAATTGGAAGACAGCATTTTCAGACCAGACTCGGGGATATGAATCCAGAGGTCGTTCCCCAGTAATCTGGAAGCTTTTCGGATATCCTGGATATTCTCCAGCTGATCGATGCCTGCGGCCAGAGTCTGGTACAGTTGGTCGGCTTGATCCGGAGCCCCCACATACACGATATCGGCAAGTTTACGTGCCCGTGCTTTAGCCAGCGCTTTTAGTTTGGCTTTGTCATTCATTCGCTGACTTTTTACGACAATAAATGGGCCAATAGTAAGATACCGTAAACTCGATAATTCCGACAGTGCCGTGGCAGACCAGCTCTTTAATTCCTTTATGTACTTATGATTCTTCCAGAAATATTTTTCCAGCTTTTCGTGCGCAGCCAAATATTTTTCTCCCAGATTCTTAACGGTATTAACACCGTTTTCCTGATTTAATATCAAATCCATCTGGGTAAGATAGGAATTTAACTTCAGGATACGATTATAAATTTGTTCCAGTATTTGCTGACGTTTTTGTTCCATCTGCTGAGCACGATTCTTGTGTTGATTCACCAGTTCATCATCGATGACCAATTGCGGTTGAACCTGAAAAGTCTGATGTTGCTTACCATCTGCTCCGGTATAGGTAATCACCACCACCGAATCGGAAAGTGCCTGAATGGGTGAGGTAAATTCATACTGTTCCAGCATATTATCCACCGAAGGCAGTGAACCCAGCGATTGATCCAGTTGTTGCCCTACCTGCTCGGCAATGGCTTCGGCTTCCTGAAGCAAATTTTCTTCTTCACTTAACAAGTTAGCCAGATAATTGGAAGTTCCGGCAAGAGAACCGGGCAATTTAATACATTTGTTAATATAATTGTTGATGTTATTCAATTCTGCAGATGTTAAGCCACCATTGTTAATTTCCATGTTTTTCCAATCCAGGGCAATCTGATACGAATTGCCAGCGTACAGGTTCAGACCGGCTCGCCTGATCTGTTCCTCCTTTAGACGGATACCGGAGGCAATTTTACTTTGCATTTCTGCTTCTGCTTGCTTTGCGGCATTCTCCATATCCTCCGCCATATTTTCCGCTTCTTTTATTTTTTCGCTCATTTCCGGATCGCTGCCAAATCCGCCATCAAATTTGGGTGATTTGTTGCTGATTTTTACCCAGATGGAGCCATCCCAGCATTTTAGCCCCCAACACACACACACCGAACCGTAAGCTTCGCCGTACACCACAAAGCGGTCGCTAACAATAAGAATTGCTTTGACACCCGCGCTAATGGAAGCCAATCCCAGTAAAACCTCTGCTTTGGCATTAAAGGTAAAATAACCTCCGAATTCTCTTGGTGACTGCCACTTCATCCAGATGGTACTGGAAATCGTTGTATTGACAGTCACAATCCAGAAGTCGAATCCGGAATGGGAAGTGGCCTGGAACATAAAGCCGGGATTCCCGACAAAGAACTTACAATCGGCCTCCAGAAATTTCTCGTTAATCACAACCGCATGCACACTTCCCTTGACATACCATTGGGTTTCGGCAATTTTAAATTGCAGATCACCTCTTCCTTTAATCACTCCTAATTGGGCTTTGGCATAAATAATTCCATCGATATAAAATTGATCGAAGCGAGCGGTCAGTTTGAATCCGCCCATCAATTTATCGTTCATGTTCATCAACACCACCCGACCGGCAAAGTTAATGTACTGGTCGGTAATCGTGATCAGCGTACTTCCGCTTATCATGGTTTTATCCATAATCACCACACCAGCGTAAAGCATAATGGCAAATTTTGCCTCTCCACCGGTTAGAGATGGCAGCGAATTGATAATGGTATCCTGTGCCAGATCCGTTTTGCTGACCACCAGATTCAGATATTCCTGTTTGGGATTGTAGAAAAAGCCACCCCCTAATTTAGCCAGCGAAATACCCGGGAAAAGCACAATTCCCGGACCGGGTAATTCCGCCATCACAAAAATCCCGAATCGCAGTTTGCCGTTTACCTGCTCAAACAGACCAACAGTGGTGAAATTAATATTGGGTTGTACCACCACCTGTCCGGCTGCCAGAAATTTGATGTCCGAACTACTGGAATAATACACCATATCCAGCGAAGCCGTCACCACATTCTGAATGGAAAGGTGTAAATTATCGATGATAATATTTGTGGTGTTGTTTTTGGTAAACATCAGGAAATGATCCACACCACCGGAGAAGGTGTTGGCGATACTCATGGTTACACCAAATTCAATGTAAAAATCCACCGTTTCGGTGACTGTTTGCTGAGAACCGCTGTTGTTGCCAGAAGGAATGGTTCCGGTGGAATATTCAATGGTACCACCATTGGGCATGTATTTAAACTGCTGAATCTGGAAAGAGAAGATGTTCCCAACGCTTAACGACCCACCGGTAATGGCACTGGCAATATTGGGCATATCGCCATTATCGGTGATGGTGAGATCGGTAAACTGAATACTACTGGTTACGCTGCTGATGGCGACTTCCACATTACCGGAGATTTTAATTCCGAAAGTTGTTCCGGGAACGTTGGTAAGGTTAGTTAACTGGAAGCGGAGTACATCCATGTCGAACGTGGGAGTCCCTACCAGACGGAAGTTGTTAAAATGGATGCTTCCATCAAACCCAATCAGAATTCCAGGATGTAAACCGCCAGCATCTTTATATCCAAATTCAATTCGATCGTTACTCAGCCACAGATCACCGTTGATGTGAACTTTTGAGTTGTGGAAGTTATCCAGTTTCAAATCCACATCCAGGTACACCAGGTCCAGCGTTCCCTTCCAGAAACTCCACTCGGTGCCATCGTTGTCCTTGGCGTGGTTTTCGTCCAGCAGTACTACCCGACCGCCGCCACCGACGGTTCCGTTGGGTGCAATAAAGAAATTTACTTCACTGGGATTCTGATTCAACGGTTTCGGTGGAGTAACGCGAAACGTTGCCTTGAGTGAATCGTTATGAAAAGCAAGAGTTTTGAGTTGCAATTGATTCGGGACGATGTTAATCGGGCTGGAAATCAGACTGGCGCTGGCAATGGAGAAGCTACCATCCGAACCAATGCGCAGGCCGGAAAAACTACTGGTGTTGTTAAAAGCAGTCAGGCTGCCACCCATTTCCAGACCGAAGATTTTATGCCCGCTCTGGTTCTGGTAGAAAAATCCCAGCTGCGAAATCTTGAAATTCATGGCAAATAGCTCAAAATTCAGCATCTCTGAGGGATTGTTGAAGGTAATCGTGGGCATCTGCAATCCCTGGCTCTTGGAGATTTTCAGCCCCTTTACTTCCACCGCGAAATTCTCCCCAAAAGAGGGAATCTTGAGCAGGGTATTCAATTCAATCTTGAAATCGTTGCCCACGGTGGTAATATCGATTGGTGGCAGATTGGGATTGTTGGCCAGTGGCATCAACCGGGCAATGTTAATGGGAATGCCGTTGGTCAGGTGCGAAATGTCCGTGGTAAAGGTGGTGGAATCGGTACCTACACTGGCAGCAAAATGAATGGGCGAAGCACTGGAACTGGCATTCTCTTTAAACAGGTCCACCATCAGATCGCCGCTGAAGGAAATCTGAAAACTATTATTGGAATTGAAGGTCGCTTTGATTCCTTCCACCTTCAATTCCACTGGCACATCCGTACCAAACGAAATTGTTTTCATATAGGTGGTTCCGGATGTGTAATGCTGGTGGAATTGTCCTACCGTTACCGTTCCGCTGATTCCACCAGCCGAAACCATCAGGCTATCCACACTTAAATTCAAATCGGAGATAGCCTGGGGCAGTTGAATCTGCGCCCCCACCAGTACTCCGTAATTCCCATTTATTTTCTTAAATGCAAAACGGGTAACCTTCAGTGGCAGGCCACGGGGTGTCAGGTCAATTAATGCTGTACCCACCGATGGAGCCTCCACCTGAATGCCCCCACTCACCACCTGATAGGTGGTTTTGTTAATCCCCACGCTCAGAGAGGTGACGGTCAGTTCCGGTGGCGCCTGACCGTTGTATTTCAGGGCAGGAATAACAATTTTTAACGATTTGCCCTGTTTAATCTGCAACATATAGGCATTGCCGTTATCGGTGGTTTCCACCAGTAGGTTACCCTGGTCATCCTTTAAACGCATGTATGCAACATCCTTGGTGGGGAGTGCCAGCGTATCCGGTAACGGAATAATCCCCAGCACGTTGCCCGGTACAAAACCGGTGCTATCGATGTAGGCAATCACTTCGTTGTTACGGATGAATTCCGCTTTTCCGCTAACCACCCGCACCGGCCAGAAGCTCAATCGAAAGTTATCACGAAAACGAACGGTAATCCCCTGGTAGCTCTGCCCCTGGTAATGGAAGCTCACCTGAGCAGTACCCTGAGCGTAGAACTTACCATCGGCAATTCCCAGGGTATTCGGCAGGTTGAGCGCCACTCCGAAATCTTCGTTGATGGTGGGATTGGAGTTGGTTGACTTCCACTTCAGCTTTCCGTTTTCCATGGTAATTTTAAAGGCGAAAGTGGAGGAAAAGGTCACACTGCCGGATTTGATTTCGAACGGATTTAATCCGATCAAAAAGTTGTTGAAATTGGCGGTGACACTCATCCCTCCGGTCAGATTCAGAGTGTTGGAACCGGAAATGCGCAACCCATCCTTATTCAGTACGGCGGAATTGATGGTGAAGCTCAACAGGTCGCCATCCAGAGGCAGGTTCAGGCGGAATGGATGATTAATTGCAATCTGTCCGTTGATGAAATTGCCGTTTACCAGGTCCAGCGTGATGTTGCCAGTAGCAGAGATGGAATCGCCCGGTGTAGGCGGTGGCAATTTCAGAGTGGCTTTCATACTCATGATAGCGGACTGCTGGCCACTGCTGAAATCAAACGTCAGGGCGGAGGAATCCACTTTCAGCGCCACCGGGCCAAACTTCAGCGGGCAGCCGGGCAGGAAGTTGGCAATGGAACCGGATATCTGTCCGCTGGAAGAAATATGCAATGCAGTGGCGATATTGGTTGGGGAGGCGCAGGGGAATAGCCCCGGCGGGAGCTGGAATGCACCTTCCACCAGCACATCAAACTTTTGCTGCCAGCCACTGGCGGTACTGTCGCCGGAAAGGGTTCCGCGGAACTTTTTCGCATAGAATTTCGCCCCGCCACCAATGGGAATTTCAATTCCCGGATTCGGCACCTGCTTATTCTGAATAGTACCCGTGATGATTCCGTGGGCATAACCGCAATCACTCACCTGAAGCCCCAGATTGGCCAGTGCAGGAGGCATATTGGGTGCCAGATTGGGCATGTTCAGTTCCAGATCGAAACGAATGTTGGACACCGCTCCGAAATCGATGGACGGATCAAAGAAATTCACCGTGACTTCCGGAATGCGCAGCGCCAGCATTTTCAACTGAAATCCACCCAGATTAAACGGTGTCAGATTTAGCGAAGGGATACTGGTTTGCGGAAAATGAATTCCGCTGCGCGAAATGCGAATGTGTTCAATTTTGGGTAATCGGAAATTGCCTAATTGCGGAAAGCCCAGATTTGCGGAAAAATCAAATTCAAAATTCCAGCCGTTGGTCTGATCAAACGAGAGGGTAGGAATGGTAAAATCGCCCAGGGTCATGTCCACCACTCCCAGATTCAGCGGCAGATTGGCCAGATTGCTGTTCACCTGCATGTTCTGAACAGAAAATCCGGATGGCGATACGTTCAGATCCATGGTCACCACATCTTCCGGGGCGCCGTTTAATTTCATCTTCAATCCACCGGAGGCAGTCAAATTAAAATTCAGCGACGAGAAGCTACACTGAATATTTCCCTGAATGCGGGAAAGCGCCAGCTGAATCAAATCATTTCCCTCTACCAGGGGGATCACCTTATTCAGGGTCAAGTTTAAATTTGCTTCGAACTGACCGGTTTCGGTAAGCTTCAGGGTCAGGGAATCATTTTGTGAGAGTTCGGCGCCAAACAGTTTGGGTAAACCTTTAAAAGTAAAGGTCTTAATTCCGCTTAAATCCCGATAATCCAGATTTTTAATGTTGATGGGTAAACCGACCGAAGAGAGGTCAAATCCGGGGGTATTATCCGGAATAACCGCGGAAATGTGGCCATTGCTCAGCTGGAAGTTCATCGGGTCCACCACAATGGAAAACTCCACGCCAATTTCCGGAGCGGTGGGCTGGTTAAATTTCAGCGCCGGGAACACCAGGCGTACCGGTTGTCCCGCACGGGTAGCAATTCGTACCCCGCCGCTCACATTGGTAACATCCACCAGCGGTGTGTTTCCGTTTTTCAGCACCAGATAAGCAATATTTAAATCCGGTAACGGCAGCTTTTCCGGTAATGCACTGATGCCAAAATATCCGAAATTGAAATGAATGCCACCCGGATCCAGATAAGCAATTCGGTTGGTTCCGTAAAAAATTTCCAGCATACCGTTTTTCAGCTGGAAGGGTTGAAACTGCAAAGTAAAATTATTGGAGAATACAGCCCGCAAGCTATCCAGACTATATCCCTGGTAATTGAGCTGCACCATGGATTGCCCGGTAATTTGCAAGCCGTTGGTAGTAATGCGAATATTGGAGGGCAGGTTCAGTTGAATGGCGTTGCTGAGGGCACTGGCCACTCCACTCTGTACCGCCTGCCAGTTAATTTGCCCGCCATTCAGACCCAGCCGGAAGGCAAAACTACTCTGAAACACCGCATCGCCGGAAACGATCTGGAATGTACGCAAATTGATCTTTAAATGATTAAAATTCACCCCCACGCTGCTACCCCCCAGCGAAAGTTGCTGGGAACCATGAATTTCCAGACCGGTTTTATCCAGCACCGCCTGGGAGATATGAAACGTAAGTACCGGTTGATCGTTGGGAATTTTCAACGCAAAATTTCGGAAGGTCAGACTTCCGGAGATTAACTCGCCGGTCAACAAATCCACAGTCAGGTTACCGTTGGCAGTGGATGTACTGCCGCCGGAAATTCCGGGCATAGAAGCGCTGACCGCGGCGCTCATACGTGCTTGTTGCTGATTCTGCGAAAAATCAAACGTGAGCGAACTGGAATGAACCGTCAGCGAAACGAAACCTAACTGGATGGGACAGGAGGGAACAAAATTGCTAATGGTACCGGAAATGTGACCAAATCCGTCCATTTGCAGTACCGAATTGCCCAGATTCTGTGCCGAACTGCATCCCAGAAAATCGGGCAATTTGAGGCTCCCGGTCATGGCCAGAGAGCTATTATTCACCAGCGAACCACTGCTCCAATCCAGGTCCAGTTGTCCGAAAAGTTTTTTCACATAAAAAGCTGCGCCACCCCCTAAGGGGATTTCACCTTCGTTTCCGCTAAATTGAATGGCAGGAAAAGTGGTTTGAATGCGACTGGTGCCCAGCGCGATATTTTGCAGATGAAACACTTGCTGCCGCAGCACAGAGGCATAATTCATAGGCAAATTGGGAAGTTTTACATCGATATCGGCGGAGAAATTCCAGTTCGGCCAGGTACCGGTGCTCCAGTTAAAATTCATCGCTCCCACATGGAAAGCAGTCAGCTCCAGCCGTAAACCTGCCACCTCAAACGGCGCCAGATTCAAATTGGTAAAATGTTGTTCCCCAATGGAAATACCGTCCTGGGTAAAATGAATGTTGCGCACCAGGGGCGTACTGAAGCCGGTAATCTGCGGCAGCGCAAAATCGGCATCCACCTGTAAATCAAATGAAAAATGCCCATTTGCATAGCTCAAGGAATTCAGTGCCAGGTTCCGAAATGCCATCTGCAACCACTGCATATTCAGGCGCAAGTTCTGAGAAATGTTCGGATTGAAGTTCACCAGCTGGAACCCATTGGCTTTACTCAACCGCACGGTTATTTCGGGCACCTGAATCGGTTGATTGATAAACGGGAATTGCATTCCGGCGGTCAGGGTCACATCAAAATCGATATCTCCGTTGGTGGGATTCAACTGAACGGAACCGGCCAGCGATTGGGTAATCAGTCGAATCATGTTGGAACCGGATAGAAACGGAAGGGTATCCGGTTGGCTGATACTGATGGGGATTTGTATTTGAGACGGATTCAGCAAAACATTGGGAATTTGAACCGCACGGGGTGAGGTGAGATATTTCACCTGCACATCTGCCCGGGCAGATAACTGATCGATGTCGATGGAGATACCGGTCAGATGCATCTTGATCAATTCATGATCGAACTGAATCAGCGGATTGTCCCAGTTGCCCTGATAGGAAAGGTTGCCGGAAAAACCGGCAGTGGTCAGGGTAAATTGCCCGACCAGATTAACCGGATTGGTCAGTGCGCTTCCGGGCAAATGGAATTTCGCATCAAACGTCAAACCGGTTGCCGGGGTAAAACGCAGTCCGGTGACCTGGATCGGTAGGACATTCAGTCCGCCGAAATGGTTCAATTCCCCATTCAACACCGCGGAGACTTCACCGCCGGTAAATGTAGGCGGAAACAGACTTCCCTGTAAAAAAGTCAAATTGTTCAAGAACACCGAAACCACCACCGAATCGGTTCCGGCGTACAGCACCAGATCGGCGCTACCATTCAGAATATACTCCGTTTGCGTCTGTGTCTTTAAAGTTCCACCAAGATTTTTCAGATATGCCACGCCCGGGATCAGTTCCAGCCGGGTCAGATTGTTCAGGTTCTGGGTGGTTTGCTGTTTTTCTTTATAATAAAAGGTGAAAATTTCGGAGCGTCCTTCGTTTTCCCCTAACGGCATTCCAAAGTTTATTCCTGGATTATTATTAAACGCCTGCACATACCAGACGTACTTTTTCCCCTTCTCCATGCGGCCATAAGCAGAAACCGGATAAATCAATTGGGTCTGGTCAATTACATCGGTTTCAAACAACGGGTATGCAGAGTGAATGACCTGGACGGGTACCTGACCGGGAAGAATTTCGAATATTGCCAGATGATAGCGCACACTAAAGGTGGGAATTCCATTCACCACCGGCGACCACTGAAAAATCAGGCTGGTTTCGTCCAGTACCACTTCACCGTCTGACGGCATAATCAGCTCGGGCCGATCGAAGGACATGATGTACAGCGTCTCGTACACCGGCCCGTCGATGGGAGTTTGTTCCCCTTCCCGGTACAGCTCCAGCTTGATGGTGTAGGAACCCTCTGGAATCATGTTGCTACGCCGGATTTGCTGCACCAGATTGTCGTTGATCGTTCCCGTGTTTACATCAATCAGATGGGTATTGTCGATGGTGTAAGTTCCACCCGCTAACACAGTAAACGGAACCGTTTCGCCACTGAACACCAGCCCGTACTGGTCGGACTCCAGCTCCGTTTTAATCACAAAAGTTCCCGGCGTCTGGCCGGGATTGGTAACAACAATTTGAATAATATTCGGAGTGGTTGTCCAGTCACTCAAATATGGGGACGGGAACTGAGTTTGCAGGGTGACCTGCATGGACTGTGCAAATAGAAAACTGCTGAATAGAAGAATAAATAAATAGACGCGCCTCATCACCATATTACCCTCTGTTTTGTTTTACCTGGGATGAATTGATGGATTGGGGAATAACAGATATTTACGGGATGGTGGTCATCCCTTGGGGGATAAAATTTTCCATTAAAGCAAACTGTCGGAGTTTGCAAATAAAAAAGTTTCATA
>CAZBWV010000069.1:0-22436 GCA_964495805.1 uncultured Calditrichaceae bacterium
TTTTGTTCGTTTCGTTACCAGAAATTTGGTACAATATTTGGAAATAAGAAATTTGTCATAAGAAATGATTCGGTGTGTGAGAAAGGAAAAAAACGAATATGCACCAGGTCGGTAGCTGTGTTAACCTGTTCGATGTGAGGAGAACAAATTTCTAACAGAGTAAAGTGGCGATGAACAAAATGATTTCAAAAAAAGGTTGGGTGGGATATGAATTCAACCAGATTGTTTTCTCGATTTTATCGTTTCTTTGTGCAATTATTTAATTTTCGTGTGCACAAAAGAAGTTTTTCCATGTTGCCCAGGTACGATGTGGTGATGGTGGGTACATACGAAGATATGCTGGAACCAGATATGATTCCGGTGCGATATGGAAACCCGACTTCCGGATCCTTACCAGGACCCGATTTTACTTTTAACCATCTGGTGGGGAATATTCGGCTGTTGCAGGTTACCGCACCGGATCTGTTGACCCTTCAGGGACGAGAGCATGCCCGGGAAAAATTTTATCGAACCGTGGAATGGGCTGTCCGGAACGGAACACGGGTTATTCTGCTGACCGAAGGAATCAAGCATCTGTTCGGGGAGTACGGATATGAATTGAAATCCCGGTTTCCGGGGATTGTGTTCACCACCGGGGAGAGCAGCCTTACCTGGGCACTGGCTCAGGAAGTGTTCAATTCGCTCCAATATTATGCATTACGTCCTCAATCAAGTCGAATTGCAGTGATTGGTGCCACGGGTATTCCGGGAGAGGCGGTGGTTCGCACCCTGGTTCGGGAAGGATATTTCCGGACAGTGGGGGTGGGACGGAGGGGGAGCCGTCTCTCCCACCTGGCACACGAATACGGAATAGAAATTCGGGGTGGTCTGGATGAACTCTCCGGGATAGATGCGCTGGTGTTGTGCCGTTCTCACCCGGAATGGCGCTTAACGGGTGCGCTGGTATCCCGTTTACGCAGGCCAGATCGCCGTTTACTGGTGCTGGATGCTGCCGAACCACCCGGTTTCCCATGGGAGGAATACCAGACGAGTCGAAACGTTGTGGTTCGGCAGGATGCCGGTCGCCTCTTCTCCCCGAATATGAGATTTGTCCTGAATTTTATCACCACCCGAATGATGGGATTGCATTCAGGGGTAGTTTCTGCCCGCCTGGCTGAGGCAATTGCACTGGCACACTATTTCGATAAAAATATCCAGGTGCATCAGTACGATTGGTTCCAGGTCACCGAACAGCAACATCAGTTTATGGGAGCTTTACTCCAATCCCTGGGGTTTTTTGTCCCCGCGCCGCTATGTTTCGGGAAACCTGTCCAGATTCCCTCCCTTTTTCTGGAACAGACCTCCTATCCCGCACATGGACATCTGGAGAGCAGTCCCGCTTCGTCTTAACCGGAACTCATCTTTCATTTATCTTGTAGGGGAAGATGCTGAATTTGCTTACTGTGTGGCAGAAATTTGGGTTTGCTTCCCTAATGGGACAAATTCCGCCACACGGAACACATCGTCAGGGGGATCGTTCCGCCGGATGAGTGCAATATGCTCCACAATGAAGTGCAAAGGTTCCCACGTTTTCTGCCATTTCTCCATGAAATTCCTCAGTGCTTGCCTTCCCCGAATTTGACCAACGCTTAGATGGGGAGTAAAACCTTTCCTGAATCGCCGGGTGTCGTCACACTCCGGGACAATCTGCCAGAGGATGTGTTGCAAATGTCTCACTGCTTCTTCCGGTTCCGGTTGCAGCCAGATGGTGAAGCGATTCCTGCCGTGGGAGAAATAGCGGAATCGGGAAAGAGAGAGCGGAAAAGGAGATAGATTCTTTAATGGGCTACTGAATTCCTCCACCAGTGAAGAGAATTCTTCTTCGGGACGAAACGGGTAAAGCAGAGTAATGTGGGGCATCCAGCGGTGGTAGCGGGAATCGTGTGTTTTTCGAATGTGTTGAATGGGTGGCCAGAGATGCTCCGGTGGAATGATGACCACTGCAGTTTTATAGGTTTTGCGGGACATGGAAATGTGTGTTAAAAAAGAAGGGAAGTACCGAAATACTTCCCTTCCCTTGCTGAGTTTTATGGATATTAGAAATCACCGAATTTGATTCCCTGAGCCAGCGGGAGTTCGTGTCCCCAGTTGATGGTGACGGTTTGCCGACGCATGTACGCTTTCCAGGCATCGGAGCCGGATTCGCGTCCGCCGCCGGTATCTTTCTCACCACCGAACGCTCCGCCGATTTCCGCACCGCTGGTACCCATGTTCACGTTGGCAATTCCGCAATCGGAACCTTCCGGCCCCAGGAAGTACTCAATCTGATGCAGATTGGTGGAGAAGATCGCTGAGGAAAGACCCTGGCTGACTCCATTGTGTAACTTGAGTGCTTCTTCCATGGTTTTGTATTTCATTACATACAGAATGGGGGCAAAGGTTTCGTGCTGGACGATATCGTAGTGATTTTCGGCTTCGGCGATACAGGGCCGGACGTACAGACCGCCGGGATATTGTTCGCCTTCCAGCACTTCGCCGCCGTACAGGATTTTACCGCCTTCCTTTTGCAACTGGTCCAGAGCAGCCTTCATGGTTTCCACCGCGGCTTTATCCACCATGGGACCCATCAAAATACCTTCTTCCAGGGGATTGCCGATGGTAATCTGTTTGTATGCGTTAATGAGCTGTTCAATGAATTTGTCGTAGATGCTTTCGTGAATAATCAGTCGGCGGGTGGTGGTGCAACGCTGTCCGGCAGTTCCCACAGCGGCGAACAGCACTGCGCGCAACGCCATATCCAGATTGGCGGTTTCGGTGATGATAATGGCGTTGTTCCCGCCTAATTCAAGGATGGTTTTACCCAGCCGTTTACCCACGGTGGTGGCCACCCGGCGTCCCATGGGGATGCTGCCGGTAAAGCTGATCAGTGGTACGCGCTTATCTTCCAGCATTTTCTGACCCACTGTGGAACCCGGGCCAATCAGGGTGTTAAAAATGCCTTTGGGCAAACCTTCGCGCTGGGTTACCTGGTCCACAATGTTTTGAATGGCGATGGCACACAGGGGCGTTTGGCTACTGGGCTTCCAGATCATGACGTCTCCGGCAACGGCTGCAATCAAAGCATTCCAGGACCAGACAGCAACCGGGAAGTTAAATGCGGTGATAATACCGATGGGACCCAGCGGTAACCACTGCTCGTACATGCGGTGTTTGGGGCGTTCGCTCTGAATGGTTAAACCGTATAGCTGGCGACTGAGGCCCACAGCGAAATCGGCGATGTCAATCATTTCCTGCACTTCGCCCAGACCCTCCGGGAGGATTTTCCCCATTTCCAGCGTCACCAGTTTGCCCAGGGGTTCTTTGTATTTTCGCAGTTCCAGCCCAATCAGGCGAACAATTTCGCCCCGCTTGGGTGCGGGAATATTGCGCCACTCTAAAAACGCCTCCTGCGCTTTCTGAATCACCGTTTCGTAATCGTCCGGAGTCGCTTCGTACACTTTACCAATTACCTGTCCATTAATGGGGGTTACCGATTCCAGCACGCGTGCCTTCTCGTTGCGAATCCATTCGCCATAGCTGGCGCCGTAGTTGAATTCTTCGATTCCCAGATCCTTCAGAAAGGACATGTCGATATTCATGGGTGAGCCTCCAGTTGTTTTTAAGTTCAATAATTGCCCAAAATTAGGATGCTGGTGGGAAATTATCAATTAGAAAAAAAGAAAGCAGAATGGCTGAAGATGCAAAAAGAGAAAACGGGGAAGTAAGGGTTATGTATCGGATCGGGAAGCTAAAGTGGCCGGGTGAGTGGATTTACCCAGAAAGCGAACAATCAGAAACAAAATGAGAGTTCCTAAAATAAGCACCCACCAGTCGCTCAGACCAAATCCCACGGGAATGTAACCAAACAGGCTGGCAACTAACGCAACGGTAAGAGCATAAGGAAGTTGTGTGCGAACGTGATCGATATGGTCAGCACCGGAAGCCATACTGGACATAATGGTCGTATCTGAGATGGGAGAGCAGTGGTCGCCAAAGGTTGCGCCAGCCAGCACCGCAGCGGTTGTACTTAAAATCAGGTTGGTGATGTGTGCTTGCGCCAGTCCGTGTGCAGCGGGGAATTTGTAAGCCAGCGGAATCGCAATGGGCATCAGAATGGCCATGGTGCCCCAGGAAGTACCCGTAGCAAAGCTAATGACCGCTGCAGTTAAAAAGGTGGTTAACGGCAGCCAGTGGGGAGTCAGAAAGTGCTGGGTCAGGTGGATAACGTAGTCGGCCGTGAATAAATCCTGACAGATTTGCCCGATTGCCCAGGCGCTGGTCAGAATGATGGCTGCCATAACCATAGACCGGATGCCTTTGACCCAGGCCTCCATGGCCTGATGCAAATTGAGCAAACGCTGACCAATGGCCAGAAGAATGGCGGTGATGGAACCTAAAAAAGAAGCCCACATCAGGACAGCAAAGGAATCCGCATTGCCCACAATCAGACTGATTTTTCGGATGAACCCGGCCTCCCGGAAAGCCAGGTCCCCGGTAGGGAAGCTTTGATATCCGGTGTACACTAATCCCACTGCTACGGTTAGAATAACTACCCCGATGGGAATAAAAGCATTGTACCACCGCAAGGGAATTCCTTTTTCTTCCTCTACGTCGGTGGAAGTCAGATCAGCCAGGGGAAAGGCACCCTCCCGCAGCACTGCTCCACTGGTCCGTGCACGAACCTCCGCTCGATACATGCTTCCAAAATCTCGTAACAACCAGGCGACAAAAAATCCGAAAATCAGGGCATACAGGGGATAAAAATTGTACGGAATGGTTTTGATAAAGGTAATGTAAGCATTGTCCGTAATTCCCAGCGATTGAAACGATTGGTTAATCAAGCTGATTTCGTAACCGATCCAGGTGGAAATGATGGCGATATTTGCCACCGGTGCGGCGGTGGAATCTACCAGATAGGATAATTTCTCCCGGCTGATTCGGAGACGATCGGTGAGTGGGCGCATGGTATTGCCCACAATTAGCGTGTTGGCATAATCATCGAAGAATATAAGCACCCCCATTGCCCAGGTGGCCAGCTGACCATGGCGGGGATTGTTGGCATACGTGGCCAGTTTTTCCACGATTCCGCGGGTACCACCGGAACGGGTAATCACTCCCACCATTCCCCCTAATACCAGACTAAAAATCAGGATGGAAATACGGTCGGGTTTTGCTACCGCCTGGACGATGTATTCGTCCAGAGTGTGCAGAAAACCCAGAATAGGATTCATATCGTACAGGAAAGTAACCCCCAGCCAGATGCCAAAAAAGAGTGCGATAATTACCTGTCGGGTGATGAGTGCCAGCAAAATGGCCAGCAGGGGCGGTAGAATGCTGAACCAGGCGGGCAACACACGGATCGTGATTGGCTGTCGGTAATTTTGAATTTGAATAACCAGGGACTGTTTACCGGTGGTGGTCAGAGAGAGTGGCACAGATACGGAACTCTGCGCATCTTTCAGATTTGGTACAAAAGTTCCTTCGCTCAAAACGGCACCTGTATGAGCGTCCTGGATTGAATACCGGACTGTGTGAGAATCATACTGAGCCAGGAACCAGGAAGATGGCCGAATATGAAGAGAAGCGGAAATATGCTGCAGAACGATTCGGGGGGCTTCCACGGAGAAAGTGCGGGAATCATTTTCCTGTCCCTGAACCGATGCAAACCAGAAAAAACCAATAACGATCCATAACCAGAAATCACGTTTCATGAATCTAAAATAAATTGGCATGGTAAAAAAGTAAAGTATCAAAATGGATTTCCGAATATTCACAGTATAACTTTTAGCAAAATGTGATGAAAGTCAATGTAAACTCGCCGGTATTTGGTCAAAATAAGAGTTGTTGTGAACATAATCTCAAAGCAATGGAGGTTGTCATGAAGCGTTTTTTACCTTTCGTGATGGTGGTACTATTGCCTCTGGCACTTTTTGCCGGGCTCACTTTTCAGAAAACTTTTGGTGGTCTGGATGTGGATGTGGCTTACAGTGTACTGGAGCTCCCCGACGGTAATTTTCTGATTATTGGTTACACAAAATCTTTTAATGCCTGGGGAACCGATGGGTATGTAGTGAAAATGAACAAATACGGGGGAGCCATATGGGAAAAGCAAATTGATCTGGGAGGATACGAAATACTCCACAGTGGTGCAGTATTAAACAATGGGGATGTGTTGTTGGTAGGTGCAGAGAAGCCGAACGAAAATGCTCCCTATGATTTGTTGATTATTAAGATCGATCCCCAGGGAACAAAGGTCTGGCAACGGTTGTACGGTGGCGCCGAAAGTGACAATGCCTGGGATATTGCGGCAATGCCGGATGGAAATTTTGTCATCTCCGGAACCACCAAATCGTATGGGGCGGGAGATAAAGATGTATGGGTGCTAAAAATAAATTCGGATGGGGACACTTTGTGGACGCGAACTTTTGGTGCCTCCGGTGATGATGAAGGACGGTCGTGTGCAGTGGATGCCAATGGAGGAATCTACGTGTCAGCTAAGTCCCATTTGGCTTTTGCACCGGATATGTATATGATCAAGGTGAATTCGGATGGCAGTACCGGTTGGCTGAAATCCATTTCCACTTCCGGCTGGACGGAAGGTTACGGTGTGTGTGTGGTGGATACTCTGGCGGCTTTTGCCGGATACGGTTATTGGGGCTCAGGTATCTCCCACGATTTCTTTTTAGTGGGAATGACCACAGATGGCGATACCGTTGGAACTGCTCACGGGGGAGGTGGTGATGATGACTATGCATTCAGCGCTTGTGCCACCAGTGATGGTGCCGTGGTAATGGCCGGGAAAACCTTCTCCTTTGGCGGATGGTGCAAAGGGATGTTGATGAAAGTGAAAGACGGAAATATAAAATGGATGCAAGCATACGGCGGAGACGATGAGGATGTGTTGTGGGATGTGATCGAAACCAGCGACCATTTTTATCTGGCGGTCGGTTACACGGAATCGTTCGGAATGGGAAACAGCGATATGTTTGTGGTGAAAACCGATACAGCGGGTCAATTCTCGGCTATCTCAGAAAATGAAAACCTTCTTCCTCAAAATTATTCTCTGCAGCAGAATTATCCCAACCCGTTTAATCCATCTACGGTGATTCCTTTTACACTGCCAGCTTCGAAGAAGGTACGGGTTGATGTGTACAATACGCTGGGACAAAGGGTGTGCACCTTGGGGAACCGATTATACGGTGCTGGCAAACACCAGGTCACCTGGAACGGAACGGATTCACGCGGTCAATTGCAGCCCAGTGGTGTGTATTTCTATCAGCTGGTGGTGGAAGGCAAAGTGATGGCAACCCGTAAAATGGTTCTGATGCGATAAAAAATATATGTGTTTTCGGCTAAACTCAGGGTAAATCACGCGGTTTTATTTTCCCGGTGGATTGATTTTCTCCCCACCGGGATTTTTTTATCCGGTTGAACCGGAAATGGAATCTCTCTATTTTTAAATCTTTAAATAATGCAGATACAGGTGCGTGAAAGAAAGGGAAATTCCCGTGAATCCAAAGCAGGAGGCTGATCAGACATTTCAGGCAGGAAAAGTGGCGGCAATTGCGACCGGTCATGCTGTACACGATACCTACACTGCTTTCCTGTCCCCCTTGCTTCCCCGACTGATTGAGAAATTTGCTTTGTTGAAAACAGAAGCGGGATTGCTGGCTGTTTTGCTTCAGATTCCTTCTTTGCTCCAACCTTTGATCGGGCACCTTTCTGACCGGGTGAATCTCCGCTGGGTGGTAATAACCGCCCCTTCGGTAGCAGCTATTCTTTTGAGTTGTATGGGAATTGCACCTTCGTACGCGTTTTTAATGATCATTTTGCTATTTGCGGGATTGAATTCAGCGGCTCTGCATGCAGTGGCTCCGGTCGTAGCGGGACGTCTATCCGGAAACCGATTGGGGAAAGGAATGGGATTCTGGATGGTGGGTGGTGAACTGGGACGCACGCTGGGACCGGTGATTGTGGTGAGCGCAGTAGGTTTGTTTTCCATGGAGAAAATGCCCTTTTTGATGTTTGGCGGATTTCTGGCATCCGCTTTTCTTTACTGGAAACTTCGGGGAGTAACGGGAGAGCTACAGGAAGAACATCCCCCATTACACTGGAGGCAGGCACTGAAGCGAATGCGTCCGGTAATGGTACCCCTGGCAGGAATCATTACCCTTCGTTCGTTTATGGCCTCTGCCCTGACCACTTTCTTGCCCACCTTCCTTACGGAAGAGGGAAGCAATCTGTGGTTTGCGGGCATTTCACTCAGTGTGCTGGAAGCGGCGGGTGTGGCGGGTGCATTATTGGGTGGCTCACTCAGCGACCGCCTGGGACGTCGGCGCATTTTGTTTTTTGCTCAGCTTACCACCGCACTGTTTATGCTAATTTTTCTGATGGTAAAAGGGGTGGTTCGTTTACCGCTGTTACCTGTTCTGGGATTTAGCTTACTTTCTCTTACACCGGTTATTATGGCGCTGGTGCAGGAGAACTTTCCGGAAAATAGAGCACTGGCGAATGGGGTGTATATGGCTATGAGTTTTGTGATTCGTGCCGCTGCTATTTTGTTGATGGGAGTTGTTGGCGATTTGTTTGGTCTGCGGGTGGCATTTTATTTAAGCGCCGGATTAATGGTGGTAGGATTACCGCTTATTCGGCTGTTACCTGCTTCCGGAAAACACAAAGCCAGGGGTGACTAAAAAGTAAGATCCAATGCAACTATTCTCATGATTAAAAAAATTCCTGACCATATTTATCCTGGTAGGAATAATCATACGTTCTTTTTTGCTTTTTAGTCACCCCCGGTGAAATGATAGAGTCAAGTTTGGGCTATTCTTCGATAAGTTCATAGGACCAGAAGACACGAATGCCCAGTTGTTTTAGTTTCTCTTCCGCTTGCGGATGGTATTGATACGCCAGTGTTAATGGCAAAATGTCGCCTTTTAAATATTCGCGGGCACGTTCAATTAAACCAAGAAATTTATCCACATCGCGTACACCAAATTGGGCTTTGCACTCGCCAATTACGTATAGCTTTTTACCGTTTTTCTGAGCTTCGCCGAAAATGTTAATTTCGTCGTACCTATCCGGGGAATAAACCAGGTTTCTTCGATGCAAACGACCGAGTTTTACTCCATATTCCTGTTCCAGAATACGACGGAGCGGTTTATAAGATTTGTCCTCCAGGCTATACCCTACGGTGTTGCTTAAACCACCCAGTTGTTTGGAAATATCGTCTACCCGAACAATCAAGTTCTGGACGGTTCTTTCCGTCTTTGCCTGGGCTTCGGCCAGTTCTTCCACTCTTTCAGCAAGACTATCCAGCCGTTGTTCGGTTTTCTTCTGAGCTTCAGCTAATTCTTCGACCCTTGCTTCAGTGCGTTTTTGGGCTTCAGCCAGTTCTTCGACTTTCTGGGTCAGGCTGTCCAGCCGCTGTTCGGTTCTTTTCTGGGCTTCGGCCAGTTCAGCAAATCGTCGGTCAGTTTCTTCATGAAGGGTTGCTAACCGAGCTTCGATTTCGGCCTGTTTTTCGCTGCGCTGTTTTTCTAATTGGATAATTTGTAATAAAGCCTGCTGGATGGTGTGCTGCGTTTCTTGAATTTCCAGAAAAATTTTCTGGGATTCTTCAAAAAATTCTTTACCGGATAGGATGATGAGATCCTCATAAAATTCACTTAGGATATCGGCAAGTTCTTTTGCCGCATCGGGTTGAAATTTGTCTTTTAATCGTTTGTAAAGTTTTTTTGTATCTACCATGGCAAAATAATGGAATATTGAGATATTTTAAAAATATATTAAAATTTGACAGAAGTCAAATTAAAATTTTTCGTGCGTGGAGCAATCGGTAACTCCACGCACGATGGTTAACGTTTTACGGTTCGATTTTGCTCCCCAGAACTTCCAAAAATTTTCGCATCCATTCCGGATGTGCCGGCCAGGCCGGTGCGGAAACCAGATTGCCATCCACGTGAGCATTGGAAAATGTATCGTTATTGGGAATCCATTTTGCTCCGGCCAGTTCAACTTCGTTTTTCACTGCAGGATAGGAAGAACATTCTCGGCCTTTTAATACCCCTGCTGCGGCCAGAATCTGCGGACCGTGGCAAATGGCGGCAATCGGTTTGTTGTTTTCGGCAAAATGTCGGGTCATTTCCAGCACTTTGTCGTTCAGTCGTAAATATTCCGGTGCCCGTCCGCCGGGAATCACCAGCGCGTCATACTCTTCTACTTTTATGGCATCAAAATCTGCATTGACCATAAAATTGTGTCCCGGTTTTTCGGAGTATGTCTGGTCTCCCTCAAAATCATGAATGGCGGTTTTCACCGTCTCGCCCGGCTTTTTCCCCGGACACACCGCATCCACCTGATGCCCGGCCATGGTTAACATCTGAAACGGAACCATGGCTTCGTAATCTTCCACAAAATCGCCCACAAACATCAAAATCTTCTTCTGGGCCATAACCAATCCTCCTCATGTTTTGGGTTCTTAACAAAAAAATAATGGATTTCTTCTGGAAAAACAACGTTTGCTTTGAAATCCGACCGGACGGGCCTGTCCATCGACATGCACGGCGAATGAGGAAGGGGTAAAAAAATGCAGGACAATATGCAACTAATTGATAATCAATGAGTTATGTTGCTACTGAATTTTCTGGCACGATGGTTGTCCTTATTTGAAGCGAATTTGAATAAGTGGTTTTAACAAGAAATAACCAAAATTAAAAAAAGGAGGTGGTATCATGAAACGTTTAAGCTTTTTCATCTCGGTTCTGATCCTTTTGTTCGGAATTTCTTTCTGGAGCACTGCTTCTGCCCAGGATTCAACCCAGACCCAGGCGCAGAAACAATTCCAGCATAAGTATCAGAAAAACACGACAAATCAGTTCAAAGGCCAGATGCGCAGTAGCAAAGGGCATGGATTTGTGGATTTGAACGGGGATGGTTATAACGATAACGCACCTGATGCCGATGGTGACGGAATCCCCAACGGCATGGATCCGGACTATACGGGAGCCAAGATGCGGGCGGGAAAAGGTGCCCGGGGATTTGTGGACCTGGACGGAGATGGCATTAACGACAATGCGTTAGATGCTGATGGTGATGGCATCCCCAACGGTCAGGATCCGGATTATGTACGCCCGATGAATGGGAGTGGTGCCAAACGGGCATATGGTAAAGGTCGTGGAACAGGTGCTGGAAGTCAGATCGGTGCTGGTACGGGTATTTGCGATGGTACGGGTCCCAAAGGAGCAGCAAAACGTCAGGGTCAGAATCGAAAGTAACCATTGAATAAAATATTTGCTCCTCCAGGAAGCCTCTCATCCCATGCCGGATGGGAGGCTTTTTATATATGGGCGGCTGCAACTAAATTCCCGCTTTTTTCCGGAGAAAAAGGAGAAAACTTCATGTCCCCCCAAAAGTTGATCCGGGAAAATCCCGCCTGCTTTAAACCTGTTTCCACCTCTGCCCGATGAAAAGGAAATAGCAATGTGCTATGCAGGTTGTGTTGGAAGGAATCACCTTCCCGCTGGATAGTCAGAATATTGAAGCGAATGTGTGGTTCCAGAAAGTCGTAAAAACGAATGAACAGGATGTTTCCCACCTGTCGTATGCTTAATATGCGTTTGCGTTCGTTTAAAATTTTTTGATAATTCAAAAGTTGGATGACCAGAACTCCGTTGGGAGTCAGGATACGTCGGAATTGCTGGAAAACGTGAAGAAGTTCATCGGTGCCGGTGAGATGAGGTAGGGTGTTTCCCAAACAAAAAATTGCCTGAAACGGTTGATGAACTGCTTTCTCCAGCTGTTGCATTTCCCCCTGGATCCACTGCACGCTTACTTTGCTGGCTTTAGCATTGAGCCGGGCTCGCTCCAGCATGGCTGCGGAGGTGTCCACACCGGTCACCGACACTCCCAGTCTGGCCAGAGCAATGGCGTGAACTCCCGTGCCACAACCCACATCCAGAGCAGTGGAAAAACGGTAGCGTTCCCACCAGCGCCGCAAAAGGGCTGTTTCACCCTCCAGCCGCTGGCGAAAACGGGTCATGGTATCGTACCGGGAGGCCAGAGAATCATAAAATTGTTCGGGATTCTGTTCCATATTATTCGGCAACCGTAAAGTAGTTGTAAAATAAATTGGGTTCTTCTTCCCGACCCCAGGCCCGAAACCCTCGACTTTTAGCCATTTCCACCAATGGACCGGGATAAAAGGATGTGATGAGCTGATACACCTGGCCGTTTTTTAACCGGGGAAGCTCCTGCATCACCGTTTCCACAGGATGTTTCCCTTTCTCCAGCATGGGGCGGGCATCCAATACCCGCACTATTTTCCCTTTCCGTAACCACTCGGGTTTATCTCCCTCTGCGGATTCGAATCGTTCGGCTTGTCCCACCTCCCGACGCAGGCGGTTGATTACCGTACCAATGGATTGTTGACCCAATTCCGCCACTTTTTGTAGGGTAGTCACTTTTCCGATGGCCTTGCGTAGGACGGGGTTTTTCAGCTTTGCCAGGTCAGGGGCGAGTTCCACTAACAACGCTTCTAATTGAGGATAAACCTGAAGCAGTTCTTCAATGGTCGTATCCGGTTGAATGGTAAGCTGCCCCTCTTCCGGGCAATCGTGAACTGTTTTATTTTCCATGAACGATTTCCTCCTGAGTTTGCTCATAACTTAACAGACGTTTTTCTCCTTTTAACTGACGCAAATGTGTGATGTCCTGGGTGACTTCCAGCGTACCAAGATATTCTCCCTTCGGATTTCG
Organism: uncultured Calditrichaceae bacterium; assembly: GCA_964495805.1. GTDB lineage: Bacteria > Calditrichota > Calditrichia > RBG-13-44-9 > RBG-13-44-9 > JALXCH01. The sequence continues at coordinate 12,775 of CAZBWV010000069.1, forward strand.
CACGGCAAAGTATTCGATGTGAACGAATTTTCCCTTAAATTGAATCCAGAAGGCGGCTCGATTTTGCCTGCCCGAACGAAAATCATCCAGAATGCGCTGCACCACGTGCACGCTTTGTGGTGGATGGCACATCTGGACCGCGCGCCCCAGAATGGCGCGATTGCGGTCGAAAATACGTTCACCACTGGTGTTAAAAAAACGAACCCGGTCATCTTTATCCACAAAAGTGATGTCCACTGGCAGGGTATTTAAAACTGCCGCGAGTTCTTCAGTGGTAAAGCTCCCGGTTGGTAATTGAAATCGCCCATCGGTTGTTTCCTCTTTGGGAATCATTTTTACACCGGAGGGTATCCACACATCCTGCGGATCGTACAGGCAATATCCGATCTCGTCGCTCTGGCGATAAATGGCATACCATTCTTCCGGACTCAGTGTGTCCAGACACATGGGGAAGAGAATTTCTTCCTCCTTATAAATCATCTCCTCCACACCTTCTACTGCTGGTTTTAATACCAGCTCCAGCACGGTTCGCGCCTCTCCGGCAGTTATTTGTTGAGTAGCGCTCAGTGCCTCCAGCGAGGCTTTCAGAAGCTCGCGGATTTCGTCATCTTTTCCCCACATCACCGTGGGCGGGCCTGTGATTTCGTATTTTTCCAGATACGGAAAGAGTAGATTCTCTTTGCGCCGATAGTGTTTGTCCACATCCATTAAATTGTTGAAATGGTGGTGCATTTCCAGCCATTGTTGGCTCACATCCTGATGGTCAGGAGCTGTTTCAATTTGATGGAACAGAATGCGCAGTGCATCTAACTCCGTTTCGATGGCACGGTTTTCCTGCTGAAAAGTGTGCACGGGATGTCCGGGCGGTGCATCCTGAGCGGTACTCAAATCCACCACCCCTTTGAGCGCCTGCCCATGGATGTCGCACAGCTTCAACACCTCGTAAGCAGGAAGCCCCTCGGCGATGAGCTCCTGTTCGGCTTCCACCACCAGATTGTAGGGTACTTTACCCATCAGTCGCATGAGCTGACGACGCACATGATCTGCTGCTTTACCCTCGTGAAGCTGCAGAATCATCTGCTTGAGCAGCTCTTTGCGGTGTTTATTGTTATCGATGATTTCACTCATGGGAAAAACTCCTGTATTTATGTGAAAGATATGTGTTGTTTGGATACTCCCCTGGCATTTTCCCGGTGCTCATTCTATCGATTGCTCTTCGGGCGGTGGGGATTTTGCCAGGCATTTTCGTCGTATGCCGGAACCTGACCCTGATTGTGGTAGTAAGCCGGTTCGTGCAAATGTTGAATGTGGTACAAATATTCCTGTGCAGAAATTTTATTTTGCCAGTAACCGGTTAATCGGGCAATAGTGGTTCCCAGCAAAAAGAGCAGTACAATAATCAGTGCATATGCTTTACGCGAAAGTTTAAATCGCTTCTGGGTGACCGAAAGATACAGCGTATCCTTTACCGGACAGACATCCACGCACTGGAAACAGGCATTACATTCATCTGACCACACCGTTTTTTCCTGATCGACTTTAATATGAGACGGACAGGCTTTGGCACAGAGTCCACAATCGATGCAGGTATCGGTATTGCGATGAATCTTCAGCGGACTTAACCAGCTGAGCATGCCTAACAACGCTCCATAGGGACACAGATACCGGCACCAGAAATACGGAATCAAAGTGGAGAGTGCCACTAAAATTACCAGCGTCCAGAATGTAGTGCTGCTCATTTCAGCAAAAAATTTGAACATTTTGATATCCGCCACTCGATTGTAAGGGCTGTAGATAAACTGGTGCAGGTCAAACAGGTTCATCTGCACCATCACCGCCCAGACGAAAAAGAACATGATCAGATATTTCAGGCTGCGGAGGGGATAGTCCAGTAATTTGGGCATTTTAAATCTGCGGTCGAAAATTTTCAGGTGCAATTTATCCAGCATATCCGAAAGCAGTCCGAAAGGACAAACCCAGGCACAGAATCCTTTTTTTAGAAAAACGGCGGTGACCAGGATAATCAGCAGTAAAATTGCCGAAGCGGGGTGGATGTGATTCAGTACTCCGGTTAAAATCCAGTACCGCAGGCTGATGAGGCCACTGATTGGCAGGAACCCCTCCACCCCGGGAGGTCGGGAGATGGTAGGAGGTTTGCCCTGTTCCAGTTGATGAACGAAAAGGGTGAACTCCACACCAATCCAGATAATTACCAGCAGAAAACCCACCTGGACCAGCCGTCGGATGGGCTGAATGCGAAAGCCGTCCGCTTTTTCAATTTTCTTTTTCGTCCTCTCACGGGAAGGGGTGACAATGGGCGGAATCAGAGTTGAATGTTCGGATTTTGAAGAATTCATTGTACTTCCTGGAATTTAATTTTGTTTTGAATGATGATTTAAAACCGAAAGATTCACAATGCGCAGATTGCTGGTTAGCAGATTATGAGCAACGCTTTCCAGAGTGGATTGGGAGAACAACCGATCCAATTCGGCGCGCAACTGACTCCAGCGTTCGTGCAGGGGACAGGGATTTTCATCACTGCACTGATCCAGCCCCAGCAAACATTGCTCGAACAGTCCCGGCCCATCAATGGCCAGGATGATTTCCTTCAGCGTAATCTGGGAGGCTTGCCGGGCTAATCCCACACCACCGTTTGGCCCTTTAAAGGAAATTAAAATTCCCGCCTGGGTGAGTATTTGCAAAACTTTGGTCAGAAAATGAAACGGAATGTCCAGTTCTCGGGCAATTTCGCTGATGGGTACATATTTGCGGTTCTTTCGGGAAGCCAGATAAAATGCAGCCCGGAGACCGTAATTGCACGCATTGGAAAGAACCATCAAAGCACCCTTATTCATATTTCGGACTCTTTTATCTGAAATTATTAAGTTTTACTTTTTCAGTCAAGTTTATTTTTATTTTTTAGGGTGGAATAAGGTCGCTGTCAGAGATTGGGAGACACCTGTCGTTTCAGAACGATCAGGGAAGTGTCATCGAAAGCAGGTGTTTCCTTTCGGAAATCAGCAAGTTGATGAACGATTTGCTCACCAATTTCCCGTGCAGAGCGATGGGCATGCATTTTCAGTAATTCCTGAAGGGCCTCCTCACCCAAAAACTCGCCCTGTTCATTGCGTGCTTCGGTTAGTCCGTCGGAATAAATCACAAGCGTGTCGCCGGGTTGAAGGTGGATCTCCCTGGCATGGAAGGTAATATGCGGCATGAGTCCCAACGCGGGGTCTCCTTTGGGCAGTTCCTGCACCACACCATGGTGGATTCGTAAAGGAGGCATGTGTCCCGCATTGAGTAACTGGATGGTGTCGGAATTGGGAGTCAGTTCCAGGTAAATCAGAGAGGCAAATCGGTTGGGCAGAGAAACGCGGTAGAATATCTCGTTCAATTTCCGGGCAAATTGGTTCAGGTTGGTAAAATCGGGTGCCAGTCCGCGGATGATAGCCTGAATTTGAGCGGTAAACAGGGCAGCACCCAGGCCCTTGCCGGAAACGTCTGCCAGGATCAGAGCAAAGCGCTGCGAAGTAATTTCCAGCAGATCCACCAGATCGCCTCCTACTTCCCGGGCGGATTCTGAATGCATCCACACCTCCCACCCGGGGATGGGAATGGTTTCCGGAGGAAGCAGTGCCTGTTGAACAGAACGCCCGGCTTCTAATTCATCCCGCGCCAGCAATTTATCCTTGAGTTCCAGCATGAGAACAAAAAGAATGAGGCCCAGCCCGATGATGCGGTGGTAACCCAGACGGGTAGTGCCGGTATCGGTGGTAACTTCCACCAGAAAGGGGAGTAACACAATACCGATGAGCAGTAACAGCCGCCGGGTGGGGGAAAGTTTGAGAATCAGGGTTTTAAATAGCCAGTAAGTAATGGCAAGACCGCGCCGGATGCGTCCCATCCGTTCCAGACGACGTTTGCGCTCGTCAGTCAGGAAATGACGTTTCAGATCGGCGTATTCCCGGCGGACGTTTTGCCGCAGATTCCCCCGGCGCATATCCTGCCAGATAGTGCGCCCGACCCCGGGCTCTTTGTGTTTCGGTGCGGATTTTGAGCTCATTTTTGAATTCCCGGTCTCCGATTTTCCAATGGGAAAATCAGAATCCTAACTCGTCAGCGATTTCCTGCATGGCTTTTATGACAAAATCGATGTGTTCATCCAGGTCCACGCCCAGTTCTTCGGCGCCCTGTCGGATCTCCTCGCGATTTACCTGCCGGGCAAAGGCTTTGTCTTTCAGCTTCTTTTTTACCGATTTTACTTTCACTTCAGCCAGTTTTTTGTTGGGACGCACGTAAGTAACCGCGGTAATGAATCCGCATAGTTCGTCCACTGCAAACAAAGTTTTAGCCATCAGTGTTTCGCGAGGTACTCCGGTGTGATTGGCGTGACCCAGAATAGCGGTAATCCATTCCTCCGGATATCCTTTCTCTCGCAAAATTTCCGCTCCCCGATACGGATGATCCTCCAGGGTAGGATATTTCTCATAATCGAAATCATGAAGCAGGCCCACAATACCCCATGCCTCTTCGTCTTCCCCGAACTTCCGGGCGTAAGCTCGCATGGCTGCCTCCACCGCCAAAGCATGTTTAATCAGTGCTTCTTTGTGAGTATATTCGTTCAACAGCTTCCATGCATCTTCCCGGGTAATCATAAGCATCCTCCAGTGTTGATTGTTCCACTATCAGAATCCAAAAAAGGAATTTAAGGGATTGAACGAGCGGAACAAAGCGGTGCTTCTTTTCCGGATATTTGGGTGTTAAAAGGTGAACCAGATGAAAACCACGTAACTGGCCAGTAAAAAGGCACCTTCCCAGCGATGAATGTTAAGGTTGATGCGCATGATGGGTAGCAGCAGAATGGAGATTCCCACCAGGAAGGGAAATTCGTGATTGAAAAGATTGGCAGTGATAGGGATAGGATGGATAACAGACACCACACCGCCAATAAATAGCAAATTAAAGATGTTGCTACCGATGACATTTCCCACCACAATGTCCGTTTCGTGGCGAAGGATGCCCACGATGGTAGTGGCCAGTTCCGGAAGGGATGTTCCCACAGCGATAAGGGTGAGCCCGATGACCGTGTCGCTCACTCCCAGCGTCCGGGCAATGTGGACTCCGGAAGTGACAGTGATTCGGGAACCGATTACCAGTACAACCACACCAATAACGGATAGAAGCAGGTAGAGCAATTTAGTGCCGGTGGGCAGTTTTTCCACTTCACCGATTTCCTGCAGTTCTTTAAAATCCTTCAGCTCCTGTCGGTAGTTTCGGTACAGGTAGCTCAGGAAACCAAACAGAAACAGACACAGGATGATCCCCTCCCAGCGGGAAATGAGAAAAGATGTGCGGGCAAACAGGGTAAAAATGAGGGTGAAAACAATCATGGCAGGCACTTCGTTGCGCACCCAGGAACGTTTGACCTGTAGAGTAGTCATGGTGGCTCCAACCCCCAATATCAGAGCGATATTTGCCACGTTGGAACCAACTATGTTTCCGATGGAGATGCCCATGGTGTTTTGCAGCGCAGCCATCAGGCTGACTACAAATTCCGGTAGAGAAGTGCCAATGGAGACGACGGTAAGCCCAATAATCACGGAGCTGACCCCGATGCTTCGTGCCAGCCGGGCGGAATAGCGGATGAGCATTTCGGCTCCCGCCCACAACAGGGCTAATCCCACCACAAGAAGTGCAAACTGAAGTACCATGGCATATCCGTTTTTGTTTTATAGTTCAAATATGGGCGAAATCTTTTTTTGTTCCAGTATGGCAATTAATTCTTCGCCGCGGGCACCCAGATATTCCAGAACAGTGTTCCGTGCCAGTTCCGGCGTGTTGTTCTCCTCGCTCAGGTGCGCCAGCAAAATGTGTTTTATTCGTCCGTTCAGAATTTCTTTCAGGAGCAAACCGGTATCGTGATTGGAGAGATGTCCCACCCGGCTGGCAATGCGCTCTTTTAATTCCCAGGGATAGGGGCCGTTGATGAGCATGTCCGGGTCATGATTGCTTTCCAGCACTACCAGATCGGCGCCACGGAGATTTTCCCGTACCTCGTTTGTAACCACTCCCAGGTCCGTGCAAACGGTGAGGGTGCGCTGCCCCGCTTGAAGTCGATAACCCACAGTGGGAAAGGCATCGTGGGACAGGGGAAAAGGAGTGAAGTGTAAATCCCCGATGGTGAAATCGCTGTTCCAGGGAACCAGGGTCTCGGTGCCGCGAAACAGTCGGGTCATAGCGTCCAGGGTTTCGGGATGAGCGTGGATGGGGGTGTGGTATTTCCGGGCAAATACACCCGCACCACGGATGTGATCGGCATGCGCGTGGGTGACCACAATGGCCTGAATGCTTGATGGTTCCACGCCAATGGCTTCCAGGCTGCGGCGGATTTGCAGGGCGCTGAGACCAATGTCGATGAGCACCCGGGTGTGGGGCGTTTCGATGAACAGGGAATTCCCTTTGCTTCCGCTGGAGAGAGAACAAATTTTTATCATGTGAATGCGTGTTCCTGTTTTGGTTCGGGGCGTTTTATCGACTTCCCGGTTTGGTTAATGGAATTTTCTGCTGACACAGCGGACAGCGCTCCGGTTTGTAGGTCAGCGCTTTAATCTGAACGCAGGAGAACAGCGGAACGTCGAATGTCACCTTCCCGCCGGAGCGGTCGATAATGGCGCCCACACCAATGGGATATGCTCCCGCTGCTTCCACCAGGTTAATCACCTCCTGCACCGAACCGCCGGTTGTGATTACATCCTCGCAAACCAGCACGTTTTCACGTGGTTTTATCACGAAACCGCGACGCAGGGTCATCTTTCCATTCTCCCGTTCCGCAAAAATTGAGCGTGTGCCCAACAACCGTCCCACCTCCTGTCCCACCACAATTCCGCCGATGGCAGGAGAAATCACCACATCGATGCGTTCTTCCAGCTCGCTGAAGAATTCAGCAATTTCCCGGGCAAACTGCTCCCGATAGTCGGGATATTGCAGCGCCAGGGCGCACTGGAAATACTGCGGACTATGCAGGCCCGAAGAAAGCAAAAAATGGCCGTCCTGCAGGGCGCCGGTGACCTCGAAAATGCGCAAAGCTTCCTTCTTTTCCATTGGAATCTCCTTTAAAAATAGCCGGGTGTGGTATCCATTGAGCACCCGGAAGGTTTAGCGTAAAAGATAACCGCTTTTCAAGCGGCGAATTCGATTGATGTTTTCCTTCAGTTCCCGGGCGGCCTGGGCTGCCGCACGGGCAAAATCGTGCCCGCTCGATGCGTAAAGAATGCTCCGACTGGCAGCAATCAGCGCGTTTTTACCTTTTCTATCCGTTCCGAACTGAACCGCGGTGTACAGATTACCACCCTGTGCCCCGATTCCCGGAATCAGCAACGGCAAACCGGGAGCAATCTCGCGAATGCTGCCCATATCTTCCGGATGCGTGGCTCCCACTACCAGACCGCAATTTCCGTATTCCAGATGCCATTCGTTCACCTGCCGGGCAACGGCCATGTACAGCGGTTCAGAGTCCACAGTTAAATACTGAAAATCGCGTGAACCGGGATTGCTGGTCAGGCACAATACAAACACTCCCCGGTCATGAAATTCCAGAAAAGGAATCACCGAATCGCTGCCCATGTAGGGGGATACGGTCATGGCATCAAAAGCATACGTCTGGAAATATGTTTCCGCGTATTTTCGGGCGGTATTGCCAATATCCGCACGTTTCGCATCTGCAATAATCAGAGTGTCGGAAGGAATCATCCTTAAGGTTTTTTCTAACAGTTTCCAGCCCGGGATGCCCAGCGATTCGTAGAAAGCGATATTCAGCTTAAATGCTACGGCATACTCCCGGGTTGCCTGGATAATCTCGCGATTAAAAATCAGCAACGGATCGCGTTCGTTCAATAGAAACGGCGGAATGCGTTCGATGTCCGTGTCCAGACCCACGCAAACCAGCGAATTCTTTTCTTCAATCACACGATTCAGTCGTTCGATGAACATGAGATTCCCACCGTATTTGGCAAAAAATACAAGAAATATGCAGTGCACACAAACTGATTTTCAACTGTTCCGGCGGGGAGGTGCTCAATCCTGCATTGGCCCTAATACTTCCTGGATCTGTTCCCAGAGGAATCCCTTGTTCTGTAGGTAACGAACCAGTTTTTCCCGACGTTTTGCGGGTGGCAGGTGTTCCCTGTGCTTCAGAAACTTGTTCGCCAGCCGATGGACGAATTCGATTTCCAGAGATTCCGGAAATAGTTCGGAGAGCAACTGCTCACAGAGTGGCTGAGGGATGCCCCGGCTCAGTAGCTTCTGCTTTAAAAGCGCACGGCCGACCGGTCGCAAACGCAGTTCGTTTTGAATAAACAGGCGGGCAAATTGTTCGTCGTTTACCAGGTCCAGCCGTTCCAGGTCTGCCAGCACCTGTTCGATGATCGGTTTTCGGTAGCCTTTCTCCCGCATTTTCCGAAAAAGTTCTTTGCGACTATGCGGCCGGATGCTCAGATAACGCAATGCCTGGTCTTTTGCCTGACGCAAGGCATCCTCTTCCAGAATCTGAATAAATTCTTCGTCAGTGAATTCCTTCCGGGGGGCAATGCCGTGTTTAAGCACAATTTCCGGGGTCAGCACAAACTCCTGCTCATCTTCGGTGGTCACGATAAAACGTTCCGGCCGACCCCGTCGCATGTGCATGGAGGTAATAGTTGGCATAGCGGTTATTTGCCGTTTTTACCGTTCCCGCCAGCACGTTCCTCCTGGGGAATGAGTCCCAGCTTCTGCCGCACCAGCTTCTCTATTTTATCCCGAAAATCGGTGTTCTCTTTCAGAAAATTCTTCACATTTTCGCGACCCTGTCCCAGACGTTCCTCACCGAAGGAGTACCAGGTACCACTTTTCTGCACAATACCTAATTTCACGGCCAGGTCTAACAGGTCTCCCTCTCTGGAAATTCCTTCGTTGTACATAATGTCGAATTCACACTCTCTGAAAGGAGGTGCCAGTTTATTTTTGACCACTTTCACGCGGGTACGGTTTCCAATAGTATGTTCCGAATCCTTAATGGAGGCGATGCGTCGGATGTCCAGTCGGATGGAAGTGTAGAATTTCAAAGCGCGTCCGCCGGTGGTGGTTTCGGGATTGCCAAACATGACACCGATTTTCTCGCGCAACTGGTTGATAAAAATGACCGAAGTGTTGGATTTACTTACCGTAGCGGTGAGTTTCCGCAGTGCCTGGGACATCAGTCGTGCCTGCAAGCCCACGTGGGAATCGCCCATTTCGCCTTCCAGTTCGGCACGGGGTACCAGTGCGGCGACTGAGTCGATCACAATCACATCGATAGCCCCACTGCGGACCAGTGTTTCCACAATCTCCAGCGCCTGTTCCCCGGTGTCCGGCTGAGACACCAACAAATTCACCGTATCCACTCCCAACCGTTTTGCGTAGGTGGGGTCCAGAGCATGTTCGGCATCCACAAATGCGGCCAGCCCGCCCATTTTCTGCGCTTCGGCAATAATATGCAAAGCCAGGGTGGTTTTACCGGACGATTCCGGTCCGTAAATTTCGATGATGCGGCCACGTGGAATGCCACCGATGCCCAGCGCATAATCCAGCGAAATAGAGCCGGTGGGAATCACATCCACGGTCACTTTGGCCCGATCGCCCAGCCGCAT
>CAZBWV010000070.1:0-6292 GCA_964495805.1 uncultured Calditrichaceae bacterium
CACCTGGTGGGTTTGCGTGTCCAAGACAATGTCGCCCAGAGTGAATTTCTCGTGCTCGCCGGATTTAGGTCGCAATTGCACGCGGATGCGTTCCAGCAATTCTTCGAACGCGAAAGGCTTTTTGATGTAATCGTTGGCGCCAGCCTGCAGGCCGAAAATGGTGTCCTGCACCGTGTCCTTGGCCGTTAAAAAGATGATGGGCGTTTCGCTGTCTTCCTTTCGGAAGCGACGGCACACCTCAATGCCGCTGATACCGGGAATCATCCAGTCCAGCAGCAGTAAATCGTAATCGCCGGAAAGAGCCATATCCAGCCCACGGGTACCATCATAAGCCACGTCCACGGCAAAGGATTCTTCTTCTAACCCCTGTTTAATAAAGTTGGCAATTCCCGGTTCGTCTTCAATAATTAAAATTCTCATGCCTTAAATGTATTGCTGGTAGATTAATAAACGCTTAACAGTTTCTTAAAATTTCCTTAAGAACCGGTTTTTTCATTTCGAATACAGGGGGAAAATGTACAAATGTTCTGCAATGATTTCAAAAAATTTTTCGGGCAGAGATGGCGCTTTCCGAATTGGTGACCGGGTGAGAACTGTTTTTCATGATTTGCCTGGCTGTGCGGCGAAATGGAAGAAAAGGAAGTTTATTTAATGAGCACCATTTTGCGAATCTGCCGGAAACCTGCCGTTTTAAGCTGGTAAAAGTAGATGCCGGGAGGAAGGTTGCGGGCGTCGAAATCCACCTGATAGATACCTGCAGCCATCGGTCGATCGATCAACACGGCAATTTTTTCTCCTAAAATATTGAAGATGCTCAATTTCAGATGAGTTTTTCGGGATAAAGAGAATCGGATTCGTGTTGTAAGGTTAAAGGGATTGGGATAGTTGGGATAAAACTGAATGTGAAGTCCCCCCGGGGAACCATCGTGAGCGAATCCGCTGGCAGGATAGAATAACAAAACACTGTCAGCTGCAAAAGGAGAAAGGGGAACACCCGTGGTATCCACTAATTCCAGAATAAGCAGGTTCTCCGGAGCGAAAAGCGTGTCCAGCAAAATGGGATTTTGTATGGTGGTAAAAAGCGTATCGCCATTGAGTTGAACCATGATCCGAACATTGTGGGTACTGTCCACAATGACGCCGGTAGTGGTATATGAAACGGTTACCGGGAATTGAGTCAATTGAGCGCTGTCCGGCGGTTCCACAATGGTGATGCCCGGAGGCAGATTGCCCAGAGTGCCATCCGGATTAATGTTTTGAGCGTAGATGTCCCCATTATCGTTTCGCTGATCGCTCCATGTAAAAAATGCCCGACTTTCGGTATTGAGGGCAAGTTGCAGGTCTGTTTTGTCTCCTAACGAAGCAGCGGAGAGAACAAGCGGGGCAACCAGGAGCGCACCGGAGGAATCGCTGATAAGAGCCTCCACGGCTTTGTTGGTTCCCGTGGCACTCTCCATGCGCAGATATCCCAGATAGATTTGATTGTTTACCCGGCGGGCGCAGATGTGTGAAATTTGACGGTTGGTAAAGGGGATGAATAATCGACCGTTTTCTCCCCACATCCGGTTCCCGGTAGCGGAGATTTTTTGGCCGTACAGGGCAAACTGAGTCTGATTGAGATCCGTTTCCAGCCAGAAGCACACGGTCTGTTGATCGGGTAAAACGGTCAGTGCTGGATTCATGTGCAGGTTATTCAGGTTGGTCGTCGTTTTGATGCCGTTCATGGGGAAGATAAGGTTGCCGTGCTTACTCAGCCGCTGAACCCAGACGTCGAACCGGGAGGAAGTGGGGGAATCGTAGTAAGCAATAAAGATTCCTCCATCGCTCGCAGGACGAACGACCGGTTCGCTCCAGGCAGAAATGTTTCCCAGGTTGTAGAAAAGCACTCCTGTGCTGTCCCAGAGGGCGTTTCCGTTGGGGCCGAATTTCTGGGCGTAAAGACGGGTTGTTGGTGCCCAGAAGGGTCCGGTCGCGTTTTTCCAGACGATGATGACGCTGTCCGGGCCGGAAGGCACCGGCACGGGGCGGGAAAGGTTTTCGCCTGCCGCTCCCTGAAGGGTGAGACCATACATGCCCCACATCTTTTGTCCGTCCGGCGAAAGGCGTTGCACACCGATACGATCCCCGCTGTTGGTTTTGTTCCAGGCAACAATAATATGATTTGTGCCGGTAACCGTCACCCGGGGAGAGGGCTCAAAATCGGCGGAGGCGATATCGGATAGCCCAATCCCGTCAGGACCCCACAAAAAAGTGCCGTCAGGAGCAATTTTGTATGCGAACACGTCCAGTCCGCTGATCCCCCCGTTCCGGACGTCGGAAAAGACAACGATGGCATTATCCTGGTGATCGACCGCGAGATCGTAGTCGGTAAGCCAGCTTTGTTGGGGATGGTCGCTGATCAAAAGTCCTTGTGCCGACCACATTTTTTCGCCTAATGTATTCAACCGTTGCATGTATAAAGCATAACTTCCGTTTCGTGAATCGAACCAGCTTATGTAGCAACCACCGTCGGAAGTTGGAGCTATTCGGGGAAGAATTTGTTCTCCGCTGGAGTTGCACACAGATAGGTTTTGCAGCGGATTGTTATTCCACTGTGCGGATAGCGGAAAAAGCCAACCGATGAACATGACCAGGAGAAAAAATTTTATAGAATGGCGAAAAGATAGCATGATTTCTCCCTGTTCTTCATTCTTCATGGGTCCGTTTATAAAATTCAAATTAGGGTTCCCATGGGAATTTTTCAAGGAAAAATCCGCTTCCGGATTAAAGCAGGAAAAGGATTCTTATCAATTAAAGCTCCACCGATGGGACGGTGGAGCTTGTAAATGAAGGAAAAGCCGGGAAATAGCTATCGTACTAACATCATCTTACCGGTTTGTTGGAAATGATCGGTGCGAATTCGGTAGTAGTAGATACCGGAGGGCAGATTGTGAGCTTTGAACCGAACCGTGTGAATTCCGGCGGACATGGTTCGGTTGATCAGTTCCTGAACGGTTTCGCCAAGGGTATTGTACACAGTTAACCGAACCCAACTGCGACGGGGAAGTTCGAAGCGAATGGTTGTTTCCGGATTGAAAGGATTAGGATAGTTCGGAAATAGGTGAATGTTTTCCGGAAAGTGTTTTTCTTGATGACCAAGCTGGGAGATATACGTATTTTCCAGAACCATGATATCTCTGTAGGCGGCACAAACGAAGGATCCGTAGTTAGCCAGACCCACGGCATCGAAGCTTTCCTGATTAAAAAATCCAATTTCCTGGGGATGACCGGGATCAGAAAAATCAATTGTTCGGACGCCTTGCATTCCGTTTGCCACGTACCCGTATGTCCCCCGGGCGACGACGGACCAACTTTGCGCGTAGGGCATGGAGGAGAGTTTGTGAATCTGGGTCGGATCGCTGGCTTCCAGCACCATTAATCCACTATCCCCGTTGGTTGAGACGAACACCAGAGTACCCTCCATGCTTAAGTCATTTACATGATAATTATACCAGCCTGCATTGGGGAATTCGTAGGAACCCCGGTAGAGGCATCCGGTGGAGGTGATTTCGAACAGATCGACAGCATGGTCGCAGCCAACCAGCAGCCAGTTTCCTTCCACTTTTAATTGGGTGACGTTATGGTTCCACCCCAGAGGAGTGTATCCGATAATGGTTTGGTTATTTTTATCCCAGAAAAATACCGTGTCTATGTCAGCCGTATAGATGTGGGTGGCATCCACGGCCAGAGCGCTGGTGGAATGCTGCAGGGGGATGACTGTTTCTTCCTGAGGATTGGCAGGATCGGAAATATTGATTACAGTAATACCGTTGCTCGTGAGGGTATCTCCGAAATTTTCTGTGTGTGCAATGTAAGCGTAGTTCCCATTTACGTCCAAGTTAAACTCCCCCATACCCACGTGATTGTGTATGGTTAAACGGCTTTCTTCTATGGGCATTCCGGGATTGTTCAAGTTCAGGATCAGAAGTCCCTGTTGGTTATTGGTGGTAAAGAAGTGGGCGTAAAGATAATTTCCCGCAGTTTTTATTTTCTGAATGTTGTAATTGGTGAAATAATAGCTCAGTTGTTGGATGTCGGTTGATGAATTGGGATCGATGATTCGAACACCATTATCGGTGGCGATAAACAGCCGGTTATTGCCATTCCAGCTAAACCAGGCATTGTGAGTCTGAAAATCGGTTGAATTAAAGCTGCTGATAACCAGTGGGTTGCTCAAATTGGAAATATCGATTTTGTAGAGCGAAAAGTGTTTGTATGGATAAGTAGAAGAATCCTGGTAAGTGGCAAGGTAAAAATATTGGTTGTCATGTGTCATTCCGGCATATTGTTCGTCGGCAGGAAGGTCCAACGTGTCCAGAATGGTTGGATTTGCCGGGTCGGAAATGTCGGCAACCTGAATTCCGAAAAAATTACCGGAATTTACGAAAAGGTGCTGTCCCCATATCTGAGCGTCGTTGGAATAGCCGGATAGCGTGGATAATTCCTGAATGTTAAGGGGGTTGCTGATGTCGAAAATTTTGGTGCCACTGGTTTGCGCAGCCGCAATTAACAAATCTCCCTCAATTTCAAGCTTGTTAGGTGTGGTCATGGAAAAAAACTGTATTTGCTGGGGGTTGGTGGGGTTTGAGACGTCCAGTGTGATGAGCTTGTTTAATATTCCCATAAACACCACGTTGTCCTTGATGGCCAGAGATATGGCCATGGCATTGGTATCATAATAATAAAGAAGAAAGGGAGTGTGGGGGTCTGTTGCGTCGATGATGACCAGTCCGGTGGTTTCCGGTGGGCCCCACACACCCGTACCCATCAGAGTGGCGTAAATATAGTTCCCCACCCATTTCAGATTGCTGATTTTACCGGGTGTTCTGATTGAGGAGATATGCTGCGGATGAGAAGGATTGGTCAGGTCAAGAATACGAAATCCGTATCCAGCGGTTACGGCAAGATAGTTTCCGTGGGGCGAGGCGGAATAACTTTCCCCAATGGGAAATACGCCAACCAGGTTCATGTGGTCGATCTGGGTGGCGGATAAGGTTGAAACCAGAAAAAGAACAAAAAATAGCATTGCGTAGGGTTTGGTTACCATTTTTTCCTCCTTGATTTAATAAAGAATCCTGTGAATATCGGTATTTTATGGGGCGTGGTTTCGGATGGAACAACTGGAAACAAGAAAAAAGTTGTTGGTAGAATAGATCAACATGATATTACCCATTGGTCAAACGTTTACAGAGGAAAACCCGGTTCGGTTTTCCTTAAACGTTTAATCGAATTGTTTTTTAAAATGTTGAGTGGTCTGAATAAATTTTTAAGGGCGAGGAAAGAGCCAATCACCCGGGGTGCGAAAATTCACCGTTTTTCAGGCCGTTCGTTTTCGGAAAACGGTAAACAGGAGTGCGATGAGGCCCAATATTAAAAGAACACCCGACCACTTTAACATTGTTACCCGGGAAGTGATCCTGGCCAATGTCGGTGAAAAGTGGGGATAGCGAATGATCATCAGGAATTCGCCAAGATTTTCCAGATAATCCAATGCGGCGACAGCAAATGGAAGAACAACAGTTGTTCGGAGCCACTGCGGAGAGGAATCGGATAACCGATTCAGGGCGAAACGCATTATGTCCCTGAGCAACAGGGCGTAAATAATGGGATAAAGTAAATCGATCATCAGAGCTTGCAGATAGATACTTCGACCCGCCTTGCCCAGAGCGGATAAGAATTGGCGCGCACTTTCCGGAGTGTAATAAACCTGTACATCCAGCATTCCGGAAATGCCGGCTACCATTTCCATTCGGTGGAACATCCACAAAAAGGAAAGGGAGGTTAGAACAAAAAGGCTGAGCAGGATTACAAAACGTTTCATGGTTCATTCCTCAAATTATGTGGTTATCGCCACCAGAAAAGCAAATCCCACAGGCTATAGCGAGGGATTTTCCGGGGGGAATAAAGTTCTCCGTTCAGAATGGCCCGGGCGGCCAGCAGACCGCTGTGAATAGCCGGACCAATGCCTTCACCCATATCGATGGTGGCCAGTCCGGCGGCATCGCCAATCAGAAAGGCGTTCCCGATGTGGGGCATTGGCAGACGTTGTCGCAGGTAGTAGTTGTACCCTTTCACGGGCGTCGGGATGTTTTCCACCAACCGCAGGCGTCGGAGTTTTTCCACAAACCATTCCCAGTGTTGCCGAATGGTCTGCCCTCTGGCTCGTAAATCCTGGAATTTTCCCCCAATACCGATGTTGAGGTGGTTATTCCCTTTGGGTACATACCAGGAGTAACCAGGCAGGTCGTGGTCG
>CAZBWV010000071.1:0-40522 GCA_964495805.1 uncultured Calditrichaceae bacterium
GACAGGTTTCGCACACAAGTCATCAAATATCAGAGGCGAAATGATGCCCCAGACAAATTCGCATGTGGTGAGGAATTTTCGCAGTCATAGGGGAAAAACCGAACGTTTATCCGTTCCCATTTAATACGACCGTCATCCTGAATATTCTTACCTCAAAAAACAGATTCAGAGAAGGCGTGGGTACCGTCTCTTCTGATTGGTTATGGGTACCCGACGCCGTTTTCCGGGCTATCTTCCGTTGGTCCGCCATGGCAGACTTACGATTCAGTAGATCACCCTTTTACCGCAATTCGAATTCTTGCATCAACAATTTTGCCTTGTTCGGCTTGGTCGGTTACTTTAAACGGATTCAGGTCCATTTCGGCAATTTCTGGCCAGTCCAGCGATAGCTGCGAAAGCCGTTGAAGTGTTTCCACAATTAAATCGATGTTAACGCCCGCTTCGCCGCGCACACCCTGCAAAATGGGATAGCCTTTAATCTCGGCGATCATTTCGCGTGCGTCCCGATCGGTAATCGGTGCCAGCCGAAAACTAACATCCCGGAGAACTTCAATAAAAATACCGCCCATCCCGAACATAATCAGCGGACCATAATTTGGATCGCGTTTCATCCCCAGTGCCACTTCCCGTCCTTCTGCCACCATCTCCTGCACCAGGACGCCCAGAATTCGCTCGCCGGTGGTAATTTTCAGTGCATTGTGCATAATTTCGTCGAATGCCGTGCGGACGGCTTCTTCACTGGTTAAATTTACCCGCACGCCTCCCACATCGGATTTGTGCACAATGTCGTCCGATTCGATTTTCAGGACCACGGGTTTGCCCAGTTTCCGGAAGAAAGCCACCGCTTCCTCCGCCGATTGCACCAGAGCGCTTTGTGGCAGCGGAAAACCGTAATGCTCCAGAACCATATTCACTTCCGTACTACGTAAATATTCTCTTCCCTCCGCTTTCGCTTGCTCGAACAGATGCACCAGACCGTTTTTCGGGGCAGCAAACTTTTTCACTTTTCCCGGAGAGGCTTTTCGCCATTGCTGATAGCGTAGCATGGTGGCAATGGCTCTGGCGGCTGATTCCGGATAAGCGTACACCGGCAGGCGCAATTCCTGGAATACATCCAGTCCGCAGGACTCGTCCCACTGAGCCATCAGCACCACAAACACCGGTTTCTTTTTGTTTCTCGCCAAAACTTCCCGCAGGTTTTCCGCAATCATGCGCGGGGTGGTATTCACCGGCGGTCGCACAATGATGACCATCACCGCATCGGTGTTTTCGTCCTTCAGTACCGCTTTTAGAGCCTGACGATATGTCTCTTCGTTGGCGCTGGCAATCATGTCCACAGGATTGTGCACCGATGCTTCCTCCGGCAGGAAGCTGCGCAGGGTTTGACGGGTCTTTTCGGTAAGGGAAGCCATCTGCAATCCGTTACGTTCGATGGCGTCGGTAGCCAGGATACCCGGCCCACCGGCATTGGTAACCACTGCCACGCGGTTACCCGCCGGAACCGGCTGAGTGGAAAAAGCCAGCGACCACTCGAACAGTTCTTCGATGGAATCGGCACGCAGGATGCCGGTTTGTTTGAACAGTGCTTCCGGTGCGGCATCGCTGCTGGCCAGAGCGCCGGTGTGGGAGGAAGCCGCCCGGGCGCCGCTTTCGCTGCGTCCTGCCTTCACCGCAATCACCGGCTTCCGTCGGCTCAACCGCTGCGCCACCCGGCGAAATCGCTCCGCATTTTCGATGCTCTCCAGATACAACGTGACTACCTCCGTCCGGGAATGCTTCTCCAGATATTCCAAAAAATCGCTGTCGCCTAAGTCCGCTTTGTTTCCCTCACTTACAAATACGGAAAATCCCAGCCGTAACGCTTTGCTCATTTCCAGCACGGCAACCCCCAGGGCACCGGACTGGGAGACAAACGCCACATTGCCCACGTACGGCTCAGTGGGTGAAAAGCTGGCATTCAGGCTTACTTCCGGATCGGTGTTGATGATGCCCATGCAGTTAGGACCGATCAGCCGCAAGTTGTCGTTTCGCACCACTTCCATCAGCTTGTTCTCCCGTTCCACACCTTCTCCGCCCACTTCACGGAATCCCGCAGTAATCATGATGATATTCCGAATCCCCTTCCGGGCGCAGGACTCCACCGCATCGACGGCCAGTTCCTTGCGTACCATCACCACGGCAAGGTCTGGCACCTCCGGTAGCGATTCCACATCCGGATAGCAGGGAATTCCGGCAATATCCGGCGCTTTTGGATTAATGGGATAAATTTTTCCGGTGTAACCAAATTTCAACACATTGTCGAAGAACACCCGTCCCAGACTTCCCTCCTTGCGCGAAGCGCCAATAATGGCCAGAGAAGAAGGCTGAAAAAATCCGTCCAGTTCCATACCGTCTCCTTAATTTCCCTTTACTCGTCGGGCAATGTTGTTGATGATTTGAATCAGTTCGGGGATGTTAAGCGGTTTTTTCAGGAAGGCTTCCACATCCAGGCTTAATACATCCTGAGGTTTGTACAGATGGGAATAACCGGTGATAAGTACGACCGGGAAATCCGGCCGAATGGCTTTGACCTGCTCGGTTAGCTGAAATCCGTTCATTTCCGGCAGTTCCACATCAAATATGGCCAGGTCAAACTGACCATTGCGAAAAATAGCCAGCGCTTCCTGTCCGTTACTGGCAGTAGTGACCAGAAAACCGCTCATCACAAAAGCATCCTTTAAAGTGTTGAGCAAGTCGTGGTCATCATCCACGATAAGCAGGCGTGTCACACGGTCCCCCGGGATTTATCTGGCATGGTGAATTTATGAATTTTGTTCACTTATTCAAGAAGTTTTTAAATTTCGTTCGCTGCTTACCAATCATCCCGCTTTTTTACCGGGTGTCGGACGAATCTCCCGGTTCCCACATTTCATCCGCCCGCTGAATACAATCGATCACATTTTTCAGATACACAAAAATCAGTCCGGCCATAAAGTCACTGAAATCACCAGTTGAGGCTTCCTCAATCAACGCTTCGATGGTGGCACGCAACAAGGGCTGCTGCGGATGCTGTTTCAGAACTTCGTTCACCACTTGAGAAAAATCCGTCTCCTCCAGCACCCCAATCCGATCCATAAAACGGGCATTCTCCTCATCCACCGCAATGATTAAATCGTCATCAATCTGTTTGAGGTGGGGATTCTCCTGCTCCATAATGCGCCAGATGATGTAACCGTACATAAACAGTGCACTTCTGGCTTCTTCGTTCAAATCCCTGCCGCCAGCGGTGAGTAAATACGAAAGCAACCAGGGTTGACGGGAAGCAAAATCCTCTACCAGTAGTTGCAAATTATCCGGACGGGTGCGCAACACCTCGTGCCAGCGCTCCACAATCGTTTCCAGAGGAATCGTTCGCATACTGTTCCTTTCTTGTTAAATGAATCGTCAGGTTTTATTGTCCTCCTCCCGGTTTGGGTCAGTGCGGGCATAAAGGGCATCGGGTACGGGATCGGGGAGGCGGATACTGGTTTCGGGCTCTGGGTGAGGGGAGTGGGGAAAGAGAGAATGAATGGCTCCCCGTTTGTTTGGCGATTGTTGGCATGCCCTTGTTTTTTCCCGCATGAACACAGTGAAACAGCACCTCTCCCGCACATCCCTTCCTATAGGGGGTATTGCGGAAAAATTTGACCCTTTTTTATTTTTTACGAACCGTCTGGAAAAGTCCCAGCGCCATAACCAGCAAACCGACCAGGTACACCGGCCACCAGAAACCGCCCGGCCGAAATTGTTCGATGTGCTCAATTCCGTATTGTTTCACAAACGAAACGGCCGGTTGCAAAAAAGCCACCAATCCGGCCAGCGCTCCCACGATAAATACCGCCAGACTGCGCACGGTGAACGTTACCTCAAACCGATCCGAAAGCGCTATTGCTCCCCACACGACAAACAATAGCGCAATCAGCGCCGGGCAAATCCACGGCCCGAACCACGCCCATGGAATCAGAAACAGAATGTCCCACTCCAGCCAGTGCACCGGCCAGCCAATGAATACTTTTAACCAGAAATAGTACAAAATATCCCACACCCCAAACTGGTAAACAAACGCAGCAAATATTCGGGCAGGGTTTTTCCGAACCGCCAGAAATGCCACGCTCAGCATCATCACAATGGTGGCTGCTTCCCGCGCCAGCTCCACTTTCACATCCAGTGTGTTAAACAGCCGGAGGGGGAAAATTGCCCGGATATCCCCGGGATAGTACAATTCCCGTAAATACACCACCACTGCCGCCTCCAGCAGAGCCATTGCGATGGCATACAGAGTTAACCAGAAAAGCTTTCGATTCATGGCTCTACCCGTTTTTCTATTTCAAACGAATTTACTTCCGGTTCACCGGGGAAACCAAACCAAAATCCGGTTTGTAAGGAAGCTCTCAGCACCGAATACCTTCTCTTTGTCAGAGCAGAAGGCTATTTTACCTTTGCTGATTTCTCATCCAAATAGTTAAATGGCAAAATGCTTTCCCCATGCCTTGAAAAATTGGAAATGTTTTTCTATTTTAACATACAGAAACAAAGGCGGTCGCCATGAAAAAGTCCATCATCATCGGGTTATTGATTCCCCTGCTCCTTCTACCCATGAATTGTACCCGGAAAATTTACAAAGTAGCTTACCCCACTTTAAGCGATAAAAAATACGACAGCGAATTTCCCTACAAATCCTGCTCCCGGGAACTGGAAAGGATTCTCCGTTCGGTGAAAAAACTCTCCTCCATCGCCTATTACAAACGGTATGTGTTCGACTACGACAATTACGTAACCATGCACGATGTACGCATGCGGCGATTCAGGGATATGGCATCCCGGGTGGAATATCACAACAATTCGGTCATAGGGACGGCCACCATTCTGTATTCTTCCGGGCGGCAAATCGCCATGCTGACCTGTGCCCATGTGGTGGATTTTCCGGACACCGTTGCGGTGTTTTATCGGGAACCGGATGGAAGCCAGCGCTACCTGCAAAGCATTTCCATCAAAGAAAAACAGCGGAATTATGTGGCGGAACTTCCCGAAGGA
Organism: uncultured Calditrichaceae bacterium; assembly: GCA_964495805.1. GTDB lineage: Bacteria > Calditrichota > Calditrichia > RBG-13-44-9 > RBG-13-44-9 > JALXCH01. Next base: position 5,053 of record CAZBWV010000071.1, read on the forward strand.
GGCGAAATGGACATTCTGGCCATGGATAAGGAAGATGACCTGGCGCTTCTGGGGAAAGAGTTCGCCCGCAAACCCCATGTGGAATTGCAGGTGTTTCCCTACCCCTTTGGCCGCGCCGAAGAACTTGCCTGGGGCAATTTTGTGTACATAATTGGCTACCCCAAAGGCTATAAAATGGTAACCAAAGGAATTGTCAGTCAGCCTAATCGCAACAAAAAACATTTCTTCCTGGTGGATGCTCTGTTCAACAAAGGATTTAGCGGGGGAATTGTACTGGCAGTGCGGGACGGCGTACCCAATTTTGAGTTAGTGGGAATTGCCAACTCCGTGGCAGCGGATTACGAATATCTGCTGGTTCCGCCGGATACAGTGGTCAAATCCGGTTACGACCCTTACATTCCTTACCGGGGAGATATTTTTATTGAATTTCGCAAATACATCAATTACGGGATTACCTTCGTCATCTCTGCCGAAGCAATTCAGGATTTCCTTCGTAAAAACAAAAACCGGCTTCTGGATCGGGGATATGACCTGAGCAGTGTGTACTAACCTTTTCACAGGATTGAAATGAGAATGATTCCCGCTTTACACGACCGAACTTTTTTTCTGCGGATCACCATCGTATCGCTGCTGGTCATGGGCATTACTCTCCTTCACTATTCCACACCCACTGCCCACTGGCAATACCATCTGATTTACATGCAAAGCTATTTTGTTCCCATTTTGTTGGCGGCGCTCTGGTTTGGCATCCGGGGCGGATTGGGCACCGCACTGGCGGTAAGCGCACTGTACCTGCCTCATATCATGCTACAGTGGGGCGGTTTGCGGGAAGATAATTTAATGCGTTTTATGCAGATTGTGCTGTTCATCGTAATTGGATTTTTAACCGGCTGGAAAGCCCAGCGGGAAGCGGAAGAGAAAGAACGATACCAGCAAACCGCCCGGGAGCTGGAACGATCGTTTCAGAAGCTGAAAGAACAATCCGAAAAACTGAAGGAATTAGAGGAGCAGATGCGCCAGACTGAACGGCTGGCTGTGGTGGGCGAACTCACCGCCAGCCTGGCACACGAAGTGCGCAACCCCCTGGGTTCCATCCGTGGTGCGGTGGAAATTTTACAGGACGAGCTCCCCGAATCGCAAAAATCGTCGGAGTTCTTTCGGATTCTCATTCAGGAAACGCAGCGTTTGAGTGCAGTGGTGGAAAACTATCTGAGTTTTTCCCGCAAACCGCAGACCCACCATCAGGTTGTGGACATTCGCGAAGTTACGGGAAATGCCGTGCTGTTGCTGAATCACCGGGCACGTAAAGGAGGGGTCTCCCTGCAAACGGAATTGCCCGATTCGCCGGTCACCATTTTAGGTGATGTGAACCAGCTCATGCACATTCTGGTTAACCTGATTCTGAACGCCATCCATGCAACACCTGCAGGGAAACAGGTACGGGTTGGTGTTTACCGAAATCCGGAAACGGGAATCGAAATGCGGGTGACCGACCAGGGAGAGGGAATTTCCGAAACAGAACGGGAAAAACTGTTTCAGCCATTCTTTACCACCAGAGCCAACGGCACCGGTCTGGGACTTGCCATTGTGAAACGCATTGTGGAGCAAAACGGTTGGGAAATTAGTGTGGAGAATTTGCCCGAAGGCGGAGCATGCTTCCGGATTCTCATCCCCCATGGGCAGGGGAACCATTCCCACCACCGAACCATAAACCGGGAGGAGAAATGACCATCCATTCCGACAGGAAAAATTTGCGCCTGCTGCTAATCGACGACGACATCAACCTGTGCACGGTCCTTCGGCATCAGCTCATGAAACACGGGTTTGTGGTGGAAACAGCTTATTCCGGGCGGGAGGGGCTGCGCCTGTTCTCCGAAAAGGATTTCGACATTGTGCTGACGGATATTCAAATGGGTGACCTGAACGGCATTGAAGTGCTCAAACAGATTCGTCGGGAGAATGAGCAGGCGGTGGTCATTATCATCACCGCATACGGCAGTGTGGACAACGCCGTGGAAGCCTGTCGGATGGGGGCGGATGACTACCTCACCAAACCCTTTGGTCAGGAACAACTTCTGTTTGTTATCGAAAAAGCTGTTCGGTTCCGTCAGTTGCAGGAGGAGAATTGGCAGTTACGCACCGAAGTCACAGAAAAATACCGGTTAGGGAACATGATTGCTCACAGCGCTGCCATGGAACCGGTAATTCAGATGGCTATGCAGGTTGCCCGAAGCAACGCCACCGTGTTGCTTACCGGCGAAAGTGGAACCGGCAAAGAGCTGTTTGCCCGCGCCATCCATTACAACAGTCCCCGCGCCAGCAAACCGCTTATCACGGTTAACTGCCCCTCTATCCCGGAGCATTTATTAGAAAGCGAACTGTTCGGCCACGTGAAAGGCGCGTTTACCGGAGCCATTCGCGACCGAAAGGGAAAATTTGAGCTGGCGGACGGTGGTACCATCTTTTTGGATGAAATCGGCGACCTGAAGGAATCGGTTCAGGCAAAACTATTGCGAGTGTTGCAGGAACACGAGGTGGAACGATTGGGTGGTTCGGAAGTCATCCGGGTGGATGTGCGGGTTATCGCCGCCACCAACAAAAATCTGGAGGAACTGGTGCGGCAAGGTCGCTTCCGCGAAGACCTGTACTATCGGCTTAACGTGGTTCCCATTCACATCCCCCCACTGCGCGAACGCAAAGAGGATATTCCCTTTCTGGTGGATGCGTTTGTGAAAAAATTTGCCGGGGAACGCTCCGTAACGGTGGAACCGGAGGTGTATTCCCGTCTGCAAGCATACCACTGGCCCGGGAATGTTCGGGAACTGGAAAATGTTATTGAGCGGGCAATTGTGTTAAGCAACACCCCCCGACTGACCCCAGAGAGTTTACCGTCCTACATAGGTCAATCGGCAACGGTTTTTCCCTTTGAAATGAATCCTTCATTCACTCTGGAGGAAATTGAAAAACAGGCGATTCAGGCGGCGCTTAAAAAAAGTGGCGGTAACCGCACCCGGGCAGCACAACTGTTAGGTGTTCCGCGCCACGTGCTCCTTTACCGCCTGAAAAAATTTGGAATGGACTAACATACTTTAGAAAAGCCGAATACCCGCCCCCACCACAAAATAAGTGTGCTGAAAATCCTCCTCCGCATTGACATGATTGTCCCAGACCTCCAGAAACATATCCCACCTTTCTTTCTGGTAACGTAATCCCCCGACCAGGTAAGTATAAGAATTGTCCTGATAGGTATCCCCTCTATTAAGTCCGCGCCGAAAAAAACCGCCGCTCACATTCCAGTTTTCTCCAACCGACCAAAGTACCGATCCCGAATAGTTTAATGCATTGGTGTACTCATAGGGAAGTTGTTCCCATAGGACATAAGTAACCGTGCCATTCAACTGCCACTTTTCGGACGCTACCCAGTGGATACCCATTCCATAGCGGGTGGGAAGCTTTGTGTAGTACACATTCGACTTTACTGGAGAGGGAGTTTGAAGCTCAGAATACAGCTTCATGTCCCCTTCGACGGATGTTTGATGCTGGTACACCAGCCCGATGGCAAAACGCGGCAGCCGGTACGAAATACCCATCTTAAAAGAAAAACCATAATCGTTCATTTCCGCATACGCCTCAAATACTTCGCTGTAAAATCTGAGGTAATCTATGGTCATGGTCGCACCCAGGGTCAATCGATCGTCATGCCGTATGAAATCGGGAAAAGAGTAGCTTACCACACCGGAAAAACTATGGATAACTTCATGCTCAATATAGCGCGTCATTGCCACTGTATCCTGAGATGCTGTACTTACGGGAAATTCACCGGTAGTTAGGTGGAAATTATAAGACTGATGATAGGCCAGACCAATTCGTCCGTTGTTGATTGGGAGCACCCAGCCCGCTGCCACCGGAAGTCCGGGTTGATGCTGCGAAAGAGTGATTTCCGGGTCTTGAGTTTGGGCAAAATCGGGAATGGAAGTATGGTACCCAAAGGACACTCCCACATTCATACGGCTCCAGTTATCCAGAACCACCGGATTAGCCAATCCGATATCCGAAATGGGTGTGCTGATGATGTTCCGAAATCCCACACTATGGAATCCCGGTACGGGAAGGAACTGAAGAAAAATATGAAGAGGTTTTTGAGTTTGATAAATACCACCGGCAATAAGATGCCCCACTAAAAACAACATGCACGTCCAGATAAATTTCATTGAGTGGCTCCCATTTTTTTGTATAAAAATAATATAACTCCCAAAAGGGAATTTTTCAACCCATCCGTCCGGGAAAAATCACGAACTACCCCTCAAATGGCACCGCTCAAAGCAAAAATAATTTTAAGGAAGCATCCTACCGGAGGTTAGCTTTTCCAATTCAAATGGATGCTTTGCCGCCGGGTCCCTTTTTATTAAATTTGCAAGAATCAACAGACGAAAAACAGGATGCCCTGATGACTCAGCCTATCCGGAACGTTTACATCAACGGACGTTTTTTGACTCAGCCGGTAACCGGTGTTCAGCGGTATGCCCACGAAATCGTCAAAGCATTCGATCGGTTTCTGGAGTCGGGGCAGATTGACCCGGAGCGTTATCAAGTCACGCTTCTTTCTCCGAACCGACACCTTCAACATCAGTTGTCCCTTCGGCGGATTCAGGTTAAACGGTTTGGTCAGTATTCCGGTCACGCCTGGGAGCAGTGGGAATTGCCTTTCCACGCCTGGAACGGTGTGCTTTTCTGCCCGGGCAACACCGCTCCCCTGATGAGCTATCTGTTTCGGCGTCCGGTCGTGGTCACCATTCACAGCCTGGCTTTTCGGCTTTTTCCGGAAGCGTACAGCCGATTTTTCCGGGTGTGGTACCATTTCCTCACTCCGCGCATCATTCGTTTCAGCCGGGCAGTTATTACCGTGTCCGAAAGCGAAAGGCGCACCATCGAGCAACTGTATCCGGAAGCATCGGGTAAAATTCAGGTTATTCAAAACGGCGGTTTACCCACAGAAATTCTAAACAGACGGAAAGAACTTTTTCGTCGTCCGGTGTCTTTCCCCGAACCGTACGCGCTATTTGTGGGTTCATTGAGTGAGGGGAAAAATCTGAAAGCGGTTCTCCGCGCAGTGGAGCAGGTAAATCAACATCAACCACTCCACCTGGTGGTGGTGGGTTCCACTGCCCGAACCTTCCGCGAGAGCACGCTGGAAATTCCACCTTCCCTAACCGGGAAGGTCCATTTTACCGACCAGGTGGAAGACCCATCCGAATTGATACCGCTTTACCACCATGCCTGCTGTCTGGTTTTTCCATCCTTTTACGAAGCATCCAGTTTACCACCCATCGAGGCAATGGCTTGCGAGTGTCCGGTAATTGCTTCGGACATTCCCGCTCTTCGGGAGCGCTGCGGGGAGGCCGCCCTTTACTGTCCGCCGGAAGAGCCGGATTCCATTGCCCGGGCTATTCAACAAATACGAACCAACCCCGATCTGCGCCAGCAGCTCATCCGTAAAGGCCAACAGCAGGCTACACAATTCACCTGGGAGGCTTCTGCCCGACAGACTTTTCAGATACTGGAACAGGTCTTCTAAACTCCCTGGATTACCGTTCCTGGCAGTTACCCCGGTTCCGGTCCGGAGGCGGCAACGCCCTTTCTCGTTTCCTGCAATCCGGCGGAAGATTGCCCGCCTTTCTTTCACATTCATCGAAAGCTTTTGGATTACTACCGCTCAGCGGTTAATTTCCCTGTTGCAAAAAAACGTTGGAGAAATGGTTCGATTTAACAACATTATCCGGAACAGTCTGGTGCTAACTACCAGCCATGTTGTCACTAAAATTATAAATTTGGGGCTGGTTGTTTTGCTTACCCGCCTGCTGGGTCGGGAGGGTTTTGGCGTTTACAGTTTTTCCTTTTTGTTCACCGGCATGTTCATGTTTTTAGTTAACCTGGGCATCAACTCCCTGCTGGTTCGGGATATTGCCCGGCACAAAGCCGGGGCGCAACGTCTGGTGAGTACCGCCACCCCCGCTGTCTTTATTCTCTCTTTGCTGACCGTCGTTACGGTAAATTCCATCGCTTTACTCTCCGGCTGGACGCCGCTGGAAAAAACAGCCATCTTTATTTTCAGCTTTTACCTGCTTTTTGACGGATGGAGTCGATTTCTCATTTCCGTTTTTCGTGCCTTCGAAAAGATGGAGTACGAAGCACTGGTAAACCTGACCGAACGAATCGCCTTGTTGCTCAGCGCCGTGCTGGCTTGGCTGTTTCACCTCTCACTTATCCAGTTGATTATTCTGTTCTCCGGAGTGGAACTGCTAAAGGCAGTTTTTGCGTTTGTTCTGGTGCACCGAAAATTCGTTCCCATCCGGTTACGATTTCATTTTCCCCAAATGTACACCCTGCTCAAAGAGTCTTTTCCCTTTGCTTTGATGGGCATATTTGGTACCATCAGCATGCGAATTGACATTGTGATGATTCGGATGTTTTATTCTTCGGATGCGGTGGGGGTGTACAACGTCGCCCGTCGATTGGTGGAGAGCCTGACGTTCATTCCGGAAAATATCGTCATCGCTTTTTTCCCGGCTATCTCTGTCCTGTATCTTCACAACCGGCAAAAATTCAACCGTACCTTTCAGCAGGCATTGCAATCCATGCTTGTTATTGCCATTCCGTTTTCGATAGGACTTTTCTTGCTTGCGCGCCCCATTATTCAATTTTTGTTTGAACCGGAATATCTTGCCGCTTACCGCCCGCTCCAGTGGTTCGGTTTATGGCTGGGTGTTCTGTTTATGAAACACATTTTTGCTACCACGCTGAATGCCATCGGCAGGCAAGCGTTGTTTTCCAGATTAGCCGGTCTTTCCATGGTGCTGAACGCCGGGTTGAATTACGTACTCATCCCCCTTTATCAGATTGAAGGCGCCAGCCTGGCTACGCTGTTTTCGGAAGCCATCACTGCATTGATTGCTTTTTGGGCGGTACGGAAATATCTGAACCTGCCGCAGTGGTCTTCCTTTTATCCCAAACTTGCCGGAGTGTTAATGTTACTTGCCGGCGCCGGTTTTTTCCTGCGGAATTCAAACCTTTTACTGGCGGTGGGGCTCATCGGGCTGATTTACCTGATTCTGCTTTTCCTGTTTCATATTGTCACATTAAATCAGATAACCGAATGGGTGAACCGATTAAAACCCCAAACATCGGAACTAAAAGACTGAGTACATCCCTTTCGAACCATATTGAGATGAAAACCGAAAATACATTCGTCCGAAATAATGCACCTGTGGATTTGTCCATTATTATCGTAAACTGGAATACGGGTAATTTACTGGACAGATGCCTGACCAGCATTCTTCAGCACACCTCCGGCATTAATTATGAGATCATCGTTTTTGATAACAATTCCGGGGATAATTCCCGGAAGGTACTGGAAAGCTACCCGCAGGTGCGCGCAATTTTTCACCACGAGAATCTGGGTTTTGCCCGTGCCAACAATCGGGCGGTGCCCCATGCCCGGGGGGAATATATTCTGTTTCTTAATCCCGACACGGAACTAAAGGACAATTTGCTCCCCGAAACAGTGGAATTTTTAAAGAAGAGCCCTTATCACGTACTGGGTGTTCGGTTGCGTTTGCCGGACGGGCGCATTCAGATTTCATCGGGGAATTTCTTTTCCCTGAAAAATATGCTTTTCCAGAACCTGTTTAAAATAGCACTTCGTTTCCGCTTCAAAAAGCTGGTGCGCTGGTTGTCCCGCCGGACGGGTGTTCCCCTCAGCCAGTATCTCAACCAGCCCGATCTCTGGGATCCTTTCCGGATTCATTCTGTGGACTGGGTGTCCGGTGCATTTTATCTGTTGCGCAAGGACGATTTTGTAGCGGCAGGTGGCTTTGACGAAGATTTTGTTCTGTTTGCTGAGGAGGTGGATTTAAGCCAGCGGCTGGCCAGAGAAGGGAAGCGGGCGGTGTTTTACGGACGAAAAGAGATTTTGCACCACAGCGGTGCCAGCATCAAACGCTTTCAATCCCGAAGTTTTGTTCTGCACCACCTGGGCACATTGCGTTATTACCGAAAACATCGTCCGTTGCCGGAATATCACCTTTACCGATTACTTATGATTTTTATTTACGGAACTCTCTACCTGATTCACTCCATGCGTTATCTGGTCTCCCGTTCCGGACAAAAAAGGGAGATGAAAGAAAAATTGACCGGATATCGAACCCTGGTGAGGGAATTTCTGAGGCCGAATCTGGAGGGAACGTCTCTTCAATTGTCCTGAGGTTCGTTATTCTTCCGGGATTTCCAGCAGTTCCCGGTACACCTTCAGGGTGCGTGCTGCCACCACCTTCCAGGAGTAGTTTTCCAGCACCCGGCGTCGTCCGGCCCAACCCAGCCGATTTCGTAACGACTCATCTTCCAGTAAAGCGATGAGTTTCTGGCGCAGCGCCGACACGTCACCTTCCGGGAAGACCAGCCCGGCATTGCCCAGCACATTGGGGATTTCTCCGCAGCTGGAACCGATTACCGGCACACCGCTGGACATGGCTTCGATGAGCACCCGACCAAACTTTTCCACCCAGTTCGGACGGGTCAGGGAAGGCAGAACAAACACATCCATGCAGTTCATGTACTGAGCCACTTCCTCGTGCGAAGCGGAAGGCACAATCTGTAGCGGTACACCGGATTCGCTGGCTTTTTGCTGCAGGCGTTCCCGCATGGCACCATCTCCCACCAGCAATAGTGCGGCATTCAGCCCTTTGAGCGCCCGGATGAGCAAATGCACCCCTTTATGCTCCACCAGCGATCCCACATAACCCACCAGCCACTGCTGAGTTCCCCGCAACTTCTGGCACAACTCCGGCAGCTGCCTGGGCCGAAACGCTTCGCTGTTCACACCATGGGGAATGATCTCTATCCGCCCCCGATAACCTTTGCGACGCAACACCTCCACTGCCATGGCATTCCGTGCCAGAATTGCCTGTGAATTGCCCAGGACGTATTTTTCCACCTGGCTAAACGGTGGCGGGTAAGTTTTAAACTGATGCTGGGAAGCGTGCAAGACCAATTTACTATGTGGAGAATACCGATTGCGTAGTCGGGCAATCTGCCAGCTACCCAGGTTAAACACTTCGTTTTCCATGTCAATCAGGTCGGGCTGGAACTCCTTCAGCAGAAATTTCAAATGGCTGCGAAACATGGCCAGGTGCAAATTACCCGGGAAGTAAATTTTCCCTACCACAATATCGTACAATTCATCGTAGTCTTTTTCCAGATACTTGCGTCCCCGGCTCCAGAGTTCCTTCCAGTACGGGGGCACCAGCACCTGCACCTGCCACCCGCTTTGCCGGGCAATTTCGTGCGGCAGGGTCTGGTAAAACTTCTGGATGAAAGAAGTGTAGGAAATCATCAAGATTCTGGGTTTTCGCTGTTCGCTCACTGTCGCTCCTAATTTTCCGGCTCGCCGTTTCGTTTTTCTTCATTATCGGTGGTGTCGGGGATTCCCTGAATGCCTGAGGCTACCAGCAGATCAGAATTTCTCTTTCTTGCTCCCGGAAAGCAATGGATAGACGCTTTTGCCACCCCGAAAAAGTTGAACCCCTAATTTACCACCGGAGTGGAATGGTTAAAACAGGGAAAGTAAAATGTGCACCGACAGGTGTTCCGTTTCAGGCAACTTCCTTGCAAAAAAATTTCAGGAATCGGTTCCCATGCGTCGAATTATAAGGATGGTCTGGTCGTCAAACCGGGGAGCATTTCCGTAGAATTCTCTCAGGTCGTCTTTCAGGCATTGAATCAGTTGCGCAGGCGGAGCGGTGGCGCACTGTTTCATTCGGGCAAAGAATCGCTCTTCTCCGTAAATCACTTCTTTCCCGTTTACCATACGGGAAGCTTCGGGGAAGCCGTCGGTGTACAGTACCAGCGTTTCTTCAGGATGCAACCGGATGGTATGGGTGGTTACCTGCCTGCGGAACAGCTCTTCGTCCCGGGTGATCCCCAGTGCCAGCCCTGGCGTTTTCACCTCCTGCAAATCGTATGAGGGAGGAGTGGCAATCACTACCGGTAAATTATGCCCGGCGCGGACAAAGGTAAATTCATTGCTTCTGGCGTCCAGGATTCCGAAAATGCCGGTGACAAAAATATTGGCTTCCAGCAAATGGTGGCGTAAATAGGCATTCAGGCGGTAAATAATTTCCAGCAAATCCGGGGTAAAGCGTGTGGAAAAGCGCAACAGGCTCAGCAGTTGCACCATGTAAAATGCGGCGGACATTCCTTTGCCGGACACATCGCCAAAAGCAATCAGGAACCGATGTTCCGACAGGGGAAACACATCGTAAAAATCGCCTCCCACTTCGGTGGCGGTGGTCATATCCGCAGCGATGGCATATCCGGGGATTTCCGGCAGTTTTTTGGGTAACATCTGCAATTGCACCCGGTGGGCAATTTTAAGCTCCTGATTCATGCGTTCCTTTTCCCGCGCTTCTTCCATGAATTTTTTCAGCTCCTGGCTCATCCGGTTGAAATGGCGGGCAAATTCACTGAATTCATCATTCCCGTAAATCTGAACCCGGTATTCCAGGTTCCCGGAGGCAACCTGCCGCACACCTTCGCGCAACCGCTGGAATTTTTCCACAATCAGCGTATTCATCTGTTTGCCAAACCGGGCCATGCGACGGATGACCAGCAAGTTCAACAAAAAGAACAGGATAACCAGCACCAGCAACACCTGACTCATGAAGTTCCAGCGGAACAGCTCGCCTAAATTGAAATACACATTCAAAGTCAGATATTCATCCGGTGCGGTGGAAGGCAAAAAGATGCGGCCCACCACCACGGTGAAGTTTCGAAAACTCGCCGGGGTAACCAATCCCCCCAACCCGGTGAATCCACCGGGGACTGAAGCAATCAGTCGTGAATTCTCCGACCGCACCACAAAAGGATTGATGATTCCCACCGGATTAATGCGAAACGGCTCATGTTGCCAGAAGCGCAGGCGATACAAAAAAGCCATCACCGGATTGGGGCGATAGTGGAAAGCTGCCACACCACTGCCCAGGATAAACTGGTTCCGCTGGAATAGATAGAACAGAAAAGCCGGATCGATCCGCACCAGCCGCACCGAATCGCAACTCGTTAACGTCACCGGACAAAATCCCAGGAAGGTGATCGGGCGGCTCCCGGAGGTGTCCTGCACCAGTACAAATCGACCGGTTTCACCGGAAGTAAACGTGCGCACTACCTTTCCGCGGGAGAGTTGTTCGGGAGTCATGTAAGTAACAGAAAGTGTACGATCTGCCGGATCACCGGTGTGCTCCACAATCTCGTTCACACTCTGGCGCAACAAATTTGCCTGCCAGCCGGAAATGAAAAGGTAAAAAATAAACAGAAGTACCACCATCTGAATAAATTGAGGAATGGTGGCTTGAAAAAAACTGGCAATGCGTAATTTCCGGGAGAGCGGAGCAAAATTGTAGGTAAACACCAGCGGTATTCGGACCACCAGCACCAACAGGTATGTGTGCACAATCAGGTATAAAAATTTGGGCAGGGAATAAACAGCCATGCGATAAGTGGAGGGAAGGTAAAGAGGAGCTCGCACTTTAAGAAACGTCGGTTGATGGAGATTGAACCATAGCACCAACGCCGCAACAAAATAAACAATGAGTTCCGGACGCGACAGATCATTCAGCCAGCGTGTCCGCTTTAATAAAATCAGAAACAGAAAGACCGTGAGCAACAGTGTGTTAAACGGTTGTCCGGGGAACACACTATGATGTGCCAGCAGCAAAATCAACCAGTAAATGAGAATAACGGTAAACCTGCGGTTGTTCTCCCGTTGCAGGAACAGACTACCAGACCAGACCATCAGGAAAAGATTCATCCAGTGAAAAAGTTGTTTGAACACGGAGAAATGCAGTGATGTGTTGCTCAAACCGGTCAAACTGTTGATGATCGGGTAATCCAGTGCACCGGCTATCAGGAACAGAGCAAGGTACAATTCTTCCGGTGGATCGAATTTGCGGAGAATGATGCGGTTGGTGTGGTACCAGCAGGTGAATAGGGTAATGAGTAAAAAATAGCGGATCGGTGCTAAATAGACGAATACCACAAGCAATAGCCAGAAGGAGAGGGTAAATCCCACAATGCAGGTAACAAGCCGGCGAAAATCCGTTTCGTCAGTGCGAAAGCGTTCCAGCGCCTGGTTTAAACGCTCGGGAAAAGTAAAATGAGATTGGGGTACTTCGGTCTGGTTCATACCCATTCAATTTTTTTACACAGAGAATAGTTACGAAAGCAGAAGCGAAAAGATGCAAACAGGCTCAATTTATGGGATCGGGTTCCGGGGAGTTCCGGTACTTTGTGAGAGAAGTTCTCACCGGTTCGCTTCCGGCACCCAGCCACCGCCCAGGGCTTTGTACAGCTGAATAATAGCAGAGAGGTGTTTCTCCAGCGCTTCGGAGGCTTTCAGTTCGGCCGTAAAAAGCGAACGCTGAAGGTCCAGCACTTCCAGATAGCTGGTCATACCGCCTTCGTAGCGTACCCATGCCAGTTCGGCTGCTGCCCGGGCAGCTTGCACCTGTCGATCGCGGATGGCATACTCATCGCGGTAAGTTTGCACCGCTACCAGCGCATCTTCCACTTCCCGCAGGGCATTAAAGTAAGTTTGCTGGTACTGATTCAGTAGTTGCCGGGCGCGGGCAATCTCCACATCTACCCGACGCTGATATTCGCCCGCATGGTACAGGGGGCCGAAAATCTGTGCAGCCAGGCTGGCAAAAGCAGCGTTCAGGTTCCCCAGGCTGGCGCCTATATTTGCAGTGAGATTGAGCTGGGGATATTTCAGCGCCTCAGCCACTCCGATGCGTGCGGTTTGAGCATGAAGCTTGCGTTCGGCTTCCAGAATATCCGGCCGCCGTTCCAGCAACTCCGATGGCAATCCCACCGGCACTGTGGGCGGAAAAAGCTGCTCTTTTAGAGTCCGTCCCCGGGGAATTGATTGAGGCGGTCGCCCCAGCAACAGGTTAATGGCATTTTCCGTCTGGGTGCGCAGGCGCTGAAAATTTTTCACTGCCGCCTCAGCATCTGCCAGCTGAATCCGGGATTGATTCAAATCCACCTCGGAAATGAGACCAGCACGGTGGCGGGCTTCCATAGCCTCCAGGCTGCGCCGACGTGCCTCCACTGTGTACTGAGAGATGAGCAAACGATTATCGATATCCCGCAACGTCAGGTAAGCACTGGCAACATCAGCCACCAGGGTAATCACTGCATTTCGATATGCTTCCTCGGTGGCCAGCAACTGCTGCAAGGCCGCTTCGTTAGCCCGATGGATGCGTCCCCACCAATCCACCTGATAGGAAACATCCAGCCCCAGGGTAGCACTACTGCTTAATTCTTCGCCGGATTTCAGAGTTTGTTCGAACTTCCCCTCTCCGCCATAATTCACCATCGGGAAAAGGCTGGCGCGCACAATCCCCAGATTGGCTCGGGCTTCTTCCACCCGCGCCAGGGTGGCACGCAAATTTCGATTACCATGCAGCGCCTCCTGAATGAGTTCCTGCAACACCGAATCCTGAAACAACTCCCACCAGGGTAAATTGGCGATGGAAGCACCTTTCTCAAATTCTTGCTGATAGGTTGCTACCTCCGGTAAGTTTGGGCGATGGTACTCCGGACCCAGCGTACAACCGAAAAATGCCACCCACAGCAGCAACCCCATCCCGTACCATTTTTTATAATGATTTCGCATACTTCTTGCCCTGTTTTTTGAAATATTCCAGCAGTCCAAATGCGACCACCACGTACACCACGGCTACCGCAAGCTGAACAATGCGGGTGTACACCTTGGAACCGGCATCTCCGGCAAAGCGGCTGGTTTCTGACCCGATAACCAGCAAAACGGTGGAAAAAGCCATCCCAAATAGGGGAGCAGTGGGTTTCCCGGAGAACAGGCGAATTCCAAAAAAGAGACCCAGCAACAGGGTAAGCAGCAGCAGGAAATAGAATTCCGGCACCATGGTGAGTATTTCGTACTCCAGGATTGCCACCACACCACCAATGAGATTTCCCAGAAGAAGGGCTTTGCCGCCTTTAAAATCCCGGGCAAAGCCAGGTTGCATGGAGAGGATGCCGATGAAGATCAGAATCAGTAACGCTTCCACCCAGCGAAAGAAATAGAACAGCACCATCACAGGGAACACCACCAGGGTGGCTTCCAGTGCCTGACTGAATCGAACCCCTGGGGGTAGCGATGGGGCACCGGACTTTGGAGCGCGGGATGGTGAACGCTCGGGGAAAACAAAATGAGCGATCCACACCACCAGCAGGGACATGATGCCGCTGATCATAAGGTATTTGAGCACCGCAGCGCCACCATCCGGTAACACAAGTTCCACCATGGGTAAAATGAGTAAATTCAGGAACAGCCAGAGTGTGACAAATCCCGGAAGCACCGATTTAAAATAGTACACATGAAAAAGAAGCAACCCCATCACCGTTAGAAAAATGGGGGGGTAGGGTAGCAGAGTTCGGGCAACCAGTAAAGCCAACCAGCCGGTAGTGGCAATGACCAGCATAAACACCCCTCCCGTTTTGTAAGAAGGGGGTGGAGCGGAGCTACCCAACATGTTAAGCACCAATACCGGTGTAAGGTAAGCAAATTGCCAGTCCAGCCCCAGCGCCAGTGCCATGGCCAGGGTTGCCCCCAGGGTATAGCGCAAAATACGCTGTTCTACCAAACTAACGGTGCCGATACCAGATATGTAAACAGAATTAGCGGACATAGGACAACCAGCTACTGATTCGGATTTGCAGCCAGCCAATCAGGTTGAGGATCGGATTGCGGCTGGCGTAAATAATCACATCTGCCTGACCACCGGAGCGCAGGTACTGGCGGATTGCTTCCGGGTCATCCGGCAGGATAATCACCGGGAAACGTTGGGGATCACGCAGCCATCCTTTGTCGGTGGGCACTCCGGGAAGCTCGCCGCGGTTTCCACCACCGCCCACGCTTACTCCATATCCCACGCTATGGACGGTGCCCCGGTGGACCCGTCCCGGTGCGACGTCCAGGACAAATTCGGTCTTTTCACCGGGATCGATATGAGCCAGACTGTTTTCCCGAAGATAGGCTTCGATCCAGGCGCGATGGGGATTGATCAAAGCAGCCAATGGTTTTCCTGCCTGTGCGTAAAATCCGGTATCGAAATCCAGATTTTCGATGACACCATCGCCGGGAGCACGGATTTCGGTAAAAGCCAACTCCAATTGTGCCTGTTCCAGTTGAGCCATTGCCACACGAAGTTGAGCATTATTTTCGCCGCTGGTGCCTAATTTTTGTTTGGCTTTTTCCAGGTCAGCTTCGGCAGATGCGACCCGTTCCAGTGCCTGTGCCAGAGATGTTTCCGCCAGATCCAGGTCTGCCCGGGAGAGCGCTCCGGGATTCTGCTTCAGAATTTTTTGAGTTCGGTCGTAGTTTCGTTGGGCACGGTCCAGTTGAGCCCGCGCAACCCCCAGACGTGCCGCAGCTGCTTTTACTGAGGCAGTCATCGCTCCCACCTGCTGCGCCACTTCGTCCAGATGCGCTTCCGCCTTTTTAACAGCCAGCTGATACGGTTTCGGATCAATCCGGAACAACAGTTGCCCCCTTTGAACCGGCTGATGCAATTCCACATGAATTTCGGTGACATATCCGGATACACGAGGCACCAGCGGAATAACCACGGTTTTCACCCGGGCCATATCGGTATAGGGAGCATATCGATCAGCGAACAGGTACCAGATGAAGATGATCAGTCCAGCTATCAACACTATACGGGTCAGGCGCCGGACCGCATCATGCCCCGCAGAAGTATCTGGAGACGCCTCTTCCGACCCGTTCTTCTTAACGGTTTCCCGATCTGACGGAGAAGAGGAGCGCTGTGTTTCGTCCATGTGACTTCCTTGTAGATTTTTTCCCACAAATTTAACAGGAATCCCCCGGGAAAACCATGAAAAAACGCAACTCTTTGTACACCAGCCAGTTACCACCTGCGGTTCATTACATAAAACGATACTGGAAGTTTAGCAACTCCGTACCAGGATATCCCACACGCTACCAAATTCAAAATTCACCTCTCATTCCTTCCACTCCCTTTCTTCCCCTTCCCGGCAGTTGCAATTTTTTCTTTTTTTTCCGGAAGAGTTCCAATTATATTCAGACAAAAAATTTTTATGGAAAAGCAAGAGACATTCTCCTCCCGCTGGACGTTGCTGCTGGCTTCCATTGGTATGGCCATTGGGGCGGGAAATATCTGGCGGTTTCCCCGATTGGCTGGTCAGTATGGTGGCGCTTTTTTAATCCCCTGGTTGATCTTTTTGCTCCTGTGGTCAATTCCCCTGTTGATTATTGAATTTTCCATTGGCAAAAAGACTCGCAAAGGGGTGATTGGCTCTTTTGCCGAGCTTTTGGGTGCCCGCTACACCTGGATGGGTGCGTTTGTGGCATTTTGCACCATGGCCATTATGTTTTACTATTCTGTGGTCAGTGGATGGGCGTTGCGCTACTTTCTGGTTGCAGCTACCGGTAAACTTTCTCAGGTCGATCACAGCGCGTACTGGGAATCGTTTATTTCCGGGTACCAACCCTTGCTATTTCATCTGATTGCGCTTTCGCTGGGGAGTTTCATCATTTACCAGGGGGTGGTTCGGGGTATCGAGCGAGCCAATAAAATTCTGCTTCCTTCGCTGTTAATGTTGCTCATTATCGGGGTTATTCGTGCGCTGACCTTACCGGGAGCAGCGGTGGGGCTAAACTATTTTTTCGGAATTCGCCCGGAGTATTTGCTCGATTATCAGGTCTGGTTGGAGGGACTCAGCCAGAGCGCCTGGTCCACAGGGGCCGGTTGGGGATTGATTTTAACCTACGCCGTTTACATGCGTGAGCGGGAGGATATTGTATTGAATTCCTTTATCACCGGGTTCGGCAACAATTCCGCTTCCCTCATTGCGGGATTGGCAATTATTCCGGCTATTTTTTCTTTGACTCCCAGCATTGCCGAAGCAGAAAAAGCACTTCAGGCAGGCAACGACGGGCTGAGCTTTATTGTGATTCCCCAGCTGTTTAACCAGTTACCCGCTGCATCGTTTTTCACTTCCGTGTTCTTCCTGGCACTGTTTTTTGCCGCACTGAGCTCGCTCATTTCCATGCTGGAATTAAGCACCCGCATTTTCATGGATTTTGGTTTGTCCCGGCGTAAAGCGCTACCTCTGGTCAGCGGACTTACCGCGGTCATGGGAATTCCTTCGGCACTGAGCATCCACTTTTTCCGCAATCAGGATTGGGTGTGGGGACTGGGACTGATCATCAGCGGGCTTTTCTTTGCCATTCTGGTCATTCGATTTGGGGTGGAAACATTTCGTCGCGAACTGGTCAATCGTGTGGCTGGCGATATGATTGCTGGCAAATGGTTTACCTTTCTGGTGCGCTATGTTATTCCTGTGGAAGCGGTGCTCCTGCTGGCATGGTGGCTCTATCGCTCCATTGGATGGAATCCCCACGGCTGGTACAACCCCTTCGGTAGCGAAACGCTGGGCACCTGCCTGTTTCAGTGGGGACTGGCCATCTTTATTTTTCTAATGTTGAACCGAACCATTTACCGATGGGTCCATTTACGGAGGCACCGCTCATGACTACAGACGCCATCATTTTAATGATGCTCATTTTAGGAGCAGTGTGGGGCGGACTGACTTATTTCCTCTACCGCGCCATGAAGTCGGAGAAACGGGCGTTTTCCGGAAAAGCAAGATCAACAGGAGATTAACCGGGTATGGGAACCACGCAGAAACAGCCTCCGGGGCGAAAGTTGTACTATTCGCAAGCCGTTCAGGAATTCCGCCAGAAACGGTTCGACCCGGCTTATTTGATTTACGGAGAAGAGATTTATCTGACGGACAAACTGTTGCAGCTTCTCAAGGAAAACTATCTGGAACGCCCCGAGCCGGAGATGAATCTGTTTGTACGCTACGCCAGTGAGGAAGGTGCCGATGCGGTTATTTCGCTGGGTTCAGGGATGGGACTTTTTGCCACACGCAAACTCATCATCCTGAAGGAAGCAGCGCTCCTAAACACCGAACAATTGAAGCGCATCCAGCGATTTCTGCACCAGTCAAATCCCGACATTTTGCTGGTGCTTCAGGCAAACATGGCCACCCTGTACCAGACTCGCCTGAAAAAATTAGAAGGCGAGCTCACCACCATCCAGGTGCTGCCCCTGAAACCAGCAGAATTGCACCAGTTTCTGAAAGAGGAGTTTGCCCGTTACGGAAAAAAACTCACAGAACCGGCGGCGGAACTTTTGTTGTTTATGGTGGGGAACCAGCTGGCCGACTTAATGACCCAGATAAATCATCTGGTGCAGTATTACAGCGAGCAGGAGATCATCGATGTTCCCCAGGTGGAAGCGGTCGCCAGCATTTATGTGACCCAGGATGTATTCGAATTTGTGCGCTATCTGGCCAGCAGAGAGCTGGACAAAGCGATTTTTGTGTTGCACAACCTGTTGGACAGCGGAGTTGCCCCGCAACAGATTTTCTACCACATCCACCGGCATTTCACTATTCTGTGGCGAATTCACGGATATTTTCGTTCGGGCATCCGTCAGCGGGAAACCATCGGCCGGGAACTAAACATCTTCTCCCGGTATGTTCAGGAATACCTGGACCAGAGCCGAAAATGGAGCTGGAAAAGTTTAACAAAAATTCAAAAACTTCTGAAAAATGCCGATAACCAATTGAAAGATAATCAGATAAGTTCCAAAATTGTCCTTGACATGTTAAGTTATCAAATCATAAATTCTTAAGTTCCCGATGGTGCGGAACTTTGAAAACCTCTTAACGTAAAAAAACAGGTTTTTATGACAAAAACACAGAGGACCCGCAGGAAACATGAAGTCACGGATGAGGAGCTCATTGCCAGATTCCAGATGGGCGATGTTCAGGCGTTTGATGCACTGGTACGGCGGTACAAGGACCAGTTGCTTAACTTTGTATTTCGTTTTGTAGGCAATCGCACAGACGCCGAGGATATTGTTCAGGAAACTTTTTTGCGGGTTTATAAGAATAAACATTATTATAAGGAAATTGCCAAGTTCTCCACCTGGGTGTACACCATAGCCGGGAACCTGGCCAAAACAGAGTTGCGTCGGCGGAAGCGGCATAAAATCTTCTCGGTGAGTAATTTTGTAAACGAGGAGAAAGATTACGATATACCCGATACGGAAATTGCCCCGGACAGAAAAGTAGATGAAACGATTAAAGAGGACTACATTCAGAAAGCCATTGAAAAATTGCCGCCCAAATTTCGGGAGGTTATTATTCTTCGGGATATTCAGGGATTTGCTTACGAGGAAATCAGTCAGATTCTGAACATACCACTGGGTACGGTAAAATCCCGCGTCAATCGCGGAAGACTGAAATTACAGGAAGATTTAAAATTTCTCTTTGAGAATGAACCGAAAGGAACGGTAAAAAATGAGGGGTAAGCCTATGGCCGAATGCGACAAATTTCGAATGCAATTCACTGATTATCTGGATGGAGAACTTCCCGTTGCCGAGCGCACCGAACTGGAAGCCCATCTGGCAATTTGCGAGTCCTGTGCAGAAACCCTGCGCCAGATTCGCATCATCCAGCAAAGTCTGCAAAATGTTCCCACCCTGACCACATCGCCCGGTTTCGAAACCCGTTTGCACCAGATGATTCGGGAACAGGAAACCCGCTCTGCCTTTCCTTTCTGGTCGTTCCAGGGATGGAAAGTTCCTGCCATGGGTTCAGCATTGGTTCTGGCCTCACTGGGGTTGTTTCTGGTCTTCAACCATCAGGAAGAAGCCACATCCGGAAAAGCCACCTACATACCCGCAGCAGCACAAATTTCCACCCAATTCAACAAACAATCTGTTACTCCCTCTCCTGCTCAGGTGAAACCGGTTCAGGAAAGTGAAATTGCCACCCAGGATACACTCATGGAAGAAGATACGGTGCAAATTAATCACAGACAGGTGCAATTTATCACCGGACACTAATTCCACCGATAGCGGGCAATTGGAAATTTGATTGGTTTCTGCGGCGAATTTTTCTATATTCTTTCGGTCTTAATAAGAAAAGTTACATGGCAGGACAGAACTTGAGAAACGGGTTTCCCGGCTACGGAAAATTATTTCTTTTATTGGGAATTGTTACTCTTTTTGTACTGAGTTTACTCCCTTCTTCCATTTACTGGATTATTCTGAAAACGGTTGTTTTCATTTTTTTAATCTGGGTCGTTCAGAAAGGGTTTCATTTCGGTGAAATTTATCTTTCCGAAGAGGAAGAATCGAAAGAAGAAATTCCCGAATTGAACGAGGAAGACCAGCAGTGGATAAAACTGGACGAAGACCGGGATGTGGAGGAAATTTTTGCCGATTTCCTGAAAAATGCCATTGCACTGGTTAAAACCGTGCTGGTTTCCGATACGGTGGCACTGCTTTTTGTGAATTACTCCGCCCGAAAATTTACCATTCGTGAAATCACCTCCAACCATCCGGAAAATCTTGTGACCCGCAAATCGTTCGACATCATGAGTGGGTTACCCAGCCTGATTTTGCGAAATCGCACTCCGTTGATTGAAAATCATCTTCCCGAAGGGCAGGAAATTGTTCCTTACTACCAGCCGGGGAAAAGTCCGGCAAAATCGTTTATCGGCACGCCGGTCTATTTTAATGACCTGATCATTGGTGTGCTTTGTGCCGATACCGGTGCGGAAGAAGCGTACAGCAACGAAGACCTGGAAATTCTGAAAAATGTGGCAAGACTGATTACTGTTCAAATTCACAATAGCAACAAGCTGTACGAATATGAAACGGAAAACTGGGTGGCAAAAGTGCTCTACGAAATGAGTCAGGGTATGAACACCATTACCACCACCCGGGAATTGTGGCGTTTTCTGAAGAAAGAGATTCCTGAAGTTATTCCCTGCGACCGAATTGCTATTGTGGAACGGGAAGATAGCACTATGGCCCGCATTGTCGGTTTAAACGGAGGCGTGGGCAACGTCAAGGAAGGGAAACCCATTCCGTTAACGGAGGGCATAGTCGGATGGGTTATTCGAAAAAATCAGCCGTTAATGGTAGATGATTTCTCTCAGAAGGAAAATTACGTTCCAAGATTTTTCGCCGAAGAGACTCCCGCCCGGGAATATCTCTCATTGCTTTGTGTGCCCATTTCCGAAGGCGACACATCCATTGGTGCCATTTGCCTGGAGGGTTACCGTGCCCGAAATTTTAAAGACCAGCAAAAACGGTTGCTTCAGACGGTGGCCAATCTGGCCGCATCCATTTACACCAAAACCCAGATGATGGATCGGTTGGCCCAGGGCAATTACATCGACTCACGCACGGGTTTGCATAATTTAAATGCCTTTAAGTGGCTTTTCCCCATTGAATTTACCCGGGCCATCAGTTCACCGGAAAAATTCTTCCTGATTTTTCTTCAGCTTCATTTCGAAATGAAAAGCGAATCCCGCGAGATTTTCGAAAAAACCGTTCAGGAATTTTTATCTTTATCCTTGCCTTTACTGAAGGATGTTGATTATATTTTTCGGCTTTTTCCGGATACCTTTGCGGTGATTAGCCAATCGCGAGGGGCAGAGGCACTGAAGCACTGGGTTCTGGAGCTCATCGAAAAGGTAACCGGGAAAAAAGTCTGGGCCGAAGGGAACAGCAACGAAGTGGGGATTCACATTGGCATTATTCCCCATTATTCCCTTACCGCAGATGCGGAAGAAGCGTTGCAAAAGGGGGAACGGATGCTGGATGTGGCCCGGGAAAAAGGATTTAACGCCTTTGCCATTTATCAGGCGGATGAAGAAAAAAATTGAAAATAGAAGGAGTTTCTGGTTATGGCCAAACGTACCGATTTTGCAGCGAAAATTGCCAAAGCGTCCAAACAGGGACCGACTTGCCCGGTTTGCGGAAGCATCTACACCTATTTGAAAAAGGTGGAATCGTATTATTCGGAAGAGACCGGCAGCTGGAAATATCGCACTACCCGCGTTCGGGTATGCCAGTGCAATGAAAAAGAAGTTTATGCATAGCTGATATTCAACAAGCAATTTTTCCGATTTATTAAGGATGAATCGAAGGTGGGAAACGATTCATCCTTTTTTATTTATCTCACCGGAGAACTTTAAAAGAATGGGGGGACAAATCATTCCGTCTTTTTACCGATTTCCACCAGTTCAAAATCTTTCACCTTTCCTTCGCTGACTTCTAACAAACCCACGGAGGTGGGATATCCATGGCGGGGTTGGCTGGCTGAACCGGGATTGATAAAGAGATAAGACTGATACTTTTCGTATTGCGGGCGATGGGTGTGACCGTGTACAATAACCTGTGGTTCGGGATGGAAATCGCCTCGCTTGATTTTCCACACAAAATCCCGCATGTTGCCGATGTTGTGAATAAGCAGGAACTCTATTCCTTCGATATTCAGGGACAAATGACCGGGAAGCTCATTGGCCAATCCGTACATATCGGTGTTTCCGTACACCGCCCGGGTGGGTGCAATTTGATTCAACTTCCCCAAAATATATGCCTCGCCAATATCTCCAGCATGTAATATCATATCCACACACTGAAAAATCTCAATTGCGCGGTGGGGGAGTTTGTTGTGCGTATCCGAGATCAATCCGATAATCATAAAACCATTTCTATCTTTTTAAGAAATTTACCGGAAAGGTTTACGGGAAACAAATTGATATTGCAAAAAAAGGGAGGTAGGGGGAATAAGGGCAATGAGGGATGTAATGGAAACAGGGGAAGTAAGGGATTTGAGGGGTGAAATATATTTGCATGAATAGATAAATGATTGTTGAGTTGGTTAGACCTGTGGGTTGTTTAAATAGTTGTGTAAGAATCCGTGCCTATTTTAATCGATCTGGTCAATTCGGATGGTTTCCTGTTAATGCCTGGTTTTGTCCGGGGAAATGAAAACTTCACATTTTGATTTTGGTATGTGGGATTATGTCGATAATCAGAATCAGGGTTCGGATGGTTGGGTTTTTCTTTTTAATCAAAGCGGAGAGCGAACGGAATGAGAAAAATTCAGTACTTCCTGATAGGGCTGATTCTTCCCATAGCTCTGTACGGACAGATTTCGTTTCTGATAATCGGAGATTGGGGGCGGAAGGGAAAATTTCATCAGAGAGAAGTGGCTGTGCAGATGGAAAAAGTTGCGGCACAGTACCACTGCAATTTTGTGATTTCGACCGGAGACAATTTTTACAGCAAAGGGGTAAAAAGCGTTCATGATGCCCACTGGCAGAAGTCATTTGAACAGGTTTATGCTGCTCCTTCTCTGAACATCCCCTGGTATTCAGTGCTGGGGAACCACGATTATCGCGGAAATATCCAGGCGCAGATTGATTATTCCCGGAAGAGTGACCGCTGGTATATGCCTGCGCGGTACTATTCTCTTACCAAACATGTGGACAGTGTCACCACAGCGTTGTTTGTGTTTCTGGATACCAATGAGCTGGTGCATCCACGGAAAGGCCAGGATGCCCGGCGGCAGTGGAAATGGCTGGAAGATGTGCTTTCCCACAGCACCGCTCGATGGAAATTTGTGGTGGGGCATCATCCCGTTTATTCGGGGAGTCCCATGCACGGAGACAATCCGGAACTCATTCGTCACCTGCGACCTTTGCTGGAAAAATACGGAGTACAGGTTTACTTTTGCGGGCATGACCACGATCTGCAATATCTGAAACCACCGGGTCGTGTCCATTACATTGTTTCCGGTGCCGGATCGCAATTACGCGAAACGGGGCGAGAACAATGGACGCGTTTTAGTGCCAGTCGAAACGGATTTGTGCTGGCGTTGCTAAAAGCGGATTTGCTGGAAATCCAGTTTATCGATTTGCACGGACAGGTCCTGTATCGGGCAGAAATTTCCCCTTGAGATCCATACGCACGATTATTTTGCCAGTTCGTGCACCTTGCTCAGGAAGGTTACCAGATCTTCTCGACTCAACACACCCACCAGTTCACCATTTTCAATCACTGGTAACTGGTTCACTCCGTCCTGATCCATTTCCTTAAGAGCTTCCCACAGGGTTGCCTGCGGCGAAATCCATTTTAATTGGGAAAGGGGAATCATTACCTGCTCCACTGTCACCTGCGCCCATTCTTCCTGGGGAATATCTTTTAAATGATGAAGGGTGAGTAAACCCACCAACTTGCCCTCTTTCATCACAATCAGGTAGCGACGTCCGGCTCCCAGAATGTGCTCGCGAACCAGATCGAACAGGGTGGAGTGCGCCGGGATAATCCGATAGTACCGATTCATTGCCTGCGCCACGTGGTAGTGGTTCAGGATATCGTGAAGCTCCTGCTGATGAATCTGGGAGGAAGCGGCGCTTTCTAAGAACCAACCGATGAAAATGGTCCACAATCCGTTGGCCACGTTTCCACTGAAAATCTGAGTTACTCCCAGATAAATGAAGAAAAAGGCGATGAATCGTCCAACGTTCCCGGCGATGACGGTGGATTTGCGCAGATTGCGTGTAATGCCCCAGATGATGGCACGAAAAATGCGACCGCCATCCAGCGGAAATCCGGGAATTAAGTTGAACACCGCCAGAATGATATTAATAAATGCCAGATATTTGACAATGGCAAAGAGAATGCTGTGGGCAGGAAACAGGGGTTCAATGAGGTAGAACAAAGCTCCCAGCACGAAACTTACCAGCGGTCCGGCCAGTGCTATCCAGAACTCTGACCAGGCACTGGGGGGTTCTCCTACAATTTCGGAAACCCCACCAAAAACAAACAGAGTAATGCGCCGAACCGGCAGTTTAAACCTGACCGCTACAATAGAATGCCCCAGTTCGTGTAATAGCACGCTGACAAACAGCATGAGCGAGGTGATGATTCCGGCCAGCCAGTATTCCCATACCGCCCAATTTTTAAACTCTGCAGGGAAATAATCCAGTGCCAGCATCCAGCTTAACAACCCAAAAATCAGGAACCAGGAATAATCCACACCCACAGGAATACCACTGATTCGTCCTAAATAGATGTTTTGTCGATTCATGAATTAACCCGATAAGATGTTGGTATTATTACAATATTATTTCCTAATTCATGGTCAATGTATTAAAAACTTTTATAATATTCAATATCGAATATATGTGATATGTGACAATTCCGGCTCGGGAAATTTTGATATTATAGATCACCAAGGTTCAAGCCTATTTAAATATCGCCTGCGAAAGGCGCGTGATAAAGTTTAAAGTTCGTTGATCTAACTTAATAAAAACAAGGATGCGTTATGATGTGGAAGAAATTTATTTCAGGGGGAACCATTCCCGAAAAACGGGATAATGGAAACAAAGTAGAGGGAACTACGCTTACTATCACCAAAGCCCCGGGGAACGGCGAACTAAATAATAAGGGAGAATCCGGGGTGACTCGACCTAAACCGTCCGGAAGAGCAACACAGGATTCGGTAAACGCCCTGGAGACCATTCGTTCCATTTTATCCCGGGTAATGTTTTCCGAAGAAAAACCCACCGAACCCTCACCCGCGACACAGGAACAAACAAAACTGCAGGAACAGAAACACCAGGTAGAGCAGACAGAGCAAAAAATACAAACAAAACAACAGGTTCAAACAAAACAAGAAAGGAGTTCTGGTATGGCACAAACTATTTCGGAACGGCTTGAACAGGTTCTGAAAAATCTGGAGGTGGTTTCTCCGGAGATAGAAGGAACAGCAATTGCCAGTGGGGATGGATTGGTGATTGCCTCGAATCTGCCTCCCGGGGTAGATGAGGATCGTGTTGGTGCCATGAGTGCCGCCATCTCAGCACTGGGAGAACGCAGCGCTGCCGAGTTAAATCGCGGGGAAGTGCTTCAGGTTTATGTGAAAGGGAGTAAAGGATATGTGGTTTTAACCAACATCGGAACCGAAGCAGTGCTCATTGCCATGACCAGTGAACGCGTCAAATTAGGTTTGCTATTCTTTGAATTACGACGGGCAGTGGATGAAATTAAAAATATCATTTAAACATTCTGGTACGATTCTGCTATCCTATCACTTTTAGTGCTTGACGATGAAAGAACGTATTTATCGAAGGAGAGATTATGGCGCAAATAACCTTTTTTGAGGACGCAAAGCACCAGAACATTTTACTGGAAGATTATGCGGTGGGAGAGATGGTCCCCTCAAACCAACATCTCATCGTTCACCAGGGGAAAGCCATCTTACTGGACCCGGGTGGCCACAAGATTCACAGCAAACTGTTTGCCGACATCTCTGCAATGATTTCCCCCAATGATCTGCAGTACCTGTTCTTCTCGCATCAGGATCCCGATATCATTGCCTCGGCAAACTTCTGGTTAATGATGACCAATGCCATTGCCTACATTTCCGCTTTGTGGATTCGGTTTATCCCCCATTTTGGTGTGGATCGGCTGGTAATTAATAAGATTAAAACCATCCCGGATGAAGGCATGCGTCTGAACATGGGGGACTTAACTTTTCTGATTATTCCTGCACACTTTATGCACTCCCCGGGGAATTTCCAGCTGTACGACCCGTATTCCAAAACACTCTACTCAGGAGACCTGGGTGCCTCGCTGGGTACCGATTATAAAATTGTGGAGGATTTCGATTACCATATTCAGTATATGGAAGGATTCCACAAACGGTACATTTTCTCCAATAAACTGCTACGTTTGTGGGCAAAGATGGTACGTCAGTTGCCCATCGAAACCATTGCCCCCCAGCATGGTGCAATCTTTAAAGGGAAAAAAATGGTGGATCGTTTTATTTCCTGGGTGGAAAATTTACAGTGCGGGCTGGATTTAATGGAGGGAGTGTTTAAACTACCTTAACGGGACGTTTCACCGGAAGTCTTTTATTCTTGTTCCATCATAAGCCTCCTTTACACCGCACCCCGGATGCATCGCCACATTCGGGGTGTTTTTTTGTTTCCACACCAGAATTTCACTGGCTAATCCTTTGACTGATGTTTGAAAAATAAATGCCGATTGTGTATGTTTTAACACATAGGAAATAGTTGAGAACGATTCGAAAAGATCAAGTGAAACGGGTGCGAAAAAAATTGAGAATAGCGGTTAATAAATGCGTTGCTGGGTTTATCACGGATTAATCAGGAGGAACAATGCATCTGGTTCTTCTTCACGGATATTTGTTGCAGGGTACCGGCTCCAACATTTATGTGGCCAATATTGCCCGCGCCTGGAAGGCTCAGGGGCATGGGGTAACAGTGATCTGTCAGGATCGTCAGGCTGGCGATCTCCCGTTTGTGGATGAGATCATTCTGCCGGGTGAGTCCCTACCGAATCATCCACCTGCACCGGGCACGATTCGGGTAGTGGTTCCCTTTATCAACGATTTGCTTCCGGTTTATGTAATGGACCGTTACGATGGGTACACAGTAAAGTTGATTCCCGATATGACCCGGGAAGAGATTGAAACACATATTCAACTCACTGCTTTGAGTGTGCATCGGGTAGCTTCGCAGGGTGTTCAGCTGGTGCTGGCGAATCATGCACTGTTTGGACCGGTGATTGCACGGCGGGGACTGGTCAATACCGGTGTGCCGTACCGGGTGAAAATTCATGGTAGTGCTATAGAATACACCCTGGTGCCCCATCCGGAATTGATGAGCTATGCAGTGGAAGGGCTGGCCGGTGCGGAAAGGATTTTTGTGGGCACTCGCTATGTGAAACAGCGGGTACAGGAAGTATTCTCGCCGTTTCGTCAGGAACTGATACTGGAGAGAAAGCTTGCCATTGTTCCGCCGGGAATGGACCCCGATGTGTTTAATCTGGCCCAAAATCCGGAACTTCATCAGCGGCGTTTTCTGGAAAAAGTGCAACGTGCCATTCGGGAAAATCCGAATGGCCGAAAGGCGATGGAACCCCCACCGGTTGCAGGGAAATCTCTGGAGGAAGTCAATCAACAATTGCTGGCCCGGGCGGATCGTTACGATCAGCGGGCGGTGGATACAGATTTACCAGAAAAATGGCAACCTCTTCGCCCCGACGAACCGCTCATTCTTTATTTTGGCAAATTCATTCCCGCCAAAGGTGTGGGCGAAATTGTACTAAGCATCCCGCGGATTCTGCAGCGCATCCCGCAGGCCCGGTTTGTATTTGTGGGATTTGGCTCCTACCGGGAACATCTGGAGGGGATGCTGTGGGCACTGCGGACAGGGGACCGGGAGGCGTTCCGGATATTTGCTCGGGCGGGTGAATTTGTGGAAGACCCCAACCCGTTGCAGTGGTTCCGACCACTTCGTGATCCGGAAGCACAGAGAGTGGTGGTTACCGGCATCCTGGACCATGACACGCTGCGGGAACTGTTACCGCTGGCCAGTGTGGTGTTGGTGCCCAGCAAATGGCCCGAAGCATTTGGAATGGTGGCGGTGGAAGCCATGGCTGCAGGTGTGTTACCACTGTGTAACTATCACGCCGGTTTAAAAGATGTGGTGGATGAAGTCCAGCACGTGGACCCCGGGCTGGCTAATTACATGAAACTCGATCGAAAACGGTTTGTCCAGGAACTGCCGGACAAAGTAGAGCAGGCTCTTCAGTTTTTATATCCGGATGGCTTCAGCAACCATTCCTATCGGAAAAAAATTGCTGAATTGTTGCGCGACATTTCGGTGCGACACTTCTCCTGGGAAGGGATTGCCCGCCGATTACTGGAATCGGATTCTCAAACCTGAATTTCCCTTCAATTGGGAAAAGCTGAATAAAAATCAGAAACAACAATAGTCGAAGTTTAAGCGGGGAAAAATTTTGTCGCACATTTTACACCCGTCTGATTACGGGGGCAGTCCATTCAATTTTACTCCGGGCAGGTGATGGGAGTTTGGTGTGAATGCAGTGTGATGATCAGAAAGAATATTTGAACCGAACGAAATACGATGTGCCAAAACTGCCGAATTCGCTCAGGGTATCACCATCGGGGAAAAAGGCCAGAAGCAGGGCATCCAGGTTGGTGAGCACAGAGTAGGTGAGGGAGGGAACCAGAATGTATGAATGGTCATCGGGATTATAAATGCCAAACAGGGACCCGCGTATGAGAGGGGTCAGGTCGTAAGCAGCTTCTCCGAACAGGGACCAGCGGGCAGGGGAAAGCAGCCCGACTTCCGGGGCTTCCCAATAATACAGACCGGCATGGTGTGTTTTCCCGATACTGTTGTAAAGAATCTCCCCGTGCAAATAAAGGGAGCTGGAAAATGTGTAATCGTACGAGAGGGAGGCAGAGAAACTTTTTCGGTGTTCCAAATAAAAAGAATCCAGAAAGTAAGCGTAATCGGGTAATGGCTCCGGTGCACTTTTGGCAGGTGCATCGCTGAGGAGAAATTCACCGCGGAACCCTCCATCATGTATATAACCTGACCAGGCACCCCCGGCAATCCAGCGATTCCGGCGCACACCTCCAATCACAAACAGGTCATAATTTCCAATATGGATAGACCAGAGTCCCGCCCAGATGGTACTCCGTTTGTTCCCCCCTGGTTTGCAGGAAAATTCCACTTTGCTTACCGGTCCGGTGTAGTACTGGATGCGCAGAGCATCTGAACCCGGTTTTTCCTCGTAATCGAAATCCAGGATGTTGTAGGGATTGAACACATCGATGACATTCCACACCAGAGTGGTACCCCAGGCAATGCGCTGGCGACCGGCGGTTATCTGAAGATTCCCGATGGTGTAATCCACCCAGAGTCGGTCAACCTCTCCGTAACCCACGCTGTGGGTGGTTTCCCAGAAAAATTTGTCCATTTTCCAGCGCTCGTGCTGGTTGCGAATCAAGTCGGAGAAGTTAGGGATTTTTTCCACGGAATTTCCGTAATATGCCCGGAAGCGAATTTCCAGGGCTGCCTGGAGGTTCGGGGTAGGATACCAATGGGTATTCAGGCGCAGATGGAGCAAATGGTCGTTGAGCCTCTGGTTGTAAAAGGGGTAGCGTGTGCTGCTAAACAGGTACTTGGCGTAGCCGCCCACTGTAAAATCGCTTGCCAGCACACCACTCAGCAAACAGCCAAACAGCATAATCCCCGAAAGAAGAAACCGGTTGCTCATCACTCACTCCTGTGGTTGATCCGATATAACCTGCCCATCCTGCAGAGTGATTACCCGTTTTGCCCGCCGGATTACCCGTGGATCGTGGGTGGAGAAGACAAAGGTCATATTAAACCTGCGGTTGAGCTGAGCCATAATATCCAGCAAATTTTCCGCTGTGTGGGAGTCCAGGTTGGCGGTGGGTTCATCTGCCAGTACAAAGGAGGGGTGACTGGCCAGGGCGCGTGCTACCGCCACCCGCTGCTGCTGACCTCCGGAGAGCTGAGAAGGAAAGGAGTGAATCTTATCCTCCAGTCCCACCGCTTTTAACAACTGGGTGGCACGTTCCCGTCGCTTCTGTTTGTCCACTCCCTGCAAAAGCATAATGAATTCCACATTTTCCAGGGCGGTAAATACCGGAATCAGGTTGTATGCCTGAAACACAAAACCGATGTGATGCAGACGGAATTCAATGAGCTGATTGGCTTTCAGGGTGGAAATGTCCGTCCCATCGATGATCACCCGACCGGAAGTGGGAACGTCCAGTCCGCCCATCAGATTCAGCAGGGTGGTTTTGCCTGAGCCGGATGGCCCAACGATAGCAGTGAATTCGCCCGGTTCAATGGAAAGGGAGACATCGTTCACCGCTTTTACGGGAATGCTGGTGGTATTGTAAATTTTAATCAGATGGTCCAGTTCAATCAATGCCATGGAGATTCTCCGTTTGTTTCATCAAACAATCCGTGTTGCCTGTGCCGGTTGGATATGCACTGCTTTCCATGCGGGCAGTGCCGCCCCAACCAGAGCGGTCAGTAAAATCATGATTGTAAGTACCACATACATTTCCAGAGGCAGATAAGGGTACAGAATAGCACTGGCGCCAAAGCTGGCCAGGCTGGATTCGAAAGCAGACAAATCCAATCCGTACTGTCCCACCACAGCAAGAGTTCCCACTCCCATGATAATACCTGCCAGACCCCCGGTGAGGGAAAGCAGAATGGTTTCCAGCAAAATCATTACAAAAATGCGTACCCGGGTCATTCCCACTGCCAGTAACACCCCTAACTCCCGAAATCGCTCTACCACCGCCATGAGCATGGTGTTGGTAATCCCAAACAACAACGCAAACAGAATGATCGCCAAAAACAGGTAGGTGAAACTATCCATGGAAGCGGCCATATATGCGATTTCCGGGGCAATTTCCTTCCAGGAGGCGACATCCAGATCGGGGTATTGTTGACGCAAAGTTTGGAGCAGTGCGGGAACCAGTCGGGAATGCCGGGCACGGATGGTGATTTCGTGGATGAATGGCCGGACACCAATTACCCGGAACAGATCGCTCTGGCGCAGGAACAGGTGGGATTCGTCGAAGTACGTGGATTCGGTTTTGTAGATGCCCACCACCCGAACTGCCAGATAAACCAGCTCTCCGTTCAGCCCCTGAAATCCCAGCACCAGACGGGAGTGCAGCTTTACGCCCAAACGTTCGGCCAGTTTAGCGCCAATAACCGCCGGATTGCGTGTTTGCTCACGGAAATAACTGCCGGTAATGAGCTTTTGGTGGATGATTGTGACGTGGGCTTCCTCCTCCGGCACAATGCCATAGATCTGCACCCCGAAGTTGGAAGTAGCGGAGGAGGCCATGCCTTCCAGCACCACATGGCCGCACGCGCTTTGCACCTGTGGCAACGCGCGCACCCGTTGCAGTATCTGGAATCCTCCGGGGAGCTGGTTGGTCAATTCCTGTTCCAGCCGAAATCCGGGAGAATGAATTTGCACATGTCCCAGATCGCGATCGATGGCGGTGGTAACCATGGACTCGCCCCAACCCATCATGATGGCACCAGCCATCAACCCACCCCATAATCCGAAAGCGATGGCCAGAATGATAATGAGGCTTCGCTTTTTATTTCGCCACACATTTCGCCAGGCCAGTGTGAGTAGCATACGGCTCCTTCTCCGAAATAATTGATTTGATTCTCTGTTCTCCAGTATTTATCTGTCTGAACGGTTTTTTGTACTCCGGTTTTCACCCCAAACCGTCAAAGCGGTTCGGTTAACCATGAAGTGCCTTCACCGGTTCTAACCGATGGACGAACAGAATGGGATAGATAGCGGTGCCCAGAGCAATCAGCAGCACCACCAGTGCCTGATTCAGCACAATGGTCGGATCGGTGGTGAAGGCAAAAATGGGTTCCACCCCAAACGCTTCGTAAGTTTTGGCTATCTCCCCGGAAAAACGAATGGGATGGTCACTCAGGTACCACACCATGGGGAAGCTAAATACCGCTCCGGTTAGTGCTCCCAGAAAGGACAAAAAGATGGTCTCCAGCAGGGTGACTACCATTAATCGGATGCGCTTCATGCCCACGGAAATGAGTACACCAAATTCACGGGTGCGCTCGGTGGTCATCATCACCACCGTACCAAATACTCCGAAAGCGATGACCATGTACAGGATGAGCAACATGATTTGCCCGCTCACGTTATCCAGCTGAATACTCTGTTTTAGTTCCGGCATCATCTCTTCCCAGGTCATCACCGCATATTGTTCTCCGAATTGCTCCTTCAGCCAGCGTGCTACTGCGGGTAGCTGGTGATTGGATTTCAGCACAATAGTCAGAGAGGTGAGTCGGTTGCCGGTCAGGAAGACCTCCTGAGCAGTGGACAGGGGAAGATAGGTCAGGGTTTTGTTCAGGTCGGGGAAGGGCAAATTCAGGATGCCCACCACAGGCAAGCGTGCGGCGGCAATCTGGCCGTGGTAACCCTGTCCGTACAGCACCACACTATCACCAACCTGTACATGGAGCAGATGCGCCAGATCTTTGCCCAACAACACTCCCTGTTCGTGTGTGCTGAGGTAACGACCGGAAATAACCCGGTGATCCAGCCCGGATTGAGCAGCTTCTTGTTTCGGATCGATGCCGATGACTTCGCCGACTCTGGTTTTTTCGCCGTGGGAAATGAGTGCAAAAGCCTCCAGCCGCGGAGAAATACTGGACACCTCCGGTAGCGAAATCACCTGCTGAACGGCTTTGGGTGAAATAGTAAAGCTGTTGTCCAGCGAACGTTTTTCCCAATAATCTTTTTCCTGCAACTGAAGATGTCCGGTAAACATCCGCGCAGTGGAATTAATCAGGTAATCATAGGTACCTAACTGAGCGGAGCGCATCATCACCGCAGTGAGTACGGCAAAAAAGACGGAGGCCGCAGCAATAAGCGTGCGTTTTTTGTTTCGCCAGAGATTTCGCCAGCTAAGGGTCAGGTACATGGTGTTTCCCCGTTGTTTTCAGCAATTGGTACTGCAATTCTCCGGGCAGCCGGTGTCTCCCGGAGCCATCTGGCAGTTGTTGGTCGCTGATTGATCAACATCCACCCATTGGATGAATCAATTTTTTTTGCAAGAAGTTTCCTCCTCATCAACGATTAATGAATCCGCTTAATATTTTGCAGCGAAAAGAAAGAAGGACTTAAGCGTATGTTAAACTCCACCTTATGGTAATCCATCACCGTTTTATTCCCCGGTTTATTATGGGGAACCATTTCGTAGTGGGTGGGAATCAGCCGTCCGCCCATTTTCCGGATATTGCTACCGGTCATGGTTTTCACCAGCTGACCGTCTTCGTCGTAAAATTCCGCTTTAACTTCCAGGAAAGTGTCCCGGGTAATCCACAGTAGCAGTTTGCCCCACACCACTCCGGCTTCCGGTTTGGGAATGGACTGGATGCGGTAGCAGGGACGTCCCTCCACTGTGTCGGTTCCTGCCAGGGTGTGGACATAATCCTTCACCACACTGGATTCGCGCACCAGATCGTCATTGGTAAAATCCGATCCCATCCATGATTGTAACATCATGGATGGCGGTATTTTAATCACCCGTTGCACACTGGGTATCCAGTTCCAGATTTCATTTTTCCGTTTCAGAGTCACGGTGCCCTTGTCTCGTGCCGGTGCTGTGATCAGCACCATGGCGTAGTCTGGTTCAATCGCCCAAACCTTCATGGAAATTTTTCGTGACCAATCCGGCTTAATGATGGTCATGGTCATTTCGGCATAACTGCTCTTGCCGTAAACATTCTGGTACGCTTTACGCACAATTTCGGTGGCATCTTTTGCCCAAAGGTTTAGCAGCAGAAAGAGGGTCAGTATCAGCCCCAGAATCGTTTTATGTTTCATGGTTTTTCTCCTTATCTCTGGATTGACGAATTCCGTACAGAAAACTGTGGAGTAATACTCTTCCGGCTTCGCGGAAGGTGAACAGGGAACGATCCAGCGTCCACTGAAGCATCAGGCCGTCCAGGGCAGCAATCAGCAGGGAAGCATTCAGTTGCACATCCATGGGGCGGAATTGCCCTTCCTGAATGCCCTGTTCCAGCACCCGGGCGACAGCCTGTCGGTACCCTTCGTAGAGCGATTTCAGGTTAACCATTTGCATCATGGTGTGATCGTGCTTGCGAACTCCCTCTGCCCAGAAGTCCATCATAATTTCAATGAAATGTTCGCCGTGCTCCATGAATTCCACCAGGGAGATATCCAGCAGGCGGTACAATTTGGTCTCTGCGTCGGTGGATTGATGAAGTGCCTGATTCATCAGTTGCAGGGTCTGTTCGCTGACCAGACGAAAAGCTTCGGCAAAGATTTCTTCTTTACTCCGGAAATATTCATAGATGGTGCCTTTGCCAATTCCTGCGGCGACGGCAATATCGGCCATTTTGGTGCGACCCACTCCCTTTTCTGCGAATACCTGCATGGCAGCATGGAGGATTTCCGCTTTTTTTGCTTTTTTGTCGATAATCCGTGGCATCGTGTACTCATTTATTTTGACCGACTGTTCGGTCAATTTTAACCAATCAACCGAAGAAAGTCAAGAAAAAGTGAAAAATGGATTGAGGAAAAACGCTTTAAAGGGTGGTGGTTAGGTGATTTTTTTGAATTGTTTTTAACAGGATGAACATGATGGTGTTTTCTTGAGATTCCTCCGTTCCGCTCCTCACTGCAGTCGGAATGACAGATGGCTGATGTGCCACACCGGGCGGTGTCATTCTTTCCTTCTGTCACCCCGAGCGGAGCGCAGCGGAGTCGAGGGGTCTCGCTTCCATCTGGCATGGCAAGAAAAAAAATTTTGACAGAACGATCATGATGGTGTTTTCTTGAGATTCCTCCATTCCGCTCCTCACTCCGTTCGTCGCTCCAGTCGGAATGACAGATGGCTGGTGTGTCACCCCGAGCGGAGCGTTAGCGGAGTCGAGGGGTCTCAATCCCATCTGGCATGGCCAGAAAAAAAATTAGACAGGATGAACAGGATGGAACAGGATTAAATCATAGATTTTAAAATTTTGAATGGGAGAGAAATCAAAGACTCTGTTCTAAAATAAAT
>CAZBWV010000072.1:0-27528 GCA_964495805.1 uncultured Calditrichaceae bacterium
ATGCCGATTATCGACAAGCAAACCATTCGGGAAAATCTGGAGGCGATTTCCACGCAGGCATACCGGGGGAAGCGGGTCCAATACAACACCGGTGGCTCCACGGGAGTGCCCATGCAGTTCTACCTGCCCCGACATGTGGAAAAGTCCCGGGCAGCAGCGGCCGCTTTACGCGGATATGGCTGGTGGGGATATCGCCCCGGACTGCCCATGGCTTACTTCTGGAGCTCACCTATCGATACTGCCCGGGAAGTTTCCTTGAAACAGAGAATGTACCGCTTTTTTGCCCGCGAACATTACTTCGATGCCTATCGAATCTCCGAGAGCTTGTTGAACGAAATGGTGTTTCTCATGCGCCATCGTCCCGGAGTATTCCTGAAAGGTTATCCCTCCTCCCTGACAATTTTAGCCCGTTTTATAGTGGAACATCAGCTCACCGTTCCCTCCCCGGGCGCCGTGTTTACCACTGGCGAAACCCTTTTCCCGGAACAGCGAGAACTGATGGAACAGGCATTTCACACATCGGTGGTGGATTTTTACGGAAACCGCGAAACCAATGCCATCATCTTTCAGTGCCCCGATTCCGGGCTCTACCATGTGAATGACGAGGATGTGTTGGTGGAAGTTGAACCGTTGAAAGAGCAACCGAATTCCCGGCTGGGGGAACTGATTATTACCGATCTGGTCAATTATGCTACCCCCTTTATTCGCTACCGAACTGGCGATCTGGTGGAATTAGGTGGAGAAACGTGCACCTGCGGAAGGGGATTGCACACGATTCGTAAGATTGTCGGGCGAACCAACCAAATGATCCGTTTGAAAAACGGCCGATTGATTATTCCCAGCATCTTCCCCCATTATTTTAAAGACCTGCCTGGTGTACAACAATTCCGGGTGGTGCAGGAAGATTCTGCCCACATTCGTCTGGAACTGGTGGTACCGGAGGGCGATAAGAAGAAGCTGGAAAAGAAAATCCTTTCTGGTCTTCGCCCCATTCTGGGTGAAGGGATTACCCTGAGCATTGACTATCGGGAAGAAATTCCCCCTTTAAAATCCGGAAAAATTAGTTATGTGTTAATAAAACAAAACACCCCATAAATTTTCGAGCATTTATGAAATTACCGTCCGTACTTCGTTCTGTTCGTTACCGTAAATTGTTGACCCGAATCCGACAACTGGAGCAATTCCGGCAACAGTCGCCGGAAGAAATTCGAACATACCAGTGGACTCGGGTGCAGGAGATAGTGGATTATGCCTATCGCTATGTACCTTTTTACCGGCAATTATATCATCAGGTAGGTTATTTGCCGGGGGATTTAAAGAGCTGGGATGATTTTCGCAACCTGCCAACGATTCATCGAGAAATGTTTATGGCCACACCGGAAGCGGATTTACTTACCGAGTTGTTTCATGAACAGGAATACGCCACCGAAGACGCTACGTCCGGCACCACCGGAAAACCGTTTCTGTTTTACAAGGACAAACGTCTGGTGGAGCGAGAATTTCTGCTTTACAATTACCAGAAACTGCTTCTGGGATGGGTCCCCGGCGAGCGGGAACTCTTTGTTAAAGGGCGCATCGAGCAGGAAGGGAAGGAGGATCATCTGATTTTTCGGGAGGACAATCAGACCTTTCGATTGAACGGATTTCGCATTTCGCGGGAGGTGATCAGACAGTTGGCTGGCTTTATCCGCCGGCAAAAAATTCAGCTCATCTACGGGTATCCCACTCCCATCCGGCAACTTTGCCATTTTGCCCGGGAAGAAGGGGTGGAAATTCGGGTGAAGCTGATTATTACCATGGGGGAGGTGCTTACCGATTCCATGCGTCAACAAATGGAAGATTGTTTTGGCGCCAGCGTGTACCAGCTTTATGGTGCCGCCGAAGCCATGCACATGGCACATGAATGTCCCCGCCGTAACGGCCTGCATGTGGATGCCGAACGGTATTTACTGGAAATTCGCCGTCGGCGCCAACCTTACACCGGAAGCGGTTCCCTGCTGATCACGGACATGATGAACCGGGTGATGCCACTCATCCGCTACGAAATTGGCGACCATGTTCAGTTCGCCGATCAACCGTGCGATTGTGGCGATCGTACGCCACTCATCCGGAGTATCTCGGGCAAACGGGCAGAGATTTTTCGAACCCCATCCGGTAAGGAGTTAAATCTGCATATTTTACTGGATGATATCTTTGCCGATTTAAACCAGGAACTGGCCTCCTTTCGATTGATTGTTCAGAATAAACGCCAGATGGAACTGTTACTGGTTCCGGCGCAAAAAAACGATTCTTCCCTCTGGAAACAGGCTGTTGCCCGCTTGCAGGAGTACCTGGGTGAGGACGTGCACATTCAATTTAAACTGGTGGATCGGCTGGAACCCACTCCCGCCGGAAAAAATCGGAGTATCGTGGTCAGGTCTGCAAGCACAAAAAAATCGAATAAACGATCGAAAACGAAACGACGGAAATAGGAGTACCGGTTGGGATTTGACCTGAGAAAATTTCTAAAAAATATTTCCTACCTGTATGGAGTGAATATCCTCTCCAGCGGAATTCTGTTTGTTCAGGGGGTTATCCTGATTCGGTACCTGGGCAGCGAAAATTACGGGATGTGGAGTATTGCCCGGTCGCTGCCGGGAATGATTTACATCCTTGCCGATCTGGGAGTGAACAGCCTGATTTTACGCGAAATTGCTCACGATCCGACCCGAGAGAATATCGAGAAGCATTTTGGCAATACGTTGTTCCTGAAACTGTTTCTTTCTCTGGGATTTTTACTGGTGGTGGTGGGACTGACTTTTGTCCTCCGTTATCCTGCCAGGGTTCGGCTGCTGATCGGAATTTCCACCGTATCCTACATTGCCATCACTTTTGCTGAGGTGGTCATTATTCTGTTTAAAGCGCGGGAGAATTTTAAGTGGCAGGCGGTGTACACCCTGTTGCAAACACTGGGCATTTTCATAATTGTAGTAGCGCATGTGCTGCTAAAGAGCGGGGTGGTGGCTATTCTGGCGACGGTGGCGGCTTACCAGGTGTTACTTTTTGTGGTGTTTTTTCTGGCTGCCTGGCGCTTTTTCCGTTTTCGCTGGAAATATGTGAAGGGTCTCCCATTCCAGATTCAACTCATCCGGCGGGCGTTTCCCTTTGCGCTAATTGGCATTATGACCAATTTTTTCTACGAAGTGGACACAGTGATGCTCTCCAAAATGGCTACGTACCAGGAGGTGGGTGTGTTTAACGCAGCCAATCGGCTGAT
Source organism: uncultured Calditrichaceae bacterium (assembly GCA_964495805.1). GTDB lineage: Bacteria > Calditrichota > Calditrichia > RBG-13-44-9 > RBG-13-44-9 > JALXCH01. The sequence goes on from CAZBWV010000072.1 coordinate 3,257, forward strand.
TCACGCCTTTTTGATGTTCCCCATGTTTCTGGGACAGGTGCTGTTCCCCACGCTTTCCTTTTTATACCGCCAACGCCGGCAGGAATTTCTGAATCTGGTGCTGCAGATGGAAAAGTATGTTATTCTCATTTCCTTTCCTCTGGCGTTCCTGTTTTATCGATATGCCGGTTTTATTGTGCATCTGCTTTTCGGAGAAAAATATGCGGGTTCGGTGGTTCCCCTTCAGGTGTTAACCTTTTCGCTGCTGTTTTACTTCCTTTCTGTAACGTTTACGGTGGGGTTAAACGCAGCACACTTCGAGAAGCGGGTGGCGGGCATAATTTCCGCTGCGGCGCTGGTTAAAATTGGGCTGAATGCTCTGCTCATTCCGCGTCTCGCCTCGGTGGGCGCCAGCTGGGGAGTGGTTGGCGGAGAGTTTACCCTGGCTGCAGGTTCGGCGTTCTTTTTTCTGAAAGGATTCCAATATCGCTTGCATCCGCTGACCTGGGTGCGTTATGCGCTGGTCATAGCACCGTTGTTGCTGTTCTTCTGGCCAATGTCCGGCTGGACGGGAGTGGCGCGAAGCGTCATCATCCTGCTGATTTACCTGGTACTGGCTTTTCGTACCAGCCTGCTCTCCCGCTACGAATTGCACCGACTGCGGGAGCAGTTGTTCGCTCCAAAATCGGAGAAACAGGAGAAATAGCCAATCGATGGGCTTTGTAATACCAAAGCAACCCGTGACGATGGAGCCATCGGTTCCCGTTTGCAAGAGGGGGGAAATTGCCCTTTCCGGGTAAACGGTAGCGACCGAACAAATGTTGCATCTTTCTTTGCAGTGGTTTGCGTTTTTTCCCAGTTCGCCGGGCAAGGTAAAACGGAATTCTTCCGGAACCCTGACGGATCACAGCAAACCCACACCCTGCAAACCCTGTTACCATAAAGGCACTGCCATTGAACCGATTACCCATTCTGTTCATTACTCATCAGTTTCCTGAATCTGGAGGGCGGCGGCCGGAGAAGCTGGTGAAATACCTGCCACAATACGGAATTCAACCGGTGGTACTCACCACTTCCTATCTGGATGAGGTGGCCAGCGAGGTGCTGCATCAGGAGTTTGCTGCTGATTTACCCATTTACCGCGTGCACAGTTTACCGGTTGATCCGTTTCGGGTGCTGGGGAAACTGCTACACCTGCCCGCGCTGGCAAACTGGTTGCAGCGTTTCTTTCTCTTTCCGGATTTTTACGCACATCTGATACCGGCAATGGTATGGCGGGGCTGGCAGCTAATTCGCCAGGGGAAGGTGAAGGCGATTTTTTCCACCTCGCCACCGGAGAGCATGCATCTGGTGGGGTGGCTGCTTCACCAATTGAGCGGACTCCCCTGGATCAGTGACTACCGCGATTTGTGGACGACCAAGCAAATTACCTTTCGGCCGGCAACTGCTGTGCACCGAAAAATGGCGCAGAGGCTGGAACAGAAGTTCCTGAACGAAGCAACCGCAATCATTGCTAACACCACCCGAAACAGTCAGATTTACCAGCACCAGTTTGGTGTGGAAGCCTCCCGCATTCATGTAATCACAAACGGTTTCGACCCGGCCGATAATCCCAATCCCTTACCGGCAGGTAATGTCGATTCCCCTACGCTGGTGCTGGGGTATCTGGGATACCTGGACAAGGACGGATTTCCGGTGTGGGAAACGCTGCACCTGTTACGGGAGTTGCGGGAGGAGGGGATTCCCCTTCGGCTTCGGGTGGTGGGTTACATTTCCCCGGCAGGTTTGCAGCGGATGGAGCAATTAGGGTATCGGGATTGGGTGGAGTATCTTCCCCAGATGCCTAATTTTCGGGCAGTGCCCCTGCTGCAAGCCAGTGCCGACATGATGCTGGTGCTGCTGTATGAAACGCCATACAGCACCGCCATTGTACCACTGAAGACGTACAGCTATCTGGTTATGCGCCGTCGGATTCTGGCGGTGGCGCCGGAAAAGGGGGAACTGGCGAATATTTTACAGGTAACCCGGCTGGGTCGGGCGATTTCCCTGCAACATCCCCGGGCGATTCAGGACGAAATTCGCAGGGCGTTTCGGGAGAAACAGCGCACAGGCAGAGTGTCCGCTACTCCCGACGAAGCAAAACTGGCACAATACAACATCCTCACGCTCACCCGCCGGGTTGCCAATGTGATCCGTACCGCTGTGCAGGGCACGCACGGGTAACGCCGGACGGAAGCACCATCAAAAGAAAGGCAAAATGAGAAAAATTCGAATCCTGCATCTGCGTTCCGCCACCGGGCAGGGTGGGGGACCGGAAAAAACCATTCTGAACTCCCCGCGGTACCTGGATACCCGGGCGTTTGAAATGGGGATTATCTACCTGAAAAAGAAAGACGACCGGCAGTTTGCCCTGACGGAAAAAGCCACACAAATGGGGCTGAAACACTTTTTTGTGGTGGAAGAGGGGAGCCAGTTCGACCGGCAAGCCATGACGCAGGTGAAACAACTGGTGCAGGAATGGAAGGCAGATGTTTTACACACCCACGGGTACAAATCGGACTGGTGGGGATGGCTGCTCCGCCGACAAATACCTGGCTTGAAGCTGGTAACCACAGTGCACGGCTGGACGGTGATGCAGACCCTGCGGGAACGGTTCTACTACCAGGCAGGGAAACTGCCGCTTTATTTCTTCGATTTCATCATTGCGGTGAGCCCGGATATTGTGGAGGCGCTCAGGAAAATTCGGGTGCCCGCCCGTAAAATGGAGCTTATCTGGAACGCCATCGATACCCGGGAGTTCGTGCGAGAGCTGCCACCCAAACAGGAAGGTTCCCTAACCATTGGGTACATCGGGCGGCTAAGTCGCGAAAAACGGGTGGAAGATTTGCTGCGTGCATTTGCCCGGTTGCGGGATCGACCCCGTTTTGAGCGGTTAATCGTTGCCGGGGAGGGTCCTCTGCGTCAGGAGCTGGAACAATTAGCCCGCACGCTGCGGGTTGACGATGCAGTGCAGTTTGCGGGGCATGTGGACCCACGCTGGTTTTTTAATCGGGTGGATGTGTTTGTCAATCCATCCCTGAAGGAAGGTTTGCCCAATACCATTCTGGAGGCCATGTCCATGGAGACGCTGGTGATTGCCACCCAGGTGGGAGGGGTTGGCTGGCTGGTTCGCAACGGAGAAACCGGGCTGGTGATTCCCACTGAACGACCGGAGGCTATTCGCCAGGCACTGGAACAGGTGGGTGCCAATCCCTCGCTTCGCCTGCGTCTCGTGCAAAATGCCCGGCAGTTTGTGGCGGAACATCACGACTTTTCCCGCCGCATGCGCCGGGTGGAAGCAATTTATCGGAGAGTGGTGGGGGAGCAGGAATAAAACGGTCGAAAGGAGGAGAACATGAAGGTGGATATTATCCCCAGGATTCTTCTCCCCTGGATAGTGGTATTTTTTGGGGTTCTGTTGCTCTGGGAATGCCGGACCAATCGGGCATCCCTGAATACGGTTCGATATTACTATGTGGCACCAACGGGGGATGATGCGAATCCGGGGAGTTCTCAGGCACCGTTTCGGACCATTCAACGGGGACTTCAGGCTGCACAGCCTGGCGATACCGTCTGGGTGGAAGATGGTGTTTATTCGGAGGTCATCAGCTTTCCGCGCGACGGCGAACCCAACCGACCCATTGTGTTAAAAAGTATTCGCAAAGAAGGGGCGGTGCTGGACGGAACATCCGTCTCGGTACCGAACTGGAACGGGCTTATTAATGTTCTAAATCGGAAATATGTTGTGGTGGAAGGGTTTCTGGTACGCAACAGCTCACAACGGGGCATCTGGGTGAAAGGGGAGAACGAACAGAGTCACGACGTCTCTCTCCGGAACTGTCGAACCCTCAATACGGTGCTATCGGGCATTGCCGTCGAATACACCTCCCGGCTGGTTCTGGAAAACTGTCAGGCCTCTTTTGCCGGTGAGGGTTATGCCGGTTTCTATCTTTACCGGAACCGGGATGTAAGCATTCTGGAATGCCTTGCCGATCACAATGGCGGGGCGGGTGGCGGATTGGCACAGGGATTTGTCTTCCTGGAAGGAGAAAATTATCTGGTGAAAAATTGCATTTCCCGTTCGAATGCGCGGGACGGTTTCGATATTGGAGGGGATGCCACCGGAACCCAACAGATTACCCTGGAAGGATGTTTCTCTTTCGATAACGGAGAAGATGGCTTTGGTGTGAATTCGTACGCAGCGCAGGTACGTTTTATCCGGTGTGTCGGATATCGAAACGCCTCCAACGGATTTAACATTTACCAGGGAGCATCCCGGGTGGAAGTAATCAATTGCACGCTGGTGGGCGGTGAACACTATTTCTGGATCGATGGCTCAGACGACCCGGCGCATCCGGTAGAAGATGTGCGTGTGCGCAATTGCATCGGTTATGGGGCTGAAAATCGCGGGATAATCACCATCCAGGCATTTCAGAATATTTCCTTCGATTACAACTGCTGGACGGGTGAATATTCCGGATACGGTGAGTTCTGCCTGTGGAATATGGGTCCGGAGGAAATTGCACTCAGCTATTCCGATGTGGGAAGCCAGGGGAATTGGTTTCGCCTTTTGCAACAGGGAGAACATTCCTTTAGCAAAGATCCGCGATTTGTGAATCCTGCCGGTGCTAATTTCCGCCTGCGTGCCAATTCCCCCTGTATTGACGCAGGTACGGATGTGGGATTACCCTACCATGGTAAAGCGCCGGACATGGGAGCGTTTGAGTATCCGTAGGAAGAAAGAAAGGGGGAAGGGGAAGTAAGGGAAATAGGGGGGGATAAGGGGGATAGGGGAAATAGGGGATATAGGGGAGATAGGGGGAGTAGTGGAAATAAGAGTGATGCGTTTTGTGAAAAATAGGTAGGAAAACCGGGGTAGCCAGATTTTGATGAAAACGCGGAAATGAAGGCGACATCCATTCCCTGTATTGTCCGTGTTTTCAGGGGCTGTTGAGTTATTCGCGGCGTTGGTGGTAGCATAGTGAAGTGGTATTCAATGAAAGGAAAATGGACGTAGCATGTGTGGAATTTTTGGTGTTGTGGGATTTGCGAAATCGGAGCTGGAACAGGCACGCCGATCGCTTCATACTCTGGAACATCGGGGACCCGACCAGTGGGGAGAATGGTTTGACGAATCGATTTATCTGGGGCATCGTCGGTTAAGCATTATTGACCTGAGTGAAAGAGCACGCCAACCCATGGTGGATTCCCGCAATGGTGTGGTGATTGCCGTTAATGGCGAAATATACAACTACCGGTCGTTGCGTGCGGAACTGGAGCAAGACGTCCGGTTTTTCAGCCAGTCCGACTCCGAAGTGGTATTGCATGGCTATACTGTTTGGGGGATGGAACGGTTACTAAAAGAATTAGACGGAATGTACGCATTGGCTCTGTATGATGCCCGCCAGAGGGAGCTGTTTCTGGTTCGCGATCGCTTCGGGAAAAAACCGCTGTTTTACACCTTCCATCGGGGCAAGTTTGCCTTTGCTTCGGAGATCAAAGCGCTTTTGACGTTTTTCCCGGATTTACGTCGCTTTTCCTGGGAAGGAGTGAAGAATTGGATATACTACCGCGGGAACCTGTCTGCGGAAACGCCTTTCCACAATATCCGCAAATTGCTCCCCGGTCATTTTTTAATCTGGAAAGACGGGAAATTTTCCGTCCAGCCATATTACGACGTACTGGAAGCAATTCCTCCCGATCGGGAGGAACAGGCTTCTTTGAATGAATTGCAGGAGTTTTTAAGCACCGCCGTGCGAAAGCGGTTAATGTCCGATGTGCCGGTGGGACTTCAGTTGAGCGGTGGAGTGGATTCCTCGCTGGTGGCTTATTTTGTGAAGCAGCACCATCAGGCACGGATGCACACCTTTAGTATCGGTTTTAGCGATCGGCGTTTGCAGGAATTTTCTGAGGAAAAATACGCCCGATATGTGGCAGATAAGCTGGGATTTGAGCATCATCAGATAAATATTTCGCAGGCTGATTATCAGCAGCATTTCCGACGTGTGGTGTATTTGTTCGACGGCTTGCTGGATTATCCCAATGCAGTGGCTATTCATCTGTTGAGCAAACATTCCAAGCCGTTTATCACCGTGGCGCTCACCGGAGAGGGGGCGGATGAGCTGTTTGGCGGGTACACCAAATTTTCCGGGATGCTTCGGCTGGTGGGGGATCGGCGCTGGCCGTTGTTCCCCGATTTTCTTGCCGGTAGCTGGTTAGGACGCTGGGCGCAGGATTACTGGCGCAGCTGGTATTTGCACCATCGGTATGGCCGAAAACCAAAGCAAATTCTTGCCGATTTGAATTGCTATATTGCTCCGGAACATTTCCGGAAATTTTTCGGGGAACCGACAGCCGATCCGTTTGCCGGCATCGATACCGCACGCCTGTGGGCACTGCCATTTTACAAGCAATTGCTGGTGATGGATCATAAAACCTATCTGTTCTCTTTGTTAGATCGACAGGACCGTGCCAGCATGGGAGCAGCAATTGAATCCCGCCTGCCATTTCTGGATCGGCAGCTGGTGGAGTGGGTGATGCGCTTGCGGCAGGAGTTTCTGTTCGATTTGCATGGAAACAAGAAGATTTTAAAGCAGCTTTCCGCACAAATTTTCGGGAAGGAGTTTACCTATCGGCGAAAAATGGGATTCCCCATCCCCATTCAGCACTGGCTGGCACCGGGTGGTTTACTCGAATCGGAAGTTCATAAAGCACTTTCCGCCGATTTTATCTTGATGGAAAAAGTGAACCGTCCCGCTTTATTGAAATATTTGAATAGCCGTTCATTCGACCGAAAGTTGTTGAATTACGGCGATTCCGATCGGGTGTGGATAAAGTGGTTCCTCACCGTGCTCCGCATTGCCCAGGACGAACTGAACATCACCGATGTGGTAGGGTAACTTACCTGATAACAGGGAATCGAACCTCCGCCTCTCCTCACTCCCCAACTGAATTGATTTTCACTATCCCTTGCATCACCCCATATCCCTATCCCCCTTATTCCCCCTATTTCCCCTATCTCCCCTATACCCCCTATCTCCCTTCTCCCTCTTCTTTTCCATCTTTCTCCCATTCCTCCCGAAAAGCATTCACCGTGGGTTCGTCGTACAGGCAAATGCGCACTTCCTGTAAGCTTCCCTGGGGATGTTGCTGCAAGTAATCTGATACCGTGTTCAGAATAATTCGGGCGCAGCGGTCTTTGGGGAAACCAAAAATACCGGCGCTGATGGCGGGCATAGAAATGCGTTTTAGCTGATGTGCCTCGGCCAGTTTCAGGCTATTCCACACAGCGTTGTGCAGTTTTGTGTCCTCATCGCCTTCGCCCCAGCGGGGTCCCACCGCATGAATCACATAAGCGGCCGGTAAACGACCCGCTCCGGTAATGGCCGCCTCTCCCACCGGCACGTAGCCAATTTTATCGCTCTCCTGCTGTATTTCGTATCCTCCCCGACGAACGATGGCGCCTGCCACTCCGCCTCCGTGTTTCAGATAGGAATTGGCTGCATTGACGATGGCATCCACTTCCTCCCGGGTAATGTCCCCCTGTACCAGTTTCACCATTTTCCCTGGCGCTACCTCCCGCGAAGCAATTTCCCGATTCATAACCCCTCCTTTATATATAGAGAGTTGATTCTGCATTTCACCCGACACACGTAAATAACGCTTTTGCCCCCGATATCCCCTATTTTCTTACTCCTCCACCAGCATTTTCACCAGGCCGGGATACCCCTTTTCAATCCGGAATCCGAAGCGGTAGAAAAATTCCGGTCGGAAAAAGCCGGTGCGTACCCGTTTGTAACCCATACTGCGCATGCGGTTGAAGAATTCGTTCAACAGACCACCGCTAACCCGTTTTCGGCGGTAGTGGGAGGCAACCACAATTTTTTCCAGGTGAACCGTTTCGTTCTCGTGAATGTGATAGAACAGTCCGCCCACCAGCTGGTCGCGTTCGTTAAAAGCCAGCAGGAACTGGTCCCTGGGCTGGAACGACACCGGCAGGTTGGACTGGTGGAACATCCTGTGCAGCGCGGCCACTTCCTTGGGATTGATGGGATTCCGCACCCGAATTTGTTCGCCTTCCTTGTCCAGAAAGGTCACCACCAGAGCTGCGGTTGTTTTCTCTCCGGTATCCATTGTCATCAATTCGGCAACGTCCGTTGCACGCAAGTGGGCGTAGCTCATGCGGGTGAGCAGGTACTTTTCCCAATCGCTTATTTTTAAGTTGGCCTGCATTTGAGTAATGTACTGTACCAGGTCGTCCCCTTTCAGTTTTCGCTGCTTGAGCAAACCAATCAACTGATCTAATTGCTGTTTCAAGCTTTCGCTGGCATTTCGGAATACCGTTTCGCGGTAGAATCGCACTCGCGTTTCCGGGTAACGTTTTTCCAGGGTGTGCAGAGCGTAGGTGTCATATAACTCCCGCACCGTGGCAGCGTCGGCTTCGGTGGTTGCCTCGGGATTCACCTCTTTCCAGCGTTCGAACCGTTTTTTGGCAAAATAGAGTTGTTTGGGCATGAATCCCTGTCGCCGCACACTCTTCAGGTATTCCCGTGCCTCTTCCTTCATATCTTCCGGTAGTTTTTCGGAAGAATGGTTCACCAGAATTTCCTCCAGCCGCCGAATACCTTCCTCCTCACCAAGAATTTCCAGCACGGGAGAGAAGATGAACTGCCAGCGGGTGGTTTGTTTCAGGAAAGGATACTGGGTTATCATGGGTTCGATGAAATGTTGGTAGTAGTTCAGGATCGCCCGTGCCAGACTCTGGTGTGGTCTTCGGGCGGTAATGGAAATGATGCGGGTACCGCTCTGGTAGTCGTGGTGGGGTACAATGATGTTTTCCGGTCCGGGATCGGCAATCTCATATCGCTGCCCGGTCCGGTTCCAGAAGTCCACATATGCTTTGCAGGAGCTCCAGATGATGTAGGGCCATAAAAGGGTAATTCGCCGTAATCCGTCGTTATTGCCTTGTCTGGTCATCCGCTGGTAAAAATCCGCCACCGTTTCGCCGGGAATAAATTCTTCGCTCCACACATGATAATCCGGCCAGTATCCCCCGAACTCCTCCACCAGTTTGGGCAGGGGTGGTTTTTCGCTGCAGATAATGGACCAGGCCAGCTCCTCCCGCACCTGTTTGTCGGTTAAATCGGCCACCACATTGGCGGTAATATCGTAGCGACCCTGGTAGCGGGTTTGCACCGAAATACGGTACACCGCTTTGCCATGGTGCTGGTGCAGTGCGGTAATCCAGATGCCGCCCGGGGGCAGGTCTTTCAAATTCACAATCAAATGATTGGTAAACAGAAACAGCGCCTCGCGGATAAACGGTGTCCGGCTAATTAACTCCTGAAGCAGGTAAATGTGCTGATCGGAGACGTTATCGTCAAACACGATAACATCCTTCCAGGAGTACTCCTTGCCCAGGTCCGGATCGATAGCCACCGGCGAATTGGGACCCAGCCATTCTCGGAAAGTACGCTCCATGGTTTCCAGCGCACGCTGCATGGATTTGCGCAAAGTGCTATTTACATGTTCCACCGTATAAGTGGTGAAGAATCGTCGGATAGTTCGATATTTGGTGGGCCGGAGGGTGGCAAAATCCCTTAAAAAGAGGATAAGCTGGTTGACTTTCGGTTCCAGTGGTCCGGATTTTTTCTCTGCCTGATGTTGCACGTACTCCTCCGCCAGCTCTAAAATGCGGGAGAAAATGGCATCGTTCAGTTCCCACTGGCACAGCTCTTTGCGTACGGCATCGTCGAAAAAGCCGGGGTCGGATTCCAGAAAATGGCGGAAGATGTGAATCCATTGTTGCTCGGGGATGTGTCGGTATAGCTTCAGGAAAGCCTGACGTTTGACTTTGCGATTGGTATTCAGTGCCGCCCAATTCAGCATCTGGATGGCATAGGGGCGCAGCGGGTCCATGGTACTGCGAACAATTTCTCCCAGATACTCCACTGCCGCGCTGGCCTGACGGACATCGCCAAATTTGACTACCAGTCCGGCAATGTGCAAACCGCGCAGATTCCGAATATGGGAATCGTGGATAAGCTGGAACGCTTCCCAGATGAGTGCCGGTCGCCGACAGGTAGGCATCCGTTCAAAATCCACCGAAATGGGTACCTCCTCCTGTTTTACCCGCTTCCAGTGGAAAATCTTTTCGTGGGTGAGTTCCACTAACTGCTGGTTGGTTAACCACAGCTCCGGACGGGAGAGAATATCGCCGACATTCACATCGCGTTCCGGTACATGGTACCACAGGTTTCCCAGGCGCAGCCGATCGGGATGTTCCGGATCGGTTTCCAGGTCCACCACCGGAATCCCCTGAATTAAAATCTGATTCTGCGGGGAAATTTGCACCTCGTGAGCCAGAATCCCTAACTCCCGTAACAACCAGTTGGGGAACACCAGCCGCTTTTGCTGATATTCTAATTGCACAAAATTGCTCTGATACATCTGTTCAATTACTTCGCGGAAGTGTTCTTCAATCACTTTCCGACGGAAGGTCCTCTTGGCGGTTAGTTCTCCCAGTTCCTGGCTAAAATCGCGATCGATCACCGCAAAGTTGACAATTCGCTCATACGGCGCCAGAAATTTGTTCACCGAAATCACGATGGAGGAAAGAAATTCGTGCAGTTCCTCCGGCGACATCGCCTTCAGATTGACCTCTTTGTGCTCGTAATTGGGATAGATGAGTAGCGTGTTATATTCCCGATGGTCGCCCACTAAAAACACCCGTTTTACTGCATCGATATCCCGAAAGAAATTTTCGATGCGTTGGGGAGCCACCGTCTGCCCTTTGATGTTTTTGTAGATTTCCTTCTTGCGGTCCACAATATACAGGTAACCGTCCTGATCCATTCGCATGATGTCCCCGGTGTGAAACCAGCCTTCCGGGTCGAAGGACGGTTCTTCGCTTTTCCAGTAACCCATCATCACGTAGGGTCCGCGGATGAGCAGTTCTCCGTCTTCGGCTAATTTCAGTTCGATGCCGGGTAGGGCGGTGCCCAGAGAGTTCTCTTTATATCGACCCCAGGGAGTCATGGTAATGCCACCGGTTGCTTCGGTCATCCCGAAACCGCTCATTAACTCCACCCCGTTGCGCTGAAAGAATTTAAAAATGTCCGGGTCCAGGTATCCGGCTGCGCTCAGGCCCATGCGCAGATGTCCCCCGGTGTAATAGTGGAGCGTGGTGCGGATTTCCTGGTCGCTGGCGCGCTGCAGGTCCACCTGGGTTCCGATAAAATCGTGAATTTGCTGCCACTTCTGGGGAATGCTGATGAAAATGGAAGGGTGGTAAATCTGCATTTCGTGCAGCAGGCTACTGGTGCTGGGGGAACGGGCAAACAGGTACACGGCACCCCAGAATAGGCTACCCATCATCTCCAGCCAGCGGCCAAAGGTGTGGTAAAGCGGCAGATAGGCAATGAACATGTCCTGTTCCCCCACCGATGGCCAGGCCAGTGCCCGTGCAAAGCGCTTGCTCACAATATTCTGGTGAGAGAACATGATACCTTTGGATTTGCCAGTCGTCCCGGACGTGTACATGATGGTTGCCAGATCATCTGGAGAAATTCCGGAGAGAAGCACATCCAATTCTTTTTCTTCCGGCAGTGGGGTGTTGTGCGTGAAATGCCCCAGATAGCAGATGCGACGGTCGTCTTCCCTCCCGGAACGTTCGAACAGAACAATTTTGTGTAACTGTTTTAAATGAGAGATGTGTGGCAGAATGCTATGGAGTAAATTTTCGTTGGAGATGAAAAGAAGATTTACTTCGGCGTCGTTCAGGATGAAAGCCATGTTATCCGGCGAAGCATTGGCCGGAACCATAACGTTCACAAAACCAAAGGTTAAGCAAGCCAGGTCGGTTAGCACCCCTTCGATGCGATTTTCCGACAGGATTGCCACCCGGGGCTGCAGGGAGAACTCCTGACCGTACTGCCGGATAGCGTTGCCAATTCGCAGCACGCGTTCCCAGAGCTCCTCCCAGCTCAGATGAAAGCTGCGTTCGGCTGCTGTGTACTGAAAGGCGACCTCTTCGGCGTAATGCTGACTCCAGGTGCGCAACATGGCACCGGTGTTGAATCGGCCGGTGCGAATAAGCTCCAGATAAAGGTCGAACCAGCGTTCGGTGCGTCCCGCCTGGTAAATTTTCTCCCGCCATTGGGAATGTTTGAAAGTAAACAACAATTCGCCCACCCATCGCTGTACCTGAACAGATTGGTCGGGAAGCATTTTTCGGAAGTGGGTATCAATTTCCTGAACGAACTTTTCGGCAGTTCCCAGAGAAAGATGCTGGAAAATTGCCTGCCGAATGTGCTTTTGAGTAAAAAAACTGCTCCAGTGGTTCAGGATGTTCCGGTCGGTACGGGCACCGGAGGGTAGGGGATTCAGTCCCTGTTCCAGTACCCGGGAAAAAGTGTGAGCAAAACGCTCCACTTTGAGCTGACCGGTTTTCAGATAGGTTTCCCATAGTTTAAGCAGTTCGGTTTTGGATCGGGAATCGCGGATTGCTTTTCGACCATTCTTCTGATTCACCGGAAAATTCTCCCTTAAAGCCGTTGGTTTTTCTGGTAAGCGTACCAGGATAAGTTATCTTGTTCTTTTGTTCCGGAATGGGAGCCGAAGTTGTATCGGGGGAATAAGCTGGTTATGGAACCGGAACAGGGCCCCCTTTATGTGCCTCGACGAAATTTAATCTCAAAATCGGTGTGATGCAAAGATTAGGTGTGGCGGGTGAGGTAGTAGGGATTTGCGCATGTCTGGACCGAACGGTTAAAATGAGAAATGAACGGGAACCAGATAAATTTTTCTGGAGTATTGACAAAGGCGAAAAAGGATATTATATTAGCTGCGCTTTAAACGATCGCGGGGTGGAGCAGTTTGGTAGCTCGTCGGGCTCATAACCCGAAGGTCGCAGGTTCAAATCCTGCCCCCGCTACTAAATCAGTCCCGATTTTTCGGGACGCTTTTTTATCCAGCGAGATGGCGGCGTAGCTCAGTTGGTCAGAGCATCGGAATCATAATCCGAGTGTCCGGGGTTCGAGTCCCTGCGCCGCTACTCTCTTTTTTAATTTCCCCCAAATTTATCATGCAAACCACCCTGAAAAATCGCTTCCTGCAATTTGTTTTGAAGAAAGAACTGTTTACTCCGCAGACGCGGGTACTGGTAGCGGTGAGCGGCGGAGTGGATTCCATGGTGCTGCTGCATTTGCTGCACACCTGGCGGCAAAGGTTGCAGGTGGAACTGGCAGCGGTGCATTTGCATCATCATTTGCGCGGTGCGGAGGCAGATGCGGATGCGGCACTGGTCGAACACTACTGTACGAAGCTGAACATTCCTTTCCATTTGCTGGAAGCAGACGTTTCCGCGATTGCCCGGAAAGAGGGCTGGTCGCTGGAGGAGGCGGGTCACCGGGTACGCGACAAACTGTTTACGGACCTGGCCGAACGGGAGGGGTACCACCTTGTTGCCACCGGACATCATCGGGACGATCAGGCGGAAACCGTGCTGGAGCGGCTTATTCAGGGAACCGGGTTGCGCGGTCTGGCGGGAATTCGACTGCGGCGGGGCAGGTGGGTGCGACCGTTGCTTTTTGCCCACCGCAGCGAGATTGAACAATATGCCCGTTTTCATGCGATCCCCTTTCGGGAGGACGCCAGCAATCAGGAGCTTCGCTTCCGCCGTAATAAAATCCGCCATCACCTGTTACCTCTTCTCCGGGAGGAGTACAATCCCGCTGCACCTACTCATCTGGCTGAGCTGGCTGAAACCCTGCAGGAATGGGATGTTTATTTGCGCCAGGAGGTTGAAAAAGCCTGGAAACAATGTGTAATATCCGCCGGAAAGAATGAAATTGCACTTGATATAAAAACTTATTCAGGGTATTTTAGCTGGATAAAAATTGCTCTGTTGGAGGAAGTATTTCGGCGCGGTTTTTCCCGGGACGAGATTATTCGACGAAAACAGTGGGACGCTTTTGAATGGTGGATGAAGCGGGGACACGAGGGTTCTCAATATCGCTGGGACGATCACGTGTGGGTTCAACGGCGGGGTGCGACACTCCTGTTCTACACACCACACCCGCAACGGGAGCACACCGAAATGGCGGTTTTTCCCGGAATCCCGTATCATCTGCCGGAATCCAACATCCAACTGTCAATTTCCGAAGTGAAGCGGGAGGCGGTTCGGTTTACCGGAGAGCGAAATGTTGAATATCTTTGCGGAGACCGTCTTCGCTTTCCTTTAAAGTTGCGGCGCTGGCAGCCCGGCGATCGATTTGTTCCGTTAGGTGCATCATATTCGGTATTGGTAAGCGATTATCTGACCGATCGGGGAATTCGGCAGCCGCAAAAAAGCCAGGTCATGGTGCTGCTCAATGACGACGAAATTGTGGCAATTCCGGGAATTCAAATGGATGAGCGTTATAAAATTACCGAACCATGTAAGAAAATTTTCCGATTAACCATAAGTAACGGGTATCAGGTATGAATGAAGAAAAACTCATCAAAGTGGACGATCTGGAATTCGAGATTTTAATCGATAGTACCACCCTGCAGAATCGCATCAAGGAATTGGCGGAAGAAATCTCACGCGACTATCAGGGAAAAGTCCCCATCTTTGTGGGCGTGCTGAACGGTGCTTTTCTGTTTATGGCCGATCTCATCCGATACCTATCCATCGATTGTGAAGTGGATTTTATTAAAATCTCCAGTTACGGGAACGAACGGGTCTCTTCTGGCCAGATTACCATGATTAAGGATTTCAGCGCCGATTTGCACAATCGGGATATTGTGGTGGTGGAGGATATTGTGGATTCCGGGCTATCGGTCAGTTATTTAAAACGCCGTATCGAAAACATGAAACCTGCCAGCGTCAAGTTTGTATCACTATTGGTCAAAAAAGGATGTGCCAAAGTTCCGTTAACCATCGATTATGTTGGCTTTGAGATTGAAGATAAATTTGTAATTGGTTACGGATTGGACCTGGCACAGAAAAAACGGAATCTGAATGCCATTTACCAGATACGGGAAGATAAATAAGCAAAGGTTGTATGTATGAATCAGGATAAAAAGAAACCATTTTCCAATCGAGAGCCACAGAAACCCAATCGGGACGATAATGAATTCCAGTGGAAGAAGGGGTCCAAAACCATCATCATCTGGGTCATTATTATTCTGGGAGTTATTTTACTGACTTCCATTTTCCCGATGGGTCGTGCCCAGGAACGAAGTGTGCCGTATTCCAAATATCTTTACTTCCTGGAAAATAACATGATTGTCAGCGGCGAGGTGGTCATTCACGAAAACGAATTTCACGGAGTGTTGAAGGAAAAATTCCGTGATGTGCTACCCAATGGGAAGAGCATTGAATACAAACATTTCAAGACCATTTTACCCTTTGTGGACGAGAATACGGTGAATACCTGGCGGGCGAAGAATATCAACATTGAATTCCGGCAACCGTCCAGTGAATGGCTGGTGTTTCTGGGGAATTTTCTGCCCTGGATTTTGTTAATTGCCTTCTGGGTGTTTCTGGCCCGGCGCATGCAGGGGGGTGGCGGACCGAAGAATATTTTCTCCTTTGGTAAAAGTCGTGCCAAGATGATGATGGAGAGTGAAACCAAAGTAACGTTCGATGATGTGGCCGGTTGCGATGAGGCAAAAGAGGAACTGAGGGAGATTATTGAGTTTCTGAAGAACCCGGCCAAATTTACCCGTCTGGGCGGAAAAATTCCCAAAGGTGCATTGCTGCTGGGACCTCCCGGAACCGGAAAGACTCTGTTGGCTCGTGCCGTGGCCGGGGAGGCGGGTGTTCCATTTTTCAGCATGAGTGGGGCGGATTTTGTGGAGATGTTTGTAGGTGTGGGCGCCAGTCGGGTGCGGGATTTATTCGAAACCGGCCGAAAACACGCCCCCTGCATTATTTTTATTGATGAAATTGATGCCGTGGGACGCCAGCGGGGTGCCGGATTGGGCGGTGGCCATGATGAACGGGAACAAACCCTGAATGCTCTGCTGGTGGAGATGGATGGCTTCGATACCAAGGAAGGAGTGATTATTATTGCAGCCACGAACCGGCCGGATGTGCTGGACCCGGCTTTGCTCCGACCGGGACGCTTCGACCGACAGATTGTGGTGGATCGCCCCGATGTCCGGGGACGGGAAGGCATTTTGCGTGTGCACACCAAAAACATCCCCCTGGCAGATGATGTGGACCTTTCCGTGATTGCCAAAGGAACGCCGGGAATGGCTGGTGCCGAGCTGGCCAACCTGGTGAACGAGGCTGCCCTGTATGCGGCGCGACACAATCGCGACCGGGTGACGATGGAAGATTTCGAAGCCGCCAAGGATAAAATCCTCATGGGAATGGAGCGCCGCAGCATGATTATTAGCGAAGAGGAAAAACGCATCACCGCATATCACGAAAGCGGTCATGTGCTGGTCTCCAAGCTCATTCCCGGATCAGACCCGGTGCACAAAGTCACCATTATTCCCCGGGGGCGGGCACTGGGTGTCACCTCCTACCTGCCTATCGATGAGCGGCACAACTATTCTAAAGAATATCTGGAAAACATGCTCTGTCACTTGTTGGGTGGACGCGGTGCCGAAAAACTGGTCATGAAACAACTGACCACCGGTGCGGGTAACGACATTGAGCGAGCGACCGAAATTGCCCGCAAAATGGTGTGCGAATGGGGCATGAGCGAGAAGCTGGGACCGGTGACCTTCGGGAAGAAAGAAGAGGAAATCTTTCTGGGGCGCGAAATTGCCACACACCGCGATTTCAGCGAAAAAACCGCTCAGGAGATTGATGCGGAAGTTCGTCGAATTATCGAAAAAGCGGAAAAACGGGTGGAGAAACTTCTCTCCGAGAATATCGATAAATTGCATAGGCTGGCCAACGCATTGCTGGAATACGAAATTCTGGATGGGGAGGAGATTGATCTGGTGCTGGCAGGGAAGGAATTGCCCGGGAAGAAAAAGAATGGACAGAAAACAGCCGGTGGAGATGGAAAAGCTGAAAAGGAAGAGAAAAAACCGATAGAGGCTGAGGAATCCCGGGCAAATGAGCCATCCGCTTCCGATTCGGGTAGTGAACCTTCTACGACAACCGAAAAATAACAAATCAAAAGTTTAAAGCCGGGCATCATGCCTGGCTTTTTTGTATTTTTCGTTCCACCAGAGCTGCCAATTCATTTTTATTGAAATTGCGATCTTGTTTCGATGGAAATAACGACTTAATTAAAGCAGTGCAAGTAATTTGAACATAGGATGCATCGGATGAATCGTGAGAAAATAGAACAGGGAGTCCGGTTGATTCTGGAAGGGATTGGGGAGGAGGTAACCCGTCCGGGGCTGAAAAAGACCCCTCAACGGGTAGCCGAAATGCTGGAAGAGATCCTGGCAGGCTATGCTCAGAGTCCCACCATCCAGCCGGATATTTCCGAACCGATGGAAAACAACGTGGTGGAAGTACGGGATATTTCTTTTTACTCTATGTGCGAGCATCACCTGCTACCATTTTTCGGAAAAGTACATATCGCCTATATCCCGGCGGGGAATCGGGTGGCGGGCTTTTCTGCCTTTGCCCGGGTGGTGAATACGTTTGCCCGGCGGCTTCAGATACAGGAGCGGATGACCAACCAGATTGCCGACACCATTATGGAGCAGCTAAAACCGCAGGGCGTGCTGGTAGTGGTGGAGGCTCACCAGTTGTGTGTTCGCATGCGCGGACCGAAGCAGGACAGCGTGCTTACCCGTACCCGGGCACTCCGGGGAGAATTTCCGGCAAATATTCAGTCGGTGCTGGATTCACCCCTCGTCTGATCTCTTTCCCCTGTTTGCCGGGAAAAAATATTTTTCTTTGCGTAACGGAACAATTCAAACTGAAAAGCTGGTAATCGATCCGACAGTGGTTAAAATTTCCAATTTATCCTTGAGTTAACCGGGAATTATGATTACAATTTTAGCACACGTTCCGGAGCAGTTGTGTCTTTCTGCTCAGGAAGAAATGGTCAAGGAAGAACATATCAGCAAGGCCGCAAGGTAGCGATTGTCCACGGTGAAAGTACCGGATTGGTAGGGGACGAACGAAAGTCAGGGGTATGTTAAGATG
Source organism: uncultured Calditrichaceae bacterium (assembly GCA_964495805.1). Classification (GTDB taxonomy): domain Bacteria; phylum Calditrichota; class Calditrichia; order RBG-13-44-9; family RBG-13-44-9; genus JALXCH01. The sequence goes on from CAZBWV010000072.1 coordinate 21,387, forward strand.
AGTGGTGTGGTGACATATTTGTCCGGAAATGTACCTGGTGGTCTTCCGTTGTATTTTTTGCTGCTTCTGGTAACCTTCCTGATTTTATATTTCATGTACCGTGTAAATGAATTATTTACCCGAAAACATTTGCTGCGCTGGGCGGTGATTGCGTTTGTGGTATATACGGTATTGTACATTGTTTTGTGGTTTAAAAATCCACCGCACCAGTATTACAAACGGTATCATGTAGCCATTTTACAGACGCAGACCCCGGATAACTGGTTCGGGGAATATTTGACCGATCTCATTACCGATAACGTTCAATACTATCGTTCGCGCAATGAATATCTGTTCCCCTACCATTGGCTATACCGAATTACCCCGGCAGATTCCGCATTAAACGAACACTTTACCCGAAATGTGTATCAGAAATTGCCCATGCATATTGTGCTGAGTGGGAATGCTCGTTTAACCGGTAATGCGTTTCAGGTTAAGTTGCAACTGATGAAATATCCGGAACAACGGGTGTTGAAGGAAGCGCAGGGTGAGTTTTCTCTGGATCGACCCGACAAATTTTTAAGCTGGGTGAAAGAAAATTTTGGCGATCGGATTCCTTTTCAGGAGAGGGAATATTTGCAACCATTTCAGGAATCGGAGATTGCTTTTACCCTGGCGCGTCGGTTGTTTTACCAGCGCAAATACGAGCGGTCGCAGGAAATTCTGAAAAAGATTATTCGGAAAAACCGACAGAACATGGATTATCAAAAATGGTTTTACTATAACGCTGTCCGACTGGCCGGGATGAAACGGTTACAGAATCCGCCGAAAAATCCGTTTAGCCCAAAAATTCCGGTATGGCGAAAAAAACTTCGCCATGCTCGCTCCATTTTGATTCAGCTATTAAAACGAGAACCCGATGATCTGTTTACCAAAGTTATGATTGCGGAAAGTTACCTGTGGGACGAAGATTTTGCTTCGGCGGAGATTTTTTTGAAGCAAGCGTTTGTGGAGAATCCTTTTGATATAGATGTACTGCTGAATTTTACGTTTCTGCATCCATCCCGATATAAGGAGTTTGGATTTGCCAATCGCAAAGAAATTTATCAACAAATTGTGATTTACTGCCCCATAGAAGAGAGTGTGTTGCTCAAATGGAGCAATCTGATTTTAAAGGGCGATCCCGCTTACACGCCACCACCCCATTTTGCCCGGGATTTTGTGGAACGTTATCTCAAAATGAACCCGTACTCTCCTTCCATGTGGTTAATGCTGGGGCAGTTACTCTCTCAACAGGGAAACCGACCGGCAGCGTTAAACTGCTTCTTGAAAGCAGATTCACTAAAACCGGGAGATGGGTTAATTCTGTACAACCTGGGAGTGCTGTATTATGAGTGGGAGAAGCTGGATAAAGCAAAAACCTATTTCCTGAAATCCATCGAAGCCAGCGATTATCTCGATTCCCATCTTTATCTGGGCTCTATTTACAAGCGTCAGGGCAATTGCCAGGCTGCATTGCGAGAATTTCGGTATCGGGTGGCGCATAAACAGGGTGAGGACGATTTTTATGCCTATCAGGCAATGAAGGGAATTCGGGAGTGTCTGGAAATGATGAAGGCAAAAGCCGATTCGACCGGTGGAGGGCAACCATGATTCGCTGGTTGAATAGCGATTTATGGTCGGACTTTGCCCACGAGCTGAAACAGATTGGAACGTTCCTTTCTGAGACGGAACTCCGCAGCCGCATTAATCCTGCTTACACATTTAAAATTCGACATCTGTCCCCGTTGCAACATCGTTTGTTCCTGAAAAAATGCTCTGAACAGGGAATCCCGGTGTGGACGGGGAAAGGGGAGCAATCCCGTTCCCTGATTGTGTCGTTCGGGAATCGTGAGCAAATTCGGCAATTTTGTAACACGGAAGATTCATTCCATTCTTTGGGCCAGGAATTTGGCCGGTTGTTTCATCGTTTTGAATTGTCGGAGTATCGTCTGGAATTTCGGGATGGGCGTGCACTGGATTTAAGCACTCCGGTGATGATGGGAATTCTGAATGTCACCCCGGATTCATTTTCGGACGGGGGACGATTTTTACACCCGGAAAAGGCGGTGGCACGAGCGCTTCAGATGGTAGAAGAAGGAGCAAAAATTATTGATATTGGAGCAGAATCCACCCGCCCGGGCTCCGAAACCGTTCCTTTAGAAAAAGAATGGAACCGGATTGAACCGGTGCTGGATTTGCTCCGGACGCGAGTGAATGTCCCGATTTCGGTGGATACCTATAAAGCGGAAATCGCCCGCCGGGCTCTGGAGATGGGAGCTGCCATGATTAACGATATCAGCGGACTGACCTTCGACCCGAAAATGGCAGAGGTGGTGGCTACTTACCAGGCACCATTGGTGTTGATGCACATTAAGGGAACTCCCCGAAACATGCAGGTGAATCCACATTATGATAATTTAATGGAGGAAATTTTCGATTTTCTTCACCGGCAGGTGCAGGTTGCCCGACAGGCGGGGATTACCCAGCTGATACTGGACCCCGGCATTGGGTTTGGAAAGCGATGGGAGGACAATTTCGAGATTCATCGTCGAATTGAGGAATTGAAAATTCTGGGATATCCATTGCTAATAGGTGCCTCCCGAAAATCGTTTGTCGGTCGATTACTTGATGTCCCACCGACGGAGCGAGTATGGGGAACCGGAGCCAGTGTGGCCCTTTCTGCGTATAAGGGGGTACAGGTAATTCGGGTTCATGATGTTTCGCAGATGAAACAGGTAATGGAAGTAGCTCACGCTATTTTACGTTTAAAATTTAGTTAAAAACACAGCATAACATATTGTTACTCCAGTAATTAACACACTAATTTCGTGGTTTTCGACACTGACGAAAGTTTTACTTCTCCCCTCAAAAAATTTTTGGAAATATGAAAAAACAGATAAAGTTTTCACATTCCGGTACGACAATTTGGAAAGAGGTAATGTATGTTATTTAAAATCGGATTTCTTTCGGTCACATTTATTGATGTTCTGGATATTGCGTTAGTTGCCTACATTTTCTACAAGGTGTATGAGTTTTTGCGGGGCAGTATGGCAGCGCGCATGTTGTTGGGGCTCTTGTTTATCATTTTAATCTCGGTGGTTGCGGAAATGCTCAATATGAGTGGGACAATCTGGATATTCTCCAATTTAAAAACGGTGTGGGTAATCGCTTTTGTGATTATCTTCCAGCCGGAATTTCGCCGTTTGCTGTTGTATCTGGGCCAGAATCCCATCCTGAGACGTTTTGTGCAGATATCGACCACCAAATTCATCAACGAAGTCATCGGTGCGGTTTCGGATTTATCGCGGAAGAATTTCGGAGCGCTTATTGTGCTGGTGCGCGATACCGGGTTGCGCAGTGTCATCGAAACCGGTATTCCACTACAAGCCCAGGTGAGTAAAGCGCTGATTCTCTCTATTTTCAATCCGCGTTCTCCTTTGCATGATGGGGCAATTGTAATTCAGAACGACGTGATTATTGCCTCCAAGTGCCAGCTTCCGCTCACGGAAAATCCGAAGCTGGATCCCAGTCTGGGAATGAGGCACCGTGCTGCCCTGGGGTTGACCGAACAATCCGATGCCATTGTCATTGTAGTGAGTGAGGAAACAGGGATGATCTCCCTGGCCGAACACGGAGCTTTAACGCGTGGTCTAACTGAAGAAGGATTAAGGGAACGGTTAATGGAAGCATTCTCCCCGGCAAAACAAAACAAACGTGGTTTTGCCGATATGCTAAGATGGGGAGAAGAAGTGTAAAGGGTAAAATGGATTTTAGTCATGGAGGGTAATATGAAGAAGCTGCTAACAGTCTTCTCTATCGTATTTTTCCTACAAAGTATTTTATGGGCGGGGCTTCTGAACCGAACATTAACGGTTCAGGACAATCATGTGTACCGGAATGGTGATCTCGTGGTGTTAACGCTTCATGGATTTGAAGCGGGGGAAATTATTCGGGCGGTGAATATGGTAAAAGAAAACGGAGCGAATGCACCCGCAGTTTGGGCGGAAAATGTTCATATTGAAGAGTATGAGGTCAGTCTCCAGGACGGAGAAGCCCGAATATCGTTTTATATGGATCAGTTAGATGAGTACGATGCACGGGTGGAATTCATTGTAGGAACTGATCGTGCAATTTATTGGACGGATCGGTTAATTTCTGTAAAAGGAGATTTGCCCGAAACCTCTGGTGCTCTGGAATTGGGAACATTTACTATTACGGATACGGATGGCGGAACGTTTGATACGGACGATAGCCTGGATGTGGATGGAAGCGGATTTGAAGCAAATGGAACCATCTGGGCAAAGCAGTTCCGGGAATTTGATGCCAGTGATAACTATCTGGATGTGTACACGAACCCTTCCAAGGATGATATTAGCATCGATGGAAGCGGAAATTTAAGCGGTGGTGCACGGCGGGACGGCAGTGCCTTTGATGCCAATACCGCGTACATTCGGTTCTATGTTGTCTCGGGTTCTGGATTCGATGCGGTTTACTCTACCAATAAGCTGGTTGCCTCAGAAACGGATCCTCCGGAACTTACCGGTGCTGAGGCGACTTCGTTAACCACTATTCGCTTAACTTTTGATGAAGCGGTTAGTGAAGTTGGGGGCGATGCGGCTGGCCAATTTGTCCTGGAAGGAACCGGTGTGGGAACCGCCTCCCCCAGTTCTCTGGAACCAGTGGGAAATGAACCAACCACCACCTGGACGCTTAATTTAAGTGGGTCACTGGCTAATCGGAGTGCTCAGAATGTAACAGTGCGGTATGATAGTAGTTCTACAGTTGGAGCAACGTTGGAAGATATTGCCGGGAATGAGGTGAAGAAAATTCCCAGTGGTTCCGGCATTGCATTAGTCGATAAAATTGCTCCGGCTGCGCCCACCCTGGTGACTCCGACCGATAGTACCATGTTCGAAAGCGGCTCAGTCGCCTGGAGTGCTACTGCGGATGATGGTACGACGGATCCCTCTCTAAGCTATCTGGAACTTCAGGGAAGTAGCGATGGAAGTAGCTGGACCAATACCGGGTCGCAGGATAATGATACGGGCGATAGCGATTATTCCGGCTCCTATTCGCTGGGCACCGAATATGCATATTATCGGGTGAAAGCGGTGGATAACAATGGAAACGTAAGCTATTCCGGCACTACCATCAATTATCAGGAACCGCATCATATTCATATAGTTTCTAATGCGGTGAATGAACCGGTAAGCACATTTGAAGATAAGATTGTATTTGAAATTCATGATGCTTATGGCAATCTGGAAAGCGTTACCCAGACTATTGGATTACAGATGACCTCCGGCACCGGTACGGCAACTTTCCGGAAAACCCCGGATGGAAGCGATATTACCTATATTAATCTTTCCAGTGCTAACAGTGATTCCTTCTATTTTGCCTGCGATCAGCCAGGGACAAAAACAATTAAATTGGGGAATGCTTCGTTATATGATGCCTCGCAGGAAGCAACAATAACTGCCGGAGAGGCCAGTCAGATTCTGGTTGTGTTGCCCGGTCAAACCTTTGTGGATGGAACCGGAGTCACCGGAACACCGGATGACCAGACGGCTGGAACATCGTTCAATATTCAGCTGGTGATAACCGATGCCAGTAATTTTAAAGTAGATGAAACGGGTTCCCGGGACATTGATTTTGTCTCAACCGCCAGTGATGCACCGGACGGCACACGACCAACCATCAACGGGGTAAACTCCGATTCCTGGACGGATATGAGCATCTCGTTTACCAATGGAACCAGCGAAGATATTCCCGTTGTATTTTATAAGAATGAATCCGGTGTAACGATTACCGCCAGCGATAACAGCGGATCGCCGACGCTTTCCGGAGTTGCCTCTTCGGGTGTAACGGTCAATTATGCCAGCCTGGATCACTTTGCATTCTCCATGACTTCGCCTCAACGGGATGGATATGCGGTGAGCGGAACCAATACATTGACCGCCCAGGATGCTTACGATAACACCGTTACCGGTTTCGATGCCAGTTCGGATAATGTCACCATCAGTGCCAGTGGGCCAGGAACTGCAACGATTACCGGACTGGGCTCCGGAGGTAATAATGTGCTGGATCAGGCCAGCGATTTTTCCAATGGCGTTGCCGATTT
>CAZBWV010000073.1:0-19666 GCA_964495805.1 uncultured Calditrichaceae bacterium
GGTTAACTGTATCACACGTTCTTCAGAAATTCTTTCATCCAGAAGCTGTTCGGCAAAATCATCAAAACATTCCAGCGTTTTTCTGGAAAACATCAGCTCATAAATCCGCTCTTTCAGTAAATCAGCCAGTTGCCGGACAAAATCCACATCCTGCGGATCGATGCTGCGATCGCGAGTATGCCCCAGCAAAATGCCCCCTACAATCATGCGCTCGTGAAAAATGGGCATGAAAATCAGATGCCGAATCTCCCAACCCCATTCCCATAATTTGCGAAATAAAGTGGGATCTTCCTCCTGACTTAACTGGAAACTCCTGCTGGTCTCCAGCCAGTTCTTTGCCAGCTCTTCCAGACGGGGAGTCAGAATCGCCACATTTCGACGATGAGGGGGAATAAATTGGGTGAAATGTGCCACCCGCCGGTTCTCTGAATCGAAACTAAATAGCGCCCAATAATCGTAGGGTAACATCTTGGGCAACACTTGAACCAACCGGTCGAACAATGTTTTTAAATTCGTCTCCCGTTGAATGATAAAGCTACATTGCAACAGATTTTCTTTATAAGTAGTCTCGCTCTTTTCCTGTTTATGAGATTGAAGGAAATTAATAATGCTTCGGATGTTGCTGGTTACCACCTGGTAAGAGATGGTTTCCGGTAATACAAAATAGTTCTGGAATTCCCCCAGCGATTGGAACTGTTCATACGAAATTTTATTCGATAGGATAAAAATTTTCCAGATATTCTGAAACACCGGTAAAGCAAAAATTTCTTTTGCTTTCGCGTCTACCAGAGTTTCCCGATCAATAAAAAACAGAACCAGATCGGGCTGGATATTTTGAACAAATGTTCCCACTTCTCCCAGTTTGGGAAAATAGAACATCTGCACATTTCGAGAGAGAATATGGCTTTGCAAATAAGCGAAGATGTCGCGCTGCGGATAATTGATGATGATTTTGAAATAACTATCTTCTCTCATAGACGCTTGTTTTTTCTGAAATTTAAACAACTTTTATTTTTATTCAAAACAATTTCTGATAAAACGGAAAAGAAACACAATCTCAATAACTGCAAAGGAGAAAAAGGAGAACCTTCTATAAAACGGCGTTTTAACAGTATGGGGGTTAAAAGTACATCAACCTGCAGAAACCTTACCGTTCATTTAATTCAAGATTGGTTTTTCAAGAAAATTTTTGTTCTTCCGGTTAAAAAAACAGGGTTATGGAACCAAACGAAAACGGAAGCTCTCCATATTCCCTTTTTTATGAACGATTGAGTTGAAAGATCTGGTACAACCCTTCCAGCACCAGATGGGGAATAAATTCTTCAATATATTTGGTTCGGGGTTGAATAATCCGCGCCAGACCCCCGGTGGCCACCACCTTTGGCTTTTCTCCCAGTTCCTGAGTAATCTCTTCCAGCAATCCGTCGATCATACGGATGGTTCCTTTAAGAATTCCCACCTGCATGCTTTCGGTGGTACTTCGCCCGATGGTGCGTTCCGGTACTTCCAGCGAGATTTTGGGTAACTTCGCCGCACGCTGATAGAGCGCCCAGGCGGTGGTTTCCACCCCCGGAGCAATCACCCCACCCAGATATTCCCCCCGGGAATTGAGTACATCGAAAGTAGTAGCAGTGCCAAAATCAATCACCACCAGCGCCTGATGGTATCGCTGGTACGCAGCCACCACATTGCACAATCGGTCAGCACCCACCGCAGCAGGATTCTGGTAGGCAATACGAATGCCTCCAAGATTCACCGTGTGATCCACAATAAACGGATCTTCATTCAGATATTTCTGGCACAGTTTGGTAAATACAAAGGTCATGTTGGGAACCACCGAACTTAGCGCCACTCCATCCAGCTCAGGGAAACGCACACCTTCCATCCCCAGAAAATGATGCAGAAATACCAGAACTTCATCTTCCGTTCGATCCACTCCCGTGGCAATGCGCCAGCTTCGTTGTAAGTTTCCGTCAATAAATACGCCCAGTTCAATGTGCGTATTCCCGACATCTACGGTTAAAACCATCATTTTTCCCCTTTGCGGAATTTGGTTGCCTCGTTTAAAATTACGAGCATTCGACCCAATCTGAGATGAGTAAAATGTTTCTTTTTGCCAGTGTTGTTGCGTTTTGGTGCAATTATCTCCCCACTCCCACTTCTCCGCTGGTAATTCGCAAAATGCCATGGTCTGTTTGAAGCAACAAGAACCCCTGTTCATCCACATCCTTTAAAATCCCTTTCAGGGGAGAATTATTAACCACCACCTGAATTGTCTCATTTCGAAAAAGCAATCGCTGGCGGTACAAATCCAGAACATGAGCAAAACGGGTGGATAGATACCGGTGCATCACCCGGTGAAAGTCACTCAGGAAATTCGTTGTGGTGGCCGGTACATCCCACTCTTTTCCGGTTTCCATGAACAGCGAAGTGGCCTGATGCCGAAGTTCTTCGGGAAAATCCGCTTCAGCATGATTGAGATTTATTCCGATTCCGACTACCACAAAATCCACCTGTTGCTGCCGATAGCCGGTTTCCAGCAAAATTCCGGCAATTTTCCGGTGATTTACCAGCACATCATTGGGCCACTTCAATCCGACGGTTATTGGATTTTCCACTGCATTGGTCAGTTTTTCCAGAAAATCTGCTACCACCAGTGCGGTGCTTAAATTAATCAGATTGACCTCCGTTGGTTGAACCCGGGGGCGCAACACAACGGAAAGATATATTCCTTTGCCAGGGGAGCTTAACCAGCGTCGCCGATAGCGACCCCGCCCGGCGGTTTGCTGAAAGGCGACAACCGCCGTCCACTCCCCTGCCCCCTGCCCGGCCAGATTCCGGGCAGTCGTATTGGTGCTCTCTACCTGCTTGTACCAGTACACCCGTCCGGGATATTCTGATTTTTTCCGTTCCTGCATCTTCAATTGAGCACTCTACCATGAAATATCTTTTTTCAACCGAAAACCACAAACCCCACTGCCATGCAAAAAAGTGTACGCTCTTAAGCGCTATATCCCTACACCCTTTATCTCCCCTATCTCCATTATTTCCCCTATTTCCCCTATATCCCCTATTCCCCCTATATCCCTTCCATCCCTTCACTCCCCCTCCCCGCTTCCGTCCGTTTTGCACGGAGCAAGACCACCCCGTGAGGTGGAATAGTAGTCGAAAATGTTTCAGCAAACACTCCCAATTCCTTCTGTCGCCACACGTCGCGAAGACGAACGCTATCGCTTGCAACGGACTTCCGAAGGGGTAACCGATATTGCCTGGTTTTTCCACTCAAGTTAAAAATTCCGATTGCGCGATCGCCATTCCATAGCGGTTTTACCCATACCTGCACACTATCTTCCCGAATCACCGGCACTGCCTGTTTGCCCAGTTTATCCTGATTAATGGCGATGACTTCGTCGTTGGTAATCAGTCCCAGAGTAAAATCATCCAGACGGGTCAGATCGCAGCCCAGCAACAACGGAGCAGAAAGTAACGCCCAGAGGCTGACATGGGTGTACTGTTCATCGGGAGTTAAATAAGTGGGATGGAGATGTTCTCCCCAGCCAACCCAGCCAATTACCAGCATATCCGGGTCGTTCCAGTGGCCGGGTCCTGCATACGGTGCATTTTCCACCTGACTAAACCCGATCGCCACCATGCGATCCCAATCGTCCCAGATATCGCCGGTAGTGCGCCATAAATTTCCACCTACGCTGGCACCCCATTCCCACACCTTGCCATAACCGTATTCACACAGGGAATAAACAATATCCCGGGGTTGTTTTCGCAGGGCATGCCACATCTTTCGGTACGGGGGAATGAGTTCTGCGGGATCATGCACATCCTTCATAAATTTCCGATAACTACACAGGTCGTACTTCAGATAATCCACACCCCAGCGAGCAAAAGTACGGGCATCCTGCTCTTCATGGCCGTAACTGGCTGTGTATCCGCCGCAGGTAAGTGGCCCCGGAGAGGAGTAAATACCAAATTTTAACCCGAACCGGTGGATCTGTTCACCAAGCCGTTTCATATCGGGGAATTTTTCGTTGGTTCGGATTTCCCCATCGGGGGTACGTCCCGGTTGGCCGGATTTGCCTTCAATCTCCCATCCGTCGTCAATGTTGATAAAACTCCATCCGTGGTCGGCCAGGCCGGTTTCTACAAAAGCTTGTGCGGCATCCCGGATTCGTTCCTGATTGACACTCAGTCCCCAGCAATTCCAGCTGTTCCAGCCCATGGGAGGGGTCAGTGCAATGGTATCCCCAATCACCAGCTCAATGATCTGCTGATCCCGTCCGTACTGATTTTCCGCAATTACCGTTACCGAATAGGTTCCTTTTTGATGAACCGATCCGCGGAGAATGCCATTCTCCGCATCCAGAAGCAAACCAGGTGGTAAGCCCTGCGCGGAGAAACGCATCGGTCGCTTTCCACTTACCGGAATGCGAAACAGAAACGGACGTCCCGCCCGCTGCCCGTAAATGCGCGGGTAGTTGATCCGGGGTTCAGGGGGCGTTGGCGGAGTGAGTCGGTACGGAATCCCTTCCCGCCGCTTTATCGTTCGGCGGCTATTCTCAAAACTCAGGGTGTAAAAAATAGTGGTCGATTCCCGGGTTTCGGGGAATTGCAGGTGGTACACCGCACTATCGCCCGCAGCAAGGTGCACGGAAAACGTTTTCCGCAGCACCGTCTGTTCCGTCAAATTGTTCCGGATTCCTACCGACAATTCTCCCCGGGCAGGATAACGGCGGGAATGGTTGAACAAGCGGACTTCCTTTTCCAGGGCACCGGTGAGATTCCGAAAACGAAAGCGTTGATTATCCAGCTTCACGTACTCAGTGATATCGGCCATGGCAATGTACAGATCGCCGGAATAGATTCCGCCGGCCACACCCCAGTCGTACACCCGTACAGCAAGGACGTTTTCCGCATCCCAGCGGATGCGCGGATCGTCCGCTGCCAGTGCATAACGGCGGGGTTTATCCCACAAAGTGTAGTTCAATTTACTAAAAGCGTCGGTAACAGGCGTACCCGGGGGAACGGTGCGTAGATTTTCTCCTATCAGCTCACCATTTAAAAATACCTGGTCAAAATCGTCGATACGCCCCATGTGGAAGACCAGACTATCCTGCAATGCGGACTTCTCCCGCAACGAGGAGGGAAGGAAAAATCGAATCCGGTACCAGGCGAAGCCCTGGTATTGGGGAAAGCCCTGTTTATTCCAGGTAGCGTCCACGCGAATGGTTTGCCAGTGGGAATCGTCAAACTCCGGACGGGCATACTGTAAATTGTCGCCCGTGGTGAATTTCCATGCTTTGTTCAACAAAATTTCCGGATTGGCGGGAGGTTGCCTATGGCAGGAGGACCAGATACTGACCAGAAGCAGTGCCCACAGGGGAAGCATCCACCCAGCCAACTGCCAGCGATTTGGTCTACTCATGGTATTCTCCGAACACACTTCTTAATGCATCGGATATTTCGCCCACTGTGGCATACTGTTCCACCGCATGAATAATGGGGGGCATCAGGTTTTGTTTTCCCCGAGCGGCCTGCTTCAGTTGTTCCAGTGCCTGCCGGACTGCCCGATTATCCCGACGCTGGCGCAACTGCTGCAGGCGCTCAATCTGACGTGCAACTGCCGCTTCGTCGATGCGCAGCAGGTCTTTCGGCGGTTCTTCTTCGATGGTAAATTTATTGACCCCTACAATTACCTGCTCACCGCTTTCCACTTTTTTCTGGTATTCGTAGGCACTGCGGGCAATCTCCGTCTGGAAGAAGTGGTTTTTCACCGCTTCCACCGCTCCGCCCATTTCGTCGATTTTGCGGATGTATTCAAACGCCCGTTCTTCTATTTGATCGGTTAATTTTTCCACAAAGTAGGAACCGGCCAGGGGGTCCACGGTATCGGCCACGCCACTTTCGTAAGCAATAATCTGCTGCGTGCGGATGGCAATTCGGGCGGAATCGTCGGTGGGCAAACTCAGAGCTTCGTCCCGGGAATTGGTGTGCAGGCTTTGGGTGCCGCCCAGCACCGCTGCCAGCGCCTGTAAAGTGGTACGAATGATGTTGTTGTCCGGTTGCTGGGCAGTTAATGTGCTACCGGCGGTCTGGGTATGGAAGCGCAGCATCATGCTGCGGGGATTCTGCGCTCCGAAGCGCTCCTTCATAATTCGTGCCCACATACGCCGGGCAGCACGAAATTTTGCCACTTCCTCAAACAAATTGTTATGGGAATTAAAGAAGAAGGAAAGACGTCCGGCAAATTCATCCACATTTAACCCGGCATCGATCGCTGCCTGCACATAAGCGATGGCGTTGGCAAAAGTAAACGCCACTTCCTGCACCGCCGTGCTGCCTGCCTCGCGAATGTGATAGCCGCTAATGGAAATGGTGTTCCAGCGCGGTAAATGTTCGTGACAGTATTTAAAAATATCGGTAATAATTCGCATGGATGGTTCCGGGGGAAAAATGTAAGTACCGCGGGCGATGTATTCTTTCAGGATGTCGTTCTGGATGGTGCCTGAGAGTCGGGACAGATCTGCCCCCTGTTTTTTCGCGATCGCCACATACATGGCCAGCAGAATAGCAGCGGTGGCATTAATTGTCATGGAGGTGGAAACTTTTTCCAGGGGAATTCCCCGGAATAGAATCTCCATATCCTCCAGCGAATCGATCGCCACACCCACCTTTCCCACTTCGCCCTCGGCCATGGGATGGTCGGAGTCGTAACCGATCTGGGTAGGTAAATCGAACGCCACACTCAATCCCGTGCTACCGCTTTCCAGCAAATAATGGTAACGGCGATTGGACTCCTCAGCCGTGGCAAATCCTGCATACTGTCGCATGGTCCAGAAGCGCCCCCGGTACATGGTAGGCTGTACTCCACGGGTAAAAGGGTATTGCCCCGGAAAATTTAATTGCTTTTCGTAATCGAAATTGGGATCGGGAATGTACAAGCGGTGGATGGGAATGCCGGATTCGGTAGCGAACTGTTCTTTCCGCTCCGGAAAACGGGAAATTGCCCGACTCACCAGCGTTTCTTCCCACTGCCGTTTTTTCTTTTCCAGAGAATCCATACAAGCTCCTTTATCCACAATTTGTTTTGCGCAGGAAATATACTGAACCGCCAGGAATTTATCAATTCAATTTGTTTCCGATATTTTCGGTTGTTTTGGGCAGGGATTTGGAGAGATATTTTAGCAGGTTGTGATTTTTACCAAAACACCGGAAACCAATTTGGGTCATTTTATTAAAGAAGAAGCAAAAGGAGAACTACATGGATGTTTACCAGACCCATTCGGGGTGGCGACTGTTTACATTCGCTTTGCTGAGCATTCTTTTTACCGAAGTGTACAGTGATGCAACCTCCACTGAGGCATTGTGGGAACAGGCTCGTACCGACACAACCGCACTGGGAAAGTTGCTGGCCCTTACTGATTCTTTACTGGATGCTCAGCCGCAGAAAGGGAACGAATATCTGGAACGGCTGGAACCATTGGTACACCACTGCAGTGACCAATATTATCTGGCTCGCTGGCATTTTCTGAAAGGGTATTATTTCAAAAATATGGGGGTGTATCAGCAAGCATTTCAGGAGTACATCCGCTGCTCCCGCCTGGCAAGTAAATTAGGACGAACGTCCCTTTATATCAAATCGGAAAATAACATTGCCACGATTTATGCCCAGCTCCAGAATTACACCAAATCGACCCATCAATATCAGAAGCTACTTCCCCAGGCGCTGAAATATGGAGATCCGCACCTGATTTTAATGATTTACACCAATCTGGCCAACAACCTGCTTTCGCAGCAGAAATTCGATTCGGCGCAGTATTACTATGAACAGGCTTATCGATACACCGAACCGGGAACGTTTCAACGAGCGGCAGTGGAAGTCAATCTGGCCAACCTTTGCGTCAAAACAGGGAAGTATAAGCAAGCACGTCAATATGCCTTTAGTTCCGCTCGCTTTGCCAAAAAAAATCGGATATGGGAATTGTATCTGGAAAGCATGTTAAATGTGATTAACAGCTATATTCGTGAAGAAAAATTTCCACTGGCTATACGTTATAGCCTGTTAGCCCTACCTGTGGCCAAGAAACATCAGTTACGGCTCCAGTTGCATAATATTTACGGGAATCTGGCATCCTGCTACCAGGGGATGGGGCATTTCCGAAAAGCGTATGAATATCAGGTAAAATTTACAGAATTACGGGATTCGCTTTTTAACGAAACAATGAGTCGGCAAATTAATGAAATGAACGCAAAGTACGAGACCGAAAAGAAAGAAAAAGAGATTTTACTTCAGAAAAGTGAACTTCGGCGTAAAGCTCTCATCATTCGCTTTCTGACTGTCGGTAGCTTTCTGGTCATTCTTTTTCTGTTGACGATTGGCTGGTTTTATATGCAGCAAAAACGTGCTTACCGAATGCTGGTTCAAAAACATCTGGAATTAACCCAGAACGGCTCTTCCCGCTTCAAGAAAAAGCAAAACGGGAAACCGGTTCACAGTTCTCTTCCGTTTACACGGGGAAAGTTACGCGAAATACTGAACCAAATGGAAAACTTGCTGGAATCCGAAAAAATGTTTATGCAATCGGATATTACCATCGAAAAACTCTCCAATCGATTAAATATCCATTCCCGCTATTTATCCCAGATTATTAACGAAACATACGGGATGAACTTTCCGAATTTTATCAATAAACTCCGGGTACAGGAAGCGGTACGCATGTTCAGCGACGACCAGTACCAGCACTATTCCATCGAAGGAATTTGTCGGGAAGTGGGATTTCAGTCCAAATCTTCTTTCAATGCGGCATTTAAAAAATTTACCGGAGTAACACCCGGTTACTTCCGCAAACAGATGAAGCAATTCGAAAAAGCTGCCCTGCACAAAACCGCATAATCCAATTTAACATCTCTTCCGACTCTAACAGCGGGCGGTGCATATTTCAGAATACAATCAATCCGCAGAAGAGTCTTCTGCGGATTTGATTCGTCTTTCAACCAAAATCATCCCCTTTTACTCACAACTACTTCAGGAATTCCTCGTTCGCGATATTTAACGAACCAGCATCATCTTTCGCACTGCCCTGGAGTGCCCGGAAGTTTGCAGAATGTAAAAATAGGTTCCACTACCGACCGGTCGGTTGAGTTCATCCGTTCCATCCCAGACAAACGTGTGATAGCCGGCAGGTTGAATACCCAGCCGGTAGAACCGAATAAGGCGACCGGTGGGATCGTAGATAAGTAGATTGACCCGATTCTCCTCCGGTAAATAATACTGAATTTGTGTGGACTGATTGAACGGATTAGGATAGTTCTGGAATAATGCGATTTGTTGGGCAACCGGTTCCTTATCCGGTATCCGAATCCGGGAAAGAGTAGCCAACAATTCCTTTGCACCGTTGACATCCACCGAATACAATTGGTAAGAATACCATTTCCCTTTTTCCACCCGGGCGTCCACGTACTGGTAATAATGGGTCATATTGCTATTACCGGCACCTGCAACAAAAGCGATGGTTTGAAAAGGTTCGTTTGTTCGGTCTTCCGATTTTTTACGGATTTCGAAACCAGCATTGTTAACTTCCGAGGCGGTGCTCCAGCTTAAGCGAATTTTGTTTCCCTGCTCCGGGATGGCCTGGAATGAAATTAATTCCACCGGCAAACTCTGATCATCCTCGGCATCGGAAAGGACCCACACAGAATTACCGGAGGGAATTTCCACCGTTGCTTCCACATAATTGTTACTGGCATCACGGGTCGTGGGCACATATTTCGTCCAGCTTCCATTAGCATAACGCCAGATGTTCAAACTGTTTTCGCCATTACCGTTCAGTTCGCTGTCGCGATAATAGAGCTTCAGCAGAACACTCGGGTCGGCGGAGGCAGCATCGATTTCGTACCAGCGGGTTAAGGAATGGCTGGCTTTTGTGTATGTCGCACCGGTATGCCGATTTATCGTAGTAAGACCCAGCCCCGAACCCTGGGAAATAACACATCCCAGATTCCCTAAGTTAAACACATCATCCGAATTGACATTGTCCGTGCAACTGATATTTCCTTGCACATAACCATCTTCCGTAAGGGTTGCCGGAGCCACGCTGGGGATGTATTCCCCGGTAAGCAATGTGGTATTAGAGGAAATTATCAGGTCGTAAAATCCCACATCGCCGGTCAAAGTGGCGTTTCCGTTTGCAGTAAACTTCACCACAGGGGTCTCTCCGGCATCATAGGTATAATTTCCATTGCAAACCATGTTTCCGGAGATTTCAATGGTCCAATCATTGGGGTCTAATGTTTTGTTTTCTTCAATGGTTAACGTTCCCTGAACAACCAGAGGATTGTTTGAAGAAACATATTGTTTGATTTGTGTGGGGGCAGCTCCGGAAATAATCAAATCTTTAATATAGCTATTATCAGCAGGGTATATGCTGGCAGGTTGAGTGGAAGAGGTAGGTGCCATTTTGATGGTACCCTGGGTAATCTGAAAACCATCGTCCATTTCCAATCTACTGGTGATAGTGTACGTATAATTTCCATTTGATTCAAACGTTCCAGGATAAGTAATATCTAAAACAGAGCATGTGAAATCTGTATATGTTTTAAAGGTTCCTTCGTCACTTAAAATTCCTGAAATTGTCGTTGCACCATGAATCGCCATCTCATCATAAACCTTGACATCTCCATCCACGGTAAGTTGTTGTTGAAAATTAACGGTCGCATATCCATATTCAAAACCAACTATTATTTCATTCGAGACACTTACTGAGCTTTTAAAAGTGACGGAGAAATCACCTCCACCCGGGGGATCGGTACTACCAAAATAAATATTATATGCATCCACGGTTCCGTCAAAAGTGGCATCATCCTCAATGTTTAGATTACCCCAAACTTTAATTGAACCACTACTCTCTAAATATCCATCCGGAGCGACGGTTAAATCGTAATTGACTTCTATGTCGCACCCGAATAAACTTAAGTCGTAAAGTTCTCCCTCAATCGTCAAATTATTTAAAACAGGAGTAAAGTCTATATCAAGATTGCACTCACAATTGGGGTCGATATATACATCGTCATTTTCTTCGGGCTCGCCATAAGGGTCCCAATTATCCGGATCGGACCAATCGCCTAAACTTGCAATAAAGTGTTTCTCTTCGCCATAGGCAGGATGAATCAACACAAAAGAGAGTAAAAAAAGCAATAACACATGGTATCCAATCCATTTCATGATATAACCTCCTGTTATCTTACAAAACAAAATATCTATTATTTCTTTCTTTTTTTAAATAACCAAGAAGTTTGAATTTCCGAATTTCATACGTTTGTCTTTTGTACCGTAAGGGGGATGCGTTTGTTTGGAGGGTTTTTCACGACTTATCTCTTAACAGGATAAACAAAATACACTGTTCCACCGGCATAAAACTCCAGTGTGGATGAACAGGCTGGAGGTGATTGTCGGCTTGTGTAAAAAGATTATTCCTGAGGACGTCTGATATCAGGGGCAATAAATAGCATGGAAAATCGTTAAGGCATCATAATTAATTTCGTCAAAGGGGTATTCATTTCACCGTGTAGAAACTTCTGGTGTGAATGGATGAATGGTTAGGGACGATCAATGCTTGGATGGACTCACGGTGATTCGCTTCTGATTTAGACGGGGAAAGCGTTTATCCCATCATCCGCGATGGCATGGAAAGAATGTTTTTGCTTCACAAGATTCTATTTTCAATTTGCTCATCTCAATCAATCAGGTTTAACACGCATCAGACCGACCTGCTTACCTTTTGAAAAGGTAGTTACAGAACCATCGCCACGTTTCAATTTCCGAAAATCGCACCTCTTGGTTCTTTACATCTCTAAAATTTTAAATGATTTTAGTGTTAGTTCATTGAAAAACCAAGGAGGTGTTTATGAACAGAATTGTTATTATTATTTTGGTCACGCTTTTATTTCTCATGGTTACAGGTGGCTGGGGAGCGACGTATTACGTCAGTCCAACAGGTAGCGATGCTACCGGGGACGGAAGCGAAAGCAATCCCTGGCGAACCATTTCCAAAGCGGTGCAGGAGGCATCTGCAGGCGATGTGATTAAAGTAATGGATGATGATAACGACGCCACGGATGATTACGTGGAAAATATTGTTGTGGATAAACAACTTACCATCGAAGCGTACGATAACGATGGAACCCTTCCCACTATAAAATCGGCCAGTGGCGATACAAATCCCATTTTCAAATTAACTGCCGACGGTTCGGTGATTCGAAACTTCCGTGCATACGGAACCGCTGTCAACGGAGGCTCTGCGGTATGGATTAATGATGCGAATAATTGTGAAGTAAGCGGTATTGTTACCGGATGGAGTTCTGATAAAAGAGCGTGCTTTGGAGTGTATATTGGATACACAATCGGTGATAAAAACCAAAACAATTATATTCACGACTGTACATTTAAATACAATTACGCAGATGGCGTTCGGTTAAACGGGGCAAAAAATAATAGGATATCAAATCTAACCATCGAAAATTGTAACGGCGGTATATACCTGGACGCAGCAACCAATAATTCAATTTCCCAAAACACCATTAAGAATTGTCTTAAAGGAATCTACATGTTGGGATCTTCATACAACGAAGCATCAGGAAACACGATTGAAGATTGTAAATGGGGGGTATATCTGGAGGGAGTAAAAAACAATGTAATTTCAAACAATACCATACAAACGTCACAAAAACATGGGATATATATACACGAATTCAGTTCTCAATCAACACCACAGTCAACAATGATAGTTGGAAATTCTCTTATACAAAATAGTTTTGCGGGATTGCTTTTAAGGCCAACTGATATTCGAAATTCAGTTATTGTTGGAAATATTTTTCTGTCAAATAAATACGGGATATGCGATTCTTCAAGTACCGGAAACCGGGACGTCTATTTGAATGAATTTCTCCTAAGTACAACCGACAATGTGTGGGGTTTCGATCAATATTTTTATTCTCCGACCAAACTATCGTATTTGTTTAAGCATGTTACCGCATTTAAAATGGTGATGGGAAACTATTATGAATCTTTTTTTGTAGCCACACCCACAGGGAACGATGACCCCGATATGGTAGGTGTGGCGAAAAACTTTAAATATGACAACAGCTCCAATGCTAAATATCCACTGGTGAAGCCAACGGATGAGTACTACCTCTACGTGTGGTATTTAGGGAATCCGGTAATGCGGCGGGGGAATTTTACCGGTGAATTTAAACAAATTAGTCTTCCGGCCAATAATGGCAGTCAGGTATGGACGGCCGATGAAGCAGCCATCAACGATGTGTATTTTCCGGCTGGTTCGACAACGGACACCACCAGCTGGACGGGATTGCTGACTTTCAAGACCGCTCCGGCCAGCGGCGATGCTTTTGATATTTTGGTGGGATATGCCGATGATGCCAGCGGTACGAATTTTACCCAGGGAGGGCCCACAGCCACCATTACTGGCGATGGCTCCAGTGAACGATTCACATTTACTTGCTCGGCGAATGCCTTTACGGTTCCACAGGGGAAATATCTGGCTGTTAAAATTGTCAATAAAAGCAGTACCGATTATAACTTATTGGTGGGAGCCGTATGGAGTTACATATCCGCTCCGGCCGGTAGCCAACGCTATCCGCGAAATACCCCTCCGGCACTGGATGTGATGTATGTGAGTCCCAATGGAAGCGATGCCACCGGCATGGGCACAGTAAATGCACCGTTGCGCTCTTTCCGTCCGGCAATCGAAATTATCTCTTCCGGAAAAACCATCAAAGTGATGGATGATAATCAGAGTGGAACAATCGATTACGAAGAAAATATGACTGTTAACAAAACCCTAACTATTGAACCATATTTAAACGACAATACTCCGCCGGAAATCGAGGGATATGCTTCCGAAAAAGATGGTTTTTCTGTTACCGCCAATAATACGGTTATTCGGAATATGAAAATAACTTATTGTAACTATGGGATTCATTACGAGGGGGTAACCGGCGGAACCATTTCCGGAAACATACTCAATTACCACGAACTCAGTGGAATTGACGTTACGAATTGCAGTAATCTGACCATTTCTAACAATACCTGTAAATACAATGATTCGCAGGGAATTCATCTGTACAATTGCACCAATTCCACCATTACCGGGAATGAATGTCGGTTAAACGACAGTAAAGGAATTCTGGTGAATAACAATTCAAACGGAAACACGATTAGCAACAACAATTGTTCCGACAATGATTATTCCGGGATTGACATACCGGATTCCGACGAAAATATTGTGAGTGGAAACACCTGCAATGGAAACAATTATTATGGTATTGCCTTGTGGCGGGGAGATAAAACGTTTTTCTACAACAACACTTGCAATAATAATGACTATTATGGAATCTATATATTCCGTGGAGATTGGAATGTTATTTCGCACAACACTTTGCTGGGGAATAAACAGCGCGGGATTAACATTTACGGATATACGTTTGATTATTCGGAAAACAATCTGGTGGTATATAACAATATTGGTTCTTCTCCGTACGGTCTTTATTCTTCTTCAAATGTCGATAAAAACGAGGCATTCGGAAATACCATTCACGATAACACAACTGCCGGAATATATGTGACAGAAAACTCTTTCCGTGCTTATTTTAATGATTTAACTAACAATGCCAAAACCATTGAAGATAACGGGACTCTTTCTGCTGTGTCCGAACGGAAAATGGGCTATATTTATGATTCGAACACCAAAACGATGAAGGAATATCTGGGGAATTACTACAGCGATTACACGGGCAACGATGCGAATGGGGACGGAATCGGAGACACCCCTTATGCGGGAAGCGGTTTCAATGATGGATATCCGTTGAAGCAGTCCATTACCAAATATAATTTGCAAACCTGGTTTATTCATCAAGGGAACCAGATAAAACGGGATGTGCTGGAAGGCTATGGATTGCTAACTGTGGACGGTACCGGAAGTAAAGGGAATACGGTGATTCTTGTGGATCCCCAGCCTGCGCAAACCGATATTGATTTTGGTGTGGGAGATCAGAACGCCAATACTTCCTGGACGGGTCTTATTCGGTTGAATTCTAACAATGAATACAATTTTACCATTCAAATGGGCTATGCTGATGCGGATGGAAGCAATTTCACTCCCTCCGGGGCATCAGATAATCCCAGTGGAATCGGAGATCAATTTTACTTCGCCACCACAGCGTCTTCGTTTACAGTGCCCAAAGGGAAGCATCTGGCGGTACGTGTTACCAACAACCTGAGTGGAAGTAAGGAAATTATTACCGGCGGCTACAGTTATATTTCCGCTCCGGTGCAAAGCGAAGATTATTCTCTACCCGTATTACTGGCTTCGTTTGTGGCCCGGGAAACCGAAGAAGGAGTCCTACTGGAATGGGTTACCGAATCGGAGATTCAGAACGCCGGATTCCATATTTATCGGGCAACCCGTGCCCAGGGTCCATTCTACCGAATTACCAGCGCACTGATTCCGGGCGGGGGAAATTCCAGCCATCCGCGACATTACCGTTTTGTGGATCGAAATGTAGTGATCGACTCCACATACTGGTACAAATTGCAGGACGTGGATATTAACGGGCATACAGCTTTTCATCCGGCCATTTCCATTACCATTACCCGGAAACAAAACGGTGGCGACCTTCTCACCGTTCCGACCCATTTTTACCTGAATCCCAATTTCCCCAATCCGTTTAACCAATCTACTCTAATCCGTTTCGGGGTGCCGGAACAAAGTCAGGTATCTCTGAAAATCTATGACATCCAGGGACGATTGGTTAAAATTCTTTATGATGGGGAAATGGCCGCAGGACACTACCGAACTCACTGGAACGGTGAAAACCAATCCGGTAACCCGGTCGCAAGCGGCATTTACCTGTTGCGTCTGGACGCCCCGTATTTTTCCCGAACTTACCGAATGCTGCTGGTCAGGTAACAAAATTCGGTGTACCGGTTCATTCTAATGAGCATTCAGAGAATGCGAGGGAGAGAACGTACTTGAACCAACCGTCGTCGGGAACTTCCCGAACGGCGGTTGGTTTTTTTAAAAATGGCCGATTCCATGGAACATTTGAATTTTAAAAAAGTATTGCAACGGAGGGTTTTATCCATTAAATTTGCGTCGCTTTTGATGAATGTTCCGGCGTAGCTCAACGGTAGAGCGGGTGGCTGTTAACCACTAGGTTGGGGGTTCAAATCCCTCCGCCGGAGCCAGAATGAAAAACCCCGGAAGAAATTCCGGGGTTTTGTGTTTCGCTACCCTCTGCTTACCTGAACATTTTACTTCTCCGGTCAAATCCTGACTCGCACCTTCCCCAAAAACTGGTGAGATAACTACCGAACAAATTCTTTTCTTTTCATTGATTTACTTTTTTGCACCTGCCCGGGATGAAGTGTCGTTGCGGGTTTGCGTAGTGCAGGCAGATTCCCGTTACCAGTGCTCTGAGACGAAGGAGAAGGCTTCCAGATCGGTGCACTGACCACTATCCTGCGGCTGCCCGGTACCTGACTGGTACGTCCCCTGTTCACCAACCAGCAGGTGTTGAAATCGATAGCATCAATCGCACCATCTAAATTGAAGTCGCCGTATTTATCGTAAGAATAAGCGGTACCATTCTGGGGCAGCCACACATTCTGGCGGTCCAGATCATCCACCGCACCGTTGGCATCGCCATCTCCGGCTACCATTCCGAACAGACCAGTGGCTATCTGCTTCATCGGATCGGAACCGTTCGAGTAAGCGCGAGTCATAGCATCAGAGAAATCGTAGTGAATCGTGTCCCCCGGCTGAAATTCAAGCCGGGAGGCGCTCATTATCGCCAGATGATTGCGGTGACGGACCACCACATAATAGGACCCGGCGGAGAGATTCCGAATTTCGACCGGGCTGGTACCATTAAGATCGACCACCTGTCCACTGCTGGTCAGGAACGCAGCCCGGCGGGCAACCAGATTCAATTCCGGTAAATCGTCATGGAGTTCCAGCAGTACCCAATCCACCACCCCGGCAGGGAGGCTACTCACCTGCTCACTTCCGTTGTAATTAAACGGAGCCACCTGGTAAGGCTGGGTCAGGGGCAATCGATTTCCCTCCCGGAGGGCTGTGCTCATGGAACCCGTAACGTTACGATAAGCACCTTCCAGAAATACGCGAACAGAAAGCCAGGTACTTCGGAAAGCGGAAATAGGCACCCAGGCAGGATTGTGCGGTTCCCCCCGATTTAGTGAGGGGTGAAAATTTCCCGCTGCATCATGCAGCTCTGTTCCCTGCCCTTCGTCCAGGTGAATCAGTAGCCGGGTATGCTCATCGGTCAGAAACGTGGGGTCATCCTGCGAAACGTTGAAATCGCCGGTATAGCGCGCTACATCGGATATGCGCAGCTCATCCACGTACCCGTCCAGATATTTCTGATAAGTACCCGTGTATTCCGCTCCAATATTCAAAGCATTATCGAATCCGTCGTTGTAAAATTTCCAGTCGTTGTCAGAATCGGACATGACCTGATGTCCGTTGATAAACAGGCGGGCATTACCATTGTAACAGGAGACAGCTACATGGTACCATGTATTAAAATTGAGTTCCTCATCATCGCCGGTTGTTCGTAAATAGCGAATGTGGGTTCCGCCATCCAGTGCCCGGAAGTAAAGCCGGTAATCGCGCGAGCCAGTGGGCGGAGCAAGGTGCATCTCAAACTGATCGTGGCGATAAAGCACATTTTCGTAACCGCTGCGGGAACGAACATTGAGCCATAATTCCACCGTCCAGGAAGCACCCAGGTCCAGTTTGTCATCGGTATCCGGGATGTAGAACGAATCGTCCTGGCCATCGAAACTTAACGCATATTCATTGCGATGGTTTTCTTCTTGAGTCACGACCATATAATGTGGGGATTGGGCAACGCCAGCGGGCGCAGTAACCGTAACCGTATCCCGCCGAGTATAATTATGCGGATTTTCTGCCACCTGAATGGTAAAACTGCCCGGGGTGGTTCCGGTAGTAGCGGAGAGAGAAATCCAGGGGGCATCGGTGGCAACAGTATAATCAAAATCACTTCCACTTCCCCGATGCCACACATCCACTGGCGGACTGGTTGCGGCACGATGGGGAGCCAACCAATGCGCCAGGGATACTTCCAGAGTGGAGGGGAAAAGATTATCCTTCGGTACCCAGGTGGGATTGTGCGGTTCCCCCCGGTTTAATGTGGGGGCAAAATGGCCGCTGGCATCGTGTAAAGTAGTATCCGCTCCCTCATCTAAATGAAGCAGCAGACGGGTATGATCGTCCGCAATAAGGTGCAATGTGGTGGGCGAAACGGGAAATTCCGATACGTACCGTGCTACGTCGGAAATGCGAATTTCGTCCATATAACAGCTACTGTATTGCATGTAACCGCCATCGTATTTAGCCCCGATGTTCAATGCGTTATCGAATCCGGCATTGGTGAGGTCCCAATACAGGCTATGCCTGGCATCCATCACTTTTCCGTTCACAAACAAGCGTGCAGTATCGCCATCGCACGACACCGCCACATGGTACCAGGTGTTAAAATCGCAATCTTCGTCCACCCCGGAGGTACTGAGTTCTCGCAAATGGGTGCTGCCTCCCAGAGAGGCAAATCCGATCATATAGTCCCGGTAACTGCTACTGCGAATGTAAATTTCGAACTGGTCGTGACGATAGAGAATGTTGTCCGTTCCGCTGCGGGATTTTACATTTAGCACCAGCTCGATGGTCCAGGTAGCACCCAGGTCAAGCTGGTCACTGGAGTCACGAATAAAAAAGGAATCATCGTTTCCATCGAAATTCAGCAAATAATCGCGCTGTGGCATGGTATCCTGAGTTACAGTAATTACCTGTGGGGAACCATTTTCGCGTAGCTGGCCTTCCACGGTAATTTGAGCACTCCGGGTGCTTCCGCCTGTATTAGGTGTTGCAGTGATGGTAAAACTGCCCGGTGTGGTACCGGATGCGGAGGAAACGCTCAGCCAATCCGCATTTTCGGTTACGGTATAATCGAAGCAGGAACCGCTACCACTGTTAGTCACTTCAATTTCCGGACTGGTAGCTCCGTAAGGCGAAGCGTTCCACTGGTTGCGACTCACTGAGAGTGTGGGTGGGTCCAGATCCACAATAACGGAACGCCATTTGGAATAGGGCCACCATCTCCCGTCCCGGTATGCACGCACCCGGTAGTAATAGCGTCCGTTGGATTTACCCGGAACCACAAAGAATGTGTCCGTCAGCGAGGTGGTTAGCGTATGCCAGGAAATGTTGTCCGGAGTTCCCGTCCCTTCGTCGATCTGGAATTTGCTGGCGTTTAATCGGGGAGACACTTGCCAGCTTACTGTGTAAGTACCGGTATGGTTGGTCCCCATTCCGTTGACCATGGGAATGGGTAACACATCCAGCACCACCCCGTTGATAGTGGACCAATACACTCCACCGGAATAGAAACCATCGGAAATGTCGTACCAGGCATCGCCACTGCCACCCCAGCCCATGTTCAGGTGGTAATATTTGGTTCCGCCATAATTGTAACGGATGCCATCCACATTAACGGAATGCCCTACACCACTGCTACTTTTAATAGAAAGCTGAGTGGGACG
>CAZBWV010000074.1:0-17580 GCA_964495805.1 uncultured Calditrichaceae bacterium
GGTACCGGAAGCAAAATCGTTCATTCGGTCAATCAAATTCTGGAAACGGTCGTTACGGGCGTCGATGGACCACACGATTTCGCTCATGGTGGTGGTAACTTCGCGACTTAGTGTGGCAATGCGGGACAGGTAACGGGATATATTCTCCCGATCGATGCCATTCCGAATGAGTTCCGCATACATGGCAATGCGCGATAAGGAAGCGCCCACATCGTCGTGCAGGTTGCTGGCAATCCGAATGCGGAGCCGTTCCAGTTCCAGCACCTGCTTTAAACGCAATTTGTGAGCCATATATAAGAGAAGAGCCACCAGGCTTAGAATCATCAACTTAAACCACCAGGTCATCCAGAAAGGGGGAACAATGGTAATGCGCAAAGATGCTCCATCCATATTCCATACGCCAAGAGAATTACTTCCACGAACCCGAAAAAGATAATCGCCGGGATTGAGGTTGGTGTAGTTCACGTAATTGCGTCCGGTGCAGGTATTCCATTCCCGATCGAACCCCTCTAATTTGTAGCTGTAAATATTTTTGGCCGGATTGATAAAATCCAGGGACTGAAATTCAAACGAAATAACGTTTTGCTGGTACGGAATGCGAATGTGTTTCAGATACGGAATGCGTGTGAATGGGGCAATCGGTTTCCCCATTACCTGAATCCCGGTAATCCGGATGGGTGAGACCAATTGGCTGGAATTGCTGACAGATGGTTTAAAACTGACCAACCCCTCCACACTGCCAAAGTGAAGCCAACCCCGATGATCTTTTAAATAAGCACCGGCGTTATACTCAGTATCCAGATATCCTTCCAGCAGGGTAAGCTGATGAAAGATGTTTCCCACCGGATCGGGATGATCCTTCTGAAAACGAAAAATTCCCGAGTTCGTGGACAACCACACGATCCCCGAGTCATCTTCTAATATGCCGTTAATAATTGCGTTGGTTAATCCCCGTCCCCGGTGATATAGGGAGAGCTGTTCTGTTTGGGGCTGATATTCAATGAGACCGTCGTTTGTACCAAACAATAGAGTGCCGTTTCGGGTTTCCTGAACGGAAAAAAAGAGTAAGGATAGGGAGCCAAATGTTTGGGGGAATTTTTCAAGCAGGGAGAAAACCGAGTCGGCTTGCGGAAATTTGCCCACATCATATTGTGGTTTCAGGTAAAACGCACCTTCTTCCTGGGAGATAATCCAGAGATTCCCCTTCCTGTCCGGGAAGATTTGCCAGATATCCATCTGGTTTAATCGGGCGACCAGAGCCGATTGACCGGAGAGACGCGCCACCCGACCACTGGAAACCTGCATTAAGCGGATTCCCTCCTGCGAACCAATCCACAAAAAACCGTGGGAATCCAGAAACAGTGCCCGAACAATGGTGGTGGTAAAATGTTGCCGAATTTCAGGGAGCCGGAACAGATGCCGAAATCGACCGGTGGTTCTCTCCAGGTAATCGATACCGTGATCTGTGGCAATGTACAGGTTACCGGTAGAATCTTCGACAATTTGAAACACATAGTTGCTGATCAGATCGTCATCCCTTTCACCGGAGTGCCCATAATGGGTAATTCGACCGGTTTGGGGATTGTAGCAGTTTAAGCCGCCGCCGATGGTGCCAATCCAGAGGCAACGGCGAGAATCTTCGAAAACGGTTCGAACAAAATTGTGGCTTAAGCCCGTGGAATCGTTTACATGCTTGCGCAATATCTGGTAATCCATATCGACTCGCAGAGCTTTAATCAATCCCTGGCCGAACGTACCAAACCAGATATTTCCGGAGCGATCGGCAAAAATGGTGCGAATCCAGTTAATCTGGATGGGTTCCCCCAGCTCATTCCGGGGTACCAACCGGATTCCCTGCGCCAGAAAGGTGTTTGAATCTGTGCTTTCCACCTGTTTGATCCGGAAAATTTCTCCCTGCGGCGTGCCCAACCATACCGGTCCCCCCTTTTCCGGATAGACAGCAGTAATTGTTCGGGAATCGATTTTATGGTAACCAGATATTTTGATTATTACGGGAAAGACCCGTCCGGTTTCCGGTTTTAGAATAAAAAGTCCCACGCTGGTGCCAATCCAGATGCGATTGTTCTCATCGGTGCTCAGGCAAAATATATTGAGTTGCCGGGAAGCGGATATATCCCGGAGTTCGGGTAATACGGGAAGGATGATTCCACGCTGTTCATCCACACGAAAGACCCCGCCATCCATCCCTACCCAGATGTTCCCGGTAGAGTCCTGAGTAAGGGCGGTAATGGAGAGTGCGGAGTCGGGGGCATAGATTAAACGAAAATGTCGGAAGGTTCTGCGGCGGGGGTCCAGCATGTCCAGTGTTCCGCCCCAGGTACCGATCCAGAGCCGTTTCTGTGAGTCGCACAATAAGATGTTGATATTATTGCAGGAGAGTGTGGTGCTATCGTCGGGTTGGTGCCGATATGTGGTGAATCGATATTGTTTCAGATCAAAAAAATTCAGTCCGCCGTTGCGGGTAGCCAGCCACAATCCGTGCCGACCGTTAAATACAATGGAGTTAATCCAGTTGTCCGAAATCCATTCCCGAAGATGAGGTTCTTTACGAAACACTCGAAAGGAGTGGCCATCGTAACAGTTCAGTCCTTCCTGAGTTCCTATCCATAGGTATCCCAGGCTGTCCCTGACCATGGAATTTACCACCGTTTGAGAAAGTCCCTGCTCCAGAGAAATATGCTCGAAGTGGTAAGAAATGGCGTGAGCCACATTCTGTTCCGATAACAACATCAGGAGCAGTGTTATATAAACCCGGGTGAATTTCATAAAAATAGTGCTGGTACTATGTTAACCCTTTCGTACCATTCAATTTCCGAATGGCCAGAGCATGATAGCAAGTAAATTTCCAAAATTATTCGTTCCAGATCACGAAATTGGCAGGTGAATTTTTGTTTTGGCACTTATTCCGTTAAAACTCCAGAACAACGCCCATGACCGGCATAACCTGGTACTGATAGATTTCCTCCCGTGTGCCGTCATCGTTGTACTGGTATTCCCACAAATTGTGGCGGTTGTACACATTCATCATGTCGAAGTACATCACCATGTTGGTTTTTCCGAAGAAGAAACGCCTGTCCAGACGAAAATCCAGCCGGTGGTAAACCGGATACCGTACCGTATTGAAAGGTTGTTGTTCTTCCACCAGCCAGCGATGCAATTCGGGATGATAGACCTTTGGTGTGTAAGGACGGCCGCCCATGTAACGGAAACGCAGACTGACTTCCATCTCATCACCCAGCGGAAGCAACCACAGGAAAATTTTGTACCACAGTTGTTCTTTCAATTTCTGATACCAGGCATACGGGTAAAACCGCTTTTTGTATCCGCCAATGAAGGTGAATACATGCCGGTAGTCGTAATCCCGGTTGTAGTAGGTTCCGGTGCGCAAATCCAGTGCCCGGGAGACGGAATAGGAATAACTGATGATGCCGGAGAACTCCTGAGTTAATTTTTTCTGAAAAAATACTTCCACCCCGCGGGCATACGCTTTGCCCTGATTGACCATCTCGTTTTCGTACCAGTCCAGCGGATCGGGAGTGGTAAACCGACGATAGACCGGAATATCGTGATAGTTTTTTTGGTAAAGCTCCAGAGTGGTTTTCATGTCCGCCCGGGGGAGGTATTCCAGACCCACCACGTATTGGTGAGTATATTTGTTTTTTAACGAATGGTTCAGCGGATTGGCGGTCAGTTCCTTATAAGAAGGCGTCTGGTAGTGTTTGCCGTACGCCAGATTCAGGTTCATACGGGGCGAGATCAGCAATGTTAACCCTAATCGCGGACTCACGGAGTGAAATCCGGTGTAGTGGAAGTAATCGTAGCGCAGCCCGGCGGTTACTTCCAGCCGGGACAAAACGTTCCGGGTGAGCTGGAAATAGGCAGCTGCTTTGTATGAAGGATCGTTATGGTGTACCGTGTAATCGGGATAGGTTCGGTAAATTCCGATGATGGTGTCCGGATCGCTGCCGGTGCGATCGTACAGGTACAGAGTATCTGCCCGGGAACAAATGGAGTGTTTTAGCTGGACTTTTTTGAACGAAGCTCCCCAGTTCAATCGCAGATTCCGGGACACCTGCAGGTGGAAATCGGTTTTGATGGTATGTTCCGCCTCGGTGGATTGGTTCCGATAGTACGTTTCGCCGGTGCGTGTTCGGTACACATCGATATCCCAGTGATTCCGCACGGTAGAAAGGGTGGTGTAGGAGTACATCTGTTTGTTCCAGAGCGTTTGCAGGGTTGTGCCAAAAGCGTACTGGTATCCGGCGTATTTAACATTTTCCGCACCGCGGGAGTTACCTCCGGTTCCCTCATCCTGAATGTGAATGGCATCATCGCCATAAATTCCGTTCACCAGAAGTTTGTTGTTCCGGTTTAATCGGAAAACAAGTTTTGCCTGGAGATTGTAGTATCTGGGCACAGCGGTGAGCCCGGTGGACTGAATGATGAGATCCAGGAAGCTTTTCCGGGCAGAAAGGATAAAGCTTCCTGAGCCGTAAGGTAGTGGTCCTTCCGCCAGAAGTCCTGCGCCTGCCATCCCGATCTCCACCTGTCCGGCATAGCCGTCTGTTTTCCCCTCGCGTAGGGTGATGTCCATGACGGAGGAGGCTCGGTCGCCGTACCGGGCGGCAAAGGCTCCGGCGTAAAAATCCACGTTTCGCACCATGAAGGTGTTAATCATATTGATTGGTCCCCCGCCGGTTCCCTGTTCCCCGAAGTGGTTGGGATTAGGAATTTCGATGTGGTCCATCAGGAACAGATTTTCGCCGGGCGCACCCCCGCGCACAATGATTTCGTTGTTCTGGTCGCTACCGGATACCACCGCGGGAAACGCCTGCATCACGCGTTGAATGTCCAGCGCGGAACCGGGATCGCGGCGAATCTCCTCAAAATCCACCGAGCGGGTACTTACCACCGCATCGGGTGGTTTCTCGAAATAACTGGCGGTTACTTCCACCGTTTTTCCGTGCAGAACATCCGGCTCCAGAGCAACCTCTAAAATGGTACGCTGGTCGGGATTCACCACAATGTTCGATTTCAATACGGTTCGGTAGCCAATATAGTGGAAGCTGAGATTGTAGCTACCGGGAGGCAAAGCAGGGATCAGAAAAATACCATCTTCGTCGGTGGCGGCACCCCAGTGAGTGTCCAGCACCACCACATTTACCCCCGGCAGGGGTTGCCGGGTTTGCTGATCGACCACCCGTCCGCCAATTTGACCGGGATTAGCCAGCAGGGGTAAAACAGTGAGCAATGCCAGCCAGATGGATTGAGTAAATTGGGACATCCGTCTTTTTCCTTTTGGGGTCAGTAAGGTCAAGGAAAACCGGAAGCCCATTCAGCTTTCCGGTGCCATCGAAACTTCTCTGAGACGCTATCGGCGATGGTGATGGCCGACGATGCAAAGTGGAGCAAAAATCACCTCATTTGAAAAAAATATTGAAATTTTTCAGGCCGAATTCAATCTTTTTTTGTTTATTTTTTTAATTTTCCCACAGTTTTATTATATTTGGGAAGATACGAAATAAAGTCAACGGTCGGAGATGCGTATGAGGTTGAAATCGAAGCTTGAAGATGATGTGGCGGCATATCAGAAATCGGTGGTCATTTTAACGGCTGCCAGTGGTGGCGTGTTCGATTTGTTTTTAAAGAATGAATTGTGGGATGTTCCGGCAGCAGCACGTCGGCTGAAGTGGACCGAGCGGGGCACCCAGATTATATTTAATGCGCTGTGTGCGCTGGGTTACCTCACCAAAAGCGAGGAAATGTACACCCTGACTCCCGCAGCGCAGGAGTTGTTTCAGGAAGAAGATTTTGAATTGCTTAAAGAATGGTTACTCCATCGCCAGCGCTTGATGAATCGCTGGGTTCGTTTGCCAGAAGTCCTGGAAACCGGAGAACCCATTCGGAAAGCCGATAAACGGGAACGTAAGAAAAACCATCGTAATTTCATCCTTTCCATGGCTCACCGGGCTAAGGAAACCCTTCCTCAGTTGCTGGAATTGGTGAATTTGAGCGGACGTCAGCATCTGCTGGATCTGGGCGGTGGTCCGGGTGTGTTCTCCATCGGATTTGTGAAAAAATATCCGGAGTTAAAAGCCACGGTGTTCGACAGTGCGGAAACCGAGCCTATCGCGCGAGAGTTCTTTCAGGCTTCCGGTGTGCAGGATCGTCTTAGCTTTCGTGCCGGAGATTTTTTGGAAGATAATCTGGGCGGACCTTATGATGCAGCTCTGCTCTCCAGTGTGCTCCACATTTACAGTTCCCAGGAGAATCTGAAACTGTTGCAAAAAGTCTATCGTGCTCTGGAGGAAGGTGGAATAATTGTCATTCGGGACTTTTTCTTCAATGCCAATAAAACCAATCCGGTGGATGCTGCTCTGTTTGCCGTAAACATGCTGGTGAACACCGAGCGGGGCAATGTGTACAGTCTCAACGAAGTAAAAGACTGGTTACAGGAAGTCGGGTTCCGAAAAATTAAAAAAGTTAAATTGCGGGGCAGTTTTCGGTTAATTATAGCGGAAAAACCGGCCGCAGGGGAAGGTAGTAGATAACACATCTCCTCGGAATGTAATGTTACCCGCCAGACTCCGGCAATTCCGTGCAGCGAAATGGGATGGGATAGATGGGTTGAATTGCTTCGGCAATCTCCCCCCGGCTTATCCGGAGTCCGTATCGTCCGGTTGAGGAATTCGCTTTTAAAATGATTTTTCGGAATGGGTTTGTGGCGGAAAAATTCCGGTGAACACTGCAAAACTTTCAAACGCCGACCGTAAGTTCCCTTTCGGTCGGCGTTTGCTGTTCTAAAAAGAAAACGGTTTCTATTTCATCAACATCATCTTGTGAAATTGGGTAAAACCACCTGCTTTTAATCCGTAAAAATAGATTCCGTTTGCCACGGGTTCCCCGACATCGTTCCGTCCGTCCCAGGTAATGGTGTACGAACCGGCTGCCAGGATGCCATCCACCAGAGTGCGGACGCGCTGGCCCAATGTGTTGAACACTATTAATTGAACAGACATGGGTCCTTCGGCAATTTGTGGAATGTCGAAACCGATAGTTGTGGTGGGGTTGAAGGGATTGGGGAAGTTTCTTTTCAGGGCAAACGTACGGGGGTTATTACTGGAATATTTCAATGAAGAACCACCGGTGGTGGGAACCATAGCGGTTACCGGTCCGTGAAAATGGCGCACACCGTTAAAGGTTACATCAGCCAGCCGGTAGTAGTAGATGACCTCCTTGCGGATGTGTCCGTCCACATAGCGATATTGATGAGCCATATTGGAGTTTCCCGCTCCAACAAGGGAAGGTGAATTGTGGTAAGAAGCGATGCATTGGTAACCCTTTTCCGGATCGGTGGATCGGTAAATTTCGAATCCCATATTATCCGTCTCGCTCTGGGTATTCCAGTCCAGCACAATTTGCCCGCTGGAAACGCTTGCGGAAAAATGAACCAGTTCCACCGGAAGACTCTGGTCGTCCTGACCGAATTCCACTGCCAGTG
Organism: uncultured Calditrichaceae bacterium; assembly: GCA_964495805.1. Taxonomy (GTDB): domain Bacteria; phylum Calditrichota; class Calditrichia; order RBG-13-44-9; family RBG-13-44-9; genus JALXCH01. Next base: position 7,523 of record CAZBWV010000074.1, read on the forward strand.
GGGAACCGAACAGGGGCCCACCCCAGTCATTGTATCGATACTGCACGCCGGTAGTACCGTCGTCGTTTTCCAGCCCCACCGTGCAACCATCCGTTTCCAGATATTCTCCGTGATCCAGATACTGCATTTTGATATTTCCGTTTTGTTTGAGAATCAACTGGCAGGTTATCCAGCCCCCCGAATTAGCGGAGCGCTGGGGATAGTGCTCCAGGGTCAGCACAAAGTCGCCTTCCGGTGAGTTCCCGACGTAACAATGAACACCGGACACGTTGGGATTATCGGGATTCAGGTCCGTCCAGAACAGGGCGATGTGATTTTGTAACCCACTCTCGCAGGGGATGGAATCGTTCAAAGGGTAGGCCGAAGAGGGGGAATCGAAACTCACCCACCCATTGGAGGAGACATACAGCTCCGTGTAATCGGTTCCGAAGAAATTGAATGTAAACCCTATGTCCAGCGGTCCGTACACGGTTTCGTCATCTAACTGATCGGTAATTTCCGTTCCGGTGCCGGAAATGTCGATCCAGTCGAAGGAAGGATGTGACGGTGCATTGGTCGCCAACGAATTCGCAAAATAGTAACCACCCTGTTCCTCGTTGCCACCTCCGTAATTGGCTTCGTAGCCACTTCCGGTCAGGGGGTAGTCGTGGTACACCCCGCCGTTTCCGTCGTCCTCTTCGATGGTCAGTTCCGCTTGTTTCTCCCCTTCTGAATTGGGGGCAAAATACACATCCACGGTAATGCTTTCGTAATACCCCAAATCAACCGGATAGTCGTTGGCATCGTCCAGAATGAACTGATCCGACTCATCTCCGGTAATCTGCACCCAGTTCAGAGTCAGGGTGCCACCTCCGCTATTGTAAATGGTGAATGTTTGCACATCTGAAGTATCGCCCAGGGGAATTTCATCGAACCCGGCGGAATCCGGGGTAATGGCAAATTCCGGATCCGGGGGAATATACACATCCGGACCGGTCACATCGTCCACATACAGACTGTATTTGTTCACCGACACGGATACAATGGCAATATACACTCGTTGCCCGATGTAATCGCTCAGGTCGTAGGTATATTGAGTGTAACTGTCGGGTACGCCGCGCACCTCGTCCAATATTTCTGTAAAGTTATCAATTTCGTTACCAGTGGTAGAAAGCTTTACGTCAAAATCTTCCAGGAGGACGGGATCGTAAGAACGTGCCCAGAAAGAAAAGGTGTGATTGCTGCTGGTTACATCCAGCTGTGGGGTAATGAGCCAGTCGTCGTTACCGTAGGTGTTGTGCCCCACATAAGCGGAAAAAGAACCGGTGTGTGCAAAATCGGCATCTTCCAGCGCTTCCCACTGGTCACTGTTGTCATCGTTATCGTACACCGTCCAGTTCATGGGAATACTCCCATCTTCGAAACTTTCGTTTAATGCTCCCCGGTTTCCCAGGGGAATCATCCCTTGTGTGGAGGTTACGTTGTGAGCTAACATTAGTTGGTGACTTTTGGTGGTGGGGTGGTGCAGTCCCTGAATCCGATTGCCTCCTTCGGTCGTCCATGTCCGGTGGGCTACAAAAATGAGCACAAGAATCGTATTCCATAGAATTGTGTAGCGCATGGATTTCTCCTTTCCGTTTAGACCGAAATCGATTTGAGAGACCTGTTATAAGAAGGTCGGAGGGTGATTCACCCTCCGACCGTGGGGATGTTCAATTGGAGAAGTGTTGGGTTATTTCATTAAAATCATTTTGTGGAACCGAACAAAACGTTCGGTGCGGATTCCATAGAAGTAAATACCGTTCGCCACAGGATGGCCGTTGTCATTTCGTCCATCCCACTGCACGCGATAGGTGCCGGGCGAAAGCTGATCGCTCACCAGGGTGCGTACTTTCTGTCCCAGGGTGTTGTAGATAATCAGTTCCACCTGAATTTTTCCGTCCGGTACCATGGGAATGTCAAATCCGATGGTTGTGGTGGGATTGAACGGATTGGGGAAATTGTTTTTCAGAGCAAATGTTTTAGGAATGACGCCGCTGTTTTCCAGGTCGATGCCGTTCTTGTTGGGAATGACGGAAACCGGTCCGTGGAAGTGCCGCTGACCGTTCATGGTGACATCGGCCAGTTTGTAATAGTAAGTGATGCCATTACTTACATTGGCATCGGTAAATGCGTATTGATGCGGAGTGTTGGAGTTTCCGGCACCGCGGAGGTTTTCATAATTTTGGTAAGAAGCAATCAGCTGGTATTCGCCCTCTTTGTTCAGGGAACGATACACTTCGAAGCCCAGGTTGTTGACCTCGCTCTGGGTGGTCCATTGCAGGTAGGCCCGGTTATTTCCTGCCCGGGCAACAAAACTGGTCAGTTCCACAGGCAAACTCTGATCGTTCAGACCGAATTCCACTGCCAATGGGGAACCAAATAGCGGACCACCGCTGGTGTTGTAGCGATATTCCACTCCCTGAGTTCCATCCTGGTTTTCTATTCCCACAGTGGCACCGTCTAAATCAATGGAGGTACCGTGCTCTTTGTACTGCAGTTTGATATTGCCGCCGGGTTTCAAAATCACCTGGGCGGTAATCCATCCGTTTTCATCGGCACCATATTCAGGATAGTGAACCAGAGAGATGACAAAGTCGCCGTTGGGAGCTTTTCCCACGTAACAATGGCGATCGTTCACGTCAAAATCCTTGGCGTTCAGATCATCCCAGAACAGAGCAATGATATTGTTGGGTGTATTACTATCCGGAATATGTTGATTGGAAAAATTGGCGCTGCTGGGTTGGGTAAAGCTAATCCATCCGTTCGAGGAGAAATAGAGTTCAGTGTAATCGGTTCCGAAAAAGTTGAAGGTAAATCCCAGCGGAATTGGTCCGATAACCACCTCGTCTCCCAGTGCATCGATGGAATCGTTTGTTGCACTGGCAATATCCACCCAGTTAAACTGGGGATGCGACGGAGCATTGGTGGCCAGGGAATTGGCAAAGTAGTAACCACCCTGGGCGCTACCACCCCCACCGTAGTTGGGATCGTTGCCCGTACCGGTTAATGGATAGTTGTGCGTATTACGGGAGAGGTTATCCACCACCTGCAATTGAGCCGATTTGTCGCCTCCCGAAGTGGGCGCAAATGCAACCTGGACCACCATACTCTGGTTGGCGCTTAAATCCACCGGGTAAGTGTGAGTGTCCTCCAGTACAAACTGATCGGCATGGTTCCCGGTGAGACTTACCGATTGAATGGTAAGGGTACCCGCTCCGTCGTTGGTGATGGTGAAATCCTGAAATGCAGAGGTGTCTCCCAGATTCACCACTCCGAAACCGGCAGAATCCGGAGAAATCTGATAAATGGGTGAAGTCGGTTTTTTCTCCCAGGTTACATGGTCGATGTAAAAAGAGACGTTGGCGTTTTCCATTCCGTGACGGAAGGCGATGTGGGTGGCACCGCGCGTGGAGGTGTACTCCACCGTGTATCTCTGGAATGTGTTGGAAATGCTCAGGGTATCGACCGGCTGAAAGGTGGTGGTGTCCTGCAGGTTGGTGATTTCGCCGACAATCAATTTTTCGTTGTTGGAAGAAGCTTTGGCATAGAAGCGCAATCGATTTCCCTCGGAAGCTTTATACACCCCTCGGCTATACAGCGAGATAAAGCCGGAGCGGTCGCTGGAATTAAAAATACGCACTGCGTTGGGCTGAGTATAGTAGGAGGAGGAGGTAATGCTTACATCCGATTCTTCGGAACTGGCCTTTACCAATTTTCCCCAGCCTCTTTTCAGGGAGTCATTATCATCGAAGTCTTCTTCCAAAGTGGAGTCTGGTGAATATGCTGTTCCGAATAACCGCACGGTGTCTTCTCCGGAGTAGGAACCGGAAATGTTGATGTGAGCCAGGGCCGAAAACTCACCCTCTTCGTACGGAGCAAATTGAAACACAGCGGTATCCGAAGAGAGAGGAGTGATAGTGCCCGAATAGGAGCAGCTGAAGGGTTCGGCGGCAGAAATATTGGTAATTACCAGATCAGCTCCCCCTTCGTTGGTGATAATCGAGCGGCGGCTGCTGGTTTCCCATACCATGATTTCCCCCATGTTCAGCGTGTCCGGCGAGACGGAAATGACGGCGTTGGGGGGTGCTTCTTTAATTTCCACTGCATCCAGCAACCATCCGTAGCGTTGCACGGACCCGTCAGATTCCAGACGAAAACGAATTCGCACATGGGTGGTTTTATAGGCGCTCAGATCGAACACCTCCTGTTTCCACCAGGTATTTTCCGGGGTGACATCTGTGGTGCCCCAGATGCTATAGGAATCCTCATGAAAATAGTGGCGCGTCTTGAACTCGGAAGCTTTGCCATGGTAATAAGCAGAAGGAATGGTGTCGTATGTGGCGCCACCGTCGGTAGAAATCTCCACGTAGCATTTGTCGTATCCCCCTTCGGTTTTGGCAATTTGCCAGAAGTAGAGACGCGGCGAACTGCTGGAAGAGAGGTCTATCTCTCCGGTTTCGTGAAGAATATTGGTTTCGCTGGAACCGTAAGCGTTATGCGCTGCATGGCTCCCTTCGTGGTAAAAATTGGTGGTAATGCTCCAATCGGTTCCGTTGCCACCGGCATTTCCGAAATCCTGGAAACCGTTTTCAAAGTCTTCGCTCACTGGTAGTGTATGGTTGGCCAAAGCAGTGCGAAATTGCCACACCGAACCGGTTGTTTTTCCTACGTTGTTGATTGAAATCACCTGCCAGTAGTATTCTGTATCATGAACTAACGGTCCCCCGATCTGGCTATTGCTCACCGAAGTAGTGGCCGGTCCGTTGTAAACCGTGTCACCCGGTGTGGAGGATGTCCCGAACAGCACAATGGTGGAGTCGGTGTTGGAACCGTTCGTCCAGGAAAGACTGGTGCCGGTGGATACATTGGTAGCTCCGTCTGAGGGAGATGGATTGGTTGGATCTCCCGGTAAACCGGAGGGAACCCAGAGGTCCGGTCCGGTGATATCGTCCACATGTAAATAATATTCGTCCACGGATACACACACAATGGCAATGTAAACTGCCTGACCGATATAATCGCTTAAATCGTAGCTGTACTGGGTGTAACTTATGGGTACCCCGTTCACCTGACCCAGGGTAACGGTGAAATCGGCTGTATCCGTACCGCTGGTGGAGAGCCGGATGACCATATCTTCCAGATAACTGGAAGAGCGGGAACGAGCCCAGACGGAAAAAGTGTGGTTGGCAGAAGTGACCTGTAGTTTGGGGGTAATCAACCAATCGTCATTTCCTGAAGCGTTGTAATGAATGGAAGCGGAATAGGTGCCGGAGTGAGCATAGGTGGAAATGGAATTGGCCAGCCAGTGATTGCCGTCGCCGTCGTTGTCGTACACCGTCCAATCTGAAGGAATAGCACCACTTTCGAATCCTTCATTCAGTGTTCCCCTGGTTCCGGCGGAATTATTTACCCGAAAATCATTGGTGCGCTTCTGGCCAACTTCCGGATTGTTATTGGCACCCCAAAGAAAATTGAAAAAGAAAATACTCCAGATAAAAACGGCCATAACCCGATGATTCATACTTCACCTCCAATGTTAAATGAAATATGGGTTAGATGTTGCTTCGTCCAGGGATTTAAAATCATCCTGATATTCGAATAATAGATTGAAGCAGGTTTACTCATTTGCGGAGGGCCACAAGCATTGTCCTATTTGCTGGATGATTTTCGTTAAAATGAGTGGCGATCCAGTAAATGAGTGAAGTTAAATCAGGCAAAGGCTGCCTGGTTCATTTATTTCATATATCATTTTAAATTTGCCCAAATTTAACATTTTTGTGGGGCAAAAAATGAAGATTGTGACCAACGGGAAATTTTTGTGACGAAATGGAAAGATTGATTTTGCCAGGAGATGAAAGGAATGGGATGGTGAATATTATACGACGGTGTCTTTTTCCCTTTCCCGGAGCGGATCAGGAGAAACAAAAGGTAAGATGTTGCTATACCAGGTACGGGATACAGGAATTTTTTCCGGGACAAAATCCAGGGTTAATTTATAACCTTTTGCATTCCCCTGAATGTCCTGCACGCGATTCAGATTAACAATATAGGACTTATGGCAGCGTGCAATAGTTTTATGTTTGGAAAGTTGCTTCTCAATGTTTTTTAGTGTGTTGCGAATCAGGTATTTTGCCAGATGGTGATTCGAAAGATAATAAATGGCCACATAGTTCTCCAGGGCTCGTAAAAAAATCAGATCTTTTTCCCGTACACGGAATATCTCCCGATGATTTTTGGAGTAAAATGTGATGAAACGAAGATGAGCGTTTGGTGTATGTTTTACTGTTTGGGGAAAATGAGAAATGGATGATGAAAGCTGTTTCCCCTCCCGGGTTCGGTTCCGTTGCAGATGGGCGCGTGCCAGTAAAAGAGGATAAATTGTGCCGAATGAAGCAGAAGAAATAATCACACCCCATAAAGAGAGAATGTTCATTTCTTTGAAAATGGGTTTAAAAAATAAAAGGGCATAAATGGTATTGAATACAAATATTAAATTAAGTGTATAAATCAGGTAAACAAGTTTCTGGTATAATGACCAATTCCGGTTTTTTGTAAAAATGGGTAGAATAAATACAGTGATCATTAGCGCTAATGTTGTGGGAATGGTGAGTCCCAGGATGAGCAGCTTTTTTTGCAGAAGAGGAAGTTCAGCGTGAGGTAAAGGGTGAAAATAAAGAATAGCACAGCTTAAAAGGCAACCGGGGAGAAAGATTAATCCATATTTGATTGGTATTGGGAGGGCAGAATAGGAAAAAACTCGAAGTTTCTTCAACCAGAATTGATGTTGATGAATTTTACTAATTGTCATATCCATAAATAACAATATTTTTCAATAATTTTTTCCTATTAAAACCCTGAATAAAGCCGGAGGGCAAAATAGGAAAGGAGATTGAATCCATTCCAAAAATAATCAACAATTCATTTTATCAAAATGGTGTTTTTATTTTGTGCGATAGGTCGAAAATAAGTTATTTCTATTTTTAAAAATGGAGATGTGTTTTTCTCCCGCCCGGAGTATCGTGAAGGAAAAAGAAAGGAAAGGAAAGGTAAGGTAAGGTAAGGTAAGATAAATTGTATACCTCACCTTTATTCCTGTGGAAAAAATTGAGCTTTCCGTGGGTCTCGGAAATATTCGGTTTTATAGCAACGAGAGTGTGAAGTTCGATAATCAATTGGCTATTTCTTTTTAGTGCTCAGTTTAAATTGATCACCCACGTTAAATAACAATACATGCTCCTTAAAGTGATTAAACAGATGGTTGATGGTCCGGAATCCACTGCAATGAAGCGGAATGATGTAATCCGGTTTTAATTGTACCAGGTTGTGGACAATTTTATCAATCTTGGTATCCGGTGCACGATGCAGATGCATTCCCCCCATCACCGCATGAAGTTTATCTGTACCCATAATTCGCATAGCATGTTTAATGGTGTTGATGGGACCAGCGTGGGCGCAACCTAACAGGACAATGAGCCCTTTTTCTGTTTTTAAAATAAGAGCCATATCATCATGCAACTCATCGGTAATATAGCTTTCCAGTACGCGTTCCTGATAGGATTCGTCGATTTTTTCGTAATCGGTTAGGCGGGGTATTTCACCACTAATCCATACATCCGGAAGCAGTTCCATGGGACGTGTTTTCTGCAGACACTCCAGTCCCAGTGCTTCCAGGTCGGTCTTTTCCCAGGGAACACCAATTTCTACTCGCTCTCCGTTTATCACCCGATATTTTTTGTTGAACAGGTTGGGATGACATACCACCTTTCTGGAACCGATTTCCTGGAGCAGATATTTTAATCCACCGGTATGATCGTAATGCCCGTGGCTGAGTACCACATAATCGATGGTGGAAAGGTCGATACCCAACTGTTTGGCATTGTGAAGAAGGGCGTTGGTCTGACCGGTATCAAACAAAATTTTTCCCCGGGGAGTTTCCACTAAGATAGCCAGTCCCTGTTCGGCTAAAAGTTTGGGATTATTTACCCGGTTTTCGACCAGAACCGTTAAGGTAGCTTCTTTTAACATAATCACCTCCACCGTTTTGCTTTTCTATTATTATACGCAAATCGGTTCAAAAAGACAATATGGACACGCCGAAAAAGAAAAAAATTCTTTCGGATTCCATGCACCGGGTTTGTAAGTTTCGATAAATAAAGCGGTGGGGAATGATGCACTTCCGGTTTCAGATACAATATCAGGTGTTGGGCAGGACGCCCGGTGTTGGAGCTTCGGCTCACTATTTACAATTGGGGAATTGGGGAATTCTGCTGGACGCAGGGCTTGATCCGGCAGGTAGCGGTGAGACGATGCTTCCCGATTTTGAGCGTATCCGCAATCGACCGGTAAATGCCATTGTCATCTCTCATGCTCATCTGGATCACATAGGGGCACTGCCAGTTGCCATTCGTTATTTCCCTCATGCCCGGATTTATATGACCTCGGCAACAGCTGCACTGGCCGAACCATTACTCTTCCATTATCTGAAGGTGCAACGCCGAAAAGCACTGGAGGAAAAAGTCGCTTTTCAACCACCTTATTCCGAACAGGAAGTAGAGCAGTTGCTCTATTTAATGCAATCCTTTCAGTACAACTTCCCTTTTCGAATTCATGGATTTCAGGAGAGTGAGATTGTTCTGACCTTCTGGGATGCCGGTCATATTCTTGGGTCTGCGGGGGTGGAAATTGCCTGGAAGGAACGGCGAATTTTTTATACCGGTAACACGCGCAAATCAGCTCAATTTATTCTGAGAGGAGCGCGCTATCCACAAAGCACGGAGATTCTGATGACCGAAGCAACATACGGTGCGGATGCAGAAGCCGAACGGGTAACCCGGGCGCAGGAGGTACGCCGCTTTGCCACATTTCTGAAAGAACGAATTCGTTTCAATGGATCGGTGTTAATTCCCGTATTTGCGCTGGGCAGAACCCAGGAAGTTCTTGTGCTACTGCACCAGCTTATTCAAAAAAACAGAATTCCACTGGCCAATATCTATGTAACCGGCTTCGGGATTGAGATGAATCGGGTTTATGATCGGCTTTTGCACAAAGTGTACCCCGATTATGCACCCCGTCAGATTCGTGCGATTGCTGCGGCTGCTTTGCGAGGTAAACGGTTTCGTGCACCAGCCATTATCCTGGCTACTTCAGGGATGATGTGGCCCAATACTCTCTCTTACGAAATTGCGCGGGATTTTTTGCAGGATGCCCGGAACGGAATTGCCTTTGTCGGCTGGGCCGATCCGGAAACCCCTGGTGGAATGTTACGCCAGGGAAAAATTGAGCGGATTAAACAGCTGTTTGGAGTAGATGAAATTCATTGCCGGGTGGAGGTGTTTCGATTTTCGGCTCATTCCCATCGGGAAGAACTGTTGCAGATGGTTCGGCAAATGCAACCGAAACAGGTGATTTTGCACCACGGCGAAGCTCCTGCGTTAAACTGGATGAAAGATGCCATTGAGAAACGCGGTTTATCTGAAAACGTGCTAATTCCTCAATCGGGTATTTTTTATCAGCTTTAGGCAGGATGGTTATCTGGAATTGAATCATTTAAGAATGAAACTCTCACTTTAACCGACTGCTTTCCATCGATTTTTATCCGGATTTTTTTCAAGAAAAAAGAAGGCTGGATACGAAACTATCCAGCCTTCGGAAAGACTATTGGTAGTTGGAACGATCGTCAATTTGAATTTTGCAGGGGAACTGATGATTCTTCCCGTAATCTGTTGTTATTTTGCAAATAACATTTTCCGTGCCTGCAAGTAGGGTCCTGCAATAAGACGATAGAAATATATACCACTTTTTACTGTTTTACCATGAACATTTTTCCCATTCCAGTAATAGTGATAGGTTCCGGGGGATAACGTTTTGTTCTCCAGCACAATAATGCGTTCACCCAGAATGTTAAAAATTTCCAGTTTTACGGGAAGCTCTTCGTTTAGATCAAACGCGATGGTTGTACCGGGATTAAATGGATTGGGATAATTGGCGTATAATCGGGTTCGTTTGGGGGTCAGGGAAGCCGGTGGCTCTTCATCCGA
>CAZBWV010000075.1:0-13272 GCA_964495805.1 uncultured Calditrichaceae bacterium
TCTTGTCTCTCCGTTTAGCGATACCGATATCAATCGATAAAAATAAGTTCCCGCTTTGGCCAGATAGTCTTCGAAACGATAGTTGTGGGTGGTGTTGGAATTCCCTGCGCCGGGGATGAGTTGAGTATTAATCCGTTCCCATTCCGATTGGGAAGCTTCCCTTCGGTCAATATGAAAACCTGCGTTGTCCATTTCACTAATGGTTCTCCAGGTAAGAATAATATGATTATTGGCTACCCGGGCATGGAAGAACTCAAGCAAAATAGGCAGGGAATAGTCGTCACTGCTTATCGGTGCCGAAATATAACTCCAGGCACTTCCTTCTCTAATTTCATAATTAAAAGGGGAATTATTGCTTACTTTTACCGCCAGATATTTACCTGTGGGAATAGTAAATTCCACTGCGTTGCAGTTAAAAGCAAACTCCGTGCTGGCGTCATCACCGGTAATGGTGGCATAAGGTCCTGCGGCGGTGAAGTTGGTTCCGTTTTTATCGTCGGCATAGCCCACATCAATCCGGAAGCTGTGCCCGGACGCAGGGGCGGTGGCAAAAGTCAGTTTTCCGCTCCAGGTTGTCCCCTGGGTTTCATCACCTGCAGAAAAGTGGATGTTGGTAGTTGTCGGTTCATTGAATGTAAAAATAAAATCACTACCCGAATTTAACATGTCCCGGTTACCTTGCGTGCCAAAATCTGCCTTGAATAGCTCAAAACCCTTACCCAATACCCAGGTTTGCCAGTTGTAATGGGAGTACGTCTGGAATAAAGGACTGGTATCATTCGCTCCTCCCGTGGTATAGGCGGCATCACCAATTCCATCGTTATCGGTATCATTTCCCGCATAATCGCTGTAGGAATTGCCCGCAAAATGCTTAAGCGACGTCGAAGCATTGTAACAATAACCCAATTTGACCACAGTATTCCACAAAACGGTCAGACTCCCATTATTAATGTTACCCAGTGTATTGTTCGCTATGTCATTCAGTGCTACCCTGCCTCCTCCGGAGTTGCTATCTATTTTAATTCCATAACCGGAATTATTTTCGATAGTGTTATTTATCAATTGGTTGTATGTGGCTACGCTGTATAGCTCGATTCCGTTCTCAAAATTGGAGCGAATTTGATTATCCGAAACACAATTGTATCGGGAACCGGAAATTAAAATCCCATGTTTTCCGTTCCCATCGCATTGATTACTGGTAATGGAATTGTAACTGGAGTTCTGCCATAAATACATTCCGTAGTAATTTACATTATTCGTGCAAATATTTTCGTGAACAACATTGTTGTTACATCCGTTATAAAGTTCAAGGCCATGATTGGAATTATTGCTGCAGGTATTTTGAATCACCTTGTTGTAACTGGATTGAACCAGACTGATCCCAAAGGAATTGTAATTACATGTGTTGAACGACAGTACGTTTTGATCCGAAGAACTGTTCAGTAAAATTCCATACGTGTTGTTATGGATTGCATCCCATCCGCAGGTATTATTCTTTACCGTACAATTGCTCACATTGTACAGATGAATGGCAGCCATACCGGCATCGGTAGCGCCGTAAATTTTCAAATTATCCAGGAAAACATTACTTGCCGTGATATCAAAAACATGGTCTCCGGTGCTCGCTGCTTTTACCTGAGGGGTGGTGGCATTCTGACTCACGCCCAGAATAAACACGGCTTTATTGACATCCACATTCTCAATATAATCATCAGTTGTCTCATTTCCGTCATCGATCACAAATACAGTGTCGCCTGCTACGGATTGGTTGATGGCATATTGAATACTTCGCCAGGGATTGAGCTCGGAACCGTCTCCGGTGGTATCGTCTCCATTGGGACTGACGTAATAATGGGTGGCATACCCAGTAGAGAGCAAGAAGAGAAAAAGAATAAGAAAAAACTCATGTTTCCCGTTTCCACGGAGGAAACGAAAATGAAGCCTCTGTGATGCTCTCATGACACATCCTCCTCTTTTGTCAGGTAGTTCAATTTATAATTGAATCAGTGTTTATTGACCGATATCGGATATGAATTCGAATGAAATATATTTAAATGAAAATGAATATAAAGTGATTTTCATCAAAAGGGAGGGAAAAAACCAAAATTTTTTTGAAAAACATAGGAATCTTTTCAGTAATGATTTCATCAAACTAAAACGGAGAGAAAAGGTGGGATTTTTTAACCGGGTGTGTATGGACGAGAATATGGAATCAACACCCGAAAGGCTGTGCATCTTTTTGAATAACAATAAAAAAATCTTGCAATACCATGATTCATTCTTTAAATTCTCCCGCTTTTATGTAAGTGAATATTGCGGACTGAAACGGCATAGTAGATATGTTTGAAGATTTAACGGCGAAACTGGAAGCGACACTCAAAAAGATTCGCGGCCACGGGAAGTTAACAGAAAAGAATATTGCGGAATCGCTCAAGGAAATCCGACGCGCCCTTCTGGAAGCGGATGTGAATTACAGGGTGGTCAAGGATTTTGTGGAGAGGGTTCGCCAGAAGGCAGTGGGAGAGCAGGTTCTTCGCAGTGTCACCCCTGGTCAGCAAATTGTTAAAATTGTGCACGATGAACTCATTGAGTTAATGGGCAAATCCCGCGCCGAGATTAAGATGGCGGGTATTCCCCCCACCATTGTGATGCTGGCCGGTCTGCAGGGGTCCGGTAAAACCACTTTTGCTGCCAAATTGGCCAATTTCCTGCGGAAGAAAGGGCACCATCCCATGTTGGTCGCTGCAGACATTTACCGACCCGCCGCCATCCGGCAGTTGCAGGTGCTGGGGAAAAATCTGAACATCCCGGTTTATGCAGAAGACTCACGGGATGCGGTGGCCATCTGCAAACATGCAGTGAAAGCAGCACGGGAACAGGGACGGGATGTGCTGATTCTGGATACTGCCGGACGTCTGCATATTGATGAAGAGATGATGCAGGAACTGGAACGCATTAAAGCGGAGCTGAAACCCCAGGAAATTTTGTTTATTGCGGACGGGATGACCGGTCAGGATGCGGTAACAGCCGCAAAGGAATTTTTAGAGCGCCTGGATTTCGATGGAGTGGTATTGACGAAAATGGATGGCGATGCCCGTGGCGGGGCGGCGCTCTCTATTCGTGCGGTGACCAATCGTCCCATTAAATTCCTGAGCGTGGGCGAAAAACCGGATGCGATTGAACCATTTTATCCGGATCGATTGGCTTCACGGATTCTGGGCATGGGCGATGTGGTTACCCTGGTGGAAAAAGCTCAGGAAGCCATCGATGTTGAAGAAGCAAAAAAGTTAGAAAAGAAGCTGCGCAAAGAAGAGTTTACTCTGGAAGATTTTTATGCGCAACTTCAACAAATTAAAAAAATGGGTCCGCTGGAACAGATTTTAAGTATGATTCCGGGAATCGGAAAGCAGTTAAAGAATGTTCCGGTGGACGATAAGGCATTTGTTCGGGTGGAGGCAATTATCAATTCTATGACACCAGAAGAGCGTCGGCGTCCACAAATTATTAACGGAAGTCGTCGCCGTCGCATTGCGGCAGGGAGTGGCACACGGGTTCAGGATGTAAATCAGTTATTGCGTCAGTTCGAAGAAATGCGTAAAATGATAAAGCGTATGAAACGCGGAAGGTTCCGGGGCGCCATGCCTCCGGGAACGCTTCCATTTTAAATAGAAATTCAAATTTAAAAAATAAAATTATGGAGGTATAACTTGGCGGTCAGATTAAGATTGCGCAGAATGGGTCGGAAAAAACGTCCGTTTTATCGAATTGTGGTGGCAGATTCGCGTTCTCCGCGAGATGGTCGATTCATCGAAGAAATTGGTTACTACAATCCGTTAACGCATCCGGCTACGGTGGAAGTGGATGAAGCACGCGCATTGTACTGGTTAGGCGTGGGTGCGCAACCCACCGAAACGGTAAAAAGCTTGCTGCGTCGAAAAGGCATTATCATGCGTTTCCATTTGCAGAAACAGGGCCTCTCTCCGGAAAAAATTGAGGAAGAGATGAAAAAGTGGGAAGTTCTGCAACTGGAAAAGCAGCGAAAGCTGGAAGCGGAATTGGCCGCACAAAAGGGTCAGGCTGCGGAGGCAACCCCTGAGCCGGAAGCAAAAGAAGCTGAAGCCGAAGCTACGAAACCTCAGGAAAGCACCTCCGGCACGGAAGAGAAAGCCGAAACAAACTCCGAACCTTCAGAAGCTTCTTCGGTAAAAAAGGAAGAAACCGCCCCTTCGGCAGAAGCGGAAGCGGAATCTAAAAACGAATAACCTTTTTGCTTTGTTACATGGGTTAGCCGATAGATGAAGTGCTCAACTAACTAATCTGTAAAGGAGGAAAGGGTAATGAAAGAATTTGTCGAATTCATCGCAAAGCATCTGGTGGATAAGCCCGAAGAAGTGCAGGTGACCGAAGTGGAAGGCGAGCGCGTGACGGTTTACGAATTGCGTGTCGGCGATGGCGACCTGGGCAAAGTAATCGGCAAACGGGGGCAAACGGCCAAGGCAATTCGCACCTTGTTGAGTGCTGCCGCCGCAAAGGTCGGCAAACGCGCCGTCCTGGAAATTTTGGAATAAAGGGTGTTTTTAAATAGGATGGGATTCGAAGGGGTCTTCCCCCTTCGAATCTTTGTTTATGAACGAGGAATATATCTCTGTTGGACGAATCCTTCGTGTTTTCGGAACGGAAGGGTGGGTGAGAGTGGAGATGTATTCGGGGAGACCGAATCGCCTGGATGGGATTCGGGTTGTTTTTCTGGAAGCGCCCGGGGAACCGGAAGGTAAAATCATTCAGGATCGAAAAATCGACAACAAAAGTGTTCTGCTGAAGTTCAAAGATGTCGACACCCGGGAACAGGCCAGACAATTGGTAGGCAAAGAAATTCTCCTCCCGGAAAACCAGAAAATCGCTCTCCCCCGCGATACGTATTTTATTCACGAATTGATCGGGCTGGAGGTGTTTACCGACTCCGGAGATTATGTGGGACGATTGACGGAAGTAATTCAGATGAGCGGGAACGACGTGTACCTGGTGCGAGGAAAAAATCGGGAAGTGCTCATTCCGGCAGTTGGTGAGTTTGTCCGGGAAGTGAATGTGAACCAGGGTAAAATGATTGTGCGTCTGCTGGAAGGGATGTAATGCGTATCGATGTCATTACCATCTTTCCGCGGATTTTACGGGAACCGCTGGACGAGAGTATTCTCAAGCAGGCGCGAAAACGCATCGATTTGCAAATCCGATTGGTGGATTTGCGCGATTACGCCAGAGATAAGCACCGGACGGTGGACGACACGCCGTACGGGGGCGGTCCGGGAATGATTATTAAACCGGAACCGGTATTTCTGGCCATGGAGGATCTATTACAGGATGAGAAGCCGTCTGAAACGGTGCGGGTGATTTTCCCCACACCTCAGGGTCGTCTGTTTACGCAGGAAGTAGCCGAAGAGCTCAGCCGGGCCGAGCATCTGATCTTTCTGTGCGGGCATTATAAGGCGGTGGATCAGCGGGTGATCGACACCTGGGTAACCGACGAAATCTCAGTGGGCGATTTTGTACTTTCCGGTGGTGAAATCCCCACCCTGCTGATGATCGATGCCATCGTCCGCCTCATTCCTGGTGTTCTGGGCGATATTGAATCGGCTCGCACGGATTCATTTCAGAACTTTTTGCTGGATTGTCCCTATTACACCCGTCCGGAAGAATTCCGGGGAATGCGTGTCCCGGAAGTGCTGCTTTCCGGACATCATCAAAAAATTGAACAATGGCGCCAGCAACAGCGCATTGAGCGAACCCGAAAAAGACGGCCGGATCTGTACCGAAAATATCTGGAAATGATGAAAAAGAAAAATAAAGAAACGTAACGGAGGCGATAACAATGGATATTTTAAATGTGGTCACTGCCGATCAGATTCGCACGGACATTCCTGATTTCCGTCCCGGGGATACCCTCTCCGTGCACGTGAAGGTGATTGAAGGGAATAAAGAGCGAATTCAGGTCTTCACCGGTGTGTGCATTAAACGCCACGACAACGGAATTAATTCCACTTTTACCGTGCGAAAGATTTCTAACGGAATTGGTGTGGAACGTATCTTTCCGTTGCATTCCCCGCGCATCGACAAAATCGAAGTCGTGCGTCGCGGGAAGGTGCGTCGGGCGAAACTGTACTACCTGCGCGACCGCGTGGGCAAAGCCGCCCGAATCAAGGAACGTAAATCCTGAACGAAGAAACACGGGGCAGGCCGTTTTGGAAATTGAGTGATGAGTTTCGGGAAAACAAATTTGCTTCCCGAAAGATCGATTTCCGAAACGGCTTTTTTTGTGGTTATGGGAATTCCTCTGGCTTTTCCTGAACAGGCAGAAAGGAAAGACAAAGTGGACATTCTCCCGCCACACTCAATTTTTTATTTTTTACCCGGATAATTCCCGCCCGTGCACCAAATCGGGGAACCCAGCCTATGTCCCACCCATTTTTATTCATCTGTCCGATTTGTGGAACGGAAGAAAGCATCGAACATCACCGTTGCCGGATGTGCGGTACGGAATTCCACTGGGAGCAGGGTAAATTCCGACTGCCAGCGGAATCGTTAAGTGCCCATCAGATGCTGCAACGCATGAGTGAAACCATCCCGCTTCAGCAAACCTCCCGTCACATCCCGGAATCTTTCCGGAAAAGATTACCGCACGGGCTGGAGCCCTGGCGAATCAGTCAGCCAGCGGTGCTCCGACAGGCGCGAAACAATATAACTTTTCGTGGATTCCAGGGACTTTTTTCCCGAAATATTGAAGTTCCCCTCCCTGTGGATCGGGGGCATCTGGTGTTTTACCCGGAAGAAGTGGTGTTTGTGGGGGAAAAACGCGTCCATCGCTTTCCGCTTACCGATTTTACCTGTGTCACCACCAATAGCCACTACTTTGAGTTCAAACTTAAAAAGCGACCGTTTTACCAGATTGAATTTCGGCGCGAGAGTGCCCTGAAGTATGAGATATTATTCCGGAAGTGGCTGGATCGATTTTATCGCGAGCAGGGAAAGAGGATTCTGGAGTATCAACCGATGCTCAGGGTGGTTGCCCCGGAGTGTCCTGCCACCCGGGCTGTATTGTATCCGACTGGGACACCGGTGCCCGGAAAAGTAGAAAAATGGGTGGTCAAAACCATTCTGGCGCTGATCCGATGGTTTGGGCGCCGCTGGTTGGGGATGCGGACGCAGGGGAATCAGCAACTGCCCGAAGAGTACCCGTTTATTCTACTGGCCAACCACCAGAGCATTGTGGATCCCTTTCTGATTCTGGCGTTGCTGGACTCCCGGATTGCCTTCCTGACCAAGAGCACTTCTTTTATTTCGCCACTGGCACGATATTTTTTACGAATTGGCCGGGGAATCCCTACCACTCGTTATCAGACGGACCCGCTGGTGTACCCCTATGTACGGCAGGCGCTGGAGCGAAATATTCCGGTGGGAATTTTTCCCGAGGGGGAGCGCTGCTGGGATGGTGCCCGGCAGCCGATTAAAATGAATGTGGTGCGTTTGCTCTGTTATTTTGCCGTACCCATTGTAGTGGTGTCCCTGTGTAATGTGTATTCTGCCTGGCCACGGTGGCAAACCCTTCCCACCCGGGGGAACGGACGGATGGTGGTGGGTTATCCCTTTTGTCTGAATCAACGAGCAAATTTTTCCCTGCAGGATTTCCGGCAATTTCTGGAAACGCAGCTGGATCGCTGTCAGATGCCTGGCGAAGAACAATCCTGAGAACCGGATCAATCAGTGTGTAAATGGCAGAGGTCAATTAATCCCGCTGCTTACCGTAACAAATATTTTGGATTGAAACGGATTTCACTGTAATTTGATGGGGTAATTCGCGAGTGAAACGAACTTTCCAGCAGATTGGAAAACAGACCGGGAGTTGTATTTGAACATGCGCATGATTTCGGCCTGGAAGAAACGGAAAGAGGTATTCCCATATCAGCCACTTTGGCGGTGGGTATCGGTATTGGGAAGAGCAGGGGGCATCCTGGGGATGCTTCTCCTGCTTCAGTGCGCCCATCGGGTAGCTCCCTCCGGGGGTCCGGAAGATAAAACACCTCCACGAGTGGTTCGCTCAGTTCCCGAGCCCGGTGCGGTAAATGTTAAGGAATTGGAGCGTATTGAGATTGAGTTCAGCGAGGGAATTAGCCGGGGCACATTGACCAATAATTTCTGGCTCATTCCCGAACCCGAACAGGCGCCGGAAATTAAATGGAAAGGGAGCAAAAAGCTGTGGCTGAAGCTCAAATCACCACTGCCGGACAGCACCACTCTGGTGCTTACGCTGGGGACGGGAATCCAGGATTTGCATGGGAACAATCTGGCGGAACCGTTTCAGCTGGCGTTTTCCACCGGACCGGTGCTGACTCAAAATCGCCTGATGGGAAGGGTGTATGGTTTCCGCAAGTGGCAGGATGTGTACATTTACGCTTATCGGTTACATGCGGGGCAGAATGTGGATTCCCTGCTGAACCACCGGGCCATTTTTCACACTCAAATAGATGAACAAGGTCATTTTCTGCTCAATTATTTACCGGATGGCCGTTTTCGCGTGATTGCCCTGGAAGATCGGGACATGAACAGGGTGTACACAATGGAGAGCGACCTGGTTGGCTTACCGTTTACCGATGTGGTTCTGGATTCGGCCGATACCGCGTTTACCAATTTAAATTTCTGGATGATTGAGGAGGACACCACGGCGCCGGAGGTAAAATCGGTGGACACAGTGAGCAATCGTCAGGTGCAGGTGGAGTTTAGTGAGCCGATTTGCTTGAGCGATTCGTTCGCTGTGCGGGTACAGGATACGCTGGATGGGAAGTATGTTCCCCCGCTGGCGTATTCATTATTGCGGTCGGATAGCACCCGGCTGGCACTTTATTTCTCCCCGATCCCGGCAGGCAGACCAATGCGGGCCGAACTACGGGGTGTGACAGACCGGAGCGGGAATGAACCGGCTCAGCCACTGGTGGCGGATTGGACCGCGGCTGCCAAACCGGACACCCTTCCGCCGTCCTTTCGAAAAATGACTCCTGCGCACAAAGCAGAAAATGTACCGTACCACACGCAAATTTTATTACAATTTAGTGCACCGGTGGATACCGAAAATTTTCGGCATGCCGTCACCATTGCGGATGAACAGGGGGATACCCTGGACGGTCGGTGGGAGTGGGGAGATCTCACCGCGCCCCGGTTTATACCGGATTCGCTTCTGGAAAAGAGCACCGAATATACCGTGCAGCTGAATTTAGGTATGATACACGATATTTTTGGTCGGGCATTTCCCGACACATTGCTGAGCCTTCGTTTTACCACCATTAGCTGGACGGAGTTGGGAGAAATCTCCGGTCGGGTGCTGGTACAGGACGGTGAAGCCGATCCGGTCATTGTTCAGGCGGTGAGTACGGAAAACCAACATGTGTACACCACTTTTGCCCCGGCGGGGAAGGAGTTTCTTATTCCATTCCTTCCTGCCGGTGGTTACCTGTTGCGCGCTATTCTGGATAGAAACAAAAATGGCCGGTGGGATCGGGGTAGCACCCGTCCCTGGCAGTTTGCCGAACCGTTTGTAATGCGCAGCGATACCGTAAAGGTGCGCAAGCGCTGGACCACCCAGGGCAAAATCATTCGATTGATCCATTAAAATCAAAATTTATCATTCATACATGCGTATTCCCTTTCGCAAAATTCACGGTACCGGTAACGATTTTATTTTGATTGACAATCGAACCGGATATTTTCAAGGCACCGAAAAGGAGCTGTTCGCCCGGTTGTGTCATCGGCATCTGGGGATTGGTGCGGATGGTTTGATGCTGGTGGAACCGGGTGAACCGGGACGGTTTTCCATGAAGTTTTTCAATCCCGATGGCTCTCCTGCTCCCATGTGCGGCAATGGTGCCCGTACGGCAGTCTATTTTGTCAGTCTGTTTCAACCGCAGGTATCTCAGTTTCAGTTCCGGGTGTGGGAACAGACCTATCGGGCGGAGTTAGTGGCACCCCGGGTGGTTCGTATCCACTGGCCGCAGCTTCCCAGGCGCCTTTCTTTTACCGGTTTTCGGAAACCATCCGGAATTCGATATCGACGCATGATGTGGGTGCATAGCGGAGTGCCGCATCTGGTTCTGGAAATGGAAAGTTCCCTGCACAATCTGGAAGTCCAGAAATGGGGGAGTTTCTTCCGTTACCATCCCGCTTTTGCTCCGGAAGGTACCAATGTGAATTTTATTCAGACGGACGGTTCGAAAATTCACATCCGGACGTATGAGCGTGGAGTGGAGGGGGAAACCCTCTCCTGCGGGACCGGGACGCTGGCGGCAGTTTTTGCAGCGGATTGCTGGGGAAACCCTGATTTTCCTGTGGAAGTGCAGGCTCCCGGTGGAAGGCTAAAAGTGGGCAAGAATTCGGACGGTCAGTTTTATCTGGAAGGTCCTGTTCAACCGGTATTTCAGGGCATTTTCGATCCTGCGGATTTTAAGTAGTTGGCTCTGTCTCCACAGTTGAACTCGCTCTCTTCATTTTCTTGTTCAAAAATATTGTTTCTTTTCTTTACTCTCCCGCACAATACAGAGATTAATGATATTTTCATTCATTCTCCCCGTTCTCTCGCCATTCATTGAATCCCTTTATGACTCCTATTCTCCTTATCCTTTTCATTTCCAGACAAAAAAGGGGCTGCCTGTACCGACAGCCCCTTTTATGACTTGATGAAAGAAAAAGAATTATTCCAGAATAATTGGTTTGGCGTGTGCGGAAATGATTTTGCCAATCACCGATGCGTTAACGTCCCCGCTTTCCCGGAGGTGAGAAACGCAGGCATCCGCTTCCGATTCAGGTACGGTAATGAGCAATCCGCCGGAAGTTTGCGGATCAAACAATTCGTTAAGCAAATGCGGATTCATATTGTCTGGCACCTGAACAAAGTCCGTCAGGAATTGGCGATTTTCCTTCAAACCCGCGGGAATCTGTTTTTTCTCGGCAAACGTCAGTACTTCCGGAAGCAGGGGGATACTGGCGGTATCCAGCTGGGCAGTGGTACCGCTTCCCACCATCATCTCGTATAGGTGGCCCAGTAACCCGAAACCGGTGACATCCGTGCAAGCGGTCACCCCATGTTGTCGCATGACTTCCGAAGCGGTTTTGTTAAGCCGCTTCATGGTATCGGTGACGATTTTAAGCAAATCGTCCGGTAGCATTTCGTTTTTCAGTGCGGTGGTTAGAATACCCGTACCCAGTGGTTTGGTAAGGATCAGCGCATCGCCGGGACGGGCGGTATTATTCCGAATAATTTTGTCCGGATGGGCAATAGCGGTAACCGCCAGACCATATTTCACTTCCGGATCTTTCACCGAATGTCCGCCCAGAATGGCCACACCCGCTTCCCGGGCTTTGTCCCATCCACCTTTAATGATGTAAGCTAAATTGATTTTATCCAGCGTGGTAATCGGGAACCCCACGACGTTTAATGCCGTCAGAGGTGTGGCCCCCATGGCGTAAATATCGCTCAGGGAGTTCACCACGGCAATCTGCCCGTAATCATAGGGATCGTCCACCACCGGTGTAAAAAAGTCGATGGTTTGAATCAGTGCCAGATCATCATTCAGTTTGTACACACCGGCATCGTCGTGGGTTTCGATGCCCACCAGCAACCTGGGATCATCCACGCCGGGAATTTCACTGAGAATATCCTGAAGGTCGCCCGGACCGATCTTGGATGCTCAGCCAGCGCAGGTCACTAAATGGGTTAATTTAAACAGTTCTTCCCGTGTCATTTTTCCCTCAATTCACGTTAGCCGCAAATCCGAAACAAAAAATTAGCTTTCTGTTTAATCATTTTCAATAAAAGAAAAAATATTTTGCCGACCGGTAAGGGGAACGCTTCCGGAGCGGACAAGTTCTGGCACGTAAATCAGCTTGCCTGGGTTGGTGGATTCCGGGAAAAGCAGCTGAACAAATGTGCGATGCTCATCGAGAAGCGGATAATATGGCCGTGGTGGATAGGGACGACCAACCCACACGCCACCGTAACCGGGATACGGACCACCAACCCAGGGACCGGGTACTGCTACTCCGACCCCTACGGTGACGTTAGCCGGACCGGCGCAACCGCTCCAGTTAAGCAGTAAAAACAGTGCTGCGATAAGTAATGTTATGCGAATACTCATTTTCATGGAAGTTCTCCTTTTTTTTGAACTCTAAATAGGTTTGCCCTTCAGGGCATGGGCCAGATTTGCAGTGCCACCACCGCACCGGTGGGATCTGCAATCAAAGCCACGTTGCCTTCCCGAATGTTGGGATTGGGCTTCAGATATACCTTGCCCCCTAACTGTTCCACCATATTCACCAGTGGTTGAAGATCACTGACTTTGATGTAAGGTAGCCAGTTGGGCCGAACGCCCTGCCAGGGAATTCGGGTAATGCCAGCACGGGGCTGATTCCCCTTTTTCAGTACAAAGTACTGCACACTGGTATCGGCAATTTGCGGATTTTGAATGGCTTCGCTGGTATAGCCGGCTAATTTGGTGTAGAATGCCACCGCCGCCCGAACGTCGTTGGTTAAATTTTCTTCCCACAACCACTCAAAGTCCTGTGGTTCCCGGTCAGGTGGGTCACCGGTTTCGGAATGTAACAGCGCCAGCAGGGCTCCCTGGGGATCGCGCACAACCGCCATGCGTCCGCGTCGTGCCACATCCCGTGGGGTGCGCAGGACTTCTCCACCTTCGCTTTTTACCAGCTCCACGGCCCGATCCACATCCGGCACCGATAAGTAACTCATCCATTGCGCACGATAATGTTTCTTTTTGATGGCTTCCACATAAACGATGCCTCCGATGGGCTCATCTTTGTACAAAATGGTAATATACCTGCCCGGAGCATCTTCCCGGAAAGTCCAGCCGAATAATTTTCCGTAAAACTGACGGGTTGCTTCCACGTCGTAAGTAAGCAAGTCGTGCCAGACAAACTTTCCGTACAGATACCTACCGGTCGGTTGTTGCGTAATGGGCGGAACAGTTACTTTGCGGGTGGAACAGCTCTGTAAAAAAAGACCCACCACCAGTGCTGCAATCAGCAATAAGCGAAGCACCGCCTGTTTCCGAATATTGGGTTTCATGAGTTCACTCCTGATAAAATTTAAGTTCGATTCTATCTTACCGTGGATATGGTCGAGAAATCGATTACCGATTCTCTCGGGTAAATGAGAAGAATTTCCCTCTTCCTTCCCCTAATCTCATCTCTTCATTCTCTTTTCCCCTCCTATCCCCC
>CAZBWV010000076.1:0-7762 GCA_964495805.1 uncultured Calditrichaceae bacterium
CCATTAGGTGGACGGGTACTGGCTCTGGCCGATGTGTTCGATGCGCTAACCTCCCGCCGCCAATATCGGGACCGGGAACCGCTGGAAAAGGTGTGGAACATTATCGAGAGGGAGCGCGATCAGGCCTTCGACGGGGAAATCATGGATGTATTTCTCTCCCTATCCACCGCTCAGATTCTGGAAATTCTGGAATATGATCAGCGGGAACGGCTCACCCCGGAACTTCTCCTGCCTCTTCGGAACATCCCCTTAAGGCAAATGATTGCTCTGCTTGGCAAGGACCCAGCCCACCGATCATCCGAAGAACAACATATTGTGGAAGCTTTCGAGAAGGTGTACTGGCGAAGATATTGAAGAAATCAAAGGACATTGGGAAATATGGGAAAAAGGGGGGACGAGAAGTTGATCCCAGTTGTCATGTTGGGGATCGGTAGCTAATTTTAAATGCGGTTTTTCTGAAAAAGACGCTTTCGGGTGAAGCGACTAATAATCGGATTCGAGGTTTTAGCAGAAGATAAATATTTGCTCTTCCCTGGTAGTTGTTAATGCCCTGATTGATCGGATCGGTATCCTTCCGAAACAATGATCATTTTCAAAATCATCTGGCACAGGTGGTTGTGTTGAACCGGCACAACGGACAGGTCTGCTTTGGGGGTTGTCTTCTTATCGGACTGTACGGTGCTTTAACCTTTTTTAACACGCTGCTGGTACCGACTTTCCTTCTTCTCCCGGACGGTTTTTCACGAACTTTGTGCCATGGGGTATCGCTGGCGGAAATCCTGGCGGAGAATTTCCACCACCCTGGTTCCCATGGTGGTAAAGTTACGAAACATATCCCGCCGTTTCAGGGTAGCGCGGAGAATCTCCTGATTGTACAGCGAAATCAATCGAAGCATTTCGTTGCAATGTTCTTCCAGCCGGTTGGCACGCTGGCGCACGGCACGGTTCAATAAAAAGATTTGAAATCGCAGGCGGGAACTGGGTCTGGTTTGCAGAATTAGAGGCAGCGTTCGTTGCAGCAGTCGTCGGTGGCGTTCCAGGTGTTCTGTGTATTCATCGGCACTGTATCCGGGTTCCAGGGGCAAAGTATTTAGCAACTCGGCAAGCCGGGCCTGGTAAACCGGGCGAAAGGAGTCGATCAATGCCCGGGCTTTTTCCCGCTCTGTTTCGATGCGTTTTTTCAGTTCCAGCGGAAGGGGCAGGAAGTTGTGGTCGCGCAATATTTTGTTTTCCAGGCGAAAACGTGGGTCCTCAAACAGGTATCCATCCATTCGGTAGGGAACCCCTGCCAGTGGTAGGTCCCGGAATTCCCCTCGCTCCTGAGCTTCCCGAATTTTGTCTTCGGCAATTTTATCGATCAGAAACATGGTTATGACCCCGGAGATTCATTCGATAAAATCTTCTGCCAAATAGACGAAAAACCTGGCAAAGCGTGAAACTTTTCTCGAACTCCCTCAATCTAATAAATGGACTCCGAAATGAGTCCAACAAAGTTTACGCAGAAATAAGAGAAAATTCAAATAAAAAGGAGGCACAATGATTACTTTTCAACAGATTGATGATTTGTTGAATTACAAGAGCACAGATTTTCCGGTGTTAAGTTTTTACGTCAATACGGATTTACGGCACACCACGCTGGATAAGATTCGCATTCTGACCAAGGATCTGGTAAAGTCCCGCCGCGAGGAGGTGGAGAAAAGCGAGCTGGGACACGAACAAAAGGAAGCACTGAAAAAGGATTTCGATAAAATACTGGACTTTGTGGAAACCATGGCGGTGGAGGGCAACCAACGCGGGCTGGCTATTTTTAGCAGCCGCGGCGGAGAAATGTGGGAGGTGTTCCGACTGCCCCAGAAAGTGAAAAATGCCCTCATTGTGGACCCCGATCCGTACCTTCGACCCCTGGTGGCCATTTTGAACCAGTACCACCGCTTCTGCTTTGCCATTGTGGATCGCAAAAAGGCACAGATTTTCGAATATTACATGGGTGAAATTCTGGATATTACCGAGCTGCTCTCGGAAGATGTACCCGGAAAGGTACGGGTTGCGGGCTGGTACGGTCTGGAAGAAAAGCGTGTGATGCGGCACATCGATTACCATACTCACCAGCATTTTAAACGGGTTGCCAACCTGCTCTTCCGGTTGCACAATGCCCGTCAGTTCGATTACTTTATTCTGGGCGGACAGAGCGAATATCTGCCGGAGTTCGAACGGCATTTGCATTCTTACATCACCGGGCGAATTGTGGAACGGGTGGATACCACACCGGGTGCCTGGGATGTGAACAAGATTAAATCCTTAGTTCAGGAAACGGAAAATCGTCTGAACCAGCAGCGTTACCAGCAACTGGTGGAGCAGCTTATCACGGATGCTGCGAAAAACAACCGGGCGGTGGTGGGCCTGGAAGGAGTGTTGAAAAATGCCAACATGGGGAATATTCGTCTGCTGCTCATTGAGGAGGATGTGGTGTTACCCGGTCGGGAGTGTTTCTCCTGCGGTTACCTGAGTGTGGATGAGGAGGTGTGTCCGGTGTGCGGTGCCAGAACGGAAGAAATGGATGACCTGTTTGACGAGATTGTGGAAAACACGGTGAACTACAACGGCGACTTTTATCAGATTCCCGCTGGCACAGCGTTGAAGGAGCATCAGGGAATCGGAGCGTTTTTACGGTTTAATTTGTAAGCAGAGCGTTGAAACCTGTCAACAGAGAGCGCGGCGATATGCCGCGTTTTTTATTCCGGTCTGCCGGTTCCTTTGTCAGTCGAAAGCGAGCCGGGAAACGGGGGTTCGATCTCTATGGGGAAAAAGGAGGAGAATGGCGCGGGAATTCATTGAAATAGAAGGTGCCCGGGTGCACAATCTGAAGAATATAACGCTTCGGATTCCCCGGGGAGAGCTGGTGGTGATTTGCGGGCCGAGCGGTTCGGGTAAATCCAGCCTGGCATTCGATACCCTGTATGCAGAGGGGCAGCGACGCTATGTGGAGTCGTTATCTGCGTATGCCCGGCAGTTTCTGGAGAAGATGCCCCGCCCGGATGTGCAGGCAATTCGGGGAATTTGCCCGGCTATTGCCATTCAGCAAAAAGTGCCCTCGGGGAATCCCCGCTCCACCGTGGGCACCGTTACCGAAATTTACGATTACCTTCGCCTGCTATATGCACGCATCGGGGAGTTGTTTTGCCTTCGCTGTGGGGCACCGGTCAAAAAGGAATTGCCCGCGGATGTGTGGCGGCGCATTCAGCAATTACCCGAAGGAACCCGATTTTATCTTGCCTTTCACCTGTCCGATGCCGAACGGGAACATCCGGAAAAAATCCCCCGGTTCCTGCAACAGCAGGGCTTTTTGCGCGTCTATCAGGACGGGCAGGTGCTGGACCTCCGCCGCCAACCCATCGATTTTACCCGATCCGATACGTATGTGATTGTTACCCGGGCGGTGAAGCGGGAGGGAATGGACCGCGCCCGGATGATGGACTTCATCGAAACAGCTTTCCAGGCGGGTGAACAAAGTCTGACCCTGATTCTGGAAGACAGCACCATCGAAACCTTCCGGCAGGATTTTGTGTGCCGGAAGTGCGGAACCCCCATGGTGGAACCGGAACCCCGGCTGTTTTCTTTTAACAATCCCTACGGAGCGTGTCCCGGATGCCAGGGGTTTGGGGATATGATGGACATCGATCTGAACAAAGTGATTCCCGATCCGGAAAAGAGCCTGCGGGAGGGAGCCATTGCACCATGGAATACCCCCGCGTACAGCCATTTGCTCACCCGCCTGGCCCATGTGGCGCGGCGATACGGGATTCCCATGGATCGGCCCTGGAAGCATCTGGAGGAAAGGCATCGCCAGCTCATCATCGAAGGAACCCCCGAGTTTCCCGGCATACGCGGATTTTTCCGCTGGCTGGAGACCAAAAAATATAAAGTGCATGTTCGCGTGCTGATCAGCCGATACCGAAGCTATTTCACCTGCACCCAGTGTGGGGGGCGTCGGTTGCGCCCCGAAGCGCTGGCGGTTAAAATTGCCGGGCGGGATATTTCTCAATTGGTGCGGATGAACATCCGGGAGCTGTACCGGTTCTTCCAGGAGCTTTCGTTAAGCGAATATCAGCAGCAAATAGCCGGGCAGTTGCTTCAGGAAATTCGCACCCGTCTGAAGTATTTGCTGGATGTCGGTCTGGATTATCTGCATCTGGACCGAAGGGCGAACAGTTTGAGCGGTGGAGAATTCCAGCGCATCAATCTGGCTTCTGCATTGGGCTCTGCCCTCACCGGCACCCTGTATATTCTGGACGAACCCACGATTGGACTTCACCCGCGCGATACCCGTCGGCTCATCAGCATTCTGAAATCCCTGGTGGAAGCAGGAAACACAGTGGTGGTAGTGGAACACGATCGGGAGGTGGTGGAAAATGCGGAGTATATTGTGGAGATGGGGCCGGCTGCCGGGGAATTTGGGGGTGAGGTTGTGTTCAGCGGAAGTTCCCGGAAGTTTTTGAAGGACACCAGGAGCATCACCGCCGCATATTTACGCGGCGAGCGTCAGATTCCCCGCCGATCCCGGCGACGGAAAGGAAACGGTCGCGCGCTAACCATTCTGGGTGCCCGGGAACACAACCTGAAAAATATAGACGTGACCATTCCCCTGGGGAAAATGGTTTGTCTGACCGGTGTGTCCGGTTCGGGAAAAAGCACTCTGGTGGAGGAGGTGCTTTACCGGGCTTACCTGCGTCGGACGGGGAAATTTCAGGGAAAGGTGGGAGCGCACACCGGTGTGCGCGGATGGGAGTACCTGCAGGCGGTGGAACTGGTGGACCAGTCTCCCATCGGTCGAACCCCACGCAGCAATCCGGTGACTTACATGAAGGCGTTTGACGATATTCGCAAAATATTTGCTGGCACCACTCTGGCGCGTGCCCATGGCTATACCCCGGGCTATTTTTCGTTTAACGTTCCCGGAGGCCGCTGCGAGGTGTGCCAGGGTGATGGCGAAATTAAAATTGAAATGCAGTTCCTGGCCGATGTCTACGTAACCTGCGAAGCCTGCCAGGGAAAACGGTTCAAAACGGATATTTTGCGCATCCATTATCGGGGGAAAAGCATCCATGATGTACTTCAGATGAGTGTGGACGAAGCACTGGCATTTTTTGCCGATCATCCCGGTGTGGTACGCAAACTGCGCCCGCTGCAGGAGGTGGGATTGGGATATCTGCGCCTGGGTCAACCGGCCACGACTCTATCCGGCGGCGAAGCTCAGCGACTGAAACTGGCTGCCCATCTGACCCGTAAAACCCATCGGGACGTGCTATTCCTGTTTGACGAACCCACCACCGGGCTTCATTTTGAGGACATTCGTAAGTTGCTTGATGCCTTCGATAGATTGATAGAAGGCGGTGCTTCCCTGCTCGTCATCGAACACAATCTGGATGTGATTGCCAGTGCGGACTGGATGATTGACCTGGGCCCGGAAGGAGGCGACCGGGGAGGTGAGATCGTGGCAGAAGGCACCCCGGAAGAAATTATGAAGCATCCCACCTCCTACACTGGTAAATATCTGAGGGACTATTTGAAAGAAAAGTGAAAATTTCATCTTTGCACTGGAGTCAGTATTTTAAAAACATCTTTTCCGATCCAAATCGAATGCTTACAATAGGATCGAGCAAAACGAAACAGGAGTGTGGCGATGCAAGCGAAACTTTACTCCCACGGAGGGGCTCAGGAGGTAACCGGTTCCAAGCACTTCATCCAGGTTCAGGACGATGTGGTGATGGTGGACTGTGGCGCCTTTCAGGGGCGGCGTGCCGAAGCGGAAGAAAAAAATCGTCAGTGGCCGTTCGACGCTGCCCGGCTTCAGGCGACCGTACTAACCCACGCCCATTTCGATCACTGCGGACTGATTCCCCTGCTTCCTAAAAAAGGGTTCGACGGGAATATTTTCAGCACTCCCGCCACTCGCGACCTGGCCAGCCTGGTTATGATGGACTCCGCTCACATCCAGGCGAAGGACATCGAGTACCTGCGCAAACGCGCCCATAAACGCGGGGAAAAGTTTGATAAACAACCTCTTTACAATGAGCAGGATGTGGTGAATAGCCTGGACTTCTTTGTCACCGTTTCTTATCATCGTCCTATTTATGTGGCGGATGGGATTCAGATTACCTTTTACGATGCCGGGCACATTCTTGGTTCGGCAATGGTGGTGATGGAGGTGCACCGCAATGGCCAGAAGATGCGGATTGGCTTTACCGGCGACCTGGGACGGAAAGGATTGCCGATCCTGCGTGATCCGGAACCATTGCCCCCGGTGGATTATCTGGTGATGGAAAGTACCTACGGCGATCGCCTTCACGATCCCATTGAATCGGCCATGGATAAGCTGGCTGAGGTGATCAATCGTACCGTTCAGCACGGCGGCAAAATCATTGTCCCCGCTTTCGCCATCGAGCGCACACAGGAGCTGGTGTATTTCATCCATCTGCTGCGCGACCAGAACCGCATTCCCTCCATCCCGGTGTTTGTGGATAGTCCCATGGCTACCAATGCCACCTCCATTTTTCGAGTCCACCAGGAGTGTTACGACCAGGAAACCCGGCAGGCTTTTCTGGAGCACCACAAAAATCCTTTCGGATTTAACGAACTCCGATATATTGTTAGTGAGGCAGAAAGCAAGGAATTAAACCAGCTGAAGGGTCCGGCAATTATCATCTCCTCCTCTGGCATGTGCGAAGCCGGCCGAATTTTGCACCATCTAAAAAACAATATTGAGGACTGGCGGAATACTATTTTGATTGTGGGCTTTATGGCCGAGCATACCCTGGGACGAAAAATACAGGAGAAACAGAAGGAAGTACGCATATTCGGCGACTATTATCGCCTGAATGCGCGGGTGGAAACACTCCACGCATTTAGCGCCCATGCGGATTATCAGGAGATGCTGGAATTTGTCTCCCAGCTGGATTACCGCCGACTAAAACAGATTTTCCTGGTGCACGGAGAACCGCCCGCCCAGAAACATTTAAAGCAGTTATTGGAAGAAAAGGGATACCGCGTTACCATTGTAAGGTACGGAGAAGAGTACATTTTGCAAACGGGTTAGGGAAACACCTGTTCAAACGATACGTGTCCCACCGGGAAGAGGGTGAAAAGAATTCAGCCCTTTTTAACCGGGCGCCAGTCGTTTTGTTCTTCATGTGATTTAAAGTGGTTGGTGCGATAGAGCCGAAAGCGTGGAGCAGGAACGGTTATTCGGAATCTTCCTGCGGATGAAAGAACTTCGGTTTATCCGGTGTTGCGAACAATTATTTGGTTGAATGCTTTTTCAGAATTGCACACCGGTTCGAAAAGCACTTTCGGGAAAGAGAATACTTTCCAGCAGAAAGGGAGTGAATACACTTTGCGGTACCTGCGGGAAAATTTTTGCCGGCCATACCCGGATGTTTATCCGATACACGGAGAGAATGTCGTCCTGGATGGGCAGGAAGGTCTATCTGGACCTGCCCCAAAGGTGGCTTTCTCCATTGCTCTGTGTGTTCAGAGCCTCTCTTCGCTCAGAAGGAGTAGGACACCCCCACGCGAAAGTTGCGCGGATTCCCCGGGGTGAAATGAATTTCTGACACCGGTTTTACTTCGCCGGGCAAACGGCTTTCCGTGTCGAACTGGGCTTCATTCCAATCGGTATCCAGCAGGTTCTCTGCCAGAAGCGAAATTTTCACCGCACCAATTCGGTAAGCCACTGTGGCATCGAGTACGGTATAACCTAAAGCCA
>CAZBWV010000077.1:0-45501 GCA_964495805.1 uncultured Calditrichaceae bacterium
GAAGGTTGAGAAGGATCCGGGGCCTCGCAACTCATAAATAGAACGAAGCCAAGCAGTATCAATAAAACAACCAATTTTTTCATGATGTATCTCCTGATTTTATTTTCAAAGGTTGATTAAAACGCCACACCGACGCTGAACATAAACAGGTGCGCAATGGAGGTGTATGTGCCGTCAAATCCGTCCCAGTTTTTTCCTTCTCCATTTACCACGGTGGAACGTTCGGCAAACTTCACCAGCATATACGCCAGGTCCAGATTCACATTTCCCATACGATAACCCAGACCAAATGCAAAATCGTTCCGATCCGCATCAGGCAGTAGCGGGCTCATGGATTCCACCGGCTGCGGCGTCTGATCGTAAATGTAACCGGCGCGCAATTCCAGCTGGGGATTTACCGCATAGCTTAAACCAAAGCGAACCTGAGATGAATTCTTGTATTGTTCCTTCACCTCCACATTTTCGGCTTTCTCAAAATCCAGGGTCAACGTTTCGAACACATCCCATTGGTAGTACATATAATCTAACTCGGCACCTAATTGCTCGGTAATCTGATAATGCAAACCGGCAGAGAAAAAGGAAGGATAGGTAATGGATGTTTTCACACCCTGATCCACCAGCCCGGCAGAGGAAGCAATATTGTTGAAAAAGTTTTTATAATAGTCATCGTGGAAGGTAAAGCTGGCGTCTCCATCGAAATCATTTTCCACTTTGTGACGATACAGAAAACCCAGCGTCGCTTTTTGAATGGTGTAATTAAATCCAGCGGAAAAACCAATGGCCCAACCAGAGGAGCCCTCCATGTGAGCCACCCCCACATCCGTTCCCGGATTGGAATCTTCCGGATACAGAATATTGCTTTCCAGCGTAACCGTGGAATGCACAATATCGATACCACCACCTATGCTGAGGTTTTCTATCGGTTTAAAAGCAACAACCGGAGAAATGTAAAAAGACTTCAGATCGGTGTACCGGGAGACAAAACGTCCCGGGAATTCATTGTTCCACTCCAGGCCCAATCCGAACGGATTGGTGACTCCGATACCGGCGGCAAACTTATCGGAAAAAGAATAGGTGAAATACACCCCGATGGGCGTGTGCCATTTCTTCTCCGCCTGATACACCGTATTATCGAAAATTGGAGTGGGTCCCACCCATTTCACATCCGCACTCAGCAGCGTCAAACCACCGTAGAATTGTGCCCCTTTTAAATTCACGATTCCGGCAGGATTGTAAAATACTGATGAAGCATCATATCCCTGAGCCACTACTGCACCCCCCAAAGCAGAGGATCTCGCCCCAAATTCATACAGGCCAAACCCGGCTCCGTAACTTAGACTGGCTGTTAGCAACAGCACCAGTGCTACCATTAAAATATTACGCATAGGACCTCCTTAAATGAATTAAACCTTAAGTGAATTAAATTACTTAAGTTAAGTAAAATTAAACCAAAAAAGTTTAATTAATTTGCCCGGAAAAATCAAGGTAAAAATGGTTATTAAAACGATGTTTTTTTATGAAATTCAGCAATATCAGGCCATTTGGTTGGAATTTTGAGAAAGAATCTGAATAATTTGCCGGGTGTTCCGAAGGTTGGGTACCAGTGCAGTGGGATGAGCCTGCTGAAGCTCTTCCGCGGGAATTTTGCCTGTTGCCACGGCCAGGCTGCGAAGCTGGTGTGCTTGAGCGCACCGAATATCGTTGACACTATCGCCGACTATCCAGATGTCTTCCCGCCGATAAAAGCAGTTGTAATGTTTTTCCGCCCGTTGAATTGCCAGCGGAGGCAGCTCTTCCCGTTTAATGGCATCATCTCCAAAAGCACCCACCGGAAAATACCGGAACAGATGGTCGCGGCTCAACTTAATCTGCGCACCACGAAACACATTCCCGGTAACCAATCCCAGATGGAAAGATGCCTCCTGATCAAGTCGCTCCAGTAACTCCCGAACTCCCGGTAAAATCTGAATTCCCTTTCCGTCCCGAAGCGATTGTTCCAGATGATTCAAATAGTCCTGCAGAGCGGTTTCCACCATCCTCTCCAGTCGGGTTTCGGTGGCTCCGTTGCGAATGAGAAGAGTGGCAATAATGTTTCGATCGGTGTTGCCCACAAAATCCCGCACCGTCCAGTGAATGGGATGCCCCAATACCCGGGAGATGGCTTCCACCATCAGGCCCATGGCCACCCCACCGGTCAGAATTAATGTTCCATCAACATCAAAAAGAATGAGTTTTTTCCGAGACATGGTCATCTGCTCAATATCCCAGCCGCCGCAATTTGCTCTCTTTTTTGCGCCAGTCTTCCATCACTTTCACGTACAGTTCCAGATACACCGGACGTCCCAGAAAGGCCTCGATTTCCTGTCGGGCCAGTTCTCCTACCCGTTTCAATGCCTGCCCTTTTTTACCAATTAAAATTCCCTTCTGAGAAAGGCGTTCCACATAAATGATGGCACGAATAAAATCCTTCCGTCCCGGATTTTCCTTAAATTCTTCAATCTGTACGTGGCAGGCATAGGGAATTTCCTCCCCGTAAAGCTGAAATATTTTTTCTCGAATAATTTCCGATACAAAAAATCGCTCCTGCTGATCGGTTACATAATCCGGAGGATAATATGGTGGATTGTGGGGCAGATTTTGAATAATCTCTTCGACCAGGTCATCCAGTCCGTCTCCTTTCAGTGCCGAAATGGGTACAATGGCTCGGAAGTCGTATAAAGAGCGGTACGCATCGATTAACGGAAGTAAATCGTCCTTTTTCACCAGATCGATTTTATTGAGTACCAGAATTACCGGTTTTTCCAGAGGAGCAATTTGTTCACCAATCTCCTCAAAATCCTTGCGCGTGGAAGAGGCGTCCACTATGTACACAATCACATCGGCATCTTCCATGGCAGAGCGAACATACTTCATCATCACCTTCTGCAAATTGTATCGAGGCTCGATGATGCCAGGTGTATCGATAAAAACGATCTGATAATTCTCTCCGCTTAAAATACCCAGCACTTTTTTCCGGGTTGTCTGCGGTTTGTGTGTCACAATGGATAATTTCATCTTTAACAGCTGATTTAACAGAGTGGATTTGCCCACGTTGGGTCTGCCCACCAGCGCTACATACCCTGCGCGAAAATTCTGATACGAATCCATCAATTACCTCTCCTGATTTTATGGGCAGCAATTTAGAGAAAGGGGCATGTGGAAACAAGAGAATTCCCAATTAGCGAATTATGAATACGGCCGCCACTATACCGATTTTTTTAAGAATTGACAATGTTTGTGAAAAAAATTATATTTTCTTTACATATTGTAAAACCTGACCGTACAGAGGAGGTACGAATGAACTGGTTTAATCGTTTAATCGCCCATTCCTTGCCTTACGTACCCAAATCCATTGTGGGATATTTTTCCAAGCATTACATTGCCGGAGAAAAACTGGATGATGCCATTCGAGTGGTTAAAGAGCTAAACGACCAGGGTATGATGGCCACGGTGGACGTCCTGGGGGAGGAGGTTAAAAACAAAGACGATTCCCTCCGTGCTGTGGACGAATACCTTCGCGTGCTGGAAGCCATCGACAAAGAGAAGCTGGACGCCAATATCTCGGTAAAACCTACTCACATGGGTCTGAAAATCGATAAATCATTTTGCTACGAAAACATCCAGAAGCTGGTGGAAGCAGCGGTTGGGATGAACAATTTCGTGCGGATCGATATGGAAGATGCGACAACCACTGACGATACGCTGGAAATGTACCTGAAGCTCAAAAAGAAGTACAATAATCACGTGGGTACTGTACTACAGGCGTATTTACGCCGTACCATCGACGATATCAACCGCCTGATTCCGGAAAAAGCCAATCTCCGCTTCTGCAAAGGAATTTATGACGAAAAGCGAGAAATTGCTTATAAAGACAAAACTGTGATTAACTACAACTTCATGTATGGCCTGGAGAAGCTGCTGAAAGGCGGATGCTATGTGGGAATTGCCACTCACGACGAAAAAATTGTGTGGTATGGGCTCCGGTTGATTGATGAGCTGGGACTGAAGCCAGAGGAATATGAATTTCAGATGCTCTTAGGAGTGGACCCACAATTACGGCGTATTCTGGTCAATTCGGGTCACCGGCTACGGGTGTACGTGCCTTACGGAACAGATTGGTTTGGCTACTCCACCCGGCGTCTGAAAGAAAATCCTGCTATCGCCGGTCATATTATGAAAAATATCTTTTATCGCGCCACCGGGCAACGGCAGTAAAATAAAATTAATGGAATTTTAAATTTCAAGGGGATTAAAACAGAGTGTAAATAAAAGGAGCCAGAGCCGAGCTCTCCATAAAAACGACAAAGAGACCCAGCAGAAGTAAAAACAAGATGAATGAACCCAACCACCACTTTTTGCGTTCTCGCATGTAGGCCCACAGTTCTTTTAAAATGTACATTCTGGACATAAATTAATCCACATTTCTGACCGATACAAAAAAGCGCCCGCAGAACGGGCGCTTTTGAATTCAATTATTCTCCATGAATTCTTTTCTTCTTTTCCAGAAGTTCTTCCTTGGTTTCCTGATGGTTGGGATCCGGCACAATGCAATCCACCGGGCAAACCGCTACACACTGAGGTTCATCATAGAAACCAACGCATTCGGTGCACAGGTCGGGATTAATCACATACACAGGATCGCCTTCGCTGATGGCATCGTTGGGGCATTCCGGACGACAGGCATCGCATGCGATACATTCATCGGTGATCATTAAAGCCATTTTATTCCTCCTTCAGTTAGTTTCCTGCAAAAAATAGCAAGATTCAAACAAATAAAACAAGAAAAATTTTATTTTTCGAAGAAGGAAAAACCATGATTCTCCAATAAAAAAAGCAGAGAGTTCAACCGATCTCTCTGCTCTCTGTATTCGAACGATTTGGCTATCAATCTTCGTCCTCAATCAATTCGTATTCATGTTCCAGCGGGATGTTGGCTTGCCGAATCATCTCTGAAACGGAGCAATACTTATTCTGCGACAGATTGATCGCTTTCTCGATTTTATCTTTATATTGTTCCAGATTTTTCCCGTAAATCTTGTACACCAGCTTAATCCAGGTGTACACTTTAGGATGCTCCGGAGCCCGCCTGGAATCAACCGTCACTTCCATGGTGCGGTATTTAACCCGCATTTTTTGCAACAAAGAGATCACGTCCATGCCGGTGCAACCAGCCAGACTGATCAGGAACAATTCCATGGGACGTGTTCCCGCCTCGGAGCCCTGAAACTTTTCCGGACCATCCATGGGGACCCAGTGGCGGCTCTCACCACGGCCGACCATGGTCAGCCCATCAACCTGCTTAACCACGATTTCACTCATAAATCCGACTCCACTCTTTATTCGTTTAACAATTGTACAACTTCATTCTCAAAGTAGTCCGGGGGGCGGTAACCAACAACCCGATCCACCACCTGGCCATTTTTATTGATGACAAACGTGGTGGGAATACTGCGGATACCACCATAACGCATCACCACGTTCTGGTCCCCCAGAACCACCGTGTAATTCACTCCATACTGCTCCATAAATGGAATAACTGCATTCCATCCATCCCGATCCAGAGAAATACCCACAATTTCCAGCCCTTCGTCCTTATAACGTTCGTAGAGCTGAACAAATCCGGGAATTTCCATCCGGCAGGGACCACACCAGGTTGCCCAGAAATCCAGGATGACCACCTTCCCCGAAAAATCGCTAAGCTGCACCGCGTTACCATCTTTATCGTACAACAAAAAATCCGGTGCTTTGGGACCCTGCGAGATACCTGCGGGTCCTTCCGTATGGGGAACAGCGGTTGAACTGGAACTGGAAGCCTCTCTCTTTGCTTTTCCCTCCGACTTCCCACAGGACTGAAGAGCCAAACCACTTAATAACACAACAATTAAAAGAATCCCCAAAATCCGTTTCATACTTCCTCCAATCCTGTCTTAATTATCGGGATACACCCGTTTGTACCCTTCCAGAATCCGCTGAATAAAATGGGGTTCCGGTAGAGCACCCTCAATGGCGTATTCCTCACCCACCATGGTGCGGGGTACACCCTGCACATTGTACCGCATAGCCAGATGCGGAAATTCTGTCGCTTCTACCATGTCCGCGGTGATATTATCGTTAATAAGCGCCAGCTGATGGCAAAAATGAACTGCGCTGGGGCAATACGGACAGGTGGGGGTTACATACACCTGCAGGTGCAACGGCTTGGTGATCTGAGCAGCTAACTTCTTGGTTTCCTCACTCAAACCGCTTTCACCACGAGAAACCATCTGAATATCTTCCAGCAAGGAACTAAATTCGTATCCGGAAGGAATCCCGTAATAACGAATTCCGTAATCCTTATCTTCGGTCATAATTACCGTTGCCGGAATCTTATCCACTTTGTATTTCTGAGTCTGGTCTTTGTCGTTGACAAAGTTATACACTTCCAGAATCACTTTTCCGTCGCTCAAATCCCGCAGCTCTTCCAGCAACTGATGAGTTTCGCGGCAATACTGGCACTCAATTTCCTGAGTAAAATAAACCAGCTTTACTTTTCGCGGCAGCGCAGATAGAATCTCATTGACCGCTTTGGCATCTTCTCCAGTAATGAAAGGCATAAATAAATCCTCCTTAATTTAACAATTTTTTTCGCTTTTCATTTAACTACCCATAATAGATGAAAGGCGTGCTAAAAAAGTTACATGAAGTTTTAAATGATCGCTATGTTCCGCATCCGATTCTGCTATTCCGTTGTTAAGGTGGTTCAAATGCTGTGCCATTCGTTGGAAGATGTTCTGCTTCTGAGTTCATTCCGGTCATCGAATGACGCACTTCTTTCTTGAAACTCCGGTTGTATATTGTGTCATAAAATGGTATTTTATTTTGAGTGAAAATGGGGACATGTACATGCCAACATTCGGAATTATGGCTCATCCCGGGAAGCAACTGTTTCGGGAGGCGTTTCCCTCGATTTTAGCCTTGTTTAAGAGAAGCGGGGTTCCCATTATTTGTGCAGACAATATCATGAAAGAACCGCCTTCGGACTTTCCGGAATGCCAGGTGATGCCGGAAGACGACATTCCCGCCCACTGCGACCTGATCTTCGCCTTCGGCGGAGACGGAACCATGCTACGCACCATCCATAAGGTAAAATATTACCAGACACCGGTATTGGGTGTGAACGTAGGCGGATTGGGGTTCCTTACCGAAATCCCCCTGGAACAGTTCGAAGAGATGTATCGCATGATTCTGGAAGGGAAATACCGAATTGAAAACCGCATGATGCTGGAGGGTCGGTTAAAAGACGACCCGGAACCCATTTACGCGCTGAACGAAATTACCGTGGAAAAAGGGTACTCCACGCGTGTAATTGAGGTACAAACTCACATCAACGGGCGATATTTTAACGATTATGTGGCCGATGGGTTGATCGTTTCCACTGCCACCGGCTCTACCGGTTATTCCCTGTCCTCCAACGGTCCCATTATGATGCCCACCAGCCGGTGTATTATTTTAAACCCCATCTGTCCTCATTCGTTGACTAACCGGCCGGTGATTGTACCGGACGACTCCCATCTGTGCATGAAGATTTACACCGACCAGCCATTTGCGCTGCTTTCGGCAGATAGCCAGGATGTACGGGACATTCCCAACCGGAGCGAACTCACCATTCGTAAAGCATCCTTCGTGGCACGCCTGGTGAAACATCCGGATAGCGATTACTTTGCCCTTTTACGCAACAAACTGGGCTGGGGAGTGGACTTCCGGAACAAACTCCGCTGGTCTCATAATCGGTAAATCCTATGAGTACGCTGGTGATTTTTCTGGGAGCACTATCTCTGTACGGGTATTTTGTTTTTTACCTATGGCGAGGTCTCCATCTGGCACAGCGCCATCAGCCTGATCTGGAGGCCGTCCCTTCCACCCATTTTTCTATCGTCATAGCTGCCCACAACGAAGAGGACCAGATTCCGAACACAATTGCTTCGCTGGTTAACCAGAGCTATCCGACGGACCAGTACGAAATTATTCTTTCTGCCGATCGCTGCACCGACCAAACAGTGGAACGTGCTCGTCAGGCAGCCGGGAAATTCCCGAATTTTACCGTGCTCAATATTAAGGAACATCCGGAGCATTTCGCTCCCAAGAAGTTTGCCCTGGAGCAAGCAATTAAACAGGCACGATTTTCCACCATTGTGGCTATGGATGCCGATTGCCAGGCATCGCAGGATTATTTGACTACTCTGAACCATTATTTTACTGCCGGAGCCCAGGTGGTACTCAATATTCCCAAAGTCCGTCTGCAGCGGAGCATTCTTCACCGCTATCTGTTACCCGAACGTCTGCTTACCTGGGGCATTGCCACCGCAGCAACGGGTTGGCAAAAACCGTTTCTGGCATTTGGCGGGAGCTGGGCGTACACCCTGGAGGCACTAAAGCGGGCGGGTGGATTCCGGGAGATTGCCCATTCCCTGAGTGGTGACGATGACCTTCTAATCGCCCGAATGGCTCGCACCGGAGCAACCGTCCGGGTATGTCTGAATCCTCGCGGATGGGTGCTCACCGACCTGCCTACCACCTGGAGGGCATTTGTGCGCCAGCGCCGCCGACACCACTCCGCAGGGAAAATGTATCCCTTCCGGGTGCAAGTGGGCTACGCGCTTTTTCACCTGAGCAACTTGATGATATGGATAAGTCCATTGTTTGCTTCTACCGGATTCCTGCTGCTCGGAATTAAATTCCTTGCCGATTATTGGATGCTCACAATCCTGGCCCGGCTCTTCCGGGAAACGGTGAATATTCTCTCCTTTCTCATTTTTGAACCCGGGTATTTACTTCATCATCTTCTGGTTGCTCCCAGCGGATTTCTGGGTAAAATCCGCTGGAAATAACCATCATCGGGTGACGGGCAACAAATTGCTCCTTCTAAAATTCCATCGTTGCTACTTTTCCACCTTACGTTCTGTTTACAGATTTTCCCAGATTTTCCACAACTTTCAGATTCATTGCCAAAGTATTCCGACTTCTCCGGATTGTTCAGGATCACTTTCGTTTGAGAATACCCATTGTTTATACCCAATAATTCATACATCGACTTTCCCGCTTACCGGAACTCTTTCTGGCAGATGTTTATCTAATTATTATTCACTTTCCTCACTCCATATCCTCCGGAACAGGAACCGTATAGAGTGGTAAAATAAAAAGTTATGTGTTTTTAAATTGTTGCACAAATTTGTCAACGAGAAACAACGAGTCATTGAATTATTCTATATTCAAACTCCGTATTGATGGGTAATTGCATAAAAGGGAAAAATTCCGTGATGAAATCTCATCTTGTGGTTTCAATCACATTTTTTTACTATTTTTTCCATACTCTGTATTTGCAGTATTGTTTAAGAAAAATATCTATTATATTTCACATTGAAAAATAAATCGGAGAGCATTCATATGAAGCGTATTTTTACGGGATTGTTTCTTCTCTTCTCCCTTGTCCTTTTTAACCATCCGTTCGCCCAGGTCGATCAGCTTTCGATTGATTTACATCTGTTTAATCCCAATGCTCAGGTGTTTTATGTGGGCGATCTGGGCTTTACCGGATTCGGGAGTGTTCCCAATATTTTCACCATCACGCTACAAAACAACGGAACCCAACCCGTTCGGGTGCAAATTCACTTTTACATGCGTCTCAATCAGGCTACCATTGCAGATGCCTATTCCAATGAATTCATGCTTCCACCGGGAACATTTAGCTTTACCAGCAGCGAGTTAAACACGGGAAGTGTTAACATCGGGGGAACCCAGGTTGAAGTACAAAACTACAACATCTCGTTCGATCAGATCGAAAATCTGGAGAATCAGATTCTGGCTACCGGACGGCTACCGGCAGGTCAGTACGAGTTTTTCGTGGAGCTAATTCCCATCGATGATTCCGGCAGCCCGCTTCCGCCCATTCCCGATCCCAACAACAATGATAATATCATGACCATTACCAACCCCACCACACTGGAACCGCTCTACCCGGGAACCCGGGTAACCCAGAACACGCTGCTGGAGGTTCCCACCCCCTTCCCCTACTTCATGTGGCAATCGGATGCTTATCTGTTTAATTTGTTTGTTTTCGAAAAATACCCCAGCGATGAATCGGTGCAGGATGTGCTCTCTCATGAACCGGTTTTACACATCGAAGGATATCCCAACCAGATTTACCAGTATCCCACTGACCCCTCGCCACAGGAATATTTCGACAATAATGGTAATCGGGTCGGGCAGAGTGTGGTAATCCGGATGCTCGAACCGGGAAAGATTTACTACTGGTACGTCCAGGCGATTATCTTCACCGGCTCCGGCCAGCAAACACTGGACAGCGATGTGTATCAATTCAAAGTAGCCGATACGGAACAATCCTCTATCAACTCCCAGATGATTCTAAACTACCTGCAGCAAATTTTAGGAAGGCGCTATGAAGAGGTGATGCAACAGCTCACCAATTTTTCTCCTACCGGAAATATTTTACTCAACGGCACACCTGTGGAGATTGATGCTTTAATGAACCTCATCAACAAACTGAATCAAAACAAAGCAACCATCGAAAATGTGTTTGTGGAATAATCAAGTGAGGCCAACATGGTAACGAAAAGAATGCTTCTGGCAATTGTTCTCTTTTTATTTTCCGTGTCCCTGGTTCTGGCGTCCGATCCGGTCGCCGTGGTGGTAAAAAGCAGGGGAAAGGTTTTTCTGTATCCCCAAAAATCCAACAAATCCCGGCTGGTGAAAAAGGGACAGGTGTTATATAGCGGGGACAAAATTCGCACATCAGCCGCTTCCTCCTGCGCCATTAAATTCATCGACGATAAAAGTTTGTTGCGGGTAAAAGAAAGCTCCAGTTGTATTATTGAGGGCAAACGGGTGAACAAGGCAATTAACAAAAACATTGTGGTAGAAGTGGGTAGTTTTTTTGCCAGTCT
Source organism: uncultured Calditrichaceae bacterium (assembly GCA_964495805.1). Taxonomy (GTDB): domain Bacteria; phylum Calditrichota; class Calditrichia; order RBG-13-44-9; family RBG-13-44-9; genus JALXCH01. The sequence goes on from CAZBWV010000077.1 coordinate 10,980, forward strand.
CTTTAAACAGCGTGGAAGATTCACCGTGACCACCCCCACCTCCGTCGCATCGGTGAAAGGGACTCAGTTCTGGATTATTCAAATGGGAGATGGGCGCACGGTGTATATTGGCATCGAAGGGCTGGTGGATCTGGCGAACGACGCCGGACGGGTGCTGTTGCGTTCCGGACAAACAGCCATTTACAGCTCCAGAACTCAGCTACCGGAAATCCGGTTAACCCACGAAGGCGAAATTCCGCCTATGAACGATGGGCAAGAAAGGTTGAAAACACTGGAAATTGAATTTAAAGACGCTATCGGACAGAAGAAAAAATTGAGAATCGATTACAAAGAACACTAAAATTGCTTATATTCAAATTGAGGAAACGGGTCTAAGTAAATCTTATATTTCGAATTTATACGGAGAAGTTCATGCTCCAGGTTAAAAAGATTTTCGTGGTTATATTCATCTTGCTGGTTTTCTCCCACTTGTTTGCCCGATACGGAGTTGAAATTGAATTCTCCTCAAAAAAACTTATTTCCCGGGGTCATACCCTCCCTCTCAAAATTTCCATCTCTAACTTTTCCGGTGTCCCCATTCGAGAGGTTCAGGTTCTGTACCGATTTTCCGGAGAAACCCGCTTCAAAGCGCTTCCCATGAAAAACGAAGGGTTTACCTATCTGGCTCAGATTGATCTTCCCGATGAAGAATCCGGTCTGGTGGAATACTATTTTGGCATTCGCTACATGGACGAGAAGGTGGAATATTACCCCGCTCGGGCGCCGGAAATGCACCTATATCGTACTGCCTACAAACAAACGCAGGACTACAGCGACCAGATTGTGATTATCAGTCCGGAACCAAACGAGCAGATTTTCTCTGACGATATCGTCATCACGGCTTCTTTTGCCGCTTTTGCGGACAAGGTGGATCCGGAAAAAACGCGGCTTTACCTGGACACCTGGGATATTTCCCGCTATCTGGCTCGCTACGCGGATTTTATTTCATTTGCTCCGCGCAAGGTTCCGCCCGGAAAACATAAAATCCGCCTGGAACTGTACGACGATGCCGGAAATCTGATCGCCAGCCGGGAATGGCTGTTTACCGCCTTGCAGAGCCGGGGCGGACAGAAAACCGAATCAATGCTTACCATGCAGGGACGCCTCTTTGCCGAAGCGCGCCACGAAAATTTACAGGCTGGCGAGTTCGAACGGGACTACAATCAGGCTGGCATGCAACTGCGGGGGAGTTACCAGATGTTCAAATTTGGTGGCCGGGTGTACTTCAGCAATCAGGAGAAAAGCTACCTCCAGCCGGTTAACCGCTACTCGGGGTATGCCCGAATGGATTTCTGGAACCATCGATACGTCAAAGTGGAATTCGGCGATGCTTACCCCACACTCAATCCCTATATCCTGCAAAATATTTTTGTACGCGGGATTCATGGCGATTTGCATCTAAAATTTTTTAATATGGAACTTATTTCGGGGAATACACTCCGGGCGCTGGAAGGCACCGGAACCATCGACGAAAACGGTCGTCCCGAAGTTACCCGCCCGGGCACTTACCGAAGGAACATTCTGGCAGTGCGTCCCAGTTTTGGGGCGGGCACCAACTTTCAGCTGGGTTTTACCTTCTTGAAGGGAATTGATGACACCACCAGCATTCAATTCGGTACGGAGCCCAAAGAGAATGCTGCGGCGGGCGCTGACCTGTTCCTGAGTCTGGACCAACAGCGAATCGTGTTCGAAGGAAGCATGAATGCCAGTTCGTATAACCGCAACATTTCCGGTGGTAGCATCCCCTTCGATTCCATCCAGGCAATCAACCCCGATCTGGACGAATCGTATCGTAAATATTATGACTTCCAGAAAAAATTCATCACCGTCAATCAATACCTGGTGATGATTCCCGGCAAAGCGTACTTTGCCCGATTACGGCTCCGCTACTTTAACAATAACCTGAACCTGACTTATGAATCGGTGGATGAGGATTATCACAGCCTGGGTCAACCCTATCTGCTGCGAGATAATCGGGGGTTCCACATTGCCGACAACATTCATCTGTTCCATAATCAGGCCTTTCTGACAGTGGGATACCGAAAATACCATAACAACTTGCAGGAGACCAAAGCGTCCACGACCAATATTCAGAGCATTTACGCCAATCTGGCTTACTACCCGTTAAGCAATCTTCCAGAAATTATGATTGGCTTTCATAGCTATCAGCGGAAGAATGACATCCCGGTGGACTCGCTGGATTCTCCGCTCAATCGACCGGAAGACAATAAAACCACCTCCATTAACTTTTCCACCGGCTATCAGTTCGGCTTTTTAAATTTAAGCCACCGGATTGGAATGAACCTCTCCAATTATAAGCGAAACGATATTTTTAAATATGCCGAAAGTAACTCCAACTATCTAAATCTTAATTTGCGCACCGATTTTCAATTCCCTTTACGGACGAATCTGGAATTTGTGCTTCAACAAACGGAATCCGGAAAGGAAAGCGACCGTGCCAGTACATTGGACGTAACCACTTACGGTGTGTCTCTGGAATACACGTTCCGGGAACTGCTTACCCACGATCGTCTCGTTCTGCGCGCACTGGCCCGGCACAGCCAGCTGGAAAACATTTACAAAATTTCCCAGATTGATGTTCGGTACAACCGGAATTACTTCTCATTCCGACTCAATTATTCCGTGCCCCATTTTGGGAGTCTGGGACTGCTGGCAGACTTCATTCATTACACCGGTGACCGGAGCAAACAGGATCGCATCTTTTCAGTGCGCTACGACCTGAATTTCTAATTCCGTGTGAATCATCCAAAATCCCGTTTGGTTCCATGGATTGGCAATTCACCAAAAGAAACGGAGGGATGATTACTTTAACCAAAGCGGATCCATCTGTTCGAACCATCAGGCAATTACTTGGGGTGTCTCATTTTTAAAAGCAATTCAGGATTTATGAAAAAACACCGCACATATCTGGTTATTCTGGGAATTAGCGGAGCGATTTTTTTGCTGGTTCTGATGATCCGGTTACTTCCCGCAGTACGAGCTCTGGAATTAAAAACCATCGATTGGCGATTCCACTGGCGGGGGGTGGAAAGCGTGGAAGATTCGCCAATTGTTATCGTAAGTATCGACGATCAATCGTTCCAGTCCCTTCCGGACCGCTGGCCCTGGCCCCGCTATTATTATGCCCATGTGATTGAGAATTTGACCCGTGCCGGTGCCCGGGTGATAGGTCTGGATGTGATGCTGGACATCCCTGATCGCTATGGTTTCGAAAGCGACCAGAAACTGGCCGAAGCCATTCGCCATTCCGGTAAAGTGGTACTTACCGGAAAGATTGAAGAACGATCCTCTGCCGGAAGGTACCGAAATTTCCAGTTTGTCGTAAAACCCATCCCCGCCCTTTTAGCGGCGGACAGCACCTGGGGGACCATTGCCATCAAAGCGGATGCGGACGGCATTTATCGACGCTATTTTGTGGTCCAACCCGCTGAAGATGGGTTGTATCCTTCTTTCGGACTTCAGATTGTTAAAAAATATCTTGATATTCCCCGGGACGAACCCGTTCAGGTTCACTCCGGAGGCATCTCTTTGAAATCGCTTTTCGTACCGCTTTTCAGCGACGGATTGATGATGATTAATTTTGCCGGTCCGGCGCAGACGTTCCCTTACTACTCTTTCGAATCGGTCATCGACGACGAAGACTTTGATCTGGCTGATGATGCGGATTTAAATTACTTTTCCACCACCTTGCTTCCGGAAGGCGTGTTTAAAGACAAAATTGTACTGATTGGTTCCACCGTTCCGGAGTTGCACGACAATTTTCCCACTCCGTTTCTCACTTTTCAGGATACTGAGGGACGCTTTCAGGAAGCCGAAATGCCGGGTGTGGAAATTCACGCCAACGCCATCCGCACCATGCTCACCGGCCGATACTTTCGGCCCTTCCCCCACACGCTGTATCTGATCTTGCTGTTCGCTCTGATTGTGCTCACCTACCTCATCGTTTTCCGTGTGTCCACTCTATGGGGCATTGTAATAACTCTGGGGCTTATTCTTCTTTACAACATACTACAGTTTTTTCTATTCGCCGGTCCGCGCATCATCATGGAAATGGGAGCACCAACCACCGCTCTGTTCCTGAGCTTTGTCGCCAGCAATCTGCACCAGTACATCATTACCCAGCGCGAGAAAAAAATGATTGTAGGGGCATTTGCCCGATTTGTGCCGGAGAAAGTGGTGAAGGAACTTTTGCAGCATCCGGAAAAATTGCAATTGGGGGGCGAAGAGCGTTTCCTAACCGTACTGTTTATTGATCTGGCAAACTTTACCTCCACCTCCGAAAAGCTGAAACCAGCCGAGCTGGTGAATCTGATTAATTACTATCTGACCGAAATGACCGATATCATCCTGAAATATGACGGAATTATTGACAAATACGAAGGGGATGCCATCATGGCGGAATTCGGAGCTCCGGTTTATTTTGAAGACCACGCTCTGAAAGCCTGCCATGCTGCACTGGAAATGAACCGCCGGTTGAAACAACTGGACCTCTCCCGCTTTAAAGGGGTGGTGAACCAGCTAAGCTGCCGTATCGGCATCAACAGCGGGAATATGATTGTAGGTAACATGGGATCGCGAAATGTGTTCGATTACACGGTGATGGGCGATTCGGTAAATCTGGCTTCCCGCCTGGAAGGTGCCAACAAAGCCTATGGTACCAGCATTATGATTAGTGAGGAGACCAACAACCTGGTCAAAGAGGAATTCATCACCCGGGAACTGGATTTAATTCGGGTAAAGGGTCGCCAGCAACCGGTGAAGGTCTTTGAGCTCATCGCCTGGAGAAAAGAAAAAATCCCGGAAAATTTAACTGCCATGCTCCCCGTTTTCCACACCGGGTTGCGATATTATCAGCATCAGGAATGGAAAAAAGCGGTCGAGTGCTTTCGCTACTGCCTGGAAGTGGTTCCCGACGACGGTCCCTCCCGGGTGTTTCTGAAACGCATCAAATACTTTCTGCACAACCCGCCGCCATCGGATTGGGACGGCGTGTACACCATGCAGAGCAAATAATCCGATTCCGGACTTTACAAGAGATTTAGCATTTCGATATCGGATATGCTTTTCTCTTTTCCCCTACTCAGAAATAAACCGAAACGCCAAACTTCACCATATTATCAAAATTAAATTGATGTATATCCCGAGTTTCGTAGCCTATTTCCGATGAAATCTCGGAATGCAAGAAAATGTAACGAATATAAGGAGAATATTCTGCTAAAATCCCAACATTGGTATGTACAAACCATTCCCCACCAATCACTCCATTTATTCCCAACCCCCAACTATTTCCTTTACTCGTCTCACTGAGCACCGTGTGGATGGAATCTCCCTCATAGAAACGTTCTGAGGTTATATGAGACCAACCAATTTTCGCATAAGGACCAGCCCCAAGATAAAGAGAAACCTTTCCCCCGGGTTGATAATAGTGGAGAAAAATTGCATCGATTCCCAGATCAAGAAATTTACCATTGTATTCCGTGGATCGTTTTTGGATATTTCCCGCCCGATACTCTTTGTCGTCCTCCAGTTTCTTTTGAATACCTGAGAGTGAAATACCAAACCGAAGGGCATTGTTCTTACTCCAATGTCTCTTGGCAGAAATAGTTGTACCTTGGAATGATGTCAGTGTAAAATTTTTTGTAATCTGAAACTGAAGCGATCAGCCTCCCGGACGAATTGTACTGGCTTCTGGTTGACCTTCTTGTGAAATGCCCAGAGATACCATGAATACCCAAAAGAACATCCAGCGTTTCATAGCTTTTCCCCCCATAATTTATTTTCATTAAAATAAAAGCAAAGAGGTTACCGACTCCAACATTCGGGAATCGGTAACATAAGACGTTACCGATTCCCCTGAACAATTAAGCATATAATCCACGCAGTTCTGCAGCATGGGTTACCCGTTGAATGGCCAGCATAAATGCGGCAATTCGCATATTCACGTTGTGTTCCTGAGCTACATCGTACACTTCATCAAACGCTTTCACCATAATCCGTTCCAGGTCTTCGTTTACCCGCTCCTTGGACCAATAGTAACCCATCCGATTCTGCACCCATTCCAGATACGATACAGTGACCCCTCCGGCATTGCACAAAATATCCGGAATGATAAATACATCCTTTTTTTCCAGGATTTCGTCGGCTTCCGGGGTAACCGGTCCGTTGGCACATTCGGCAATAATTTTTGCCTGGACGTTGGGTGCATTCTCTTCGGTGATCTGATTTTCCAGTGCGGCGGGAATGAGAATATCCACATCCAGTTCCAGCAATTTCATGGGATCGTCCATCTTTTCCACTTTCGCGTTTTTCTCGAATCCTTCCAGTACCCAGGTGGAGTTGTTTTCGCAGGTGCGCCAGGCGGCATCCACGTCCAATCCTTCCGGATTGTAGTAAGCACCGCTAACATCGGAAATCGCCACGATGGTCGCACCATCTTCCTTGAGCAATTTAGCTGCGTGGGAACCAGCATTTCCGAATCCTTGAATTGCCACCTTCGCATTTTTTAAATCGATGCCTAATTTCTGGGTAGCTTCCCGAACCACGTACACCATTCCCTGGGCAGTGGCTTCCTTACGCCCTTCGGAGCCACCCAATTCCAGCGGTTTGCCGGTGATCACGGCGGGCAGATACTGCTTTTTCTGCATGGAGTAGGTATCGAACATCCAGCTCATAATCTGGGGATTGGTGTTCACATCCGGGGCGGGAACATCCTGATCCGGGCCGAACAGGTCTGAAAGTTCGGCAAAGTAGCGCCGGGTCAGATTCTCCAGCTCGTTGGGCGAAAGCTCTCGCGGGTCCACCACCACTCCGCCTTTTCCTCCACCAAACGGCACATTCACCACCGCACATTTGTAGGTCATCCAGAAAGCCAGTGCTTTCACCTCATCCACAGTAACTTCCGGATGGAATCGGATGCCTCCCTTGGCCGGACCACGAACGATACTGTGTTGCACCCGAAAGCCCTTAAATATACGGATGCTCCCGTCATCCATCCGCACCGGCAAATTCACCTCCGTAATCCGGCGCGGTTCCTTGATCATGGCAATCTGATTCTCACTCAGCTTCAGAAGCGCTGCGGCTTTGTCAAATTGCTTCAGCGCATTCTCGAACGGATTTTTCTGTTTTAAAAAACTCATCGAATGAATCCTCCTTTATTGTTAAGTTATCAGACAAACATCTCCTGACAAATCATGTGCCACTTTTGTGTACAACCATGTTACGAATCGCGAAAAACAAATCAAAGCAATTTTGTATTTCCTGTATTTTCTGGATGTTACACGAAAAACCAAATATTCCTAAAAAATTTTTCGCACCCAACTGCCAATCTTTCCGAATCCTTCCGATTTACTTTTATGATGTGCGAATACTTCCAGGAGGGTTCATCGACAACCAGCAATCAACTCTTCGAAAAACACACACTTAACCCAACTATTTGCCCGAAAAGACCATGCCCGATTTTTTGGAACGCTATTTTCAATTAATTTAAAAATAAAAACGAATTTTTCAAATTCAGGAAAACATTCTTAAAGAAACCCGATTCGCAGTGGAAGCACGGGAAGCGAAAGAACCTGACCACCCAGCCAGACCACCGGAAAAACACAAACAATTTGCAAGAAATTGGCTCCATTGGTTATTTTCAGGATGATCACATGGGAGCAAAATGTGAACAATAAACCATTTCCGGGAACGATATTCAAGCCTTTGCAGGAGGGTATGGAATGACCATTGAAGAACAATTCAAAAAACTGTACGGAATGCGACGAACCGCCCGGCTGGGCGGCGGGCTCAAGCGAATCGAAAAACAGCACGAAAAAGGAAAACTTACCGCACGCGAACGGATTGGGATTCTACTGGACGACGGGAGCTTCGAAGAATTCGACATGTTTAAAGAACACCAGTGCACCGATTTCGGAATGGAAAAGAAGAAAATATTAGGAGATGGTGTGGTAACCGGACACGGCACCATCGACGGACGGCGAGTGTTTGTGTTCTCTCAGGACTTCACCGTCTTTGGCGGTTCCCTTTCCAAAACGTATGCCGAAAAAATCTGTAAAATCATGGACATGGCTGCCAAAACCGGTGCTCCGGTGATTGGTCTGAACGACTCCGGCGGTGCTCGCATCCAGGAAGGCATCGACAGCCTGGCCGGATATGCCGATATCTTCTACCGCAACGTGATCTACTCCGGAGTCATCCCTCAGCTCTCTGCCATTATGGGACCCTGCGCCGGTGGAGCGGTTTATTCCCCCACCCTGACCGACTTCACCGTCATGGTTAACCACACCAGTTACATGTTCCTGACCGGTCCCAAAGTGGTAAAAGCGGTAACTCAGGAAGATGTAACCACCGACGAGTTAGGTGGCGCCATGGTTCATAATAAAAAAAGCGGTGTGGCTCATTTTGTAGCGGAAACTGACCAGGAAGCGCTTCTGTTGCTGCGGAAACTGTTTAGTTACATTCCCCAGAACCATCGGGAAAAACCACCGGTCATTCCCAACGACGATCCCATCGATCGGGCAGACGAGGAACTTAATTCCATCGTTCCGGACGACCCCAACAAACCGTACGACATGCGAGAAGTGATTTTGCACATTGTGGACAACCGGGAGTTTCTGGAAGTGCATCGCCTGTGGGCACCCAACATCATTGTGGGGTTTGCCCGAATGAACGGTCAGGCGGTGGGGATTGTTGCCAACCAGCCCAACTTTATGGCCGGTGGTCTGGACAGCAACGCTTCCATTAAAGCGGCACGGTTCATTCGCTTTTGCGATGCCTTCAACATTCCGTTAATTACCTTTGTGGATGTACCGGGTTTCTGGCCGGGAACCGCACACGAACACGCTGGAATCATTCGCAACGGTGCCAAACTGTTGTACGCATTCGCCGAAGCCACCGTCCCCAAAATCACCATTGTGACGCGTAAAGCGTATGGGGGAGCTTACTGCGTGATGAGTTCCAAACACATTGGTGGCGATTTTAACTACGCCTGGCCCACTGCGGAGATCGCCGTTATGGGACCCGCCGGCGCTGTGGAAATCATCTTTGCGAAAGAGATTTCCGAAGCACCCAATCCACAGGCCAGAATGCAGGAACTCATTGCCGAATACAAAGAAAAATTCGCAAATCCTTACACTGCTGCCAAACGTGGTTATGTGGATGACGTGATTGAACCGGCAAACAGCCGCTTTCGCATCATCCGCGCGCTGGAAGTGCTGAAAACCAAACAGGAACGACTGCCGGAGAAAAAACACGGAAATATTCCCTTATAATTCAGAAATTGGGGCGGCCGTGAACCAACCTGTTTTGCAAATTACTGATCTTTCCAAACGTTATCCGGATCAAGCCCAACCAGCCGTGAACCGGGTGAGTTTCACCATTTTCCCGGGCGAGCGGGTGGGAATTATGGGAGCCAACGGATCCGGGAAAACCACTCTGTTTCGGCTCATTTTGAACCTGCTGCATCCGGACACCGGTACCATCCGGATAAACGGGGTGGAAAATCCTGAGGGAACCAAGCGATTTCTGGGTTTCGTACCGGAACACAGCACCGGTCTGGAGAATTTTACTCCCCGGGAGCTGCTCACCATCGCAGGTCGGATGATGGGTATGTCCGTGGAAACGTTAGCCACCCATAGTGGTAAACTACTGGATTGGGCTGGTCTGCGGTCGCATGCCAATGAACTGATAAGCGGCTTCAGCAAAGGGATGCGGCAACGGGTGTTCCTGATGCTGGCTTTACTCCACCAACCCCTTCTGCTTCTGTTAGATGAACCGATGTCCGGGCTCGACCCTTCCGGGCAGCAGGAACTGCGAGGGTTGCTTCACTCCCTTGCCAACCAGACGCTGCTGCTGGCAACCCACCGCCTGGAAGAAATTGAGTGGCTTTGCGATCGGGTGATCATTTTGCACCAGGGACGGGTAGTGGGCGATGTGCGGCTCAACGAAATTTCGGAACAAATTTATCTTCTGGAGGGGAATACCGGACTAATAAGGGAACTGGAAAAAATAGCTGGATTGGAGATTCGCGTCCGGGAAGTTCGCGGGAAACGGGAAAAAGCTGAATTTGTAGCCAATCAGACTACCCTGGAAGAGGCACTGCAACATCTGAAACGACAGGGCATTTCCGTGCAGCGAATTCATTCCCGGAGTACACTGGAGGAACTGTATCGGCACTATGTGAAATCGGGCGATTCCCTTCACCATTGAGATTTAGGGCGACGTTTGCCGTACAACACCGCACAGGGTGCATTCTTGGTAACATATTGATTCAGTTTGGTACACCAGATCGCCAGATACGTCTGGCAGGAGCGGGAACCATCAATGTCGTCTTCACGGGGAAACTCCGCATACTCGCAACGCATATCGCAAAATTTAATTCGCGAAGTGGTTACTCCGGCGTTCTCTTTTTTTCTCTCTTCCATTCGTGTCTTCTCCTTGAAGCAAACATCTAAATATAGGCAGAAAAATCGGGCGGGAACCACGGAAGAAAATAATTGTTCAATAGGGAAATAAAATGTGCGACCATTATTACGATAAAATTTTGATTTTGAAATCTAAATCACACCGGGAAGGTTCGGAAAGTGTTATATTTGGCAGGTAAACACAGGGTAGTGGAAAGGTCGATAGGGACAGAGAAGGCGGGAGAACAATGAAAGCTCTATTATTTGATTTTGATGGCGTTCTGGTCCGCAGCATGGAGGACCATTACCAGGGCTGGCGCAAAGCGCTGGCAGAGTACGGCATCGATATGCCGTCCGAAGAATTGTTTGTGTTAGAGGGGCAGGGTTTGATGGCCATTGCCAACCAGATTGCCCGGAAATACAACCTTCCCGTGGAAGAAGCCCCGTTGATTATTGAGAAAAAGCGAAAATATTACAACGAAATCAAGAAAGTGGAATTTTACCCCAATTTGATTGACGTACTCAATTGGGCGCGGGAAAAAGAGTTAAAACTGGCGGTTGTTACCGGCGGTCAACGGGAACGGGTGGTGAACACCTTGAAGGAATTCGGACTGATTCATTACTTCAACGCTATCGTAACCAGCGACGACGTGCAGGAAACCAAACCCAGCCCGGAACCCTACCTGAAGGCAGCCGACATGCTTCAGGTGCCACCGGAGCAGTGCATCGTCATTGAGAATGCACCGCTGGGAATTCGCAGCGGAAAAGCAGCCGGAATGACCGTGGTTGCTCTGACCACCACCCTGCATTCCCGACACCTGCGCGAAGCGGATGTGGTGGTAAATCATTTCAAAGAACTGCTGGAAACCCTGAAAAAATTATATTAGGATAGGACCTATGGAAAACACTCGAAACGGTTCGAATCGCAACCTCTGGGATGCTTATTCCTGGACCAAGGAAGAATCCGAGGAACTGATTTTACTCTACCTGGAAGACTACTATCGCACCCTCAAGGAAGAATATTTGAGCGAAGCGCTTCAACTGGCGAAAGACGAAGGCGTGGACATGGAAAAGATGTTCCATCGGGCACGTGCCCGGTTACATTAATCCCCCTGTTTACATTTTTACCATACAAGCCTCCCTGCTGGGAGGCTTTTTTATATTCCGGTTTCCCCCGTTTCATTCCCGTTTTACATTTCCCCGAACGATAAAGCGCGAGCATCATGTTAGACCGCAAAACACTGCTGAAAAATTTCACTCTCGGGTTCCTACCCCTGCTTATTTTCATCATCGCAGACAATCTGTTCGGGCTCACGGTCGGTTTGATAGTCGCCATTGCCTTCGGATTGGGTCAAACGGTTCTCACCTATTTTCGGGAAAAACGTCTGGACCGATTTTTATTGTTCGATACCGGACTCATTACGCTGCTGGGTGGTGTCTCCCTGGTGCTGCAAAACGACATCTTCTTCAAGCTGAAACCGGGGTTGGTGGAGCTGGTGCTGGTGATTTTACTTGGGGTCACTGCATTTTCCTCCAATCCGGTACTCATCCACATGACTGGCCGCTACATGAAAGGGGTGGAATTCTCTCCCGGGCAAATTCAGCAGATGCGGGTGATGATGCGACGCATGTTCTGGGTGTTTTTGCTCCACACTGTGCTCATTTTCTACTCCGCTTTCTACATGAGCAAAGAAGCCTGGGCTTTTGTCAGTGGGGGATTATTCTACATCCTGATGGCTGTTCTGGCCGGAGTGGAATTTTTACGTGCTTACCGACTTCGCAAAAAAATACAAAAACAACTGGCCAGCGAAGAATGGTTCGATATTGTAACACCGGAGGGGAAAATCATCGGTCGGGCACCGCGCAGCCAGGTCCACGGCAATCCGGAATTGCTCCATCCGGTAGTGCATGTGCACATCCTGAACTCCCGTGGCCAGTTGTACCTCCAGAAACGGGCGGACAATAAGGATGTGCAACCGGGAAAATGGGACACGGCAGTGGGCGGACACGTAAGCAGCGGCGAAAGCATCGAACATGCGCTCCATCGCGAAGCGGAAGAAGAATTGGGTATCTCCTTTGCACAATTCCGTCCGCTCTTCCGTTATGTGATGCGCAACGATTTCGAGAGCGAACTGGTGCACGGATTCCTGCTCCGGGACGACGGGCCGTTTTATCCCAATCCCACAGAAATTTCACAAGGCCGCTTCTGGAATGTCGAAGAAATCCGCCAGAATCTGGGACGTGGCATCTTTACCCCCAACTTCGAACAGGAATTTCATATCCTGGAACGGATTCTTTTTCAGAAAAAGGAGGGAATTGGGGAATAGAGAGGATCGGGAAGATGGGGAGGGGAAATAATGGAATCACTCTCCGCTATTCTTCCCATGGAGATGCCGTACGGAGTAAATTAAAAGATTGTTTACGCCCAGCGTAAAAACCCGAAATCGGGAATAGACCAATGAAGTCTTCTCCCATTGATCTCCGGTAAGCTGCCCGGTTGGCTTTCTCTGGGCGGTTACCGCGGCAACTAAGTTCGTAGAATTAGAGGTAAGGCATACAATAAAGAGGGCAAACACCTGAATGAAACCCACACAGCCCAATTCAATTTCATCCATACCAAAACAAATTTACGACGTTTCCGTAGCACTGGCACCGGATTTACCGGTTTGGCCGGGAGACCCGCCCGGCGAAATTGTGCAGGTCGCTTTTCCGGAAACGGATGGCTACCAATTGCGCCGGATCTCCGCTTCTCTGCACTGGGGTACCCATGTGGACGCACCGGTGCACTTCTGGCCCCGGGGCTGGTCGATTGACCAGATTCCCCTCTCCCTGTTGATGGGGAAAACTCTGGTCGTGGAAATTCCCGAAGTGCGACAAATTTCTGCCCGGGAACTGGAACCATTTCCCCTCCGGAAATACAAACGTCTGCTGTTAAAAACACGCAATTCCCAATTCTGGCAGGAGCACCCGCTGCGCTTTCACACCGATTTTACCGCACTAACCGCCGATGCGGCTGAGTTCCTGGTGAAAAGCGGTATTCGGTTAGTGGGAATCGACTACGCCTCGGTGGATTTGTACGATGCACACGACCTTCCGGTGCACCATACCCTGTACCGACATAACATTGTGGGCATCGAAAATCTGGACCTGCATCAGGTACCACCCGGTGTGTACCATATGATTTGCTTGCCGATTCGAATCCGACAGGCCGAAGGGGCTTTCGCCCGGGTGGTGTTGATGCCCCCCAAAAACTGAGGGGCTGAAAAACCTTTCAGTGCGGTCACAGACATTTTTTCCACTAAATTTTAATTTCGTTTGTGCGGCGAACATTTGTGCGTATATTGGGCGGCGATTTTGAACACACCGGTATCATCCGGAGTACCCACCGAATGCTTTTACATTCCCGGGTCAAAATCCTGAAAATGACAGGCGGCGATTGTCAGTGCATGTTCCCACAGGAGCATGGGCCCACGAATCCTCTGGTAACCCCAGAATTGGCCATGAATTCTTCCGCCTGAACCATATCACCGATACACAGGAAAGGCGGAACGAATGAATAACGATTCTGCAACCACTATGTTTTTTAACGAATTTGCACTGAAGGAAGAGCTTCTTCGGGCAGTTGCTCACCAGGGATATCAGGAACCCACACCCATTCAATCCCGCACCATCCCGCACTTACTTCAGGGAAAAGACGTCATTGGGCAGGCCCAGACCGGGACTGGTAAAACGGCTGCTTTTGCGCTACCGTTACTGCACCATTTGAATTTACACGAGCATCAGCCTCAGGTGCTGGTTCTTACTCCCACTCGCGAACTGGCCATCCAGGTTTCGGAAGCGTTTGTGCAGTATGGTGCCCGACTCCGCGGCTTGCGGGTGCTTCCCATTTACGGAGGTCAATCCTACACCATTCAACTGCGCCAGCTCAAGCAGGGCGTACATGTGGTGGTGGGTACGCCGGGTCGGGTGATGGATCATCTTCGCCGTGGCACTCTGCAACTGGACTCCCTCACCGCCATGATTCTGGACGAGGCGGATGAGATGTTGCGTATGGGATTTATTGATGATGTGGAATGGATTCTGGAACAGGCACCTCCTCAGCGTCAGATGGCGCTGTTTTCTGCCACTATGCCGCGGGAAATCCGGCGAATTGCCCAGCGTTATTTAAATCAACCGGTGGAAGTCACCATCCCTTCCCGGACCACCACCGCAGATACCATTCGGCAGCGCTACTGGCTGGTGGAGGGAACCAGCAAACTGAACGCGCTTCAGCGTATTCTGCGAGCAGAAAAACGGGAAGGTACGTTAATTTTCGTCAGAACCCGAAACGCGACGGTGGAACTGACCCGTCAGCTGGAACAGGCGGGATTTGCCTGTGCCGCATTGAACGGGGATATGGCGCAAAGCCAGCGGGAACGCATGGTTCAACAATTCCGGCGGGGAAAAATTGAACTGTTAATTGCTACTGATGTGGCAGCCCGCGGACTGGATGTGGAACGCATCAGCCACGTAATTAATTACGACATCCCTCAGGATATTGAATGGTATGTGCACCGCATCGGACGCACCGGTCGGGCGGGACGCCAGGGAGAGGCTATCCTTTTTGTTTCCCCCTCCGAACGCCACATCCTGCGCGCCATCGAACGCTCCACCCGCCATAAAATCCAGCGCATGCGGTTACCCGGAACAGCCGAAATTCAACAGGCGCAACGTCAGCAGTTCAAAGAGCAGCTTCGCCAGAACATCGCCAGGGGTAAACTGGAGTATTACACGGACCTGGTTGCCGAATTCGCCCGGGAGGAGAACATTTCGCCACCAGTAATTGCCGCCGCCTTAGCCAGAATGATACACGAGAAGCATTCCCCTGCCCCAGCCAATCTTTCCGAATCATTCCCGGAAAAAATATCTGCTTCCGCTCAACCACCGGTAACCCGACGAAGACGAAAACCATCTTCCTCCGCTGATATCCGTTTTGAACGCTTTCGAGTGGAAGTGGGTCGCAAACACGGCGCCAAACCCGGAAATATTGTGGGTGCAATTGCCAACGAAATTGGTTTAAGTAGCGAATACATCGGAAAGATTACCCTGCACGATACCCACAGCACAGTGGACCTTCCCGAGGGTATCCCCGGCTCTTTGCTGAAAACTCTGGCACAGGTGTGGGTAGCAGGACGAAAATTACAAATTTCACGCCTTCAGCATCGAAAAAGCAACTCAATGCCAAACATTTGATCAATCCGCACGGGAAACTGCATCGAGCCGTTTCCCGTTTTGGGGGGAATCCTGGGGGGTGATTAAAAAGCAAAAAGAACGCATTATTATTCTTTCAAAGAGGTGGATGTCCGGAAATTTACTTAAATAACGAGAATTATACTATACCCTACTTTTTAATCACCCCCGCCACTATTCCTCCCGAAAAATGAGCGTTTCGATGGTGGTATTCATGTGATGACCCCGCTGCACCAGTGGAAAGCCAAATCGGCTCCAGCGCCACTCCAGAACCACCATACGCACATATCCCAGTATGAGCGAAGTCAGTTCATCCGGATCTACCTGAACAAGCTGACCCTGCTGCTGCGCTTCCACCAAAATTTGCTTCACCATCTCCTGACGCTTCAGGATGATCTGATGCAGTTTCTGCCGAATGGCATCCCGCGGCTCAAAAATATCTTCCGAAAAAATTACCGAGGTCATCTCGGGATTCTTTTCCAGAAAATGAAGATGGTTTTCAATCAGAAAGCGGATTTTACTGCGCACATCGGGCAGACGGGACATCTCCTGATGTAAATTTTCTCCTAAACGGTCCATCCGTTCCAGAATTCCCAACACAATATCTTCCTTGCTCCGAAAATGCCGGTAGATGGCCGGTTCGGTGATGCCCACCTGCGTGGCCAGCTCCCGAATGGATAAGCCTGAATACCCTTTCTGATGAATGATTTTAATAGCCTGATCAATTATCTGTTCCTGCCTGATTTCCGTACTAACCCGGGACATTCTGCCAAATCCTCCTGTATGATCAAAGTTTTTCTCTCAGCCAGTGCACCTACCTCCTGACTCTTTTGTCTTTTGTCTTCTCCAATCCCCCATCCCCTACGTTTTCTTATTGCCCTTATCCTCCCTTCTTACGCCTTCTTCACTCGCGCTCTGAACCGGCTACCCAGCTCATCGAACGCATCGTACAGTACCGGAATCACCAGCATGGTCAGGAAGGTAGCAGCGGTCATTCCGCCAATCACAGCAATCGCCAATGGCGAAAAGCGCTCCGCACCCAGTGCCCATTCCAGTGCCAGGGGAATCATCCCCACAATAGTGGAAAGCGAAGTCATCATAATCGGCCGGAAACGGGTTGCCACCGAACCGATAATTGCTTTGTCCCGCTGCTCACCTGCTTCGCGTCGCTGGCGAATAAAATCGATGAGAATGATGGAGTTGTTCACCACAATTCCCACCAGCAAAATTAAGCCCACCATCACCGGCATGGAGACAGACTTTCCGGCAATGAGCAGCGCCAGTGACACACCAATCAGACTGAGCGGAATCGCCATCATCACCGTAATGGGATGCACCCAGGAACGGAATTGCGCCACCAACAGCAGGTAAATAGCAATGACCGCAATCCCCAGTGCTCCCATCAGTTCCCGACGGGATTCGGCCATATCCTGAAATTCGCCTTCAAAACGCACGGAATACCCTCGCGGCACAGTCAGTCCGGATACGGCTTTCTCCACATCAGCGGTTACAAAACTCAATGGGCGATTCTGGTGCAGAGCCAAAATTTGCAGGGTTGGCTCCAGATTTTCCCGGGTGACCAGACCCTGAACCAGCACTTCGCGGCCCTGCGCCACCGCCCCTACGGGGAATACCCGCCCGTCCCGTGGCGAAACGGCACGAACCCGGTAGGCATCCTGTTCAAACTTCCGGTAAGCCTTCTGGTAGCGCACCCGAATGGGCGTATCCTGCCCTAATTGCCCGCGCAGAATGCCAGCGGGGACCCCATCCAGGGACTGCACCAGTTCCCGTGCCAACGCTGCCGGAGGAATACCCAATTCCCGCGCCCGTTCCTCATCCACATTCAACAGAATACTCCGCTGATCCATTCGCCAGCTACGATAGGGATTTACCACCCCGGGTACGCCCCGAACTTTTTCCAGTATCTGATTTCCCAGCCTGTTTAACACCAGTTCGTCCTCTCCACGAATGCTCACCACAATGGAGGCAGCGGTGGTCACCTTAGCCGTAGCACCGGATTCCCGCACCACATAATTCTGGATATTGGGGATGCGGGCAATTTTCTCCCGCAGCCGATCCTGAATCTCCCAGATGCTTTCGTCTCGCTCTGTGCGCGGGGTAAAGGTAATGGAAATAAACGCATTGGTGGGACCCTGAACACCACCTCCACCAAAAGAATGCATTCCCGGTTCAAAACCAATCTGCGTGGAAATGCGCTCCACTTCCGGTTCGGCTAATATCACCTTTTCCACTTCGCGAACAACCGCCTCCGTTTCATTCAACGAAGAACCGGAAGGGGTTTCCACAGTGACAAAACTGGTTCCTCCATCCATTTTGGGCAACAGTTCCATTCCTAACGAGCGGAGCAGCGCTATTCCCATAATAAACAACAGGATGGTTACTCCAAAAATAACCCGTTTATGTTGGAGTCCCCAGGTTAACAGGGAGATGTAGAAATTCCGGATTTTGTTCATCAGCTTGTTCCATGGTGCTGTGATTCGCCGGGAGATAGCTTCCAGGCGACCGCCTTCGCGTGTTACCAGTTCCGTCAGAATGGGCACCAGTGTTAAGGACACCAGCAGCGATCCCAGAAAAGCGATGATGAGCGTACTGGCCAGCGGGCCAAATGTTTTCCCGGTGAATCCGTACAAAAAGAGCAGCGGCACCAGCACAACCAGGGTGGTGGCATTTCCGGCAATCACCGCAAACTGAATTTCTTCCGAACCAAGCAACGCTGCCTGAGCCGGGGTAAGTTTTTCCTCCTGAAAACGCCGGGTAATATTCTCTAAAATCACCACCGAAGCGTCCACCACCATCCCCACGGACAGGATAATGGCAGTCAGGGTAACCAGATTCACTTCTATCCCGAAAAATTTCATACCGGCAAAGGTAAGTAAAAAGGACATGGGCATGGAAATGGACACCACCAATCCCCGGCGGAAGCTGGAAAGAAACAGAAAAATGATAATGGCAGCCAGCATCAACGCCTGCCACACACTTCCAAACATATTGCTAACCACCTGCCGGGTAAAGGAAGCAGACTCTTCCGCTTCCTGCATGCGGATATTGGGATAACGTTGCTGCAGCTCGGCAAATTTCTGTTGCGCCCGCTCCACCACGTCCACTGTGTTAGCATCATCCTGCTTGAAAATTTGCATGGCAATGGCTGGTTTACCATTTACATGGAAGCGGGAGAGGTCTTCGGCGCTTCCCTCCCGAACCGTTGCAATATCACCAACCCGAATTCGTTTTCCCATGGGAGTGGTTAAAACAATATTTCGGATATCTTCCGGGGTGTGGCTGCGTTCGTCCACCCGAAAGCTGTACTGACGCCCTTCGCTACGGATTTGCCCTGCCGGAAGGCTAACGTTGTGAGAGGTAATCGCTTCCACCACCATGGGCAAACGCAATCGGTAAGCCTCCAGCTTGTTCCGATCCACCAGCACGGAGATTTCGGGCTGATGCCCCCCGAATACATCCACCAGCGCCACACCGGGTACACGCTGAATTTCCGGCGCCAGGATATCCTCTGCCAGGCGACGCACTTCCACCAGATCGTCACCCATCAATCCCATGGTTAGCACCGGGCGGTCGCTGGTGGAAAATTTGAGCACCTGCGGCTCGCCAATTTCGCGGGGCAGTTTCGAACGGATGCGCGAAATGGCATTTTGTACATCCACCGCAGCAATATCCACATCGCGATCGTAATTGAATTCCACGGACACCAGCGATAATCCGTCCTGAGAGGTGGAGGTCACTTTATGCACGCCTTCCAGTGCGGCGCACTCCGTTTCAATGGGGTCCGATACCAGGTCTGCCACATCCCTGGCAGCGGCACCGGGATATGGAGTCAGCACATTCACCAGCGGCGGGGCCGTGTCCGGAAACAGCTGAATTGGCAAACTCAGATATGCCAGCACACCAAATATGATCGCCGCCACAGAGAAGGCGTAAATGGTGTATTTATTGTTCAGTGCAAAACGTGGTAGTGTCATTTTCCCATCTCCTCTGTTTGAACAGCAAATACCGGAATGCTGTCCTTCAGCAATCCTAAATTGGTTATAGCCACCAGATCGGTTCCATTATACGGAAAATCCACTGCGACCAGATTCCCTTCCTGAATCCCCGGACTCACGTCCTGGCGATACGCTTTGCCATCGCGAATCAGGAAAATGTGCGGCTGGTTGTCCCGATCGGCTATTGCTTCCACTGGCACCGCTACGGCTTCCCGGGCGGTGTTTAAAACAAAAGTCAGTTGAACCGATTCCCCTTTTCGCCAGGTTTCCCGGGAGGACTGAGGAAGAGGAATTTTCACCAAAAACGTACGGGAAGCACCGCTTGCCTGCGGAGCAATTTCCTTTACCGTGCTCTGAACTGTTTTTCCGTCCTTTGCCTGAACGATTACCGGCATTCCTACCCGCAAACCTTTTCTTAAATCCTCCTCAATCACTTCCACCTGCGCCTCGCAGCGGTTATCTCCCAGAATCAAAATGGGCTGGCCGGGCATGACCGGTTGACCGGGATCCACCAACCACTTGAGCATCTCTCCATTGAAGGGCGCTTTCTCCACCGCTTTATCCAGATTGGCACGGGCTCCCTGCAACGCTGCTTTTGCACTCAGGTAAGCCCGACGGCTCATAGCCACCTGTTCCGGTGGAATGGCTTTCTCTTTTTCCAGACGCTGATCTGCTTCGTATCGGCGACTCCAGTAATCCACCTCCGCCTGCAATCGCTGAACAGTTGCCTCCAGCTCCGGTGCCAGAATTCGTACCACCGTTTGACCCTTCCGAACTTTTTGTCCCTCCTGAATCGGCATGGACAAAATCGTGCCCTGGACACGGGAAATGACCCGAACCTCCCGAACAGACTTTACCGTCCCCAGGTACGAAATCTCTTCCCGCAATGTGGTGCGAACCGGTTGCACCACCCGAACCGCCACCGGTTGAATTTGCTCCTCACCGGAGCTCCCTTTCCGACATCCCGGAAGCATTCCCAGAACTACAGTTAAACCCAGAATCAGCAGATGCTTTGCTGCAATTTTCATGATAAACTCCTTTTAATGAATAATTTCTTTCACCGTTTGTTCATTCAAATGACCAATCAATATCTGATAATCCAGGATGGCTTTTTGCTCGGCGTACTGCAACTCCTGCTCCTGAAGCTGCAGGGCAAGTAATTCTGTTTCCTGCATAAGCAAATCGCTGAGCGGCAGGCGGCCCTCCTGGTACAATTTGCGACTGGCATCCACATATTTTTGTTTGCTTTGCAC
This sequence comes from uncultured Calditrichaceae bacterium, assembly GCA_964495805.1. Classification (GTDB taxonomy): domain Bacteria; phylum Calditrichota; class Calditrichia; order RBG-13-44-9; family RBG-13-44-9; genus JALXCH01. The sequence goes on from CAZBWV010000077.1 coordinate 31,938, forward strand.
AGAGAGGTGCAGAAGTTGCCTGCGCTGACGCGCCGCCTTCCACTGAAAATAGGCAATCTCCAATGTGGTTCGCTGCTCCAGGCGGGTGTGCTCCAGATTGGCCTCCGCTGCTTTTTCCGCTGCTCTGGCAGCGCTCAGATTGGCAATCCGCCTCCCCCCTTCAAACAACGGAATCTGAAATGTGATCCCGAATGCGTATTCATCAAACGGGTCCCAGTCATTTCCGCTGGAATTGAGCAAATGCGTGTAGTACCCGCTTATCGAAGGTAAAAAACTGTGTATGGCCAGATTCTTCATCGCATGAGCTTTGACCAGCTGAGTATGTGCTTTCTTTAATTCCGGATTGTTCAATCGCATGTCCGCCTCCGTGGTATCGGGAAACAGATCGGCGGGAATCTCCGGTGTTGTGTCGGTGACTTCCACCGCCGGAGCTATGGGATACTTCACCCCCACCACCTGTCCTAAACGATAGGTAAGTTGTTGCCAGGCAGAGGTTAACTGCACACTATCCGCAATGGTGCTCTGAAGACTGGCCTGTAACAGTGCCGCATCGGCTTCGGAGACCCGACCTTCGCGCTTTAGCAACAGAAGCTCCCGTTGCCGTTCCCGAAGCGCCTGAAGTCGTCGGGCGATCAGCTCCCGCTTCCCCTGTAATTCCCTTGCCTGTAAAAACAGATTGGCGATGCTTTGAATAACCTTGTTTTCTACGACCTTTTTCTGAGCACCCGATTCCTGAAACCCTGCCTTCGCCAGTTTATGGGCGGCAAATCGCTGCCCCCCGGCAAAAATGGGTAACCGAAGCTGCAACTGGGAATTAAACACCCGATCATCCAGGGGAGGCAAACGGCGCGGCTCATGAATGGGTATAATAATCATGGGCTTTTCGTACCAATTGTAACTGCCCACATATTGAATGGTAGGAAGAAAACTGCTTTTAGCCACCCAAACCTTCTTTTGCGCTGCCTGCACCTGGAACTCCGCCGCTTTCAGTGCCTGGTTTTTTTGCAGCGCCTGGTTCAACACCTGTTCCAGAGTCATACGCACAGGTGTGGCAGAACCGTTATCAGCCTGAAGGGCAGCCACCAGCAGCAGACTGACAATTAAAATTCTTACATATCGCATGGGAACTCCTTTGTTCATTGTCAAAACACCCAGACAAATTAGTTATCACTCACTAACAATATAGTCGAATTAATTCCGCTAAACAAGAGAAAAAATTTTTAAAAGCAATCGGAATAAAAGGAATTCCTTTTTGTAAGAATAACCGTGAACTCTGGGTAAGATCAATGATTAGCTGCCCGACAGAGGTCCATCCTCTGGCCCTATTTCTCCCGGAGCTTTTGCCCCGCACCATCCCGCGCTTCCTGAATTCATTGACTTTAGAGCCATAGATTGCTATTATTTCTCCGTTTTTGAAAAGGACGAAACCAGGGGGACAATAGGGTTGCAAAAGCTCTCTTCTTTATTTCATCGCCGGGGTGTGGCGGGGCAACTTACCGTTCGCGGATTGCTTATTGGCTCGCTGGGTTCTGTGGTAATTACTTTGAGTTCCCTGTATGTGGCACTGCGTATGGGCGCCCTCCCCTGGCCCACCATCTTTGTTGCAGTGATGTCTCTGGCTATACTGAAACTTCTGAAACACACCAACATCAACGAAGTGAACGTCACCCACACTGCCATGTCCGCGGGCAGCATGGTAGCAGGGGGGCTGGCATTTACCATCCCCGGGATCATGATTCTTAATCCCAACGCTCTTTTGAATTTAAAAGAACTACTGGCGGTCTCCCTGAGCGGGAGTATTTTAGGAATTGTGTTTACCGCATTGTTGCGACGCTATTTCATTGTGGAGCTCAGGCTGCCTTTTCCCATGGGGCTGGCGGCTTCGCAAACGCTACTGGCGGGTGATGAGGGAGGGCGAAAGGCCTGGACTCTTTTTTCCGCATTGGGCGCTACCGCTCTGTTCACCGTTGTCCGTGATGTATGGAAAAAAATCCCTGCAATCTGGCAATGGTCCCGGGTCGCCCCGTCGGAGATTTCACCGGGCATCTGGGTCTCGCCCATGGCAATGGCAATCGGTTATCTTATCGGACCACTTTACACCGGGGTGTGGTTTGCGGGAGCCCTGCTTGGTTACGGCGGTGTGGTCTGGATCGCCACACACTGGCACTGGCTTCCCAACACTCAAATGGCGCTTGCATTCAAAAACAGTCTGGGAATCGGACTAATGGTAGGCACCGGTCTGGGAATTTTACTGAAAAGCCTTTATCCGCATCTTCGGACTTTTTTCCATCCCGGCAAAATAACCACATCCCTGCGCCTTCGTCCGGGTTTGCGCCGGATGTTGCCGCTTTTTTTAGGAATTGCCGTACTTCCCGGCATAATCCTTCACTTCAGTGTGCTGAATAGTGTGCTGCTTATTCTGGGTGTGTGGTTAACCACAGCCATGGCCGGAGAAATCACCGGGCAGACCGGCATCAATCCCATGGAAATTTTCGGTATTCTGGTTTTGCTTGCTCTAAAGTGGTTAGGCGAAAGTCAACCGCTGATTCTTTTTTACACGGCGGGGGTAGTAGCGGTTGCCTGCGGACTCACCGGCGATGTGATGAACGATTTTAAATCGGGATTCATCCTGAATACCCATCCGGGTGCCCAGCTTACCAGCGAAACTGTTGGGGGAATCGTGGGTGCTGTGGTCTCCGTGGGGGGATTGCTGGCCATGGTGCACACATTTGGAACCCCCGGACCGGGAACCGCCCTGCCCGCTCCGCAAGCATATGCCGTTGCCTCCATGGTTCAGGGGATTCCCCATCCTCTGGCTTTCCGGGTTGGCCTTTTGTTGGGAATGGGATTATATCTGGTAAGAATTCCTGCCATGACGCTGGGAATTGGCGTTTACCTGCCTCTCCCCATTTCGTTAGCCGTTGTTCTGGGTGGCGCTATTGCGTTACTGGCTCCGAAACTTTCCCGCGGTCTTTTTAATCGGGAAGATGGAATGCTGCTGGCATCCGGAATGTTAGGGGGTGAGGGGATTACCGGCGTGACCATCGCCATCGTCAAATTCTTGAGCATGGGTTAGAGAACCGAACAGATTCAATCGTTTTCGGTTCTCGCTAATTTTTCATTTCAGGATTTTCCACCTTCCCCATAAACAGAATCATTCCCGTGTGCTTATGTTGAATCCAGAAGAGGAATGGGTGGTCTGCCCGAAAAATTTTAATTTCCCTGGGTTCTCGCACTGACACCACACCCGTTACAACACCACCCGTGGCAGCGGCAGCTTCGGTACCGTACTCTTTCACATCGACATAAGCTTTGTGGATGATCTCATCGAAATACAACTCCTTTGTGGGACTAATTCCGGTTAAATCTGCCTTCGGATACCGAAACACCGTTCTCATTCCCAGTTGTTTGAGAGGCTCTTTCAGAAGATAATTCAATTCCAGATGAAAGCGCGGCAGGAATACCTGAACTTCCGCCCGGCGCATTGCTTTTTCCCATTCCGTCAAATGTTCTACGTCCATCATCTGTTCAATTTCAGCCAGATGCCCTTTTCGGGGGAGCAAAATGAACATGGCAATGGTGTTTCCGGTGTACTCCATTTCCAGAATCTGAAAGCGCTCCGTTTCGCCATAATTAAAATCATTCTGTTGAAACATCATTTGCACCTCCACATCCCTTCCGGAAGTTAAATAAAACGGTGCATTCTTCGTATTCTCCTCTCGGAACCGCCTGTTCCATTCCGCACGGAAGTAGATGGCGCTGGTGATCACCAACCGCGTAAAAGGAGTAATTGCTCCCCGGGGAACTAATCCCGTAATTCGATGGTGTGTTTTTTCCTCCACCCAGCGGTTGATAGCCTGACGGGATGCTTCCGGAGCACTGCCAAAATCCATTTGGGTTATCTGCCCCCCATAATATTCCTTCATTCGCTGAATATAGTTCTGCACAACCGGATATTTTTTCTGAATCCAGAAAGCACTGGCAGTATAAAGCGTAATCAGACTATCTTCCGGATTGAGATATTGAAGAATGGTCTGGAAGCCAGAAGCAACGTCCTGAGCATTTTCGGGCAAATGGAGTACTGCTCGCATTTCCTCTGCTGTTGTGCCACGGGCACCCTCGTACCCCATAACCATCGCATTGAATATGTTAAATGGAGAAAAGAACAGGTTGCCCTCATCTTCAATCAACTTGTGATAAAGGTCCAGCCCAAATGCATTGGTGGCATTCACCAACGTTTCGGCGGAGGGGGGTAACGGTTCTTGAGAATCTGCTTCCATAAGGAGTTCCAATATCACATCATTTGCATCCATGGGATGTTCGTGCCAGCCCATGCTCACCTGGCCGGTTGCTTTATCAATAAAATACTGCTCTGCACCACCGGTCACATCACCTTCTGCGGGATGAATCACCACCAGCTCGAAGCGATCCTCCTGCTCGGTCACAGAAATCTGGCAATCGGAATATTCCTGGCGAAACTTCTCCAGATACTCCCGATACTTTGCCTCTTTTACCTTTGCAATTGCATCCTGAATATCCATGTCCACGATGTTGGATTGAGCCATAAGTTGTGCCTCCATGAATAAATTAAAAGGCGCTGCGAAAAACAGCGCCAGAATGCACGCCAGAAAGAACTTGTTTCCGGTTAATCGAAACAGAAAAGTCATTTAATCCCCCCAAAATGGGTTTTACTTCAAAATTTTCAGGACAAGGGCAATATATAGAATTTTTCATAATTGTTCAAATATTTTCCTGTTAAAAGATCAATTCAATCCCGACGGAATACCGGATAATTCGATTCTGGACCGGAGGCTCAATTTTTTTCTGTTCATTTATTCCGGAAAAATCCATTTCGAAATCACTTTTAAGGAATGAAAGCACACACCGTTCATCCTTCCGGAAAATCTTTTCCCTTGAAACGTGCAGCGCTTTTCCATACATTTTTCCACTTTTTAAACACAGGATAGCGGGGTTTATGGGCGAAGGTATTAAAATTATTACATCGAACAAAAAAGCGTACCACGATTACCAGATTCTGGAGAAAATAGAGGCTGGGCTGGTGCTGACCGGCACAGAGGTGAAATCCCTTCGCGAAGGGCGCTGCAATTTAAAGGACAGTTACGCCCGCATCCGGGATGGTGAAGTGTGGCTCATCGGGATGCACATCAGTCCCTACAAAAATGCCGGCTATGCCAGCCACGATCCGGAACGGGACCGGAAACTGCTGCTACATCGGGACGAAATCCGCCGACTGCATCGCAAAGTACAGGAAAAAGGAGTAACTCTGATACCGCTGAGATTGTATTTTAAAAACGGATGGGCTAAAGTGGAATTAGGGGTGGCGGCAGGAAAACGTAAATACGACAAACGGCAGGAAATTGCCCGACGCGAACAGGAACGGGATATGAAACGAATGGAGAAAAAATACCGAATCAAATAGGAGTATTCAACCATGGGGAAAAAATTTCTTCCGGTGGAGGAACAGCTGAAGATTATTGCACGCGGAACGGTGGATTTAATTCCGCTGGATGAACTGAAACAGAAACTTCAGCGCAGTTACGAAACGGGGAAACCGCTTCGGATTAAACAGGGATTCGATCCCACGGCACCGGATATTCATCTGGGACACACCGTGGGACTGCGGAAATTGCGCCAATTTCAGGAGCTGGGTCACCAGGTCGTGGTAATTATCGGTGACTACACCGGGATGGTGGGAGACCCCAGCGAAAAAAACGCTACCCGTCCCCGCCTGACTCATGAGCAGGTAATGGAAAACGCTCGCACTTACGAAAAGCAATTCCTGAAAATTCTGGACCCTGAGAAAACGGAAATTCGATACAATGGGGAATGGTTCAGCCGGATGAGTTTTGCCGAAATTATGGAACTGGCTTCCAAATTTACCGTGGCGCGCATGCTGGAACGGGACGATTTTGCCAGACGCTATGCCAACCAACAACCCATCAGTATCCACGAATTCTTCTACCCGCTTATGCAGGGATACGATTCGGTAATGGTTCAGGCAGATGTGGAAATTGGCGCCACCGAACAGAAGTTTAATCTGGTTATTGGGCGCCAGATTCAAAAAGAGTACGGACAGGAACCACAAATTGTGCTGACCCTACCCGTTCTGGAAGGCATCGACGGAGTGCAGCGCATGAGTAAATCGCTGGGCAATTACATTGGCATTGACGAACCGCCGGAAGAGATGTTCGGCAAAACCATGCGCATCCCCGATACATTGATTTACTCCTACTTCGAACTGGTGACTGACGTCTCTCTGCAAGAATTGCAGGAGATCAAACAGCAGCTACAAGACCCCACGGTGAATCCGGTGACCCTGAAACGAAAGCTGGCACGAACCATTGTGCGAATGTACCATGGCGAAAAAGCAGCACAAGAAGCCGAACGCCACTTCGATCTGGTTCACAAAAAAAAGGAGGTCCCGGACGACATACCAGAATATCCGTTAAGTGATCAACCCATTCGGTTGATTGACCTGATGGTGGAAACCGGACTGGCAGGAGGCAAAAGCGAAGCCCGACGGCTCATCCGGCAGGGTGGGGTAAAATTGGACGGACAGCCGGTGAAAGACGAACTGCTGGAGCTGAAAAAATCGGATGGTGAAAAAATCCTGAAAGTGGGGAAACGAAAATTCCTGAAACTGACTGCAGGGAAGTGAAATAAGTGTATGTGTATGAAATGCATAAATACATAAATGCAGGGATTGCAGGGTGTACGTTCGGTGAATGAGTGTTTAATCCATTTATCTTCTACCTTTTCGCCCGGAAGGAGCAATTACTCTGTGGGCGTTTATTCCATCCTGTAAGCTACACTTTACTTTACCCGATGGGTTTAATACCCCCGTACTCCGCGCCGGACATCACGGCTTCCCCACCACAACTCCGGGTTAAATTTGCATCTCAGGTATCGATCCGGGGTGACGAAGAAGCGAAAAAGAATGTATGATGATTCCCACCAGAATAAATAGGGTGTGAATAATGGCATTGTATTTTACTTTTTAGTCACCCCCTGCCGGTTCCGTTTCATTTTAGAAGATGGATCCGGGGTCAGTTCCATTTTCGCCCTGTTTGCTGGCACTCGACAACCCTTCCGGTGTTTCCGGCACCGGCAGGCGAAGTCGGTTCCAACGCCGTACTGACAAATAATGAACCCGATCAACTGCTTCCATAAAGAATTTTTCTTTCAAATTGATTTTCAGACCCGTTTCATCTAAATTTTGCCTGCTCCGTGGGGGTGCCCTCAAAAAAAGGGAGGGCTGAGAAAAGACCCCTTGAACCTGAACTGGGTAATGCCAGCGTAGGGAACGGAGCTCAAGAACCCGAGACATTTCTCCTGTTTTTTGAGCCGAACCGTTTCCTGCGCCGGAAAACGGTTTTTTTATTTTATGGAGGTGTTCCATGAAACGGACTATCATCGGGTTTATTTTGTTCGTTCTGGTGCCAGCTCTTCTGGCCCAAACCGGTACTATTCGAGGCATCGTGCAGGATGCCTCCAGCAACCAGGCTTTGCCGGCTGCCAATGTGGTGTTAGAAGACCTGAAAATGGGTACCACCAGCGATGACCAGGGGTTGTTTATTCTAAAAAACGTTCCTGCGGGAGAGCATCTGCTCAGTGTCAGTTATCTGGGCTACCGGGTGTACAAACAACGTATCACGCTTTCAAGCGGAGAAACCCTGCAACTGACCGTCCAATTGCAACCAGATGTTCTTCCCGGTCAGGAAGTGGTGGTTTCTGCTACCCGTGCCCGGGAACGAGAAACTCCGGTTACCTTTTCCAACCTTTCTGCCAGAGAAATTCAGGAAAAATATACCGTGCAGGACATTCCCATGCTGCTCAGCGATCTGCCCAACGTCTATGCTTACGCCGATGCGGGGAGTCCCACCGGCTATACCTATCTGAAAGTGCGTGGCTACGACCAGAGTCGCGTGGGAGTGATGATTAACGGCATTCCCCTGAACGACCCGGAAGACCATCAGGTGTATTGGGTGGACATGCCCGATTTTGCCGAAAGTCTGGAGGACATTCAGTTGCAGCGCGGGGTGGGGAGTTCGGTGTACGGCGTGGCGACATTTGGCGGTAGCCTGAATATGATGACCGTCCGCAACCTCCAGCGACCCGGGGCGGAAGCATTTGTTCATTACGGAAGCTATCGCACCCGAAAATACGGCGCCAAAATTAACACCAATCTCATCAACAACACCTATCAGGCGCAATTCCGATTCTCCCGAATTCTTTCCGATGGATATCGGGAAAATAGCGGTACCGACCTGCTTGCCTATTTTGCCACCGTTAACCGATACGGAGAAAAATCGTTTACTCAGCTGAATGTGTATGGTGGTCTGGAAGTCACCCACGCAGCATGGGAAGCATCGCCGGAATCAGCCCTTCAGGAAAATCACCGGCATAATCCCATTACCTATCCCAACACCATCGACCACTTCAGCCAGCCCCACTTTGAATTGCACCACACCTATTACCTGAATTCGCACCTGACGCTGAACAACACCCTGTTCTACATCTACGGAAACGGCTATTACGAAACCTACAAATCCCATCGCAATCTGTGGGAGTACGGACTGATTCCCGAAGATGATGGTTCCCACAGCGATTTGATTCGCCAGAAATGGGTGGAGAAAAACCAGTTCGGATGGGTGGGGCAGGCAGTGTGGCAACATCCCATGGGAGAATTAACCCTGGGAACTTACCTGAGTGCCTTCCGCAGCGATCACTGGGGCGAGGTCAAATGGGTGGAAGCCGACCTGCCCGACTTCCGTCCGGGAATGAAATACTATCAGTATTTTGGCGAAAAATCGTACCTCACCGCGTATGCCAACGAGCTGTTTCGTCCCGTCCAACCGCTCACGGTAATGGTAAATCTCTATGCTCAACATATTCGTTACGACTTCCACCATGGCGAGGCGGGAAATTTTTCCGGTCCGTACCGACACCGCTTTCGGGTGGACTACAATTTTTTTAATCCCCGATTTGGTTTAAACTACAACCTGAGCGGAAGCTGGAACACGTATGCCAATCTTTCCTTTGCCCAGCGCGAACCGGCGGACAATGAGCTGTACGACATCTGGCAGGGGCCGGATGATCTGGGCGTCGCTCCGCTGTTTACCCGGGCAGATACCGTGTACCGGAACGGCCGGGTGGACTACATCTGCTGGCATAATCCGGTGGTCAAACCGGAAAAGCTGTGGGACTACGAACTTGGCGTGGGTTACCGTACCCGGCGTTTTAACGCCAAAGTTAATCTGTTTTATATGAGCTTCCGGGACGAGATTGTACCTTACGGGCAGGTGGATGAAGACGGATTCCCCATTCGCGGAAACGCTCAGGAAACCGTGCACCGCGGTGTGGAGGTTTCCCTGCGCTGGCATTTTACCAATCACTGGGAGGTTAGCGGCAATGCAGCGCTCAACGACAACTACTTTAAAAAATTTGTGATGTATGATTACGACTGGAATACCGGCGAGACCATTCAACGGGATTTCAGCGGGAAGACCATTGCCGGTTTCCCGGATATTTTGGGGAATCTGCGTCTCACCTATCGCCATTCGCACTGGAATGCCTCTCTGCAACTTCAGCATGCGGGCAAACAATATCTGGACAACACCGAAAATCCGGACCGGATCGTTCCCGCTTTCACCTTACTCAACGCCCGGGTGGGAATTCATCTTCCATCCGTATGGGGGCTGGAAAACATTCAACTAACCATTCAGTTGAATAACCTGCTCAACAAAAAATATTACACTGCCGGTTACTACGATGCCTGGGAGCAGGAGAACTTCTACTGGCCCGGTGCTGAATTCAACTGGATTGCCGGCTTGCGCTGGCAAATGTAATCTTCTGTGAGAGAGCAATGGAATTCGGCTTTTTGCGATTTTTTTATTTTATCGTATTAACAGAACGGTTCTTTTCTTAATTTTCTTCCGATAAACTCCTGGAATCGGAAAGATATGGTTTCCATAGCACCTGAATTGACCAATCTGTTTATCCGCCCCCTGACAGGTAGAACGCACCTGCATCGGTGTTCTTCCTTTTCGGGAGTTCCACAATTTGATTGACGGAGAACACACCATGGCTCAAAAAAAGGGATTACTGATTGCCAATGGCGAGATTGACTGCCATCTACTTAAACAATTCTATCAGGAACAATGGGATAAAATTATTGCCGCAGATGGTGGTGCGCTAAATGCCATCTCCTGCGGCATCAAGCCGGATGTGGTGATTGGCGACCTGGACTCGGTAAAAGAACTGTACGAAGATAATTTTCTGGGACTGGAATTCATCCACCGACCTTCTCAGGAATTGAACGATCTGGAGAAAGCGCTACAATATTGCCGGGAAATCGGTTTACAAAAGCTGGTACTCTTTGGTATCACCGGTAAGCGGATGGATCATACCATAAATAATTTCTCCGTCCTGATGCGCTATTTACGTTATTTCGAGATGGAGGTGTACGATCGCTTTTCCCGAATCCTCTGGGCGGGTGAGTTCATTGAGTTTGAAGCAGAACCGGGTCAAACTGTTTCTCTGATTCCCCTGGGACGGGTGGAGGGCATTACCACCCATGGTCTGAAATACGCCCTGAATAACGAAGCACTGGAATTTGGTATCCGCGAAGGCCTCAGTAACCAGGTGGTGGAATCTCCGGTCCGGATCACTGTGGCAAAAGGTAATCTACTGGTATTTATCAACTGGCCGGAACGATATGATTGAGCTTCATCCGCTGGAAATTCTTCCCATCACGTTGTATCTGCTTTTCCTGCTCATTATTGGTTTTCGCTCCCGGCACTCCCATCGCGACGAAGCGGATTTTATTGTGGGTGGTCGTCAGCTTACCCTGCCTGCCTTTGTGGCCACCCTGGTGACCACCTGGTACGGTGGCATTCTGGGGGTCGGTGAGTTTACTTACCTGTATGGCCTGTCCAACTGGGTCGTTTTCGGACTGCCTTACTATCTTTTTGCCATCCTGTTTGGTCTGGTGCTGGCGCCTAAAATTCAGCAAGCACAATTACTCTCCATTCCCGATCAACTGTTCCTTCACTACGGGAAGAGCAGCGGTTTTGTAGGAACACTGTTCACCTTTTTCATGACCCTCCCGGCTCCTTACGTCCTGATGATTGGTTTTCTGATCCATTTGATCACCGGATGGAGCTTATGGATTTGCCTGATACTGGGCACGTTGTTCTCCATGGTGTATGTGCTGAATGGCGGTTTTCGGGCGGTGGTGCGGACGGACAAGTTCCAGTTCGTGCTGATGTTTGGCGGATTTGCAGTGATGTTTGGGGTTCTGCTCAGTCGATACGGAGGATTGAATTTTCTGAAAACTCACCTGCCTCCCCTGCATCTGAGCTGGCATGGTGGACACAGCGTGCAGTACATTCTGGTGTGGTTCTTCATCGCGCTCTGGACGCTTATCGATCCGGGTTTTCACCAACGCTGTTATGCCGCCCGAACTCCCCAAACCGCACGACGTGGAATCTTACTTTCTGTCCTCTTCTGGGCGATATTCGATTTGTTAACCACTGCAACCGGTTTGTACGCCCGCGCTTTATTACCCGACATTGAACCGGCTCTGAGCTACCCCTGGCTGTCCCATCGCATTCTGCCGCCTTTACTTTCGGGCATTTTTTACAGCGGGTTACTGGCAACTATTATGTCCACGCTGGATTCCAATTTTTTACTCTCTGCCGTTACTCTGGGACACGATTTGCTGGGCAAATTCACGACTCAAGAAACCCGTCGGATTCAGTTCACCCGGGTGGGATTAATCCTTAGCGCTCTCCTTTCCATCGGACTGGCCCTGCTTTTTCCTTCGGTCATTCAACTGTGGTACCTTATTGGTACGTTGTTCATCCCGCCTATGCTTATTCCGGTACTGGGGAGCTATTTCCCCCTGTTTCGGCTTACTCCTTCTATGGCTTTTTTGAATTTAACCGGCTCCTTTCTTTCTTCATTATTCCTGCTGGGGATGAGTCTTCATCAAAGCTCCTCTACCGAAGAGCTTCATTACTGGCTGGGGATTCAACCCATGTTCGGGGGATTGGTTTTCTCCCTGGGAATCTGGATAGTCGAAAAAGTACGAAAGAGGTAAAAACTTGTTTACCTAAAAATTCGGGCACATCTGGCTCCCTTTCTAACCGCACAGTATCGTTTTCAACAGCGATTTCGGTGGAACAAAAATTTCTTATTTTTGAATTGATTTCCTTCCGATATTTTCGGAACCTTTCGGTTTAAAAATTCGTTTTTCCCAGAACCATCTCCAGTTTCCGGCTGGGAAGTATTTGAATATCAGTTAACAAACAGAGGTTTATATGAACATCGTGAAAACAATTGGCATTGCTGGTTTATTAGTAACGCTTTTTCTTTCCTGCCAACCCAAAACCACCCGGGTTCATCCGACACCCCCGAAACGGCAGGCAGCTCCTATTGAAATCCCTGAACTCCCCAGATACGCTACCGTGACCGCCGAAAAAGAGAACGTGCGGGACGAGCCCAACGGACAGGTGTGGGGTCAACTGCACCGCGGACAAAAAATTGAAGTGGAACGACGCGTGGGAAACTGGATTCTGTTTAACACCGATATTTACGACTCCATGTTCGTCTGGGGACCTTCAGTTGGCTTCCCTTACCTGAACCTGTACAGTCCGGGAGTTTATTATAGCATTGCCTACCATCGCTTCTTTCCCCTGAAATATTTTCAGGTCATCTTTGGAAGCGATGGTCAGGTGGTGAACCAGACCGACAGCACCTTTACCCTTTTCTTCGGCAACCTGGGATTGGGGTCTCATCAGGAAACGGTTATGGAAGTGGTGCAGAGTAAAACCGAGCAGGTGAAACATGGCGTGACGTTTTGGCTCAGCAAGCGAGATTCGTTGATCGAACGGGTGTGTGTGGATTTTTTTCGACCGGTGAAAGGTCGCAAAAAGGCTTTAAAGCAGTGTAATTTGCCAGATCGGGAACCCACCTATCAGGATGATGGCCGGTTGCGATGGGAAAACGGAACGCTTTTTCCAGGGCTCACCATTGAATTAGATCGCAAAGAATGGAAAAGCGAGCAATTTAACCGAATTTGCTTCTATCCCTCTCCTGAATTGTAAATTTCTGGCGTCTGACAAATAGCGATTTGAACGCACATGGGCTGTCGCCTTTAAAGATGTTTGGAAAGGAGATACAGGAGATGAGGGTTAAAATATAAGATTTTTAATCATTCCGAATTCAAAAATCTTGTGCTCTAAAACGTAAAAAAGAGGTTAAGAAAGATTCCGAAAATAAAGGTCAACCAAAACGCAACATTCCTGAATCATTCTGCCAGAAAAGAAATTGGACAGGATATACAGGGTGGAACAGGATAAATTTAATAAATATGGTTAAAAAATATTCAATAGGAACGAAACGCAACACAGAGTTGAAATCAATCAAGCATCATAATTCTTTCATCATCCTGTAAAATCCTGTTCATTCTGTCTGAAAAAAACTTTTAATGAGATTCCTCCGTTCCGCTCCTCACTCCGTTCGTCGCTTCAGTTGGAAT
>CAZBWV010000078.1:0-18320 GCA_964495805.1 uncultured Calditrichaceae bacterium
ACAAAGCGATTATAGTGATATAATTTATCTTTATGATGCCAATGGCCAGCGCATATACAAAAAAGTTGGCACCAATGCCGCAGAGCACTATATTTTAGACGGCAACCAGACGGTGGCGGTGTACCGGAACGGTGCGATTTCGCGAAGCGATCCCTTTGGGAAAATACTGGAACATACTAGCAAACGGCGTAGTGGGGCGCTATGAGCCAGGTAGCGGAAACAAGCTCTTTTATTTGAAAGATCATCTTGGCAGCACGCGTACGGTGGTGGATGCGGCAGGCAATGTAAAGGAAGCGCTGGATTATGCCAAAGGCATCCCTTCGGGATTACCCATTCGGTTTACTCATGCCCGGGCGCATTTACCAGAGCAGCAGCGAGACGAAGGAGAAGTTTACGGGGAAGGAACGGGATTCAGAAACCGGGTTAGACTATTTTGGGGCGCGCTACTACTGGGCAGCCGGCGGTAGGTGGTGGAGTGTGGACGCAATTGAAGAACTGTCTCCAGATTTATCCTCTTACAATTATGCTTTGAATAATCCAACTAATTTTTACGATTCACAAGGATTATCTGCTCGGGGAGTTATCGATTCGAGTGGCAATATAGTTGTTGACGAAAACAGCTTCACTCCAGATAATGTTCCGACTTTGTATGTTTACGATGCGGAAGAAAATCTTGTTGCTGTTTATAATCTCACAGATATTGAAAACATTAGAATTCTACAACAATTGGATTACATAGCACGGGCCTTGGGGATTTCCGGAGAAAATGTGAGCCATTCATTATATCTTAACCTTACTCCCGCAAGAGATTTCGCTTTAGGAGCATCATGGTTTGTGGTAGGAGGTATAGCAGTTGGAGCTTTATCCTCGGTAGGCATCTCCCTCTCTGAATTGAATACAGGTGCTACTTGGATAAGGGTGAGTTCACAGACCGGATATGCCTGGATTAATATACAAGGACTCCAGGTTCTTGCTAGACTATCTGCTATATCACCCCAATTGGTAGAATGGCTTTATAAAACTGCATACCAAGCTGTTACAAATACACCTGGAAAATTTAAACTAATCCGAGAGATACTTCATCAAAAATACTTAGAATTGAAACAAAGAAAGTAACATAACAACAAATAAACCAGGATTTTCCCAATGTGTTCACTAAAGTCTTAAAAATAATTAAAATGAAATCTCTATTTTATTTTGTAATAAGTATCATCGCAATAATTTTGCTAATCATCCAGGAAATTATAGGTTATGGAATCCTGGAGCTTTTAATAACAAGGTTTTGGCCCATGATTCTGGGGGTGGTAATTGGTGTAATATTAATTTGGGATGACTGTTGCTGGATTGGCACTATCATAATAATTGTTAGCATACTAATAGAAATACTATGGGTTAGAAAACAATTGAAGAAAAAACATCAGAAAAATGAAAGGATTTAAGATGAAGAAATTGATAATTTTTTACCTTATTTTATTATTTTCCTTTTTTCTCTATTCTCAAGACAATACATCCAAATGTCTAAAATTTAAAACATCTCCAAGTCTTGAGTGGACCAAAAAACGAAATGAAGTCATCTATAAACTTATTTCTCTGGTTCGTGACAAAGTAGATTCCGTATATACTTTCCCTGATCAAATAGGGCTTGCCTGTATTAACCGAAATGATACACTGATTTATATTAGAATAGTGAAGGGAAAAGAAGAGATAAAAACTGAAATTAACTATGAAATCGTGAAACTAAAGACAAAAAATCCTGCCAAATTGAGGATGGAAGAAATTCATAAATTGCATCAAATATATGTTGAATTAACACCTCAAGAGTTACTAAAGGGAAAATGGTGATTTTATGAGAAGAAAATCATACCCATAAAATTCAAAAACTTTGAATTTTTGATTATTGAAGAATATTTGGAGAAAGATATTGATGATGTTATGAAGAATCATTTCTAAATCTTGCCGGGGAATATTCTTTAACAGTTACTAGTTGAATTGTACCTATATTTCCGGCACCCACAAACTACAGAGCGTCACCGATGCGGTAGCCACCACACCGGAAGACTGGGATGCCGTGCATACGCAATTTGCCTATGGTGGCAATGGCAACGTGGTGGAGATGCTGGAAAACGGGCAACCCGCCATAAGCAGCATCACTTACGACCACCGCAACCTGCCGGTGCGCATTGTAAAAGGTGACGGCACGGAGATCGTTTACCGCTACAACGCAGGCGGGCAGCGCATTTTAAGCAAGTTGGCAGCCAGACGCCGGAATATTACCTTATGGATGGCGACCAGACGGTGGCGGTGTACCGGAACGGTGCGATGTCGCAAAGCGATCCCTTTGGGAAAGTATTGGAACATACTGGCCAACGGCGTTGTTGGCAGGCGGGATGCCACGGGGAATAAGTTTTATTATTTGCCCCAAAGGGGTCGCTTCGCGAAAAGTTCATTTGGACAGCACCCGTAAGGTGGTAAATTCCACCAGCAAGGTGGTGGGGGCGCATTTACCAGAGCGGCAGTGAGACGAAGGAGAGGTTTACCGGGAAAGAATGGGATGAGGAAAGAAGCGCTGATCATTTGGGGGCCAGAGCTTACCTTCGGAAGTAAAATATCAGAAGCTCCCACAGAAGCTTCTTCAAAAATCCTAACAGATTGATTCTCCCAGAAAGCCGAATTCCCTGCCGGAACAGGTTAAAATATCCGCTTCATTGGAGGAATTTTCTCAAAAGCTATTCTGAAAAACGACTTCCCTCCATAATACAACCCACTTCGAAATAAAAACGGGAGCTTTGGCTCCCGTTTTTCATTTTCCGCAATACCGATAATCTTCAAATTAATCCAGTACCTGCCGAACCACATCGATCACCGTTCCGTCCACCCATTTAATTGCTGCTACCACTTTATCCCCTAATTTCGGCTTCTGAGGTTTTCCACCACAAACCTTTTCCGCTTCGGCTTTGAGCTCTTCGATAGAGCGAATAGGCAGGTGTGATCCGGAGAGTTTTTCAATCAGATCGGTTCGGCGGGGATTAATGGCAATGCCACGTTCGGTCACAATCACATCAATCAGTTCGCCGGGTCCCACCAGTGTGGTTACCTCATCCACTATAACGGGTATGCGATCGCGGAAAAGCGGAATGGGTAAAATCACTGTTTTGCTATACAGGCAGTTCTGCCACCCACCGATGCCGTGTAACAACCGACCATCGCTGTGAGTAACCACATTGGCGTTAAAGTTTACATCCACTTCCGTAGCACCCAGCACCACCACATCCACCATGGAAGCAAAATTCCCCTTTCCGTGGAAATTGTAACTGGTAAAGGGATTGGTATTCTGATGATTGGGATTTTCGCGCATGGAGCGCACCCCTTCCAGGTCGAATGTTTGCCCGTCCAGAATATAATCGGTCAGCCCCTCTTCCAGCATTTCCACCAGATATTTGGTGGAACCGCCACGCACAAAGCGCGCTTTGATTCCATGTTTGCGCATCAAATCCCGTACAAATACAGCGAATGCCAGGGAGGTTCCACCAGCCCCCGCCTGGAAAGAGAATCCATCCTTCATGATCCCCGCTTCCAGAATAAACCGGGCAGCCATTTCAGCAATCTTTAACCGGTCGGGGCTCCGGGTCAGTACAGTGGTTCCGGAAACAATTTTAGTGGGATCGCCAATAGAGTCCACCTCCACCACATAATCCACGTAGTTGCCATGGATTTGCCAGGGGATAACCGGGAACGGTTCCAGATTATCAGTTACCACAATAACTTTGTCGGCATACATGGCGTCCGCTTCGGCAAAGCCAAGCAAACCACAAGCCGCTTTTCCGCGTACGGCATTGGCATTTCCGAAGGAATCGGCGGTAGGGGCGGCAATAACGGCAATATCGATATGCACTTCTCCATCCTGAATCGCCTGCCAGCGTCCGCCATGGGAACGCAGAATTCCCGTGCCACGCATCTTTCCCCGGGAACAATAATCCCCTAACGGCCCGTTCATGCTACCTTCGATATGATGAATAACGCCGCTCTCCAGATATTGAATAAGATGGGCGTGAATGGGAAATGAAGCGCTGGGGAACCAGCGGATGTCTTTGACTCCCAATTCCGCCACCGCATCGAAGACCATGTTAGCCACATAATCGCCATTACGCAGATGGTGATGTGTGGAAATGGTCATTCCGTCCCGCAAACCGGCTTTTTTCAGAGCTTCTTTGATGCTGGCCACCCGTTTGTCGCCATCCCACGGATAATCGATGCAGGTGGGAATGGGCGGCGCTGCCTTCCGGCCGGTGGGACGGTGCTTGTTCACACCTTTATAAGGGATATGCCGTTCGCCATTGATGACTTGCGGTACAACGCGTCCGGCTGCATTTTCTACAAATTCGCCATTACTCATGATGTTGCCTCCAGTTTTCGTCCAGGAGATTGCTTTTAATTGCCAGCTCAATGGTCCGGATGGCGCGTTTTACCACCGGCGGGTCAATCATTTTGCTACCCAGTGACACCACTCCCAGCCCTTTCTTTTCGGCTTCTTCGAAAGCCAGCACAATGCGTTTTGCGCGCTCAATTTCCTCCGGAGTGGGAGCAAACGCCTCGTGGATGGGCTGAATCTGTCGCGGATGAATGCAGCCTTTTCCGTCAAATCCCAGACTTTTGGCTTCCAGTACACTGGCGCGCAAACCTTCCATATCCTGTACATCGGAAAAGACCGTATCAATCGGTTGAATTCCTGCCGCCCGGGCAGCATTCACAATAACCGAACGGGCATAAAAGCTCTCCCGCCCTTCGTTCGTACGCTGGGCACCGATATCGGCGGTGTAATCCTCCAACCCAATGGCCAGCGCCACATTTCGGGAGGAAGCCCGGGCAATGGCATAAGCGTTAAGCACACCCAGTGCGCTTTCGATGATGGGCATGAAATAAACTTCTCGTGTTTCCTCTACGGTTTGCAGCACTTCTTCCACTTTCCGCTCAATTTCCTGAATTTGTTCAGGTGACTCAATTTTGGGCAGTAGCAGCACATCCACTTTGTGGGGGAGCACTTCCTCCAGGTCCTTGAGTCCCAGCGGTAGTTGGTTAATGCGAACCATTCTTTCGCATCCTTTAAACTCCAGTGCACGCAGCGCATTACGTACCAGAATGCGGGCGTCATCTTTTTTGGTGGGCGCCACGGAATCTTCCAGGTCCAGAATCAACCCATCCGGTTGATGGATGGCAGCATTGAGCATCAGTTTGGGCTGATCGCCGGGCAGGTAAAGCCGTGAGCGACGAAAACGTTCCCGATCCGGTGGCGGTACCTCTTCCACATATTCCGGTAAAAACCGCTTTCCCCTGTCCAGCCCTGCTTTTCGTACAGCCGACTCAATCCGCGCCATTAGCACAAACGGTACGGCTCCGGAATCTTCCAGTACAATATGAGCATGGGAAATTTCGAAAAAATCCATCATTTCCCGTACCAGGCCACGAATGGATTCTCCGTACAGTTTCTCCACTTTACTGGTCAATTCTATTTGAATTCCCCCGGAAGAACGTGGCGAAAAGGCTACCCAGCAATCTGAGCGTACCTTTTCCCCTCGATTACCCGCTTCGAAAACAGGTTGTACCATACGCTTCTCCTTTATTGTGGTTTTTCAGGATCTTCCCGGACAATTCCGGAATCATTTTTCGGTACCCGAAGACCGGGCATCCGGCAACTTATCCCCGATTCAACAGGCCGCCCCGCTTATAAATAGCCAGCTGAACATCAGAGAACGGGTTCAAACGCGCCTTTTTGCCATTTTCCAGATTTTCAATCTCGCCTGTTTCGAAATTTATGCGAACCCGGTCGCGCTGTTTCAATTCCAGTTGTTCCAGAATTTCCGGCTGATAGGTCAGCACCGGCATGGCTGCATTAATGGCATTCCGCTCGTAAATCGCACCAAACGATTCCGCCACAATTGCCTGAATGCCCAGGGATTTGAAACAATCCACCGCCTGCTGCCGGGAACTACCCGCACCAAAGTTCTTACCGGTAAAAATGATGTCTCCTTTCTCCGCCTTCTGAGCAAAATCTTCCCAGCCTTCCAGATTGTCGAACGTGTACTGCCCCATTTCTTCGATGTTGGTGATGGTCAGGTAACGGTTGTGGAAGATCATGTCCGTATCGATATTGTCCTTGCGAATAATCCACACTTTTCCTTCCACCACGGTGGGGGCATCCCGGCGGCTGGTTTTCACCTTACCGGATGGTTTATACTGGAAGGTGGTGGCTTTCAGCTCGTCGAAGGTTACCGGGCGTTCCGGCAGCGCATCCGGTGTCGTAATGTAACCGGCGACAGCGGAGGCGGCCACCGCTGCGGGTGAACCGAGATAAACCTGTCCCTTCCCCTGCTTGCCCACGAAATTGCGGTTTCCGGTACTGATGGTGATTTCGCCAGGGCCGTTTTGCCCGATCTGCCCGGCGGCACAACCGGCACAACCGGCATTTCCCACCAGCGCCCCGGCTTCTTTAAAAATCTGAAGCAGCCCTTCTTCCATCATCTGGCGCCAGACTTTGTCCGTGGAGGGAACAATTTTTAGCACCACCCCCGGTGCCACCTTTCGGCCCTTTAAAATGGAAGCAGCAATGCGCAGGTCCTCAATTCGACCGTTGGTGCAGCTACCAATAAATGCGGAATCGATTTTCACCTTGCCAATTTCGGAAATACCCACGGAATCCTCCGGATGCCCTGGACGGGAAACCATGGGGACAAACTCAGATAGATTAAGCTCGAACACCTGAGCGTACCGGGCATCCGGGTCCGGAGCAATTTTCTCCAGTTTCCGACCGGCACGGCTCTCGCAAAACTTCATCACTTCGTCATTGGGTTCGAACAAAAGAATAATGGCACCCATCTCGGTAGCCATGGACGCGATGGTAATTCGCTCGTCCAGGGTGAACTTCTCTACTTCCTCACCGGTCACTTCTACAGCAAGCCCCAACAATCCGTTTGCTCCAAAATGATGGAGCAGATTCAGCACGATATCCTTTGCCGTTAGCCCTTCGGGACGTTTACCTTTGAGTACCAATTTTGCCGAAGGGGGTACTTTGAACCAGGCCCGGCCGGTCGCCCACACGGCAGCAATGTCCTGATCCCCCATTCCCTGACCAAATGCACACACCGCACCCACAATGTTGGCGTGGGAATCGGTGGACACCAGTGTGGCACCGGGAACCGCCAGTCCTTCTTCAATGGCGGTGTGTGTACCAATGCCCACGTTGATGTCGTACACCTTAATGCCTTTCTCCCGGGCAAACTGGCGGCAAAAATGCTGATTGGCGGCGTATTTCTGGTCGGAACCGGTGGGATTGGTGTCGAAAGTGAAAAACGTTTTGGACGGATCATCGATATCCAGACCGTATTCAATCAGATTTTTCACGACATTGGGACCGCCAAAATCCCGGGCAATTCGCACATCAATTTCCACGTCCACGATTTCGCCGGGACGCACCACCTCCTTACCAGCATGCCTGGCCAGTATTTTTTCTATGATGGTCATCTTACGCCCTCATTTTTGATTGTGAATTTAACAAATATAAAAACTATTCGGAAACAAAACATCCCGGGAGCCCGGTCTGTTCCCACCAAACTCCCGGAATTTGCCAGTTCATTCACCTTCAACTGACCTTTTCTCACTTAACCTACTTCAACTTCTCAATAATCGCGTCCGTCATCTGATGAGTACTGGCAGCGCCCTGTTTTACCACATCGGGACTTCCCTTCATTTTGAGCATATCGTAGGTTCGAACCTTGCCTTCGGCAATAACTTCCGCGATAGCGTTTCGAATTCGGGACGCTTTTTCGTTTTCACCCAGGTGATCCAGCATCATGCAGGCAGAAAGAATCATGGCAATGGGATTAACAATGGGTGGATCGAATGATTCGTATTTGGGAGCCGAACCGTGAGTGGGTTCAAAAATGGCCACTTCTTTCCCAATATTGGCACTGCAGGCAAATCCCAGACCACCAACCAGACCGGCGAAGCCGTCGGACACAATATCGCCGAACATGTTTCCCGCCACAATCACTCCGTAGTCTTCCGGATTTTTGGTCAACCACATCATCATGGCATCGATGTTGGTATTCCACAATTCAATGTGGGGATATTCTTTCGCCACATCGCGGGCTATTGCCAGCATCATCCCGGAAGTTTCGCGAATGACGTTAGGTTTCTCCGCTACGGTAACCGATTTATAGCCATATTGATCCGCATATTCAAACGCTGCCCGAACAATGCGCTCGGTGTATTTCCTGGTAAAGATGCGGGTACTGATGGCAATTTCTTCCCGGGGTACACTGGCAAATTTTTTCATTTTAGGATGGGTCAGCATGGCATTGAACACCTCCTCCGGGGGATTGGTCCATTCTACCCCCACATACAATCCTTCGGTATTCTGACGAAATATGACCACATCCACTTCCGGTTCTTCCACTGTATCATTGGGACCTTTGCGAATGAAATTTAAGGGATTGCCCTTGAATGTTTTGCAGGGTCGCATGCAGATGTCCAGATCGAAGTGCTGGCGGAGACCCACAATGGGACTGTAGTACACGTACCCTTTCCCCTGCAGTTCCGGCGCCAGTTCCCGGGCAGCTTCCGACTTGGGTTTGGAGGTGATGGCACCAAACAACCCGATCTTATACTTTTCCAGCAAATCCAGCGTGCGCTGGGGCAACGGATTGCCTTCCTTGCACCAGAATTCCCATCCAATATCAGCATGCACATAGTCTGCTTCAAAGCCCACAGCATCCAGCACGCGCAGTGCTTCCGGCAGTACAATTTTTCCGATTCCATCTCCCGGCATGGTGACGATGGTTCGCTTGCTCATACAAATTCTCCTTCTGTTTAATTGAATCTCTGGTAATCGATGCTTCGATTATCTGTCCAAAACCTGCATTGCTTAAAGATCGGATGCCTTTTTACCCGAAGAGGTCTGGGTAAAAGGAAGCAATTCTTGCATCCATCAGGTTAATTTTTCGAAAATGGAATAAGCCTCGGGACCGAATTTCTTTTGCATTTTAATGGTGTAAATGTCATGAATGATGTAATCCTTGGTCAAAAGCACCATTCCCTGATTCAGGGTATAAGCGGCAGTGGTCAGTCCGTCATCTTTAAAATTAATAATCATCATGCTGCGGTCGTCCACCACCAGGGCTAATCGCCGCGCTTTTCGTTCCTGGCGAATTTCGTGCTCCCGGCCATGCCGGAATGTACGCTGTAAACTGAACGGCGATTCTCCAAACAGCACCATGAATATCTTAACTCCCTCCTGCTCTTTCGCTTCCAGCAGATGATGCAATCGGGCAAGTTCTTCCGCCCAGATGGAAATAAAAATTTCCTTCCGGGCTTCACCAATCAGCTCAGCTAACTTGCGAAAAATGGTTTCCTCTCCGGAAATATTCCAGATGTAATACTGATCGTAACCGTCGCGATGGTAAATTTCGGAGAGTTTTTCCTCCAGATATTCAACGCTCTCCAGAAAATTGGCTTTTAGCTTTTTTAATATTTCATCCGGGGGAAAAGGGATGTAACGTTTGGGATCGCTCCCCAGCGCCTGAATCACCTCCCGTTCCTGAAGTTTATTTAAAACCTCGTAAATTTTGGAGGCGGGAATTCCGGAATGTTTGGCGACTTCGTATCCAGTGGCATTGGGCTGTTTGAGCAGGGCAATATAGGCTTTGGCTTCGTAAACGGTAAACCCAAGAAATTTTAAGTGATTCAGCAAATCCATAGTCACCACCCATGTAGTTAATAAAAACTTAATCAATAAACCCGGAAGGTTCAAGAGAAAAAATTTTATGAAATTCACAAAAACCGCAGGAGTTTTAATTGTCAGAGGGATTCAAACGAATCGGATTGAAAAGAAGATTGATTGGGTAAAAATTGCCGGAAAACAACGACATCGAACCATCGGATCAATGCAGGCGAAAGAAAAGAATGATATCAACAACCTGATTCCAATCAGGTAAAAAAGGTTTCGCACAACAATTTTTAAACCGTCCCACAGAAAGAAATGTTTGTGCTGCATGCTGTGGTGGGTTCACCCTGTGGGTTTACCCCATGGACTGTGCACCATTTTCGACCGTTGTTCACTCATGGTACCTGATTGAATTCAAAAAACCATTTCCCCGTTTACGAAACGGAACAAAAATTTACCGAATCACGATCAGCTTGCGTGTTTGCACCCTCTGGCCGGTTTCCAGCCGATAGAAATAGATTCCTTCCGCCAATCCGGATACATTGTAAAACAGATGGTGCTCACCGGCGGACTTTACGCCTTCATCCAGCATTGCCACCTGGCGCCCCAACACATCGTACAGTACCAGCCGAATGGAACGGGGTTGATCCAGCCGATACTGAATCACCGTAGAACGATTGGCAGCCTGTAAAGAGACAGGATTGGGGAAGTTCTGGTGCAATTCCATCACATCCTGTGCTTCGGGCTGACTAAAGGTGATGGTGGAAACCAATCCCAGATAGTCGGCAATGCCGTGTAACAGGGCAAATGCGGTGGAGTCGTAATTTCCTGCCGCCGTGCAGTTCATGTCTTCATAAGTCAAAGCCATCACCGCCTCGTGATAGTTTAACCAGAACCAGCTCTCCGGATACACCAGTGGGGTTCCACTGGTCCAGCTGACAAAAAAGTTCCACGGCTCAATCCCTCCGGGATAGTATGAACGGACACCTTCGATAAAATTTTGTTCCAGCAGGGTGTAAGAGTAAGAGGTTCCCACCTGATCGTGATAGACAAAATAGCGGGTACACTGATAGGATGAATGCATGTTGAGCGCTACTTCGATGGGTGCAGGAGAAGTCATTAGCTGATAGAAGTGGTTGCGCAACACAGCCACTTCCGGTTCTACCGGATTGGCGTTCCAGTTACTTTCCAGATCCACTCCGTTGGCATTGTATCGGGTGTAACCCAGTTCCACCCCGTCGGGATTGTACATGGGAATGATGTAGAAGGTGCAGTGTTCACGCATGAATCGGGCAAAGTGATCTTCAGCCAGCAACTGGTTGATGATTTCGTTGGTGACCCAGAAAGCCTGAACTTCTATGGGATGAGTGCGGGCATGAACGGAAACGGTTTTGCGCAAGGTGCTTCCCGGGGGTGTGGTATCGGTAATAGTAAGCATCCAGATGGCGCGATTCTGCACGGTAGCCCCCAGGGAATCGATAGTCACATAGGGGCTCTGCCCCCAGACGGTGAGATCAGCCAGCAAATCGGCATATCCGTATCCCCAGTTTTTACCCAGAAGAGCGGTCATTTCGGCATCTTTTTTCTCATCAGCCGCGCATTTATCCGGCTCATCAGCGATGACCTTACGGGATAGAAAAAGCGTGCTCAACCAGAGAAACAGAATTAACAAAGGAGTGTATCGTTGAAACATCATTGCTCTTTTTTCCTTTTTTATATGTGGAAGCAGGGAGGGAGACCAAAAAGACCATTAATGGCTTTTGAAAAGACCCTTCCCATAATCCTTTACTAATGAAAAAACAGATACCCCACAAAAATACCCGCTACAATTCCGGCGAAATCAGCAGCCAGACCGGCGGACACTGCATAGCGGGTTTTCTTAATATTTACCGAACCAAAATAAACGGCCAGAATATAGAATGTTGTTTCCGTTGCACCGCGGAAGATACTGGATAACCGTCCTACGAACGAATCCGGACCAAACGTCTTCATAATCTCCAGATTCATTCCCCGTGCCGCACTGCCACTGAGGGGTTTCATCAGTGCGGTGGGAAGCGCCTGTACCCAATCCGTATTTACCCCAAACAGTCCAAAAAACTTTCCGATACCATCCACAATAAAATCCAGCGTACCGGAGGCGCGGAACACACCAATTGCCACCAAAATTGCAACCAGGTAGGGAATAATCTTCACTGCCACACTGAATCCTTCCTTGGCACCATCAATAAAGGTTTCGTAAATATTCACCCGACGCAGCACACCCACCCCGATAAACAAAATAATCACCGAAAAGATAATAAACGTACTGGCAACATTGGAGACCGTGGCGATTTTCTCCTGGGGAAGGGTTGAAAAATAGACAATCACTCCGATCATAAACAGGGTTACACCGCCCACATACGCCAGAATCACTTTATCCAACAAATTAATCCTTTGAATCAGGGAAACCACAATCATTCCGGTGAGAGTACTGAAAAAAGTTGCCAGCATGATGGGGATAAACACATCAGTGGGATTGGCTGCCCCCACCACCGATCGGTCGATAAGAATCGTCAACGGAATAATCGAAAGTCCTGAAGTGTTCAGTACCAGAAACATAATCTGGGCATTGGAAGCGGTATCTTTCTTCGGATTTACTTCCTGCAATTCCTTCATTGCTTTCAGACCGATGGGTGTTGCAGCATTATCCAGCCCCAGCATATTGGCAGAAAAATTCATGATCATTGAGCCGATAGCGGGATGGTCCGGCGGGATTTCCGGAAACAGGCGGCGGAAAAACGGACCGGTAATGTGGCTGAAAAAGCGAATGATACCACCTTCTTCCCCGATTTTCATAATCCCCAGCCAGAACGCCATCACACCGGTGAGGTAAATGGAAAGTTCAAATCCGGTTTTCGACATGTCGAAAATGGACTGCACCATCTTGGGGAACACTTCCACATCCCCGAAAAACACCAGCCGCACCAATCCCACCACAAAGGCAATCATAAAAAAGATAATCCACAGGTAGTTCAGTGCCATATCTCCTTTTCCTTGTTTATGCCATTACATTACAATCATTCCGGTTTCACCGGGGGAGTGAACACCGTCCAATTAAGTCGCCCATCAGGGTTATTTTGCCCCGGATGCTGAATGTAAATTCCGGTACTTCCCTGCCCTTCCGCTTGCACCATCCGGATTTAGCATCTCTCAGAAAAACACCCAATTTCACCATACAGTTCCTGCTAAAACAATCCGCAGCAATCCACCGATAAAATTTTCTCCAGATTTCTTGTAAAAGTGAATGTTTCACTCATCCGCCAGTGTAGGTTTTCGTCCAAAAAGCGCTTCGGCAAAGAGCACAATGGGATGTTCAACCTTTACCCCGGTACCATCCAGAATCTGATGCCGACAGGAAGTGCCCGCAGCTGCCACACGGATATTTTTCGTATCCGCTTCACGCACAGCAGGAAGCAGTTTCTCTTCCCCGATTTTTATCGAAATATCAAAATGTTTTTTCTCATACCCGAAGGCACCAGCCATGCCACAACAACCGCTCCCTTCAATCTCCTGTACCCGGGCATTGGGAATCAGCTCCATCATACGCAACTGGTAGCCGGTCATGTTCATCGCTTTCTGATAACAGTGCACATGCACCCGATACTCCTGTTCCGGAACATCCGACGGCCAGGGGAGTTGCAAGCTGTTCTTCTCAGCCAGCTTTACCAGGAATTCTTCCATAAAAAAGGTATGTCGGGCAACCAGGCGTGCATCCTCATTGTGCAAAAAATCAATATACTCATCCCGGAACATGGTTACACAACTGGGCTCCACACCAACGACGGGAATTCCTTCCCGAACGTAAGGAAGCAGCAATTGCACATTGTATTCCGCATGCTTGCGTGCATCCTTCAGCAAGCCTTTGGATACCATGGGACGACCGCAGCACTTGCGATTTTTCAGGACCAGGACTTCGAAACCAGCCGCTTCCAGCACCTTCACCGCCGCCACGCCGATTTCCGGTTCATTGTGCGATAAGAATGTATCGTCCCAGAAAATCACCTGACCATACGGTGCATCCCGATTGGGTTGATGTTGTGCAAACCACTGTTGAAATGTTCTGGGAGCAAATTTGGGCAGAGAGCGTCGCCGGTCCACACCTAAAAACGTTTCCATCAGTTCCCGGAACAAATCGCTGCCCATTACCGCATTGGAGAGTCGCGGGAATAAACTTCCCAGCTTATTCATTGTGGAAATGTGGCCGAAAATCCGGGCGGAAAGCGGCGTGCCATTCTGCTGGTGATAGGCATTCAAATATTCGTATTTCAGTTTGGCCATATCCACCATGGAGGGGCATTCCACCTTGCACGCTTTGCAGGCCAGGCACATATCCATGATGTCGTAAAGATCCGGATCACTCAACCCATTTGCTCCTAACTTACCGGTCATCATGGCACGCAGTGCATTGGCACGCCCCCGGGTTACATAGCGTTCTTCCCGTGTAGCCCGGAAGGAAGGACACATATTGCCATCTTCCAACTGACGACAATATCCCTGTCCGTTGCACATTTCCACCAATCCTTCAAAACCGCCATCTGCAGAAAAATCGAACACCGTGTTCCGGATGGTGTAGGGTGTTTGATATTCCGGATGGAACCGCAAAACTTTCGGGTCCCATGGCAATGTGGAATCGACAATTTTTCCGGGGTTAAACAGATTATGGGGGTCAAACAGTGTTTTGAGCTCCCGAAAAGCATGGTACAGTTCCGGGCCGTAAACTTTTTTATTGTAGTAGCTGCGTGCCAGACCTTCTCCGTGTTCACCGGTACTGGTACCACCGTACCGGATGGCCAGCTCTATCACCGATTGAGATATGGTACGGAACTGTTCCAGGCCTTCCCGGGTTTTCAGGTTAATAATCGGGTTAATATGCAAACATCCGGCAGAGGCATGAGCATAAAAAGCCGCTTCAGTACCGGCGTCCCGGCAAATTTTTACCACCTGTTCGGCATAGTCCGCCAGATTTTCCACCGGCACGGCAGCATCATCGATAAACGCCAGCGGTTTAGCATCCCCGCGCTTACTTAACAGCAATCCCAGACCGGCTTTGCGTACATCCCACACCCGGGCAATTTGCACCGGATCGCTGCGTTGCACCACCGCACCGCGATACCCCTGTTTTCGCAACGCGGCCACCAACCCGTCTGCCTGTGCCTGCAATGCTTCCGGAACATCTCCGGCAAATTCAGCAATCAACACCGCCGCCGGGTCACCATCAATAAAATCCATTTTGCGATGATACTCTGCATTTTTGCGGGTTAATTCGATAAAATAGCGGTCCACCAATTCCACCGAAGCGGGATGATGCTCCAGAATTGCCGGAACGGAATCCAGCGCTTCGTACAGAGTGGCATAATGAAGCAACACCAGATGAGTATGTGTGGGCCTGGGGACCACACTCATTTTCAGGGAAAGAATCGCAGCCAGCGTTCCTTCGCTGTTCACAATCAATGGTGCCAGATTCAACGGCTCTCCCGCTTCCATCTGGGCTAAAATCCGGTTCAGATTATAACCAGCGACATTCCGCCAGGTTCTGGGATAATTGTTCCGAATGTATGAGCGATATTTTTCCACCAATGCGGGAATTTCCCGATATAATTTCCCCTCCAGACTATTCTGCTGCACCAGTGCCGCTATCTCTTCCCGGGTGCGTGGTTTCAGCGTTACCACACTACCATCGCTTAATAGCACTTCCACTTCCTGCACATGGTTAACCATCATCCCGTAAATAATGGAATGGGCGCCGGTGGAATTGTTTGCGGTCATCCCACCCATTGTCGCCACTTTGCCGGAAGAGGGATCGGGACCGACCATCAGATTGTGCGGACGTAAAGCGGCATTTAACTTATCCAGCACAACCCCACCCTGAACGCGCACCCATTTTTCCTGGGGATGTATTTCCAGAATCCGGTCGAAATGTGTGGTAAAATCCAGTATAATACCCCTGCCAATGGCCTGCCCGGAAAGGCTACTTCCGCCACCGCGGGGAATAATGGGAACCCCGTATTCACCGGCTAATCGAACGGTTGCAACAACATCTTCCACATTTTGGGGGATCACCACACCCAGCGGTTCAATCTGATAGCTGGAAGCATCGGTGCTGTACAGGTAGCGGGACATGCGGTCGGTGAGCAACCTTCCATGCAAACGACTGCGCAGGGTTTCTGTAAAATCACGATAATCCTTTTCATTCAGGCGGTGAGCCATGGACCGTCTTCTCCCGGGATGTTTTTCATTGAGTAAAATATAAGCAGGGAGGCTGATTTAATGCTTGTAAAATTTTATAAAATAGCTGTACTATTTTGCCAGCTATCAATCGTTCCGCGTATTATCGAACTTTCCCCAAACTGGCACACGATTTTTTTTGTCCCTGACCGGATCGGTGCACCTGAAATGTTGTTAATGCTTGGATTTTATCCACTGGCATTTTACTTTTCCACCCAATTAACGAAAAAGGAGATTCTCTCATGATTCAATGGAACTGGCAATCCCCGGAGGCACTCAAATACGGAATTGTATCCATCAGTGTGGCAAACATTCGCCGACTCTCTGTTTTTCAATCCGAACTGGTTAATCAAACCCTGATGGGAACCATCGTGCAGATTCTGGATGAGCGTGATGAATTTTACTACATCCGCAATTGGGATGATTATACCGGCTGGGTGAGCAAACTCTCTCTTACGGTAGTGGACGAAGACGGTGCCCGGGAATGGTGGGAATCTGAGAAAGTCATGGTTACCGAGAACTATGGTATTGTACGAAGCAGTCCGGATGCCACCGGTGAAATTCTTACCGACCTGGTGCCCTGTGTTGAACTGAAGTACCTCCGCACGGTAAATAATTTTCATCAAGTGGAACTCCCGGACGGCCGAATCGGTTTTCTGACCGAAAAGATCGTTCGCCGCGAGGCGGAACAACATAGCCTTCAGGTTTCTTCCCAATTCATCGTGGAAACTGCCCGGAGCTTTCTTGGAATCCCCTACCTGTGGGGTGGCACCTCAGCCAAGGGATTCGACTGTTCCGGATTTGTGCAAACGGTATTTCGGCTATTGAACATCCAGCTACCACGGGATACCGGTCCCATGTCCCGCAAAGGCAGCGAGATTCAGCCCATCGATCCGTCTCATTTACAAACCGGTGATCTCATTTTTTTCGGAAAGGCATTGAATCGGATCAACCATGTTGCCATTTATCTGGGCAATGGTCAATACATCCATGCTTACGGCCGGGTACGTATCAACAGTATGATACCTGGTGACGTACTGTATAACGAACGGCTTCATAAATTGATGGTGAAAGCGGTACGGATTTCGGAATCGTTTCAAACTTAATCAATGTTCGAAACTTTTCCCTGAACTATCCCCTACTATCCCCTCACCCTTCTGTTTTCCTGACAGAACAAAAAAGGGTCTTCCTGCACAGGAAGACCCTTTTTATTCGCATCATATGACTTTCGGATTACCGCACCAGCGTCATCTTACGAGTCTGGGTGAAGTTGCCAGCACGCAGCGTGTAAATATACACACCGCTGGCCACCTGCACGCCATAATCATTGGTGCCATCCCACACCACAGTGTAGCTACCGGCCTGACGCACATCGTTCACCAGTGTACGAACCTTCTGACCCAGCGTGTTGTAGATGGTCAGAGTGACATTGGTTGCCTTGGGCAGATCGAAGCTAATGTGCGTTTCCGGGTTGAACGGGTTGGGATAATTTTGATGCAGAGCAAAGCTCAGCGGCACATTCTGGAACTGATCATGAATTCCAGTGGTCACGTATTCCACAATGGCAATGGGCTGAGGCGGATCGCTGGCGCTCAGACCACGCGGAATACCGGAGTAAACCACTTCGTCTTCCGGATCGCTATCCAGGTTGGCCACTTCAATAATATCGTACTGCAGTGCAGGCGATACGTTGGTATCGATGATGCTCAGCGTCCAGTTCAGCGAATCGGTGATGTCGCCACCCTGGTATTCCAGACGATGGATGATACCATTGGGAGTGGACTGGCGGGTTCCAAACACGAAGTCCAGTTTGCCGTCGCCATCGATGTCACCCACATCACCGCCATAGGAACGATAGGAGCTGGAGGGTACGTCTTTAATTTTGTAAGCGGCCAGTGTGTCGCCTGAGGGTTTCAACAGATACACATCGTTGTCCGAGGAGCTCCAGGAAGCCAGGATGATCTCGTCGTTGCCGTCACCATCAAAATCAGCCACGGAAGCAGATTTCCAGCAACCTTTGCCAGCCAGGCCAACCTGCGGATCGCACACGACAAAAGAATCGCCTGCCGCATCATATTTTACCGGATACACATCGCCATTGCTGCGAATACCGTAAATCACACCATTCAGAATGGTGATATCATAGAAAGTGATTCCATTCAGACCACTAAATTCCAGTGTCCAGGTTTCCGAGCCATCGCCATTGTCGGGAATGTTATCCACCGAGTACACCTGGATTCCATCGCCTTTTCGGCAACCGGCAACAATTTCGTCCTGGCCATCGCCATCGATGTCGTAGATGTGCCAGCGGAAGGGACGCTGTTCAATGTTGTTCCCCTGC
>CAZBWV010000079.1:0-9979 GCA_964495805.1 uncultured Calditrichaceae bacterium
TTTAATGAGATTCCTCCACTCCGCTCCTCACTCCGTTTGTCGCTCCAGTCGGAATGACAGCGAGCTGCCGTGTCACACTCAGCAGAGCGAAAGCGGAGTCGAGGGGTCTCATCTCCTATCAGACTTGCCCTGAAAAAAAGAATTTTTGGACAGGATATACAGGATGGGACAGGATTACGGATTGACAATTTTGTTTCATTCGAAAACCAGAATATTAATTAACACCGTGGCTTTAGCCCGGTGAAATAGCGAGTGGTGGGCGGTAAAGAAACCGTTTCAACGGTTTCTGGCAGAATGTTTGTGAGCATCTGCAGTTCGGACAAATTCAGGGTGGTAAAACGAGACGGGTTGCTAATCGTTAAACCGCTGAAGCGGTTTTTTCAAGTAGTCGAATTACTGTGTACCACCGGGCTGAAGCCCCGGTGTTAATGGATGTTGGATGAACAGAAAAGTGGTCTCTTGAGATTCCTCCACTCGCCCCGACTTCGTCGTGGCTCGGTCGGAATGACAGATGGCTGATGTGGCACACCGAACGGCGTCATTCTTTCCTTCTGTCATCCCGAGCGGAGCGCCAGTGAAAATGAAAGGTCTTTTAAAATTCCTCCAAATTAACCAGGGGATTTTAGCACGACTTTTCGTATATTATTATGTGGCACAATCGGATTCCAAAATAACATCCGGAGGTTTCCATGCTAAAACCAATCCCTTTTTTCATTTTGCTGCTTGCTGTTTCACTTACATTTGGAATAACACTGCAGCAAGCTTACCAGCAAGCCGGTCCGGGTTTGGGGTACGACCGCGTTCTATTCTTACACCCGGATTCCACCTACACCGGCGGACTCACCATATCTGACGAAAAAGTTGCCATCAAAGGATTTGGCGCATTAATTGACCTGGCCGGGGACACACTCTACGTTACAGGAAACTCGCAGATTGACCTGGATGGTTGTGTGATTATCAACGGATATGCCGGGCTTTTTATTCAGGGATTAGTAGTCTCCCGCATCTCACAGTGCACTTTTTACGGTCATCAATACGGCATTCTGATAAAAACCGCATCCACCAGCATCCAGGTGTACAATACCATTCTGGCGAACAACTCCAAATACGGTTTTGCCTGCGAGAAAGGGACGGAACGGCATCTGGAATACATTGATGCCTACCAGAACATCCAGGGCAATTATGTGGAATGGTGTCCCGGTTGAGGTGGCGGTTCCTACCAGGCCTTTGTGCCGCAACCTGGTACAGGTTGTCTGTCAATCAACCCCCTATTTGTGAATCCCACCACGCAATCATTTCAACTGCAATCCGGTTCCCCCTGCATCGGAAGCGGGAAGGACGGATACGACATCGGCGGCGTCTTTTTTACGGACATACCCGAAGCACCGGATAGTGTACAAATCATCCCGGATACTATTCTGCACACCATCACCATACGCTGGAAGAATCCCACACACACCGTGCAAGGCAATCCCCTGGGAGCCCTGTCGGCCATCCGCATCTTTCGGAACGATTCGCTCCTGAGCGAGATTCCATTCCCTGTGCGCAATTACGACTCCCTGTATGTGGATACCATTGCGCAGGGGGATTATTACCGATACGCCCTGTGCGCCGTGGATACAAACAATCTTGCGGGACGCCTTATTTACGGAGCAGAGAACTGGCAGGGTGAGCCGATTCATGGAATTGTCATCTGGGAACTGGATCCAACTCCCATTACGGGTGCAGCACTGGTTGAAGGTATTCGCGCAGCCGGTTACAGCGATCCCATTTACCTGACCAAATCCTCCGCCCGTTACCCGCTTACCCCGGACATAAAAGCCGTTTTCGTCTGCCTGGGAATTTACAGCAATAACCACCAGCTGGGTTCGGAGGAAGGGCTCAAGCTGAAAAACTATCTCGATTCGGGCGGCAATGTGTACATGGAAGGCGGGGATACCTGGTATTACGATCCCCAAACACCTGTGCATCCTTACTTTGGCATTACTGCCATCAGCGACGGAGGCTCTGATTTGACCCAGGTGGCGGGAGATGCCGGGACTTTTTGCGAAGGATTACAATTCAACTACATTGGAGAAAATCAGTGGATTGACCGAATTGCCCCTGGTTTTAATAGCACACGGATATTACACAACCCCACGGTTCAATACGGTGTTGCTGTGGCGCATGATGGGAGTACCTATAAAACCATCGGTGCCAGCTGCGAATTGGGTGGGTTGCAGGGCAATTCCGTTAATAGTTCGCGCAACGAGCTTATTCGTCGCATTCTGGTGTATTTCGGGGTGATTCAACCCACCGGGCTGAGTTCCGCTTCCGGCACCACGATACCGGAAAAATTTACCCTTCTGCCCAATTACCCCAACCCGTTTAACAACCGCACAGTGTTTACCGTGGGACTTCCCCGGACGTCTGACGTGCGGATGGAAATCTACACCATCACCGGGCAAAAGGTGTATCAGGAAGAGCAGAAAGGTTTAAATCCGGGATGGCACCATCTCTTCTGGGACGGACAAAACCGGGCTTCCGCACCTGTAGCAAGTGGATTTTACATTTACCGCATCACAGCCCAAAATGCTTCCGGTCAGCAATATAGACGAACGGGAAAGCTACAACTGATTAAATAATGGCTCATCAGCGCCCTCCATCTGCTGCCCCTTCTTCAACCCGAAGAAGGGGTACTTTTTTACACATTATTTTCCGCGTGGAGTCAAAAAGAGGAAATTTAAGCAGGATTTACCGCACCACCGGAAAAATATTACGGAATGTTTCCTGACGATAACCAAAATTCAGAGAAATGCGGGCCGCCCACAAATTCTGCCACGCTTCATGGTTCCACTGAAAACGTCGGAATTGCAAAGTCAGAAATAGCTGCCGGAATGGTTCATAGCGGAGGTTGGCTCCGTAACTGTGTTGCCAGTAACGAATACCATCTAAAAACGGAGCATCCATGGCATCGCCCTGCTGGTGGGGTTTATCGGGATCGCCGCCTACATTGCGCTCTTCCGGATTGGCACCATGGCGGTACGACTCCCATACCACTCCGATTTGCACATATCGGGTAAATCGTTGCTGGAATTGTACCAGCCAGTCATCGGAATTGGGACCGATAAAGTGCCCCAGCATGGTATCGTAGTGCTTGTATTTATTATAGTCGTGGGTGGACTGGCTATACAGATAGGGTTTCAGGCGCGTGTACTCGACGCGCACATCGCTATCCTTCCAACCGAGGGGATTCACCCAGAACACGCCCGTTTGCCAGCCAAATTTATTCCCATAAAAATGGCTACCTAATTTTCCGGTACTCATATCGTCAATGAACCATTCGCCATACCAGCGAATTCCCGGGTAAAAGCGCCAGCTCAAACTCACTGAAAGAGCACCATTGTCCCGATCGCCATAAAAATGTTCCAGAGATTTAAAGAAAGTCAGCGGATTCAAATAGCCAATTTGCAGGGAGCGGTCACCGTAAATAATGGATTCGGCCAGTCCCAGCCGAAAACCCCGCCCCAGGTCCACATCCAGGCGATTGCCCGACCAGTACACCGGAATATATGGCACATCCTTCATATGGTAACGTGCCTCCGGCGATATGTATTGAAGAAAAGCAGTCAGATGGGTAAACTTAAATCGCCAGTAGCGAATCACTAACTTCAACTGATCGTACACGGGTGCATTGGTGGAAAGCATGAGATTTCCGGAGCGCCCCACACCCCACTGATTATACTCCCGACCATAAAGCAAATAGACATATTTCCAGTTTAACGTCAGGTAGGCAATATTTTCATCGTAATCATATTTCCCATTTTCCTGGCGCAAAAGATACGGAAGTCCCGATTCCCGGAGCACTTCGTAGGGGATTTTCTGATCGGGCCAGCGACCATCGGTGACGTGGTTGTCCGTCAGATTGAAATAAAATCCGAGATAGCTGCCCAGATGCCCCCGAAACATCAATCCGTTACTCCAGTGCCGATAGGCATAAGATGAGCCATTTTCTGCCACCCGCTGTTGTACACCGCTCTGCAACACGGGATCCAGGAACAGGCTGAAGTCTCCATGCTTCAGGGTAACCATATTTCGGTGATTGGTGTAGAAAATCCGCTGGAGAAATCCGGGGAAGATGGAGCCCGTTATGCTGCTCATCCACGGAGTGTACTGGTTGTTCAAAAAATTTTGAACAGAGGGGGAAAGTTCTTCAAAAAATTCCCGGCTGAGGTAGCGCAGGTCCTGCAAATCGGTGCGCGAAAAACGCTGCGGATTTTCCCGATACTGCCGCCACACCTGCTCCAGATAATGCCCCACTTCCTGACGGGTAAAGGGCTGGCTTTCCAGAAAAGCGCATGGGATCAACCCCTGCGCATCCCACCGCTCAATCACCGGATACACCGGATGGGAAAGGGGAACGGAAACCGTTTGTGCCCGGCCAGAGAAAAATGCCAGAAGAATTAGCCAGAGCCAATATATGGAGAGCGACTGTTTCATCTTCGGTTATACTTCTGTATGCTGTTTCCAAATTTACCGCCGGGAACAATCCGGTTCGCTCAGCTACGCTTCTGCCCGGTACACCACCTGCCCGTGTCGCAGCACCATTTTGACCGGATTCATCCCGTAATGGTAGGGAATGGTACGGAAGTTGGGAATTTCCATCAGGGTGATATCGGCCAATTTGCCCACTTCCAGGCTGCCCACTTCCTTTTCCTTCAGAATAGCCCGGGCGCTGTTCAATGTGGTCGCCCACAGGGATTCGGCAGGCAGCATCTTCATATAAATGCCAGCAATAGTTTGAATCAGATGCAGGTTCTGGGTAAACGAACTCCCGGGATTGTAATCGGTAGCCAGCGCCACGGGCAGTCCGGTGTCAATCATTTTCCGCGCCGGGGCATACTGGCTTTTGCCTAAAAAGAAAGCCGTACCCGGTAACAGCACCGGAATCACACCAGCTTCCTTCATTGCCTGAATCCCTTCATCGGAGACCATCAGCAAATGGTCGGCAGATACGGCCCGAACCCGGGCAGCCAGTTCTGCCCCACCCAGATAACTCAACTCGTCAGCATGCAGTTTGGGAATCAGCCCGTAATCCTTAGCCGCCACCAGAATGCGCTCACTTTCTTCCACGGAGAACACATTCTCCTCGGTGAATACATCGCAGAACACCGCCAGTTTTTCCTCCGCCACAGCGGGAATCATTTCCTTTATCAGCAGTTCAATGTAAGCTTCCCGATTATCCCGATATTCATCCGGCACTTCGTGCGCCCCTAAAAATGTGGGCACAATGGTGATAGGAAGCAATTCAGCCACTTTTTTCAGCACCCGCAGGCTTTTGAGTTCATCTTTGGTGGAAAGTCCGTACCCGCTCTTTGCTTCGATGGTGGTGGTACCGTATTTCAGAAATTCGCCAATGCGATAGTAAGTCAGTTCCACCAGCTCGTCAAACGAAGCTTTGCGGAAGGCACGCACGCTGTTGCGAATACCACCCCCTGCCGCCGCAATTTCCTCGTAGCTCTTCCCCTGAATTCGCATCTCAAATTCTTCCTCACGGGTACGATAGAACACCGGATGGGTGTGCGGATCAACGTAGCCCGGCAACGCCCAGCAATTCTGGCAATCCAGCCCGTCCGCTTCCGGATATTTCTGGTACAGCTTTTCCGCCTCCCCAATTTCTTTGATTTTACCGTCTTCAATGGCGATCGCAGCCTGTTCGCGAATTTCCAGTTCACCAAAGGGCAGATCGCTGCGCGGGGTGACAATTCCCCGCAAATTTTTCAAAATCAGTACACTCATTTCTTTTCCCCGAGTATTTGCTGAAAGGCTTGATGAAGTTTATGGTAGGTCTTATCCAGCGCTTCGGAAACCACTTTGGTGTCGCTGATGATGGGCATGAAGTTGGTGTCGCCATTCCAGCGGGGAACAATGTGGTAGTGCAAATGGCTGTCCACGCCCGCTCCGGCAACCTTCCCCAGGTTCATCCCGATGTTAAATCCGTGCGGACTCATCACCCGGTTCAGCGCTTCCACCGAAAGCTGGATGAGATAGCTCAGGTCCTGATTCTCCTCCGGAGTCAGGTCCAGAATGTTACCACTGTGACGGTACGGCACCACCATCAAATGACCGTTGTTGTAAGGAAAACGGTTCATGATGATGAATCCGTGGCTGCTTCGATGCAGTATCAGGTTTTTCTCGTCTTCATCCTTCTCGATGCGTGTACAGAAGATGCAGGGTTCCGGTTTTTCATCTTTGGCGCGCAAAATATATTCCATTCGCCAGGGAGCCCATAAGGTATCCATATCTCATCCTTTCTTTGTTCCGAAAAATTAAATTTAATGTCTATTTCCACCTGTTCCAAAATCATTCTGGATTTTCCGGGTTCGACTCAAAACTCACCAGCGCCGTTTTTCTACCGGTCCCCGGAACGTATTAAAATAAAAACAAAGCAACCAATAATTCATCACCTAAAAGAAATATGCACATCTCATCGGAACACTAAGAACTGATGAACGAACTTTTTCACCTCTTATAGCGAATGGTATTGAAAAATTTTTCTCAATTTAGTAAATTTCATCAGACATAGAAATGAGATCGGAATCTAAGTGAATGGTCCTGCCGCGGAGGTGCTCTTACCTGATATTTTTATTTACCACAAAGAGTCAGAGAGGCCCATTATGAAAAACTTTATTCTTAGTTTCCTGATTGGACTTCTCATTTTTTCCGGAACTCAAGCATCGGATCAGGCTCCCCGGAACCGTCTGTGGAATATTCTGGCCGGATTGAGGCATCGCGCGGTCATTCGATTTCAAACCCCGGATAGTGCTCTGTACGAAGGGGAATTTCTAAAGGTTCAGAAGAAACAGCTTTTTTACCTCACCGCTCTGGGTGAGAAACAAATCACGCTGGATTCCATTAACGTTTTGTGGGTACGAAAACGTGCCACGCAGAAAGGAGCGAAAAAGGGATTGCTATATGGCGCTATTGCGGGCGCAATCAGCTTTCATTTACTGGGTTACCTGGCTTACGGGATGTGCGAGGGAGATTGTCCGGACGATCCGTTCCTGCACGCCATGAAGTTCAGTTTAGTGGGGACCATTTTAGGTGGTGGCAGCGGCGCACTGATTGGCACCATCATTGGAAGCGGGACGTATCTGTGGGAGAAGAAATTCGATCGGTTCTCATTGCCTGCAGCGAAAGCGAAAAAAAAGAGTCCCGCTGCAACGAAAATGCCTCACCGCACCCAATCGGTCCAACCTGCTACCAGGCAAGAACCACCACCACCACCAAAGGAAAAAACTCCCGTGTCTCCTCCCCGAACAACGGTTCAGCCCACGGCACCTTCACCGCAATACATTGCTTCCATGGGCGCACGGATGGGGCTGGGGGTTGGTCTGGACCCGGAAACCGGTGGCGGTTCCGCGATCGGCATCGTCTTTCAGACCAGAGTGAATCCGCTAATGGATGTTGCCCTGGAAGGGAACTACTACTTTCTGGGCAAAACGCAAGAGTCGTTTGTAGATGAGGGAAGAGAAATTACAGTGGATTACTCCAATCATGTAGTTCAGCTGGGGGGATTCATGCAGTTTTTCTTGCTCCGACACGGTTTTCGTCCCTTTTTTACCGGCGGGTTGGGATTTTACTCCTGGCGTCAGAGTTATCTGGGGTTTAACCTGGGGGTTGGCCTGAAATCCCCTCTCATTCGCGATCATTATTTAATTATTTTCGAAACCCGATGGCATCATAATTTACAACATCTGGGCGGACCAACTCCCACATTCCTGAACGGTGGTATGCTTCTTCAATATACCTGGTAAACAAATATAAAATTCATTTTTAATTTTCGGGTGGGGAAAACAGTCCAAACCGGGTGGCAAAATACCGAAACGATTGATTGCGCTGAATTGCATGTTCAATCGAAAAAGATTTCAAAATTTCCATCATAAAATCGGTCCGGGAAGCAAACCGTGAAGGGATGAGTTGATCAAATTGTTCCTTACCTAAATGGTCTGTATTTTTAATTTGTTTAATCTTCAATTCCTTCTCATCGATACCGGCAAGATACCACCCTTCTATTTCCCGAATAACAACCACAATTTTGGTGCTATCTAATTTTTTATAAATTTGGATAAGTTCATTTTTACGGAAAGTTACACATGGTGCATGATTTATATCGGCAATAAAAAGATATGAAGCACCAATGGATTGGATGCTTTGGATGAAGGAGGAAACCTTTTCTTTTT
Organism: uncultured Calditrichaceae bacterium; assembly: GCA_964495805.1. Classification (GTDB taxonomy): domain Bacteria; phylum Calditrichota; class Calditrichia; order RBG-13-44-9; family RBG-13-44-9; genus JALXCH01. The sequence goes on from CAZBWV010000079.1 coordinate 8,223, forward strand.
TTAATTCGGCATATTTAATAAAACGGATAAGATCATACCATTGTGTAAAAATGGGGAAAACTACATTTCTAAAAAAACGTTCATCATCGTTCCCTTCCACGAAGACAAACATCTGACGATACGGCGTCATCCGCTACCTCCCAAGCAAATTTTGCACAAACAACTCTTCTATGCCCAAATTGTTTTTGAGAAATGCTTTGACCAATTTATTATCAATGGTCCTTTCAACTTTTGAGAAACCATCCTGATCGCGGTAAATAAAAAGTAAATTCTCCAGGCCTGCATATTTTACCACTTCAGGATTATGAGTAGTCACAACGATTTGTTTTCGTGTGGCAACTTCCCTCATCATATCCACTGTTTTAGAAATAAGAGATGGATGGATATTTCGTTCGGGTTCCTCGATAATAGCCAGACTGTTTTTCTCAAGGTATAAAGCGACAATTAGAGCAATAATATTAATTGTTCCGTCGGAAATTAAAGAAGCTGGTAAATAGTTTCCCGGAAAATAAGATTCCATTATTTTAAATAGAACCGATTTATCCGCCAGTTTTTCAACTTTAACGTTACTAATGGAAGGAAGAACATCCTGCACCAGGTTAAATAGCTTTCTTCTAACATTTTTATTTTCTGCAATCCGCTTTAAAACAATAGAAAGATTTTCTCCGTCCTCTTCTAACTCCGCCTTACCGGTTATGGGATGGGCTTTTTTAGGCAATTTAGGATCAAAATCATAAATGGAAATCCGGGTAAATATCTCCTCCAGAGAAAAAATGAAAAATATTGGCGTTTCCAGTAAAATAGCATTCGAAGGTATTTTTTCTTCAAAAAAATGAAAGGGGAAAACATGCTTGTCATGTAAATCCACCGAATCAGGTAATTGGAGTTTAACCTTTATTTTACCATTATTATTTTCGACCATCATCTGACCAACGCCTAAATCCTGTTTTTCCTTTAACCTGTTTTTTCCAGACATTTCCATTTCAGTAAATTGCATTTTCATCATTAACCGATCACTGGTTGTCCGAAATCCTATCCCCCGTTTATGAAATTTCAATTCGAACCGATATGTAAACTCAGAAATGGACATGCTCAAATTTTTACGAATCAACAACCGGTGATCGGGATTGGCCTGGATTTCCAGAGACAGATTTTCACCAGCTCCGATCTTCATATTTCGAATAAATTCGACACCTCCCTGCATCGAAATGGCGTTGTCCAGACCAGATCTGGCAATATCCCTTAAAAATTTAAAAATACTTACAAAATTAGACTTTCCCGCTCCATTAGGACCAATAAGAACATTAAAAGGGCTTAACGATATTTGCAAATCACGAAAGCTTTTAAAATTTTTTACCGAAATTCTTTTAATCGGCATAAAACACCCTCTTCACTTATGATTTATTTTAATCGTTTAGTTTAACACGAATATCCCTGTACCAGTAGAATAAAAACATTTCGAATTTCATGGCGGTACTTGTAAAGTTTTCTCCTAAAACAATTTATATGACGGCTGCCCAAAATACATAAATTACGATCAATTTTACCCAAGGTATTTCGTTGCGAAATTCAATTATTTATTTAATTTTAACTTTGTTTTTATTAAGAAACCACTGAAAAATAAAAAGTCCGGCACCTGGCCGGACTTTCTGATAAGAAGGATTGTATCTGAGAAAGGGCGATTTAATTCCCTTCTTCTTTTTCTCGTCTGGCTTCTTCAATGATCTTTTGTGCCAGGTCATGAGGCACTTCTTCGT
>CAZBWV010000080.1:0-15952 GCA_964495805.1 uncultured Calditrichaceae bacterium
TTTAAACTTTCTCCTCCACCATTCGAATAATGATTTCCGCCTGAAGTTTGTACTGGCTGTTTTTATAATTATCCACCAGTTCCTGAGCCAGTTCCCGTGCTTTACGGAAATTTCCGGCATCGTAATATGCCGAAGCAGCACTGTAGAGATAGGAGGGAGTTAACGGATTATCTTTACTCACCCGGGCGGCTTTTTCGTAATACTTAGCGGCTTCAGCCGGATTCTTTTCCCACATCAGGCAATCTGCGTAACCGGCCATGGCAGCGGCGGTTAATAAATCGTCATCCGCATAATCATCAAAATATTTTTTGAAATACGTTTTGGCGTTGGTGGTGTCATTGCGTTCCCAATACAACTTGGCTAACATAAAACAACCGTCTCCGGCTGCCCGTGTACCATCGTATTCATCCACCAGTTGTTTCAGAACCTCCTCAGCCCGTTGCATGTTCCCGGTGGTCTGGGCAATCTGTGCTTCACCTAACAATGCATTGGCCTGAATGTTGGCATTGTGCTTGGAACGCACATAAAGGGTAATCAATACAATCAGTACCAGAATCCCCACGCTCACCTGAGTAATGAGTTTGGTGTGGGTTTCGATGTAGTCTTTTGCCTTCAGGGTAAAGATGACAAACTTATCCTGTTTCAGTTCTTTTTTGGTAATTTTTACCTTTTTCTTGGGCTTCAGCATCAGTATTTCTCCTATTTATCACTCAAATTAATTGCTTCCGTGCCCCAGACAGGATTCGAACCTGTGACCTCCGGATTAGGAATCCGATGCTCTATCCGGCTGAGCTACTGGGGCCATTTCAAGCGGCAAAATTTAAGGGATTCCCGAATTTATCGCAATACATAAAATATTTCAACTTATTATTGTTTCGGAAAAAATAAATATTTTATCTCTTCCGGGCATTTTTTCCACTTTACTTGCGCTTTCTTTTTTTTCATTATAATTTATGTCTAAAGATCCATGGAAATATTTCGATACATAATTAGTAATATTGCATCTTTTCAAAAAGCATTGAAGCAGGTAAAATCAATGTCAGACCAATCAAGTAAGGATTCCAATTTACCTTTTCCTGAAGTACCCCAGGATTTTTACAAAAATGTTTTTAATATTTTGCAGGATTGGATTTGCTGGATCACCCCCGATCGGAAAATTGTTCACATTTTACCTGAATCGGAAACTCCTTGTGGCTACACCATCGAAGATTTCAATCAGAATCCGGAACTGATGAATCAGGTGATTCACCCTGAGGAATCTGCTCATTTTCGAAAACACATCGAAGTGGAATTCACCAGTCCGGAAATTCTTCGCACCGAATTTCGGGTAAAAAACAGAAATGGTGATATCCGCTGGATCGAACACGAATGTGCTCCATACTACGATCAGGAGGGAAATTTTCTGGGACGCATTACCCGTAATCGGGACGTTACTCTTTACCACCACCTTATCGACACCCTTCGGGAAACCAATCAGAAACTTCTGGAAAAACAGAAAATTTTCCAGAGTGGGCCAACGGTCGTGTTCAAATGGGAAAATTCCTCGAAACTACCGGTAGTCTATGTCTCGGAAAATGTGCAGGAAGTGCTGGGATACCACCCGGAGGAATTTCTAAAACAAAAAATTACCTTCTCCCACATTATTCATCCGGACGACCTGAAAACCTTTCAGAAAGAAATCTCGCTTCCTGTGGAGAAGAATCGGGAACATTTTTACATTCCCCCCTTCCGGGTGTACACTGCCAGTGGTAGCATCGTGTGGTTGCTCAACAATGTGACTGCCCTTCGCAACGAGAAGGGCGAGATTACTCACTTTCTGGGATATGTAGTGGATATCACTCCCCAGAAGCTCCGCGAGGAGGAACTGCAGCTTCACTACCAGCGGTTGCAACGTCTTCAGCAAACCCTGGAAAAGTTAAATCGCGCCACAACTCTGGAAGAGATTTATCGCATTGCCATGGAAGGAATCATCAATATACTGGGTGCAGACCGCGCCTCCATCCTGCTATTTACTGAAGACGGTAAAATGCATTTTAAAGGATGGGTCAATCTATCGGAAAAATACCGCCGACAGGTGGACGGACATTCGCCCTGGGGTCAAAATGAGATCGATGCTACTCCCATCTGGATCTCCCATATCCGCAAAAGTGGCTTTGAAGCCGAAATACGCCAGGCGATTGAAAAGGAAGGGATTGTTTCTCTGGGATTTGTTCCTCTTAAATCTCAGATACGGTTACTGGGAAAGTTCATGATTTATTACAATTCTGAGCATACTTTTACTACCGAAGAAAAAAATTTTGCTCAAATTCTGGCGGAGAATCTTGCAGCTGCCATCTCCCGCGCCAATGCTCACCTGCAACTTCAAAAATCAGAGTCTAAATATCGTTCCATTTTCCAGAATACCCACGAAGGAATTTACATTCGCAATAAAGAGGGAAAACTGCTCACTGTAAATCCCGCCCTTGCCCGCATGTTTGGTTTTGATTCCCCGGAAGAGATGCTCTCCACGGATTCCCCCAAAGCGCTATTTGCTTTTTCGGAGGATCATCAGCGGTTAAGAAATTATCTTCAGGAACATCATTCTCTGGTGAATCAGGAAGTGCAAATGCGTCGCAAGGATAATACCATCATCTGGGTACTCCTCAACGAGCACCGGCTGGAGAACAGTGACAATGAAGAAGAACTGTATCAGGGAACCATTGTTGATATTACTCAATTGAAAAAAGCAGAAGAGGCCTTGAAACAAAGTGAGGAACGGTTAAGAGCTCTCATCAACTCCACACCAGACATTATATGTTTTAAGGATGGCGAAGGTCGTTGGCAAATAGCTAACGAGGCAGATCTAAAATTGTTTCAATTAGAAGGGGTAGATTATCAGGGTAAAACGGACAGCGAACTGGCACGATACAGTCCGTTTTATTACAACGCTTTTATTACCTGCGAACAAACTGACGAAATTGCCTGGCAAAGGGGCACACTCTCACGGGGTACAGAGATTATTCCAATTCCGGACGGTTCCAGTAAAATATATGATGTGATCAAAGTTCCTTTATACAATTCGGACGGTTCGCGACGGGGATTGGTAGTCTTTGGTCGCGATATTACCGAAAGAGTAGTTACTGAAAAGGCACTTCGGGATAATGAAGAACGATTCCGAACTTTATTCGACTTTAGCCCCGACGCTATTTTCGTCCACCATCCGACCATATCCGGTCAACAAAAATTTCTGGAAGTGAATCGCGTGGCATGTGAACGATACGGTTATGAACGCGACGAATTTCTCCGGCTAACCCCTTCCGATATTAGCGTGTCGTTACCCGGACATGAACAATTTATGGAGAACATCCGCCGAACCTTACTGAAAAAAAGAAAAATTGTTTTCGAGTGGATGCACCGTACACGGGATGGAAAACAATTCCCGGTGGAAATTAGCTCCACTCTTTTCAACTTCAACGGGGAGGAAGCCGTACTCTCCATTGTTCGGGACATTTCTGAACGGAAACAGGCTGAGGAAGCACTTCGCCAGAGTGAGGAACGTTTCCGAAGCGTATTTGAATATACTGGAACTGCCACATTGATTATTCGAAAAGACGGAACAATTGCCCAGGCGAATATGGAATGCCAACCTTTATTCGGGAGAACGCCTCAGGAAATGATTGGCACTCATTGGACTGATTATGTATCAACGGAAGATATTCCTATTTGCCAACAATACGCCGAGCAGGGTTTTAAACACCCCGGACAAAAACAAAAGCACTTCGAAATTGTCATCCGGCACAAAAACGGTACAGGTAGAAATTGCCTGGTAAGTTTAGGAAACATTACTCATATGAATCAATTGGTTGTCTCATTTTGGGACATCACCGATCGGGTTAAAGCCGAACAGGAACGGCGAATTCTGGCCAAAGCCGTCGAAAGTTCTGCCGAAGCCATTTGTATATTCGATCGGAATAATACTGTTATTTATACCAATCGAGTATTCGAAAAACTTTACGGATACTCTCAGATGGAGATTCTGGGCAAAAATGCAGAACACATCTTCAGAGAATGTGCGTCCAGTACTCAGAATCTGCCTGTGGGGCTCCGGAAGGAGATTCTTCAAACGGTTCAATCCGGGCACACCTGGCGCGGCTACCTGTTTATGATGAAAAAAGATCAGTCATTGGTCGAAGTTCAGCTTACCGTTACACCAATTACTGATCAGGACGGAAAAATAACCCATTATTTATCCATGCACCGGGACATGACACGGGAGCGCGAAATGGAACGACGCTCCCAGCAAAGCCAGCGCTTAGAAGCCATCGGGACATTGGCTGGTGGCATTGCTCACGATTTCAACAATATTTTAACTCCCATTCTGGGATACACCGACCTTGCCCTATTCAACGTACCAGAAAACAGTAAACTGCACGCTCATTTGCAACAAATCCGCATTGCTGCTGAACGAGCACGGAGTCTGGTGGAACAGATTCTCTCCTTTAGCCGACGTACATCCAACGAACGAAAACCCATTCTGATTTCGCCCATTGTAAAAGAAGCGCTAAAGCTACTCCGCGCTTCCATTCCCACAACCATCGAAATCCGCAGCCACATCGAAAATTCCGATCTATCGGTTTTAGCCGATCCCACCGAAATCCACCAGATTGTAATAAATCTGTGCACCAATGCCTATCAGGCCATGCCCAATGGAGGAACGCTGGAGGTGAGGTTAAATACAGTGGATGTGGTCTCCGACAGCCAGGAACATCCTCCAGAACTTTCCGAAGGAACTTACCTTGTACTAACCATTCGCGACACCGGAATCGGGATTCCTCCTAATATTATCGATAAGATTTTTGAACCGTATTTTACCACCCGTACCGAAAGCGGTGGTACAGGACTGGGACTGGCTATCGTCCACGGTATTGTTTCATCCTACGGTGGTACAATCACGGTACAGAGTAAACCGGGGCAGGGAACCACATTCCGCATCTATCTGCCGACCGTACAGATTCAACCGGAAGAACAAAAAACCGAATCTCAGATTATCCGGGGAAAACAGGAGCGCATCCTGTTATTGGATGATGAATATGCCATTACCGAATTAGGCGCCAGCATTCTAAAAGAATTTGGCTACCAGGTGACCAGTTTTACCCAGCCACGAAGCGCACTGGAATTTTTAAACCAGCATCCCAACTCGGTGGATCTGATCATCACCGATCTGACCATGCCGGGAATGACCGGAGATAAATTCATCGATAAAGTTCGACAAATCCGCCCGGACATCCCGGTGATTCTGTGTACCGGATATAACACCACCATGAATCCCCAGAAAATTCAGAAGCTGGGGAATGCCAAGTTTATTCGGAAACCGTTTTCGCCTTTGCAACTTTCGCAGGCAGTGCGAAAATTACTGGATGCAAACGAGGAAAAACATTCGGACGAATAATCACCGGTGGAAAGAAAACAAATAGTTTGAAGAAATCCTGTGCATCCAAGATCCGGCGATTTCCGTCATCTTCGCCATTTCTTCCCAGAAATTGATTAAATTTACTCTTCGAGCAATAGAGGCCATCGTGGAAGACGGTTCTTTTGGAACTTATTTACCGGGTAAACCCAACGAAGAGGGCTCCATGCATATTCTTCCGGTAGAAGACAATCGAAAACTGACCGGTCATCCGGAGAAGGCATTGAGTCTGGAAGGATATTCAGTTAATATTGCTTACCGTCGTTACCAGGCGGAAGAAAAAGCTTGCGTCACCGATAACGGACTGTTTATACTGGATATCATGTTACCGGGGCAAAATCGCGTACAGGTGCTTCTGAGGATTCGGTACGAACAGTTTACCACACCGGTGCTTCGGCTCACCGGTTATTTTGGGTTGAATAATAAAAATTACCGGCCAGCACGGCGCTTTGTTCACTTATTGATGAAGGGGAAATTTTCCCTTCAGCGGTTTCAACAGGTACACGGGTTAAAATCCTCTTTTCGGTACTTTGAAGCCAAATTTGAACAGGCATAGGAGAACAAATTATGCGTCAGGTTCCGATTTTAGTGCTTCTTTTGAGCTTCTTTATTGCCTGCCAGTCCAAACAGGAAAACAACCATTCCTTAACCGTAGAACGGGACTCCACCACTGTCGAGATCAAAACATTTTATCAGGAAATTGCCGGTTTCGGAACCATTAAAGGAGCCCGCAGCACGGAATTAAAAGCGCATTTTTCCGGTTACTTTTACCTGAACCTCCGTCCCATCCCTGAGTACGGAAAGGGAGAACTGATTTACCAGCTTAAAGGACCGGAGATTGAACAACTCCGTCAGCAATATCGCGCTGCGGCGGAAGTTGCCCGGGCAAATTTTCGCTTTGTTCAAGAAATGTTAGAACGAAAGAAAAACCTGCAAACCAAACATTACATTCCAGTGGAAGAGTGGGAAAAACTTCAGCGCGATGTTCGGCGCTACCGGGCTCAGAAAATTCAGGCCGATAGTGCCCTGGCCTATTTCGAAAAAATGGTCCGCTTTCGTGCTCCGTTCAGCGGAGTGCTGCAAAATCTTCAGGTAAATCAGGGAGAATACGTCCGGGCGGATGAACTCCTGGCTGAGTTTCAGTCCACTGACAATCTGATTCTGGAAGGAGAATACTTCGGGCAACAACCGATTTTTTCCACAGATTCCCCCATCCAGGTAATTTTGAATGACACCCTTCGTACCAAAGGGCAATTTATTTTTCTGGAAAAAGCGGTGAATCCGCAAACCGGTGGCAGGCATTTTCGAGTCCGGTTAAATCAGCCGCCCCTGGCGGTGCAACCGGGAGAATATGTGAAATACCGGCTTCAATTCTCCCCTTTCCAGGCACCGGCCGTACCGGAAGAGGCGCTCATTCGAGAAAAGGGGAAATACTACCTGGTCGAATTGCATCGGGGAACCATCCGGGTTCGGGAAGTGGTACCCGGCATACACAACGGAAGATTTTATCAGCTAATCCGGGGACCTGCGCCAGGGACTTATGTGCTCACCACCGGGGCTTTTCAGGTTTTCCATTCCCGATTAAAAGAAACTATGAAGATAGAAGATTAATCAATCGCTCCAATGAACGGAATCCATAAACTTATCGAACGACCCGTATATGCTCTTTTGATTATTTTTTTTCTGCTGACGGGCGGACTGTTTACCTACCGTCACATGCCGGTAGATTTGTTCCCCGGATTAAACTATCCGCTAATTAACATCATCACCCAATATCCCGGGGTTTCGCCGGAGGATGTGGAAATTCTGATTACCCGTCCCATCGAAAGTGAAATGCAGAATATTCGTGGTGTCCGGCGCACCTCTTCCATTTCCACCATGGGTGTTTCGCAGGTAACGGTGGAATTCACCCAGGGGTACGATATCATTGCCGCCAGACAACTTGCCTCCGCGGCTCTCTCCCGAATTGCCAGTCAGCTGCCCCGGGGCATCCATCCCGAAATCGACAACTTAGGAAGCCGGTTACAACAGATTGTGGGCTACACGTTTACCACTACCGAATATTCGCTCACCCGCCTGCGGGAGGTAATCCAATACCGTCTGTTACCGGCACTGCACAGTATCCCCGGAATCTCCCGCATCGATGTATTGGGCGGACACCGACCTGCGTTTGTGGTGGAACCCGATCTCAGTCAGATGAACCGCCTTGGTGTGTCCCTGAACGATATTGAAGAGAAGTTAAAAGAAAATAACCTGAACGTCAGCGGACGCTACCTGGAGATGTACCACCTGGACATTCCCATCCGCGGAGTGGGTCAGATAAAAAACCTGGACGATTTGCGAAATATGCAAATCAAAATGGGGACAGGAGGAATCCCCATTTTTCTAAAGGACATTGCCCGGGTGGATTCCGGATACTTACCCAATCATTATTTAGTCAACAGCAACGGACAGCCGGCAGTGGCGATTCTGGTCCAAAAAGAAAACGGATACAATACCATTCAGTTAGTCCGAAACATCGATCGGAAACTGGACAAGCTGAAAGCCATTTTCCCGGGGGAGACCCGGATCAACAAATTTTACGATCAATCCGAAATTCTGACCGAAGCGATGTCCGGCATCACCAGCGAAATCATCATCGGAGCCATATTTGCCATCCTGGTGCTTTACTTTTTCCTGAGACGCTGGTTACCCACCTTTATCGTTGCCATTACTATTCCCCTGGCGCTTCTATCGTCATTTATAATGATGGATGTTGCGGGATTTAATTTGAACATGATGACGCTGGCGGCCCTAACCCTTTCCATCGGTATGGTGGTGGACGATTCGGTAATTGTGATGGAAAACATTGAACGCCTGTTGGAAGGCGGCTTTCCACTGTTCCGGGCAATTCGGGAAGGGACAGGCCAGATTCTGGGTGCCGACGTGAGCGGAACCCTCACCACCGTGATTGTTTTTCTACCGCTTCTTTTTCTCACCGGTTTTCTGGGGCAACTCATCACTCCCTTCGGGCTGACGATCGGGTTTACTCTGCTCACTTCTCTGTTCCTTTCCCTGACCATCATTCCCGCACTGATGCACTGGAAGGGAAATTCCGGTATCCGACCGCAGGAAAAACCGAAGTATCTGGAGCAGTTCATCCACTGGAATCGGAAGTGGTTCCGGTTGTCTTTGAATCACAAGCGGAAAATTCTTTTCGCCCTCATCACTGTTCTGGCAGCACTTCTGATTTTACTCATCCTGCTGAACCCGATGAGCTTTTTGCCCCCCATCGACGAAGGCACCATCCTGATTGAATACATCATGCGCCCGGGTGTTTCCCTAACCGAATCCACTCAACTGGGCCACCAGCTTACCAAAGAAGCGTTAAAATCCCCGGATGTGGACAATGTGTACCTGAAAATCGGTTCACCCGAAAACACGTATTACATCGAAGATGTCAATCACGGCGAATTGCTTATTAAATTAAAGGATCGGCACCATCGCCAGCACACCATTGATGAGCTGATTCGGGAATTTCGGAAAAAATTTTCCACCGTGGAAGGTGCCGTTTTTCTGTATCATCTTCCCACCCAGGAAAAAATTGACGAGAGCTTCAGCGGTCTTCCGGCCTTTTTCGGAATTACCCTGGCCGGGGAAAATCTGGATACTCTGACCGAACTTTCCCTCCGGGTCGAAGAAATTTTGAACCATACCGAAGGGTTGTCCAACGTGGTCAATAACGCAAAATTTACCGTACCGCAAATTGAGGTCATTCCCAACCGGGCAGCTCTGGCATTTTACCATCTGACCGTCCGGCAGGTGATGGAACAGATAGAGCTTGCTTTTCGTGGCAAAATCGTTTCCTATTTCGTCCGTGGGCAAATTCCCTACGCCCTGTTTCTCCGGTTACCGCCTCACCAGCGGCAAAATCTGGACGATTTGCAATGGCTCCCCATCCATACCGAAAGTGGCACCACCATCCCCCTGAAAGCCCTGTGCACCATCCGGTTTCGGGATATTGTACCAACCATCACCCATCTGAATGGCGAAAGAGAAATTACCATTGTCGCGGAACCGGAGGGCAATATCTGGGCGATCGTTAACCGACTTCAGGAAAAACTTTCCCGACTCCGTTTTCCCGCCGGTGTCACCTATTCCATTCGGGGACAGTACCAGATTCTCCTGAAAAGCTTACAGGAGTTCATCTGGGTTATCCTGGCTGCCATCGGACTGATTTATCTGATCTTATATATTCAATTCAATTCCTTCTGGCAACCGTTTGTCATCTTGTTCAAGATTCCTCTGGATTTTATCGGAGCGTTTGTTGCGCTTATTCTTACCCATCAATCCCTGAATGTATCCGTGGCAATTGGTCTGCTGACGCTGGTTGGCGTGGCAGTCAACAATGCTATCGTGCTCATCGATTTAACCGACCGTTTGATTCCCGGGACGGGAGGAGATGTTCGTCGTGCGCTGGAACAGGCAGTGGAAATTCGCACCCGTCCCATTTTAATGACCGGACTTACCACCATTTTCGCTCTCCTTCCGGCAGCCATCGGCTCCGGTATCGGTTCCAGAATTCACCAACCATTTGCCATTACCCTGATTGGAGGAATGATTACTGGCATTTTCTTCAGCCTGAACGTCATTCCGGCACTGTACGAAGGTTTTGGTCGGTTGTTTAAAAAGATCTAAACGCAAATCCGTAAAATGAATCATCTGACCGCGTCAAAATTACTTCTTCACCGTTTCTTCATCGAAAATTTATTATATTGAGCAAAAACAAAGAAATGTGGTTAAACATGAAGCGACTCATCGGTATCATTCTGTTTCTGTGGTTGACACAGCTCTTTGCCCAACATCCGGCCCAATTATCGCTTTCCCGTTGCATCGACCTGGCCATCCGGAACAGTTACCGTTTACAGGCGGATTCCAGCCAGATTCGTGCAACAGAATTTACTTTCCGGAGCGAAAGAAGCAGTTACTATCCCACCATTGTGGGAGAACTCTCCCATGACCAGTTGTTCTACTCCCCGTACGATTTTCGCCAGCAATGGGCAGGTGTACGGCTGGATTGGGCCAGCGGAAATACCCTGCTCCACAGTGCGGAGGCATATCGGGCGCTCATCCGTGCCAGGGAAGAAGAACGCGAAGTTGCCCGACTGAAACTGATGCAGCGGGTCAGCCATCTCTATTTCTCCATCCTGCAACAGGAGCTCAACCTACAGCTACTGACCACACGCAAACAGTTGCTGGAGGAACATCTTCAGGTTTCCCGGGCTCTGTGGCAGGCGGGTACCCGCACGGAACTGGATGTGCTGCAAACCCGCAACGCACTGGAACGGCTTCGGGAAGAAATTGTGATAACAGAAATGGAACGAGACACCCAGCAACAGGAATTCGTACAACTGCTGAATCTACCACCCGACCAACCGATCAATCTGAAACCGTATCGGGCAGATCCGGACAGTTTGAGTAAAAGTCCCCTGCTCCGGACTCCGGGAAATGTGGAGCAATTTCCCTCTCTGGTGGCACTGGGATTTCGTGCGCGTTTTCATCAACTTCAGCAGCGGCAGGTGAATGCCACGCTGTTCCCTGAGGTGCAGTTCCACGGTGGCTTTCAGGTGGATCGCGATCCCACGGCAGAGGGCAATTACTGGCTGGTGGGAATCGGATTGCAGTTCCCCCTGTTTCAGTGGGGAAAATCCCGATTTCAGCGGGAGACTTTTCGGGCACAGGCCACCTCCCTGACCTATCAGCAAAAGCAGATGCACCGGGAGATTCGCATCCAGGCGGCAAACCTGCGTCATCGGCTGGATAAATTGCTGGAGCTATATCAATTGCAAAACAATCGTTTAGCCATCAACCAACGAGCTTTTCAGTACGCCCGGGCAAATTACCAGGCGGGACTGATAACCAATCTGGATTACCTGGCCGCCCAGCAGGCACTGATCCGCAACCAGCTCCAGCTGGGGCAAACCCGACTGGCTTATTTGAAAAGCCTGATCGATTACCTTATCCTGACCGGACGCGAACAGGTAATTGAACAGCTAAATTGATTTTTAACCAAAAGCGAAATGAAAAGGAAATTTGAATGGGTCCGATGAACATGACACATCTAACCACAAAAGCAATTGTTTTATTCTTGTTTTTCCTGATATTGGGACCTTCCTGCAGCCGGGAGGATTCCACCTCCCGACAGCAGGAGAAATTTTTACTGCACGTGCGTACCGCGCCGGTGGTGCGAAGCGATATTCGCGATACGCTCACCGTGTACGGGAAGGTAGTCCTCCGGCAGGAGGCATATCTGGCTTCCCAGTTTGCCGGACGACTCACCGACTTTTCTCTGCTCATTGGCGATAAAGTCAAAAAAAATGAGCAGGTGGGAGTGATTATTCCGGCAACCCGCGAAGCACTTTTGCAGGTGAGCGACGATGTGCCGGAAGAATTACGTCCCTTGCTCCAGGAACAGATTCGCCCCATTCCCCTGCTCTCTCCGGTTTCCGGTACAGTGCTTCAGGTTTTTCGACATACCGGGGATGTGGTCGAACGAGGGGAACACATTGCACATCTGGCGAATCTGGATACGCTGGATATTATTGGGGACGTGCCCCTGCGCTGGCTCTCCGCTCTGCGTCAGGCGGGAAGGGTGCAGGTCACGTTTACCGATTTTCCTCATCCACCGCTCCAGCTAACCGTCTCTGCGGTGGGTGGCAGCGCCTCTGCAGACCAACAAACCATCCCCGTACGGCTGACCCTTCGCAATTCCGCTCACCGTTTTCGTCCCGGGATGAAAGTACGCCTGACTTTTCCCTCCCGCATACATACCAACGCTTTGCTGGTTCCCCGCAGCGCTCTGGTGGAAGAGGAAGGCATTTTTTCCGTTTTTGTTCTGAAAGGAAAAATGGTGGAAAAACGGCGGGTTCAGGTGGGAATTATGCAGGATGCGGTGTGTGAAATTCTCTCCGGAGTTCAGGAGGGTGAACAGGTGGTTACCCACAAGGCATATTCCCTTCAGGATGGCATGGAGGTGGTCGTGGAATGAAAGGATTATCCCGATTTGCCGTGGAGAACCGGAGAGCTATCGTTTTTACTGCGCTGGTGCTCTCTTTGTTAGGAATATATCTGATTTACCAGATTCCCGAAGGGGTATTTCCCGATGCCACTTTTCCGCGCATTGCGGTGATGGTGGATTACGGATTGGCTCCGCTGAAAGAGATGGAGATGGAGATTGCCAAACCCATCGAAGAGGCAGTGATGATGGTGCCGGGTGTGCGGATGGTGCGAGCTTCCATCAGCCGGGGATCGGCGGAAATCAACATTGATTTTCAGTGGAACGAAGACATGTTCAAAGCCTACCAGCTGGTACAGGCGCAGGTCAGCGGAATTCAAAATCAGCTCCCCCGTGGTGTTCAGTTAGAAGTGCGCCGTTTTACCACCAGCACCTATCCGGTGGCTGGCTACAGTCTGTATTCCGATAAACTGGACCTGCTTCAATTGCGTGACCTGGCCATTTACACCATCCGCCCGCAATTAGCCAGCATCCCCGGTGTGTACAATATCGAGGTGATGGGCGGAAAACAGCGGGAATACTGGGTTAATTTAAAACCGGACCGGCTGGCTGCTTTAAATCTGAGCTATCGGCAGGTGGAGGAAGCCCTGCGAGCCAGCAATTCGCTGGAATTTGTGGGACGCCTGAACGAGTTCAATAAGTTGTATCTGAACATTGCTGACAATCGGTTTGTGCACATACAGGATATTCAGCGCACCATTGTTGCCCGTCGCGGCGACACACCGATTTTCCTTTCCGACATTGCCACCGTGGAACCGGCGCTGAAAGAAACATTCATTGCCTGCGAGAGCAACGGGCACCCAGCCGTGCTGGTTACCGTTATCAAACAGCCAGGCACCAATGCCGTCGCCATTATGAAACAGGTGGAACAACGGTTCGGTGAACTAAAGCGAGTGCTGCCGCCGGGAGTGGAGATTCGCAAGTGGTACGACATGACCGATTTCATCCGCCGTTCCATCCGCAGCGTGCGGGACGCCATCTTCCTGGGCGCTTTGCTCACCATGCTGATTTTGCTGGTTTTTCTTCATCGTCTGCGTATCACCCTGGTCACTGCCATCATCATCCCCATTGCGCTGCTCATTACTTTCATTTTCATCAAGCTTTCCGGTATGAATTTAAGCTTAATGAGCCTGGGCGGCCTGGCAGCAGCTATCGGAATTTTAGTGGATAATGCCATTGTGGTGGTGGAGAACGTGGAACGTTACCTGGAGATGGGGAAGACACGCAGGCAGGCGGTGGTGGAAGCCACCAGTGAAATAATTGTTCCCCTTTTAGGCGCCACCCTGACCACTCTGGTGGTATTCATACCGCTGGTATTTTTAAGCGGAGTGCCGGGAATATTCTTCCGGGCACTGGCCACCACACTCACTTTTGCCATCATCGTCTCCATGTTGTTAGCCATCTTTTTAACACCGGCACTGGCGGCAGTTTTTATTTCCACCCGAAAACGAAAACCAGGACGGGTACTGCCCCGCATTATTGCATTTCAGCAAAAAATTTTGCAAACGGGACTTCGGCAACCCGTACTGGCCGGACTGCTTATTCTGTTCCTGAGTGCGCTGGCGGTGTTTTCCTATCTGCGCATTCCCAGCGGATTCCTGCCGGAATGGGACGAGGGCACCATCGTCCTGGATTACATCGCACCTGCCGGTAGCTCCATCGAAGGCACTAAAAGCATGCTCAAAAGCATCGCCGATTACATCATGACCATTCCGGAGGTAGAAGTGTACTCCCTGCGCACCGGACGCAGTCTGGCGCATCCCCGCACCCACGCTAACGACGGCGATTTTGTGATTAATCTGAAAAAGGGACACCGCCGTTCTTCCTTCGAAATCATGGATGAACTGCGCCATTTCATTCATCAAAAAGAACCCCGACTGGAACCGGAAATCTTCCAGGTACTCCCGGATCGGTTGAATGATTTGAGCGGCGAAATTGCTCCCATTCTTATTAAAGTGTATGGAAAAAATTTATCGGTGATTCAACAGGTGGCGCAACAAATCGCCGATTCGCTGGAGCACATCCCCGGCGTGGTGGATATTT
Organism: uncultured Calditrichaceae bacterium; assembly: GCA_964495805.1. Classification (GTDB taxonomy): domain Bacteria; phylum Calditrichota; class Calditrichia; order RBG-13-44-9; family RBG-13-44-9; genus JALXCH01. The sequence continues at coordinate 14,544 of CAZBWV010000080.1, forward strand.
ACCCCGGTTTTTCCCCGGGAGAACCGGAACTAATCATCCGGGTACGACCGGAAGCGGCTACCCGTTACGGGCTGAGCGTCCAGCAGGTGAATCGTGCAGTGCACATGGCTCTATGGGGAGACGAAGCCACCCGCATGATGGAGGGTTTAAAAATGATTCCGGTACGGGTGCGCTACCCCAAAGAACGATTTAACCACTTCGAAGCCATCCGTCAACTGCCCCTTTACTTCCCTGAACCGGGTAGAATGCTCTATCTGTCCGAAATAGCTGATGTGTACAAAGTACCCGGCCGTACGGACATCAATCACGAAAATTTAAGTCAGGTGGTTAACGTAAAAGCGCACATTTCCGGTCGCGACCTGGGCAGCATTGTAAAGGATATTCAAAAGATGCTTCCGCATATCTCCCTGCCGCCCGGAGTTACCGTGCAAATTGGCGGACAGTACGAAAGTCAGCAACGCGCTTTTCGGGAATTACTGATGATTCTGGTGTTTGGTGTCCTGCTGGTGTATGCCATTCTACTGTTCGAATTCAAATCGTTCCGCACCGCCGGGGTAATTCTATTCGGAACAGTGCTATCCGTCAGCGGGGTGTTTTTAATGCTGTGGATGACCGGAATCCCCCTGGATATTTCCGCCTTTATGGGAATGATTATGATTGTGGGGGTGGTGGTAAACAACGGAATTCTGCTCATCGATTACACGGAAAAATATCTGCGCGAAACCAGCCAGGTGAAAACAGCATTGCTGCGTGCCAGTCAGGTGCGATTGCGCCCTATTATGATGACCACGCTTTCCACCATTTTCGGATTCCTGCCTCTGGCACTGGCATTGGGCGAAGGCTCTGAAATGCTCCAACCGCTGGCCATTTCTATGATTGGCGGTATGAGTCTCTCCATGCTCATTTCCCTGTGGCTCATCCCGACCATGTACTGGGTGGTGTGGAAAGAAAAAAGACATAAGGCGTTAAGAGCATAGGGACTTAAAGGGCATAGTGCAAAAGGGCATAGTGGCACGGCGGGAATTGGGAGAGTGCCGGAATGCACCAATGATACTACCGGAAAGGAGGGCACCCTCCGGTTCAACCACTCCCCCACTTCCCTACGCTCCTGAAACCCATAATTCCCCTTCATTTCCCATTCTATATTCTACAATCTTCATTTTACATTTTACATTCTACCTTTCACATTCCCCCACCTCCCTATCCCCCTTATATCCCTTATATCCCCTATATCCCCTATTTCCCTTTTACCCCCTATTTCCCCTATACCCCCTTCCTCCCCCATACCTTCCATTCATCATTCCGGAATAGATTAAAAAGATATTGTAATAAATCCCTAAATTTTTGTAACTTATGCCGCTAACGGAAGCGTGATTCAATTTTTCAAGGAGGTCAAATCCATGCGAGGG
>CAZBWV010000081.1:0-30740 GCA_964495805.1 uncultured Calditrichaceae bacterium
TTTGTGCAAAATGTGATAAAGATCAATTTTTCCTACCCGGGTAGGAAAAATTTTTCCTACCCCCCATATATTTTTTCCTGTTCCGAAGACACCGAAAAAATTATTTTTTCAGTAATTTTCTCGTTATTTTACAGTAAATTACAACCACTACACATATTAATAAAAGGAGGCAAGTGTGAAGAGCAAATGGTTGGTTATCAGTTTCATTGTGATTTTCCTCACCTCCATGCTGTGGGCGCAGGACAGGCTTTTTCGGTTCCCCGATGTACATGGAGATAAAATTGTATTTACCTATGCCGGAGATTTGTGGCTGGGGTCCACCAGCGGCGGACCGGCACGAAAACTAACCAACAGTGAAGGCATTGAATTTTTTGCCCGATTCAGCCCCGATGGCAAATGGATTGCCTTTACCGGCCAATACGATGGCAACCGGGATGTGTATGTGATGCCAGCAGAGGGTGGAGTTCCCAAACGCCTGACCTTTTATCCCGATGCGGCCCACCTACCTGACCGCATGGGATACGACGATCTGGTATTCGACTGGACGCCCGACGGGGAAAAGATTCTTTTTCGCAGCCAGCGCGAAAGTTTTAATGCCTGGCTGGGACGTCTGTACCTCATCGATAAAAAAGGCGGTTATCCCGAACCGCTCCCCTTCCCTTACGCCGGATTTGCATGCTATTCCCCTGACGGAAAAAAGCTGGCACTAAACCGTATTTTCCGCGACTTCCGCACCTGGAAGCATTATAAGGGTGGACAACAGCAGGATATTTACATCTGGGATTTTACCACCAATACCAGCACAAAAATTACCGATTACGAGGGGATGGACCACATTCCCATGTGGTACGGAAATCGGATTTACTTCGTCTCCGACCGCAGCGGACGGGCAAATATTTTTTGCTACGACCTGGACACCCGGGAAACCCGCCAGATTACTTTCCATGATGAATACGACGTTAACTGGCCTGCACTGGGCGATGGCAAAATTGTGTACGAGAACGGCGGTTTTATCTATCTACTGGACCTTTCCACCGAAAAAACTCACAAAGTACCACTTACGGTAAAGGATGACCGAGTCCTCACCCGACCTCATTTTAAAAAGGTGGATAAATACATTACCGAAATTGCTGTGGCACCGGGTGGGAAACGTGGTTTAATTGTCGCCCGCGGTGAGGTGTTTACCGTTCCGCAGAAAAACGGCAATACCCGCAATTTAACCCAAACCAGCGGTGCCCACGAACGAGGGGTCAACTGGTCGCCCGATGGCAAATGGATCTCTTTCATCTCAGACAAATCCGGCGAGGACGAAATCTACCTCATTCCACAGGACGGAAAAGGAGAAACAATTCAACTTACCCGGAACAGTCAGGGATACCGATTCATGCCGGTCTGGTCACCGGACGGTAAAAAGCTGGCGTTTGCGGACAAAAACCTGAAACTCTACATCGTGGACGTGGAAACCCATACCACCACGTTTGTGGACAGTGCCCGGCGATGGGAAATCCGCCACTACAACTGGTCGCCGGATAGCCGCTGGTTGGTGTATGCCAAACCGGAGGATAACGGATTTAATTCCCTGTATCTGTATTCCCTAAATGCTCAAAAAAGCTACAAAATTACCACCGATTTTACCGACGACTACAATCCCGTATTCGGCCCGGATGGGAAATATCTGTTCTTCATCTCCGAACGGGATTACAACCCCATGCTGGGGAATTACGAGATGAGTTATGTGTATCAATCGCAGGATCGCATTTATGTCATGTCCCTGCAGGCTAATCAACCTTCCCCTTTTGCACCGGAAAGCGACGAAGTGGAGGTTAAATCGGAAGAGAACCAGAACAACGGGAAAAATTCCGATGGGAAAAAAGAAAAGGGCGTCCGCGTGAAGGTGGATTTTCCGGGCATTGCCGAGCGGGTAGTCGCTCTTCCCATAAAACCGGGGAACTATTCCAATCTGAAGGTGGCAGGAAAACGGTTGTTCTACGCTTCATTGCCCATTCGCGGATTAAATGGCCCGGTGAGCGGAAAAACGGAGCTGAAATACTACGACTTAGATAAGAAAAAAGAAGCCACCTTTATGAGTGGAGTAAGTTTCTACGACATTTCGCCAGACGGCAAGTATTTGATATACAAACATCAAAACACAGTGGGAATTGTACAGACGACCGATGCCTCCCACAAACCCGGCGACGGGAAAATTGATTTAAGCGGACTGGAAATGTACCTGAATCCCATGGAAGAGTGGCAACAGATCTTCCAGGAAACCTGGCGTCTGGAACGGGACTATTTTTACGTTCCCAATATGGTAGGTGTGGATTGGCCCGCAGTACGCAAGATGTACGCCAAACTAATACCTGCTGTTTCGCACCGATTCGACCTGAACTACATTTTAGGTGAGATGGTGGCTGAGCTCCACACCAGCCATGCTTATGTTGGGGGTGGCGATATGCCCAAACCCCGGGAAATTCCGGTTGCCTTGTTAGGCGCACGACTTACCCCCGATCGGAAAGCCAATCGCTATCGGATCAGTAAAATTCTGAAAGGTGAAAACTGGATACCCAATCGACGGTCTCCGCTAACTGAACCGGGAATTCAGGTGAAAGAAGGAGATTACCTGATTGCCATCGACGGACAGGATGTGACTCTGGAAATCAATCCCTATCGTTTGTTACAAAATAAAGCGGATCAAATCGTTACCATTTCGGTCAACAGCAAACCCACTACCAAAGGTGCCCGGGAATATCAGATTAAACCGGTTAAAAGCGAATTCGACTTGAATTACCTGACCTGGGTGGAACATAATCGGAAGTATGTGGAAGAAAAAACCAATGGTCAGGTGGGTTATGTGCACATTCCGGATATGGGCGCCAACGGACTAAATCAATTTGTTAAAATGTATTATGCTCAGTTAGGTAAAAAGGCGATCATCATCGATGTTCGGTTTAACGGAGGCGGATTTGTCAGCCAGATGATTCTGGAGCGGCTGCGCCGGATTGTGGCGGGTCTGGGCAAAGCGCGCAACCAGAAGGTGCTGGAGACCTATCCCGACGCAGCCTATAATGGGCATCTGGTATGCCTGGCCAACGAATATTCCGCTTCGGATGGAGATATCTTCCCGTACTTTTTTAAATACTATAAATTGGGCCCGCTGGTGGGGAAACGCACCTGGGGCGGTGTCATTGGTATTCGAGGCTATAACCGCCTGGTGGACGGCGGTTATATTACCCGACCGGAATTTGCCACCCTGAGTAAGGATGCGCAGTGGATTATTGAAGGACATGGTGTGGAGCCGGATATCGAGGTGGACAATCGGCTGGAAGACCTGGTGGCCGGGCGTGACCCGCAATTAGACAAAGCCATCGAGCTAACCCTGAAAATGATCCAGGAAGACCCGCGCGAAATGCCCAAACTGGCTCCATATCCCAAAAAACCGTAATGGTGATTACCATCTGAAAAAATGAATCGGGGTGACAGGAAAACATACATCCGGTCACCCCTTTTTGATAGGCTATCCGATTTTTACTTCATCAATTATTTTCACATTTTGAAACAGCTTCGTGTTACTATTATATTGGCGCTGAACTGTGTGTCCAATACAACAAACGGAGGAAGTCTATGAAACAATGGTTGATGATTCTAATCGCGGTATTCAGTATGGCCATGCTGCAATGCGGTAAACAGCAGAACCAGGAAGCCCCGAAGGCGCAAGTTTCGGCATCTGTGGCGCCCAGAGCAGCACTGGAAGCCATGCATGAGGTGATTCACCCCATGTGGCACGATGCTTATCCGGCCAGAGATGTGGAACAACTCAAAGGGCTGTATCCGGAACTTCAGGAGAAATTTGCCCTGTTTCAGAAGGTGCAGTTTCCGGACAGTTTACGGGACAAGTCCATGCACTGGAAGGAAGGTGTGGCAAAGCTGGAACAGGCACTAAAGGCGTACGGCGAAGCCGTGCAGAAGAACGATTCCACCGCCATTCTGGAAGCAGCACGCGAACTGCACAGCCGATTCGAAACCCTGGTAAAAATTCTCAATCCGCCCATTCCGGCGCTGGATGAATTTCATAAAGTCCTCTTTAAAGTGTTTCACGACTATTTACCCAACAATGATTGGGGCAAAATAAACCAGACCATTCCCGAATTTGTGGAAAAAGCCCGGGCGTTAAAGTCTGCCACTCTCCCCAAACGAATGGCAGACCGGCAACAGGAATTTGAAGCCGCGCGCCAGGAACTGCTTGCTGCTGTGGATGAACTGTCCAAATTAAAAGAAGCGGACAACCGTACCCGGGTAAAAGAAGCACTGGACAACGTGCACGAAGCATTTAAAAAGCTGGAGGAAGTACTGGAATAATTCGGCTTCCTTCCCTCCATTTTAGAGAAAAAAACGCCTGTTCCGAATAACGGAGCAGGCGTTTTTTATTTCTGGTACCACTGAATTCTGTTTTTCCTATTTTCCTGCGGCAAATGCCTTCTTCAGGCAGTTTTTTACTTCATCGGTGAGCGAACCCGGCATCCCCATATTTTTCGCAAATGCCCACTTTCCGGCATCTTCGAAATACATTTTCATGCGGTACATCATATCCACCATGCGAACAGATACCGCATTCCCATCCCGGCACACTATCAGTTCGAACGGGTAAGCAGCAGCATGGTCGATGCCCGGACACTGATATTTCTTTCGGGAATCATCTGCACCGGCCCCGACAATCTCAAAAGAACGACTCTCCATTGTGGCACCACTAACCCCGATAATGTCGCATTCCACCCGATCCAGATGCAGGGTAAACACCCGATGGAGCCCCCATTTGGGGCCGGGTGTTTGCAATGCCTGTTCAATCTTCTGAACCGTGGCAGGGAAATCCGAAACTGCTTCCACACGGAAGATTTCCCCGATCTTCTCATCAAAAGGACCGCCAGCCATAACTCCCATGGTTCGCCCGATATATCCTTTTTTGCGAATCTGACCATACTGGCGAGCAGTGGCTTTTCCCGGAAGAGCCTGCTGGATCAGATGCCGAAGTTCCTGCCGATGAGCATCCGCTATCTCCTGATATTTCTGATCATCCATTAAAATTGTACGAGTAACGTTCAGGGGATTGACGATGGAAACATGCAATCCTTTTTCATCCTGAAACAGGTTGATTCTATCCACAATCAAAAACGGAGCGGTTTTTCGATTGATTTCCAGTAACTTCATGGCATAAATGGGATGATACACCAGTAAAACGGTACTGCGGTAATGGCACCCCTCAGGCGAGGTAACCGGGTATAGGGAAATGAGTCGAAAATCGCTTTTTTCCACGGCATCCCTTAATTTTTGCAGCGCTTCATCGTAACTCAGGGGGATTCCGGTCACCACGTATTCGTAAACACCCTGTTCCCGGGGAATTTCGCTTCGGCTCAAACTCCCCAACAAAAGTAGCAGGATGAATACGCTAACAACCAATCTTATTTTCATCACCTGGGTCCCCTTTTGTTTTGGTTAACAAACATCTCTTTTATCCCTTCCCTTCCTGCGAACCAATTAAAACCGTACAGCAAAGGAAAGATGCACAAAATGCTCCATCAGTTCGGACGTGCTTCCGTCATACTCCCGGGCAATTTCGCTTCGGCTAACAGTCTGGCTGTTATTTAAGGCCATCTCATAAGCAGCGTGAAGGGCAAAGCGGGAAGAAAACCGGATGGTTCCACCGGCCATTAAATGGTTTTCCACAATGGCGGGAAAAATGGGAATCAGCGTTTCCGAAGGAACCGGGTTGGTTCCGTGGACAAAACCCAAACGTCCGGTGAACATTTCCGAAAAGTTCATTTCCGCTCCCAGTTTCACTACATAAGTATCTTCCCATTTCAAAGGGAAATCCAGATCCATGTTTTCGCTTCCCATCATGGTGTTGATGTTGGAATTGGTTCCTCCGGTAAAATGCAAGGGCATCTTATCGAACGCTCCGCTCCAGGCAATATACTCCACGTCCACTCCCAGCGTGAGGAATTCACCGGTGCGGTAACGCAAACCGGCTCCCAGTCGGGCGGGAACTTTTAAATCGGTTTCCACGGTATATTCTCCGTTCATTCCGGTCTGCATATCAATTCCCATTTGCCCCAATTGTCCCATCACAGCCTGTTGTGCCGCCTGCCACTGGTCGGGCGTTGCCTGATTGGGATCAATTCCCATTTGCATCAGGGCTCCCACGGTCATCTTCTGAAATGCATCGTTAAACTGGTCCGTCATATTCATTTTGGCATCGCCATTACGCAGTTTCAGGGTGGCTGCACTGGTAAAAGCCGTTCCGATGGAAAGTTTATCGTTCACCCGATAAGCAAAACTGATCGTTCCGTTATATCCGAACCCGTTTAGCCCTTTCATCTCCGCGTAAGCCGTCACTTCCTGGTAGCCCAACCCACCCTGATCGGGCGGAGCAGCAAACATCTGACCAAAAGTCAATCCGGGCATGGCCTGGCCTCTCATAATTTCCGGAGATAAACTGTACGGCATCCACATCTCCATTTGGCCGTAAAGAAGATGCACCGAAAAACCCAGGCTCATCCCATTCTCTCCCCGAAACGCCAGGGAGGGTCCCACCTCCATCACGCCAAACTGGGAATGATATTCCACCTTTTCCGGAAATAACGCATGTTTTAAGGAAAAGTCCGCTCCCATTCCTCCCTGAGTAAATACCCCGAATCCCCAGAACCAGGAGGAACTTCCGAATTGGGAACCGTAGGCAACTTGCAAAAGGGGGAAAGTGCTGGATTCCCCATCTGTGTCGTTCAATGAATTTCGAAAGTGGAGTTTGGGAAACATCAAAGACATGTCGGCTTCCAGGAAATTGGGATTCATCTGGGCCAGAGCGGCAGGATGGTTCATCATCAAAAGCGGAGAATCATAAAATCCGTAACTCAAACCACCCCGCCCCATCGTCAGGGCACTAAAACCGTGCAAATAGGTTCCGTTGGTGGCCAGGGCTGTGCCCCATACCAACACCATGATAACAAATACCTTCAGGGAAAATTTCATCTTTGCCTCCTTTTCATATTTCATGATAATTTTATCACAAACAAACCGACAGTTGTTTATGAAAATGATTCACCCAGCTTATTGGGTACCCCAATCTTTTCAATAATAGAATCTGGCAAACAATACCGAAGATTGATCTCACAGGCAAATTCGTACTGGTGGCTTAACGATTCGCTTTCGGAGGGTAGAGCCGACAAGAACTCCATCACAGGGACAAGGGAAGCACAGTTTGCGGTCAGGTTCCGACCGACAGCTCATTTGCACCGGGAGAATTTTGCCCTTTCTCCGCTTTCGGTTTACCGGAGGGTTCTCCCCTTCCGGTAAACCGAAACATCGGAGATGGCACATCAGGTAAAGATAATACTTCCTCCTGCTGACACTTCGTAAAAGGTTCCCACATTAATGATGCTATCCACCTGCTCCACAAAATCGTCTTTGCTCAGATGGAACATTTCGACCGTTGCTTTGCAAGCGTACAGTGTGGCTCCCGCATCGGCTATCATTTCAATAAATTCATCCACTGGTGGAATGTCCAGTTTCTCCATTTCTTGCTTCATCTTCCAGGTGGCAAAGGCGGACATTCCGGGCAGAATACCAATCAGGGATGGAATATGCATGGCGGGATTACCCACGGTCGCCACTTTCAGTTTTTTCTGGCGTTTTTTCATAATGGCTTCCAGTCCGAAGAAGGTAAAAAAGACGTTGGTCTCAATGCCTTCCATTCGGGCACCGTTAGCCATTATCAATCCGGGATACACTCCGTCCAGCGATCCGCGGGAAATGATGATGGAAACTTTTTGAATTTTGTCTGCTGTGTGGTTGGCCATGGTCAGGGCCTCCTTCATTATCTATTCAATTTGGGATTGGGCAGATGCGGTTATACGCATCCTTGAGGTTTTCCCAGACCGGCAATTTTCGCTGCTTTTTTAGCCGGTCCCTGAGGGAATAGCTGATACAATTCCCCGGTGGGAATACCACCTACATTTTTGATGCGGCGAATGGTGGGGATCTGTCCTCTCTCTTTAAAATCTTTTCGCATAAAGCGAATCACTTCCCAGTGACGATCGGTCAGTTCCTCAATTCCCTCTTCCCGGGCTAATTCCGGTGCCATTTCCTCACTCCAGTCATCCGGATTGACCAGAAAACCTTCGGCATCCACTTCGACGGTTTTTCCGGCAATGGTTTTAGTTGGCATAATTCATCCTCCTTATCTTATGATTGAGTTTCCCTGGTTAATTCAAAGACCGGATTATCCGGTCGCGCCATATTTTTCATAAACTGAATAACAAAGGCCAATCCGCGTCTCATTTCGGGATCGCGCAGGCTGCGGAAAAGCTCCCGATAGCTTACCTCTTCCGGCACGGTAATATCCATTTTCTGGAAGAAACCCAACGCATTGTTGACCGTACTCAGCATCTCCGGCTGAGTCAAATTCTTTACCGTGAGCAGAATGGAGGTGATGTTCTCCCGCAGCAACCGCACATCTTCCAGCGTGAAAGAAGTGACAATGGTGTCCACAATCTTAAACAGCTCCTTCCCGAATTCGAAGTAGCCTTTGCGGTCTAACTCTTCCAGGGTTTCCATAACCTGGGCAACCATATCTTTTGTGAGCGGAACAAAGTCCTCAGAGAAATCGAACGCACTTTCCAGTTTATCCATCACGCGGATGAGATTGCGGGTATTCCGCAGTAACTTTTTAAGCAGGAACAAAAAGTCGCCGGTATCGAAATGCTGGGCGACTTCATTGAGCTCCACCACAGCAGCCTGAAACACATCTTTACCGATCAGCGTCAGATCATCCTTAAGCTCATCCATTTCCCGCTTGCGGCGACGCTGCTCCTGCACCCAGCTGGTCAGTGCATCCAATTTTTGATTGATTTCCTGAAGTTGCTGTTCAATGTGTTTGTCTTCCATAGCTATAACCTCTTTCCTGCCATGTTCATTTGTGCTTCGATGGGGAGTTCGGAACCTTTCAGTAACAGGTTCCAGTACATCCATCGGAATAACATTTTGCCCCAGTGGTTCATACGGGTTTCCTGTAACAGGCTGTAAGGACCAATTCCCGGCAGCGGAAACTTCCCGGGCAGGGGTTCCACGTCGTAATTGAAATCGATGAGAATGCCCTTGCCAAAACCCGATTCAATAAAGCAGTTGGCGTGTCCGTCGAAATCCGGTTTGAGCGGTCGTCCGTCGATATAACGCAAAATATTTTCAAAAAGAATGTCCGCTTCGAAATGAGCCACCGAACCGGCTTTGGAACTGGGCAAATCGGTGGCATCGCCAATCACAAAAACGTTTTCGTACTCCCTGGATTGCAGGGTGTGCTTATCGGTGGGGATAAAGTTCAGATCATCACCCAATCCGGATTCGGCAATGACTTCGGCACCCATGTTGGTGGGAATGGTTACCAGCACATCGTACTCAATCTCCCGTTCGTCCCAGGAGACGATTTTATTTTTCCCGCTCTCCACCCGGGCAATGTTAAATTCAGGCACCAGATGAATGTTCTTTTTCTCCAGGAAATTGCCCAGGAACTGCGCCGCACGCGGTTTGGTGAATGCACCGGGTAAAGGTGTCACATACTGAATCTCCACTTTGTCCCGAATCCCCTGTTCGGTGAACCACCAATCCGCCAGGAAAACAAACTCTAACGGGGCAACGGGACATTTGATGGGCATTTCCACCACGTTCACCACCATACGCCCGCCATCCCAGTATTTCAGGAACTGCCGTAACGCAGTAGCACCTTCGATGGTGTAAAAGTCGAAGATATTCTGATGCCAGGCACCACCGTCTTTCATTCCCTCTGTTTCTTCCGGATGTACTCTCGCTCCGGTGGCAATAATTAAAATGTCGTAATGAATCACTCGTCCGTTCCCAAGTTTCACCCGATTTTCTTTTGGCTCAATTAACTCGATGGGAGACATAATCACTTCCACACCCGGCGGGAAAAAATCGCGCTTGGGTTTCACCACATCCTCCCGCGTGTAAATGCCAAAGGGAATAAACAAAAATCCCGGCTGGTAATAATGCTTCTCGTCCTGGTCCACGATGGTAATTTCCCACTCCGCGCGGTCCAGAACGGGCGCCAGCTTGTTCGCCATGATGGTTCCAGCTGTTCCTGCACCTAAAATCAGTAACCGTTTCATAGTACCCTCTTTTTTGAATGATGACTCATTTATCATGAAAGCAGATACAGAACTTTCTGCACCCCGGCCATTTTCTAATTTCACCCGCCGATCATGTTATTTTTTTCACCTGAAAGCCCGACAAAATCCAACCAATCCTTTCACTCAACAATGTCCTCCACCTGTTTGATTTAAGGAGTTTTGCCCGATCCGGGTTCTTCTTCCTCTTCGGGACGGTGATGACCAAATAATACTGCCTTCATTTTAGCACAGCTTAAATTCATGCGATACACCGGACACAAGCGGCAATCCTGCCCCTGACATTTACTCCCCACGTTCTTGATACTCCAGCAGGGGCCGATCGTCTCGTAATAAGCCGGACAACTCTTACAATCCTCATCCAGCCCGCCCTTGAACTCCCAGCAGGGAATCAGAGACATCAAACGCTTAATGCCGGTAATGTTTAAACCGTCCTGAGTCAGCAGCTTGCGAATACACTGCAACCGCTCCAGATCGTGCATGCTGAACATGCGACGTCCGGTCTCGGTTTTGTACGGAAGGATTAATCCTTCTTGCTCGTACAAACGGATGGTTTGCACCGCTATGTTCAATTTTTTAGCTACCGTACCGATGGTCAGTACCGGTTCGTAACGGTCAATGTCTTGCTCCATTTTCAGATATTCCTTTTCTTCAATTCTTAATGTTAAAAATCTACATCGCTCAATGTAGATTCAAGATTCATGCCATATTAAGGAAATTTTGAACAATCTCTTTAATTCATTATTTTACCAGAGCTTAAAGAATATTCTTTTGTGAGCTTGGGATTTTTACTACAAAGGAATATTCCCATTTTTGAAAAAGAAGGGCGGTATTTTTCTCAAATATGGTAATTTCCTCGTCCGGAAAAGAGAAATGAGCAGGATGGCTGAAGGAATAATGCTCCCACACACCGGATAAACCAACCATCCTGCCCGAAAACCCGAAAATTAGCTGCTGGCGGGAACTACGGCATCTTCATTTTGGGTAAGGGAACCAACGTACAGGTGTAAAATGCGGTATTCACTCCCCGGACTCCCGGAAAAAATCACTCCCTAACATTTCCAGAAGGACTTCCCGTATTTAACGAATCAGCACCATTTTCCGGGTGGTACTGTGGGAATCGACTGTCAACCGGTAAAAATAGACTCCGGAGGGCAGTACATTACCCGACTCATCGCGTCCGTCCCAGAAGACCGAATAGTCCCCGGAAACAGATGGATGCAATCGGTAGATCCGCACGGTTTGCCCGCGTATATTAAAAACACGCAGGCTTACCTCTTCTCCGGGCTTGTTCAGATAGAAGGAAATCCGGGTGGTGGCATTGAAGGGATTGGGATAATTGGCATAAAGTTTAAATTCACGATGGGTTAAACGATGATTGATTAGAGTTTGCGCGGGACCAGGGAAAAACATTTCCAGTGCATTGTCCACATGAGCACGCCAATTTCCCCAGCTGTGCCCTTCGTGGTACAGATGAAAACGATACGGATATCCGCGCTGCTGCAGAATCTGAACAAAATGATTCACCAGCGGAATAAGCACTGGAATATCGTAGGAACCCAGGTCCAGATAAAAGCGCAAATTCAGCTGTGGCCCGTAGTGGTAACCATCGGCGATGGTTGCCTGAACATTGCTGGATTGGGCAGCTATGTTACCAAAAGTGGTGGAGTAATAAAGTCCCAGATAAAGCGCAATATTTCCGCCATTGGAAGCTCCCAGAGTGGCACGATATTCCGGATGGTGACGGGTGCGATAGGTTGCATCCACCCAGGCCATGATGTGGTGAACCAGAAAACTGGCGAATGCTGCCTTTTGAGAACCGGCATATTCGGCTTCGCGATTCACCGGAGGAACAAACACGGCGATTATCGGTTGAATCCGCTTCTTCCAGATTAAATCATCCAGGATATTCCGGGCGTTCGCCAGGCTCAGGTACTCCAGTCCATCATGGAACACAATTACCCCAAAGCTGTCCGAAGTGGTGGTATAACGGGGTGGTGTGTACACTTTGACGTGGCGGGAATTTCCCAGCTCTGCACTGTAAAATAGGGTATCGAACAAACTGCCATGAGGAATCCCGGGATAATACTGAATCTCCGGAGGGGGTACATACAGTGGCATGCGCAGTTCGGAATTGGGTCCGAACCCTCCCGACATTTGAAACGGGTTCAGCGGATCAAGAATCCAGTAGGTTCCGTTCAGCACAAATTTGTAATCCAGCCGGGCATCCGACTCAAAGGTAGCCGTAACATACCACATATCCGTTCCGGAAAGATGGGTCATGGAAAACGCATTCATATCCCATCCGTTGGCATCGCCGGGAACGGTTACACTGCTGACGTTCCCTCGAAAAATAAAGTGAACCAGCGTGTCCTGCTCGATGTACGGGAACGAAGGAACGGCATTCATAAAACTATCCACAATCGCCGGTTTTAACGAATCCGGTGCCGCATGAACCCGGTTGAGAAAGTCCTGAAATGTCTGCCCCGGTGCAGAGGTCAAATACATCAGCAGATAAATGAAAAGAGCAGATAATCCGGTAAGATAGCGCTTCATGGATTCTCCGAAGAAACACTCAGGCATTTTTCGTCTGAAGGCGTTCGTAGTATTCATCCGCAGGCAGGTTGGGTTGCCGGGAGGCACGGACGGCCAGCCGATCGGCTCGTTCGTTTTCCGGATCACCGGCATGTCCCTGCACCCAGCGGAACTCCACCTGATGCCGTTCCAGTAATTTCAACAACCGCTCCCACAGATCAGCATTTTCCGCCTTCTCTCGCTGGCTGCGCTTCCAGTTGCTGGCCTGCCACCGTCTCGCCCAGCCTTTCTGCACCGCATCCACCAGATACCGTGAATCGGTATATAGCGTTACCCGGCAGGGCTCTTTCAGCGCTTCCAGACCGGCAATGGCAGCCATCAGTTCCATGCGGTTGTTGGTGGTCCGTCGAAATCCGCCGGAGATCTCCCGTCGATGGTTGCCATACTTCAGCACCACACCATACCCACCCGGTCCGGGATTCCCGGAGCAGGCGCCATCGGTGTACATGATCACATGTTTAACCGGTTGTGCGGAGGCATTCACGGTTCTCTCCGAAAAGTGGATTCATCTTTCCAACCTTTCCCCGCGTTCATGCGCTTGTTCTTTCAAACGGGTGGGAACGGGTTGTGCCGGGACTTTTTGCGTTCTCCGGGATTTTTTCTCCGTGCGGGCGGAAGGTTGCCGAACCGTTTCCCGGCGAAGTGCAATTTCGAACACCTGGGGTAGTTTATCCACAAACACAAATTTCATCTTTTTGCGCACTTTTTCCGGTACTTCCTGCAGATCGCGCTCGTTGCGGGCAGGCATGATGACGGTTTTAATGCCAGCGCGCTGGGCAGCCAGGACTTTCTCCTTAATTCCACCGACCGGAAGCACCCTCCCCCGCAACGAAATTTCTCCGGTCATAGCCACATCGTGCCGCACCGGCCGACAGGTAAGTAACGAAAGCAAGGAGGTGGCAATGGTCACCCCGGCAGAGGGACCATCCTTGGGTACCGCACCGGAGGGGACATGCACATGAATATCGTACTTCTGGTAAAAATCAGGGTCAATACCGTATTTTTCCGCATGGGAGCGCAAAAAGCTCAGAGCAGCCTGAGCGGATTCGCGCATCACCTCACCCAGCTGACCGGTCAGGGTCAGATGTTTGCCCCCTTTCATCAAAGTGGATTCCACAAACAGAATTTCACCACCGGTGGGCGTCCAGGCCAGTCCGGTGGCAATTCCCACCTCATCTTTTAATCCGGCCAGTTCAGGGAAATTTTTGGGTGGTCCCAGGTATTCGGGCACCTTCTCGGCAGTGATCACGACCGGCTCCCCCTTCCCTTCGGCAAACCGGCGTGCCACTTTCCGGCAAATGGTGGCAATCTCCCGTTCCAGATTCCGGACTCCCGCCTCATCGGTGTAATCGGTGATGATGCGTTCCAGCGCATCCACACGGAATTTGAGGTCTTTTTTCCTTAAACCGTTCTCCGAAATCTGGCGGGGCACCAGATATTTCCGGGCAATTTGAATCTTCTCCTCGGTAATGTAGCCCGGTATCTCAATCACCTCCAGCCGATCCAGCAGCGCAGGGGGAATATCGTACAGCATATTGGCGGTGGTAATGAACATCACCCGGGAGAGGTCGAATTTCACATCCAGGTAGTGGTCCACGAAGTCTTTATTTTGCTCGGGGTCCAGCGCTTCCAGAAGCGCCGAAGCGGGATCTCCCCGAAAATCGGAGCCCATTTTATCGATTTCGTCCAGCATGAACACCGGATTACGGGTACCGGCTTCCTTAATCATCTGGATAATTCGCCCGGGGAGCGCCCCAATGTAAGTTCGACGATGACCGCGGATTTCCGCCTCATCGCGAATGCCCCCCACACTGAAACGTACGAATCGGCGTCCCATTGCCCGGGCAATGGAACGGCCCAGACTGGTCTTCCCCACTCCCGGTGGCCCCACAAAGCATAAAATGGGTCCCTTGGCTCGCTTTCTCAGCTTACGGACTGCCAGATATTCCAGAATCCGATCCTTCACATCATTCAAATCATAGTGATCTTCATCCAGGATTTTCTTAGCATTTTCCAGGTCCATATTATCTTCGGTTTCTTTGCTCCAGGGCAGAGAGATGAGCCAATCGATATACGTCCGGCTGATGGTGTATTCTGCAGCGGCGGGAGGCATCTCGGCCAGGCGCTCCAGTTCCTTGAGCGCCACCTCCTCCACATTTTTGGGCATCTTCGCCTTCTTAATCTGCTTCCGCAAATCTTCTATTTCCGCTTCCCATTCGTCCTCTTCGTCGTCGTCTTCCTCCTGCAGTTCCTTTTTCATCTCCCGCAAATGTTCCTGGAATAGTTTCTCCCGCTCTTCGGAGGAAACCGATCTATTTCCCGAAACCTGCATCTCTCCGGCTAATTCCACAATGCGCCATTCCCGCCGAAATACTTCCAGCAACATTTCCAGTTGTTTGTCCAGCACGGCTTCTTCCAGTAAATCCTGGCGTTTGTCCACGCTTATTCCCAGATTGGCGGAAAGGATGCTGGCAAATTTGCCCGGATTCTGTTCCTCCAGCAATGAGGGGAGCAATTCTTCCATAAGCAGCGGGGTTTTTCCGGCCAACTTCTGGAGCAGCTCTTTCAGAGCACGCATCATCGCTTCGCAACGGGTGTCGTTCTTAATTTGAGTGGGAAGCGGAGCAACCCGCGCTTCAATTTTCCCGTTGCGTCGGATCAATCGGGTAATCCGAATCCGTTCCAGCCCCTGCACCAGCACCCGCACACTACCATCCGGCAGGTGACTCATTTTCAGAATTTCCGCCCGGGTTCCCACTTTAAAAATCTGGTGAACGTTTTCCGGCTGCTTTTCCGGTTCGGCAAACAATCCGATGGGTTTGCGTGCAATGAGCGATTCGTTAATCACTTCCACCAGATCCGGGTCTTCGATAACCAGCGGGATGATTAATTCCGGAAAAGCCACAATGTT
This sequence comes from uncultured Calditrichaceae bacterium, assembly GCA_964495805.1. Taxonomy (GTDB): domain Bacteria; phylum Calditrichota; class Calditrichia; order RBG-13-44-9; family RBG-13-44-9; genus JALXCH01. The sequence goes on from CAZBWV010000081.1 coordinate 15,694, forward strand.
GCGTACCGGCAGCAGGTAGAGTCTCTCTGTTTTATTTTGATTCGATTGATTTGCTGTTCTGGTCAAAGCTCCACGCCCTTCCTTGTTTTCACGTTTCCGGTTGTTATTCCTCGAATCGGATAGCCACTTTGACGGTACCGGGAAGCTCCTGTCGGGTAATTTTGGGTAATTGCACCATCAGCATTCCCTGGCGGTACACTGCCTGAATACCGTTTCGGTCGATGCGGCTGTTCATTTTAATCTTTACCCGAAATTCCCCGTAATCAATTTCCTTCTGGTAAAAGCGGGTAATTTCCTGTAGCGCATACACGCCCGGTTCAGGCCGCATCCCGTTTACGTACAAAAAGCCATCCTGATAATATACGGTGAGGTTCTCTGGCGACACATGAGCCAGTTCCATCACCACGCGAATCTCTTCCCGGGTTTCCCACACATCCGTTGGTGGCGAAAAGTTGGTTTCCGCGTAGAACAGAATGGGATGTTTCCGCATCCCTTCGGGAAGTCTCGCCGCTTCCGGCCTGGAAAACTCCTCGGCTATTTTAACTTTCGAACGGGCCATCATTCCCCGATTTTTTATTGGTTGCTCATTTTTTATTAAACTTTGAGAACGACAGTTCCCTTAACTTTCATTTTGCAGAATTTGCCGGACTACCAGGCTGGCCGTAAACGCTGCGCCAAAACCGTTATCGATGTTGACCACTGTGACGTTGCTGGAACAGCTATTGAGCATGGCAAACAGGGCGGTCAAGCCACTCAGGCTGGTTCCGTACCCCACGGAGGTGGGGACGGCGATAACCGGTTTGTCCACCAAACCGCCTACCACGCTGGCCAGCGCTCCTTCCATTCCGGCAATTACAATCAGCACACGGGCGTGCTGTATTTTTTCCCAGTGATGATTCAGTCGGTGCAATCCCGCCACGCCCACATCGTAAATCCGTTCCGGGGAGTAACCAAACATCTCACAGGTCAGGGCAGCTTCTTCGGCAACGGGGATGTCTGAGGTACCAGCGGTGATGATGGCGATGCGTCCTGCTGCCCGCGGAAGTGGCTGGGGTGGATTGGCGTACAGGCACCGCGCCGATTCACGGTATTGAATTTCGGGCAGATGCTGCCGAACATCCCGGTAGAGTTCCGCATTGGCGCGGGTGGCCAGTAACCTCCCATGGCGCCGAAGAATGTTTCGGGAAATTTCGATCACCTGTTCGGTAGTCTTTCCGGCACAATACACCACTTCCGGGAATCCCTGCCGCAGCTCCCGGTGGTAATCCAACTGGGCAAACTCCAGCGCCTGGAGTCCGGCCGCTTTGATTTGCCGAATCACTTCCGATTCGGTAAGTTCTCCCCGACGAAACCGCTCAAGCAATTCCCTCAGCAATTTTTCCTGCATCTTTCGCTACACCTCCGCTGATTGTTTAAGCCGGGTGGACGGTCGGTTATGCTGACGAATCGTCTGACGGTACCGGGCAAAAATCTCCTGAACCTCAGAAAAGCTCTGTGCGCGAAAAATCCGGTCGCGCAAACGTGCAGTATAGGGCAATCCATGAGTGTACCAGACAAAATGCTTTTTCATTCGCGAAAGAGCCACAAATTCATCGTATTCTTCCAGCATCAGCCGATAATGATGTTCCAGCACTTCCATCCGCTGCTCAAAATCGGGTTCGGGGAGGACTTCCCCATTCTGCAGGGCATGCAGAATCTGGCGGAAAATCCAGGGACGTCCCAGCGCCCCGCGCGCCAGCATGATGCCATCCACACCAGTGGTGCGGAACATTGCCCGGGCGGAATCGACATCCAGTACATCGCCGTTCCCAATGACCGGGATGTGAACCGCTTGCTTCACCGCTGCAATCGCCTCCCAGTCTGCCCTTCCGGAATATCCCTGGGCGCGGGTTCGTCCGTGCACGGTAATTGCCACAGCGCCCGCTGCTTCCACCGCCTGCGCCGCTTCCACCGCCACCATGTTCTCCGCATCCCACCCAATGCGAATCTTGGCGGTTACCGGAAGTGCCGTTGCCCGAACGGTTGCCTCCACAATCCGGTACAGCTGCTTTAAATTACGCAGGAGTGCCGCACCGGCGCCCTTCCCCACCACTTTCCGCACGGGACACCCAAAATTCAGGTCAATCAGGTCCGGCCGGAACCGTTCCACCTGAGGGATGACTTTGCGGAAATACTCCGGTTCGCTGCCAAAGAACTGGAATCCGATGGGATGCTCATGGGAACGAATATTCAGCAACCGATAGGTCGCCTGATTCTGGTACAGCAAACCATCAATGCTTACCATTTCGGTGAAGGTCAGGTCGGCGCCATACTCCCGGCACAACTGACGGAAAGGGTAGTCCGAAATTCCCGCCAGGGGTGCCAGCACCAGGTTGTGCCGGGTTACCAGCGGGCCAATTTGCAGCGGACGAATAAATAAACTGTCGATGACATTCGCTCCCGATTTTTTGAACGGGCAATTTACGAAGGAAATAGACGGGATGCAATTTGGGGAAAATTGAAGACAATCCACCGATGTATAGTGGGATACGGACTCCGTTTCTTTTGAAGGAACTGTGAATTTCGTATTCCTTGCATAAGGCGAACCGGAAGGATTCCGTTTTAATCCCGCGGATTGATTTTGAACAAACCAATTCCGTATATTTTGCATCTAACAAAAAAACGGATTGGTTGGGAAAATAACATTGAGGAAAAGGAGGCGACCATGCCGATTTATGAATTTTACTGTCGGAACTGCCATACCATCTACAAATTCTTCTCCCGCACGGTGAACACGGAAAAAGTACCCGCCTGCCCCAAGTGCGATAATCCCCGGCTGGAGCGCCGGGTCTCCCGCTTTGCCATTCTTACCGGTAAACACAAAGAATCCGACGAACCGGACAATTTGCCGGACATTGACGAAAGCAAACTGGAAAAAGCCATGGCCATGCTGGAACGGGAAGCCCGGCATATCGATGAGGAAGACCCGCGCCAGGCAGCCCGATTGATGAAAAAATTGTCCGAAGCAGCGGGACTGAAGTTGGGACCAGGCATGGAAGAAGCCCTGCACCGACTGGAACAGGGAGAAGACCCGGAACAGATTGAGCAGGAATTAGGAGACCTGATTGAAGAGGAACCGTTTGTACTGGACAAAAAAGCCGGGGTTAAAATCCGTCGCTCCCGTCCCAGAGTGGACGAAACACTGTACGATCTGTAATTTACCCGCTTTTTACCACAGACCAAACTGCCTGAGCGGCAATCCGTTCCCGGGGCACAATTTGTGACCTTTCACCAGAAAACCTATTTGATTCCGTCTCCCCCCTTCCACAAAAAAAATCGGGCGAAATTTCCTTCGCCCGACTACTCTCTTACAATTCGGACATCAACTCCTGCACAGCGCGGGTAAGCTGCCGGTCGATATGGGCAGCCGTGTCGCCGGGATGATCCTCCACAATAATGTCCGGTACAGCACCGTGATTTTCCATGTTGGTTCCATCGGTAATGACATACCAGCCGCGAAACGGTACCCGAAAGCGCGACCCATCAATCAGCTCAATACTACCTGTGCTGATGACCAATCCGCCGGTGGGCTTGCCCACCAGTTTACCCCGTTTCAGCGTTTTGATGGCATGGCTGAAAATTTCCGCATTGGAATATGAATATTCGTTGCACAGTACAATGATGGGTTTGGTCCAGGCGTACAGCGGTCGGCGTTCGGTCTGGGGATAGCCGCGTTTGCCATCCCGGGGAATGGTGTATGCGTGGTCGCGAATCATGAGCATGTTCAGGAGGTAGTCGGTGGTCCAGCCACCGCCATTGTTGCGCACATCAATAACCAGCCCATCTTTTCCGTGGGCTTCTGCATACAGTTCCATCTCAAACTGCTCCAGGCTCTGGCGTCCCATAGCACGGATGTGGATGTACCCCAAACGATTGTGAGACAGTTTGTGCACCAGTTCCCGTTTCTCCTCCCGCCAGCGGTCGTATTCCAGGTCCATGAATCTGTTATAGGAAACGGGTCGAACAACCACCGTTCGGCGATATTCCGCGCCGTTTTTCTTCCCCTTTAACAACAATTCGGTGGGCTGATTGACTCGATTTTCCAGCAGGGCATACAGATTGGTGGTGGAGCTCAGGGGAACACCGTCCACCGCCAGCAGAATCTCGCCCACCTGAACCGGTTCTTTAATTCGCTGGCAGGGACCATTGGGAATCACCTCGCTAATCTTCAGTCCCTCTCCCCGGTAGTTCCAATCGTAACGAAGTGCCAGCATGCCGCTGGTGACCGGTTTCTTTTCCGACGGTGGATAAATTCCCAGGTGCGAAGCATTCAGTTCACCCAACATCAACCGCACCACACTGTTGAAATCCCGAATGTTGTACACACCGGTGGCTACCGGCAAATACTTCCGATACATGGCTTTCCAGTCCACCCCATGGAAGTGAGGATCATAAAAATACTCTGCCAGCGTCCGCCAGGCTTCATCAAATTTCTGTTTCTGCTCGCCGGGAATGTCGATCTTCAGGTTGGCGGAGAACGATTGTGTTTTCACTTTTCCGTTCGTCGGCGAAGCGGAGGCCAGCAAACCGCCCTTCTTCAAAAAGTAAACCTGTTTATTTTTGCCGTGCCAGACGATGTTCCGGGGAGCCAGTCCACCGTGAGTAAGCTGTTTGAGTTCTTTCCCATTCCATTTTACCTTCCACAAATCCGCTTTGCCGGAACTGTTGCTGCTGAATACCAGAAACTGACCATCGGGCGACCAATCGAAGTCACGCTCTGCTCCGGGCAATGCGGTAACCCGTCGGAGTCGTTTGTACAACTTCTCCGGCTGGTCAATCACCACCCGGACGGAATCCGGTTTGTTTTTCTTTCCTTTTTCGCTGGCAAAAAATTCTTCCCACTCCGCATCGGTTTTCTCATCGTCACTTAACCGCAGATAAGCCATCCAGATGTCGTAATTGTCTCCGCGACGGGCAGAGACGAAGGCAATTCGCCGTCCATCGGCAGACCAGCGGGGAGCACCATCGTAATCGGGATGCTGGGAGATGTCCCATTGCGTGCCGCTCTCCACATCGATGACGAATACTTCCGAATTGGCTTCTTCATCCTCCCGGGCGTATGCCAGATACCGGCTGTCCGGCGACCAGCGGAATTCCGGCTCGCTCCAGCCTTTAACCAGCGTACGGGTTTTTCGGCTCTTCAGTTCAAACAACACAATGTCCCCCTTGCCGCGGATAAAAGCAATCCGTTTGCCGTCCGGGGAAAAACGGGGGGCATATTCATCTTCTTTTCCGGCAATCAATTTTTCTCGCTTCAGGCGGGTGGTGCGTGCCAGAGACTTCTGTCGGGGATCGCCACTGCTCACCAGATAAATGTCCCGATTCCCCGATTCGTCCGATACGTACAGCAGGCTATCGCTGTTGGGCGCCCAGAAGATGTTGCCTTCCCGGAAAGGTGTTTCGGTAAGCTGATTGAGAAAATGCCCATCTTTGTCCATAACCAGCACCTCCCCACGCACTACAAACGCCACGAACTTCCCGTCGGGGCTCACCGCCATTTCGCTGGCGTGAGATGTGTAAGTCCGATAAGCTATCGGATTGGCGACATAATCCAGCGGTAAGTGCAATTCAATTTTCTCTGCCTTTCCCTGTGCCACATCATAACGATAGATGTCGAATCCGCGCTCGAAAGTAATGATGTTGCCGTTAGCGGAAATATCCACATAGCGAATGCCGTCATCTTTGAAAAAAGTTAGCTGGGTTTTACCACTGCCATCCCGATTCATCCGGTACAGATTCATGGTGCCGTCCTGTTCGCTGGCAAAATAGATGGTTTTACCATCCGGACTCCATACCGGAAACATGTCGTTCCCATCGAAATCGGTTAGTTTTCGAAAGGTTTTGTCCGCAAAATCGTACAGAAAAATATCGCAATTGCTGCTACCGCGGTAGTGTTTGCGGTAGATGTTGGCGCGTCCTTTGATAAAGACCAGATAGCGCCCGTCCGGTGAGATTTTCCCCTGATCGGCATATTCCGGCATCACTTCGGCAGGTGTTCCGCCTTTTAAAGAAGCCCGATAGAGCAGAGGCAATCGGTGGTAATAAAAATTCCGCCGGGAACTGAACAGCACGGTTTCATCGGGTAAAAATTGCCACACCCGATCGTTATTGCTAAAATAAGTCAGCCGTATGATGCCTTTGCCTTCCAGCGATAACACAAACACGTCGTCGTTTCCGTAACGATCGGAGGAAAAGGCGATGCGTTTGCCGTCAGGAGACCAGCGCGGCAGAAAATCGTAGGCGGGATTTGCCGTCAGCCTTCGCGCTTCGCCACCGCGGGTGGGAACCACCCAGATGTCCCCCTGAAACGAAAACGCTACCTGCTCCCCGTCCGGCGATGGAGCCGGTGTCCGCGGGAAGACCACCGAATCTTCTGCAGCTACCAGTACCCTTACAAAAAGCATTGCCAGCAGACATAACCTCAGAATACGCATGGGATTCTCCTTATTTAACCTTTCACCATGTTTCAGAAAAATAAAAATGGGCAGGGATAAATCATAGGACAAGTTTTCTTTATTTTTTGGCAGATCATTCCTGGGGCATGGCTACCCGGATACATTTCCCGCTGCGTCGGCCGCATTACCATCCAAAGCCCGGATGGCAATCATCGTGGCATCGTCAAATCGTTCCTGATTTCCCCGGAACTGTTTGAGCCGTCGCTCGATTTGCTGAACCAGCTCGCGGGCGTTTCCGGAAGCATGGGGGATGAGTAGCTGAACCAGATTGTCTTCCCCGAACATTTCACCGCGCTCTCCAAATGTTTCCGTCACGCCGTCGGTGTACAACAGAAACACATCCCCCGGTTCAAACCGTCCCGTTTTCAGCTTCAATTCCCGACGAAACAGCTCTCCCCCATCCAATCCCAGAGCCATCCCGGAAGGTTGCAGGGTTTCCACCTTTCCGGTTCGGTTGCGATACAGAAGCGTCTCGTTATGGCCCGCTCGTGCCAGGGTAAATCGCCTCTTTCGGGCATCCAGCAACAGATAGGTGAGGGTAAAAAAGGAATTTTTGGGTAAATCCTGATACAGAATATGATTGAGTTCACTCAACAGGTGAATCGGTTGGGCATGGTAATGTTTCAGTGACTTCAGAATCCCCTGAATCCGGGACATATACAGTGCAGCTGGCATACCTTTTCCGGCCACATCCCCGATAAGCACTGCCAGCTGGTGGGATGAAATCGGGAAGTAATCGTAGTAATCGCCTCCCACCTCTTTTGCGGGAACCAGACGGGCATACAGGTCGAAATGGCTTAGTTGCGGATTAGGTCGGGGCAGGGACTGTAATTGAATCTCACGCGCCAGACTCAACTCGTGCGCCAGCCGCTCCTTCTCGCTAAATTCCCGGTGCAAATGAATATTTTCGATGGCGATGGCAACCTGAGTGGCAATAATCTGCAACAGCTCCAGGTCTTCTTTATTATAAGCCGTTTCGGAACGCTTCTCTCCCAGCAGCAAAAAGCCCAGATTCTGTTTTTTGCTGCGGATGCACTGCAGGTACAGTGCTCCGTATCGGGAAAGGGAAGCCAATTCCGGAAGCTCGGATCGGGTAATTTCCAGGAACGAATGTGGCTGACGGGTCAGGAAGGTAAGAAGCCGGTCGGAGAACTCAAGCTGTTCCGGAAACTGAAACCCTTTCTGCGCTTGAATAAGAAACCGTCCGTCTTCCCGAAAAGCCAGCGCCACCTGTTTCAGATGCATGATGTGATCCACATTTTCAATAACCTGCCGGGCAAGAATCGATTCGTTGGGAGCTATTAATCCCAGCGGGGAGAATTCCCGCAATGCCGTGCGATAATCGTACTGGCTCTGGAAGAAGCTCCGATCGATGGCATGGCGCGTTTTTCGGTGAATCCACAGAATTAGCAATGTGAGCAGAATACCGTATCCCAGCAAAATTCCCTCCTGCTGCATCCGAAAATGGGCAGGAAGCTGTTCCAGACTAAACACTTCCACACTGCTACCGTGAAAGAGTACCACTGGTAAATAGGAGGCTATTCCCGGCAGCCGATTAATCAGCAAGATCAGCACTACAATGGTCAAAGCGGTATGGAAAGCACTCACCGTGTAATAAATCCAGTTTTTGCGGATAATGATGGTGAGATCAAAAATTCGATAGCGCTGGATGGTGGCAAAAATCAAAATGGGCGAAGCAAACAAAGGGAGCAAAATGTAGGGCAGATAAGTGGTAAAAGGTATGTTGTGACGAACCAGAAAAAATAATCCAAACGCCAGCAAAGTCACCAGCAGCAGGATGGCGTTGTTGTAGTGCATCAAACGCGATTTTTTCCGAAACTCCTCACGAATCTGGCTTCGTCGGTAGTGAACCAATCCAAATCCCAGCAACAAATAGGCAAAGAAAAGAAGGTTAAAAACAGGTGAATGGAAATTGAGAATAAGAGACAGGAAAATAATCCCCAGGTAAATCCCCGTCACACCATACAATACCCGTAATCTTTTTTTGACCGGGATTGTGGAGGGGAAGCGCCGGGCAGGAAAATAAAAGGAGAGATGAAACAGCAAACCTGTGGCCAGAATCAGAGATACCACATTCAGAAAAAACTCCACTTTGAAAAACAGCTCCGAACTCTGGGACGGTCTGGGAATGGTTCTTAACCAGAGGGCGAAATTCAACGTGATCATGGTTATTGCAAAAATGCGGGCTTCGTAAAGATGGGGACGGGAAATTCCCACGAACACACCCAACAACCCGAACAGAATCCCTAATAACACCGAAAGCAAATAGTACAACTGGACGCCGAATGTGGCCAGCCGAACGTGAATGGTCATCGGTTTCCCGTCGCGTAAAATCTCATATTCAATCTCTTTGCCAATGTACTCTCTCTGTAATAGCACATCGGCTTCGTGGGCATTACGAAAGGTTTTTCCGTTGATTTTGGTAATAATGTCTCCTACGCGCAAACCCGCCCGATCCGAAGCGCCACCCTTTTCGATGTAGATAATCCGAACACCACGCGGATCGTTGACAAAGATGTTCTGATCGGTGGCCTGGTGAACCACCAGAAAAAAGTTATAGGCACCCACCACCGTAATGGCTACAAAATAGAGTAAGATGATGAGTTGATTTCGTCTCCGTGCCGACATGCGGTTTCCTCTTTCGTTCCCCATTGCTTACGTAAATATAGATAATTTGTTGGAAGAAATCAGAAAAAAGAAACTTTACCGCTCCGGCACTCCCCGAAAATTTTTCTCCCGGAGCTTTTCTGCCAAATGTTGCGTAAATTTTCCCTTCAGGATCGCAAAGGAAGATATGCCGTGAATACCGGACGAAGTGAAAAATATTACCAGTGGTTCCAGAAGCACTGGATAGATATGCTGGTGTGGACCTATGTTCTGTTTGTCATCTACACCACCGCTGTGCCTTTTCGTTTTCATCTGAATATTGAGTATCTTCACAATCGGCTACCGGAAATTGAATGGGCGCCGTTTTATTTTCACGGCCACTGGGCTTCCCGGGCGGATATGGTCGCAAACGTCATTTTTTTCATTCCACTGGGGCTTCTTCTGGCACTGCGCAAAATCCTGCGCAATTATCGCCTGTTCTCTCTGGTGGATTGGCTGGGAATTGTCGCGACGGGAATGGGACTGAGCTTGTTTGTGGAGTTCCTGCAAATTTTCTCGGTCACTCGCAGCCCTTCCCTAACCGATGTGCTTACCAATACGATGGGAACCATCATCGGGGCACTGAGTCTGGAGTTTATTTACTGGCGATTCCATCAGGTTCTGAAACACTGGCTTTTTCTTCTTTTCCACCGAAAACCGGAAATGATCATTTCAGCGCTCCTGCTGATCATCATTTTTATTGCTCAATCCGTTCCGTTCACCTTCCAGCTCTCGTTACAATCCATTCAGCATCAAATTCAGGAATTTGTTCGGGAACCTTTTCGCCTGGATTATCCCGTTAGCGATTTACTCACCAACGCTCTGTTGTACGGTTCCTGGAGCTATTTTTTATTTGTCGGAATTCATCGCTACCATCATACCCGGTTGCGGGGAACGCTGTTCTGGGTGCTGGTGGCAACCGTGTTTCTTCTTCCGGTGGGGCTGGAAGCATTTCAACTTCTGATACCGGATCGAAACCATTCCTTAGCGGACGTGCTGTTAGCCACAGAAGGAATTGTTCTGGGAATGATTTTGTGGAAAATTCAGGAGCGACCGGGTCCCTGGCATCTGTATGATAAAGACCCGCTGGAACGTCATATCGTCTATTTCCGGGTTATCACGGTTGTTTACTGGCTCTTTCTGTTCAACCGGCTGTTCCTGCCCATCGACCCGGTAACCCATACCAGCGCCCTTACCCATCTCATCGTCACCCGGTCCCACCATCTTTTTCATCTGGTGGAACGGGATCGGCTGGAGTTCCTGTTAAGCCTGGCCAAAGAAGTTTTTGCTTTTGTGCCAGCGGGATTTGTTATATCTTTTTGGTGGTATCGTAGGCGAAGGGAATTTATGAGCATCGTGCATTCTGCGATGACCATGTTGTTGCTTCCGGTGATTCTGCTCATCCTATCCGCCTTTCTGGCCCGGCGGGACATTAACGCCTTTCGGTTAATGGCCGGAATTATCGGGACGGGAGTTGGGTTCGGACTATGGCACATATTTTACATGATGATGGCAAAAATTCCCTATGAGAAATAAAACAATATATTGGGTCCTGACTGTTTTTCTGGCATATTTATTTTCCTGTGCAGGTTCCCGGCCGGTTCAACAACCTGCAAAAGGGGATGGCTCATCCTTTGATTATTACTATAAGGCGCTGAATTTTCTGGAATCCCACCAATTCGACAAAGCACTGGCCGAACTGGATACCGCCATTGCACTGAAACCGGAATATGCTCCGTTTTATTACGTTCAGGGACGCATTCTGCAGATGGTCGGGAAGGAAGACTCAGCCATAGTTTCCTACGAAAAAGCGCTACGCTACAAATCCTACTACCCGGAAGTCTGGAAGCTGCTAACTCCCCTGTACCTGAAAAAGGGGGAATTCACCAGGGCGGTGGATATTGTAAAATCGCTGGTTGGGGAATACCCCGATTCGTTGCATTATCATCTGGACCTGGCGGAGGCTTATCTGGGAATTGGTAAGCCGAAATTAGCCATCGAAGAAGTTCGCTTTTTTACCAGCGGGCACGCCTCTGTTCCGCGGGTTAATCAGTTACTGGGATTAGCTTATTTCGAAGCGGGAGAATACACCCGGGCTATTCCTTACCTCCGGAAAGCTGTCCAGCATTCCCCGGATAATTTCCAGCTTCAGCGGGCACTGGGAATTGCCCTGTTCAATCAGGGGAAGATGGACGAAGGACTGAGCCACCTGAACCGGGCGTTGCAGCTTCGTCCGGATGCAGCGGAAATTTACCTGTACCGTGCCCGTTACTTCTGGAAGCGCAACAAACCCGTTCGTGCCATCGAACAGCTCAATCTGGGTATTCAGCGGGACAGTAGCGCCGCATCCTTATTTACCGAAAAAGGCAAATATCTGTATCTGCAGGGCGATACAGCCACTGCTCGAATTCTTCTGGAAAAAGCCCTGAAACTCAACCCGAATTATCTGGAAGCATACAAATGGCTGGGTTTTCTCTGTCAGGAAAGTGGGGAACCGGCACGTGCCCGGAAACTTCTGCTTTATTACCGGCAACACACTCTGCACCGGGACCGGGATGTGGAACAACGGTTGAAACAACTTGGTGAAAAATAACGAACATGATAAAACTTCGGAACTGTTATGAACCATTTTAGAACTCAATTTTCCATAAAATTCATTTTCCGGGTTAGCAACCCGGTGCACCTCCGGATATTCTGCGGAATGCTACTCGTTCTGATCGGGATTCTCCCCCTCCAGGCAGAAGAAATCTCTTTTGGTCATTTCTTCATTTCGCTGGACAACCACCCCTCTGTTCAATACCACATTCGCGAAGCACTGTTATACCGCCGGGTAGCCATTCGTTACGACACCACCGCGCAGATTCAGAACAATCGCGGAATGGAACATTTAATGTATCCCCAGCTGGAACGGGGAACCGGCAACATTCTCCGCTTTTTGATTTTTGAAGTGGGTACTGCCAGGAACGACCAATTTTTTGATCTGTTCATCGATTTGGGCGATTCTTTGCCGGATAGCCTGGTGTGGAACGGGCAGCAGGGCGGTATTTTTCTGGCTTACAATGCCATGCTTCGGCCCGACAAAGCGGAAGCACGTAACGTGAAGGGGAAAATTGTTTTTGTGAAAATTGATGAGAATAAGGAGGTGGAGGGACACCTGAAGGTGGAATTCGACACCCGGAACGCCACACTGGACGATCAGGAGCATCACATTCTCATTGAAGGCGACTTCAAAGTGCCCATGGGAGAATTTCGAGCAGCCAGTCTGGCCAGTGTGGCCAAAGATAAAGAGCTGGAAAGCAAGTACCGTCGCAACATTTACCTGGCTATTATCATGACCATTTTTCTGGTGATTGTATTTGGAGTTCAGTGATGTCCCACCGCTGGCCCAGGGTTATTGCCCACGTGGATATGGATGCCTTTTTTGCCTCAGTGGAACAGCTGATTCATCCGGAATGGCGGGGCAAACCGGTGATTGTAGGCGCCGATCCCCGGGGCGGGAAAGGACGTGGGGTGGTATCCGCAGCCTCCTACGAAGCACGCAAATTTGGCATCCATTCTGCCATGCCCATCTCCCGTGCCTACCGTTTGTGTCCCCATGGCATTTACGTACAACCCCACGGTAAACTATACCAGCACTATTCCCGGCAGGTGTTTGAAGTGTTGCGGGAATTCACTCCCGTCATTGAACCCATTAGCATCGACGAAGCCTTTCTGGAACTTACCGGAAGTGTGCACCTGTTTGGTTCCGTCGAAAACCTGGGGCAGGCAATTAAGCAGCGAATTCGTCAACGCACCGGCCTGACCGCTTCGGTGGGAATCGCACCGGGCAAAAGTGTGGCTAAAATTGCATCGGATTACGACAAACCGGACGGGTTAACCATTGTTCCGCCGGAGGAAGTGCAAGCGTTTCTCGATCCACTACCCGTTTCGGCTTTATGGGGCGTGGGGAAACAAATGGTGGAAGCACTTCATCGCATGGGAGTGAAAACAGTGGCCGATTTACGCCATCTACCACCCGAACTGCTGAAAGAACGTTTCGGGAAAATTGGTCAGCACATTTATCGCATGGCCTGCGGCCAGGATGAGCGTCCCGTGCAGCCGGAGGACAAAATTAAATCGGTCAGTAATGAACACACATTCCCCCGGGATGTGAACGATTTTGAGACCGTTCGGCAGGTGGTGTTTACTCTGGCCGAAAAAGTAGGTGGCCGATTGCGTCGGGCGGGCTTCGCTGGCCGAACGGTTCATCTGAAAATCCGTTTTGCCGATTTTAAAACCCTGAGTCGAAATCTGACCTTACCGGATGCCATTAACTTAACCGAAGACATCTACCGAACTGCGGAAATCCTCTTAGAGGAGTTTCAACCGCTGCCCATGCCGGTCAGGCTGGTGGGAGTGGGTGTTTCCGCGCTGGTGCAGGAAGAAAATCGCCAGCTCACCCTGTGGGAGAACGACCGGCAACGTCGGTTTCGGCTGGAACGGGTAATGGATCAGATTCAGGATAAATTTGGGAAGCACATTATCCGTCACGCCCGTTCGCTGGAAGGAAAATTCGGAGAACAGGAGGAAAAACCGGAGTAAAGGAAGAAAAACATTTCCCCAACGAATTAGATACCCAAATTCAATCATCCCTGATGGAATGAATACTGAATCCGAAAAATCCTGTTCATACTGCCAAAAAAAATTCAAGCGGGATGAACAGGATGGTATTCTCCAGAGATTCCTCCGTTCCGCTCCTCACTCCGTTCGTCGCTCCAGTCGGAATGACAGCGAACTGCCGTGTCACCCCGAGCGGAGCGCCAGCGGAGTCGAGGGGTCTCATCTCCTTCCAGTTTGTCCTGAAAAAAAATTCTTGGACAGGATGAACAGGATAGAACAGGATTATGGATTAACGATTTTGCTGTATCCGGAAATCCGAATATTGATTAACACCGTGGCTTTAGCCCGGTGGTTGGAAAGCGAAGAACAGAAAGAAAACCGTTTTAACGGTTTTCGCTTGAAGGATTACTTCAATGATTCCAACCGTCCGCAGTTCGGCTGAAATCAGTAGTGTGAACACGGCGGATGAGAATTAATAAAACCGCTGAAGCGGTTTTATTGTGCGAGTGAGTTACGCCGCTCCACCAGGCTAAAGCCACGGTGTTAATGGATGAGTGAGTGGTAGAATAATACCGATTGCGTAAGCATAGGCACAACTTAATTTAGGCATAATGATTTTTGGATTGGTAATACTCATTTTATCCTGAAAATCCTGTCCGTCCTGTCTAAAAATTTTTTTTAATGAGATTCCTCCGTTCCGCTCCTTACTGCGTTCGTCGCTTCAGTCGGAATGACAGGGTTCTGTTATGTCACCCCGAGCGGAGCGTCAGCGGAGTCGAGGGATCTCATCTCCTTCCGGTTTGTCCTGAAAAAAATTCTTGGACAGGATGAACAGGATAGAACAGGATTTTTTGATTGACTTTTATTTTATCTTGCAAAATCCTGTCCATCCTGTCTAAAAAAAATTTTTTTTTAATGAGATTCCCCCGTTCCGCTCCTCACTGCGTTCGTCGCTTCAGTCGGAATGACAGGGTTCTGTTATGTCACCCCGAGCGGAGCGCCAGCGGAGTCGAGGGGTCTCATCTCCTTCCGGTTTGTCCTGAAAAAAAATTCTTTGACAGGATGAACAGGATAAAACAGGATTCATTTAAAGACAAAGATTTTTTGACCATGAAAAAATTAAAAATATGGTTCAAAAATAAAATGCAGGAATTAAAAGCAACAAATAGCTGAAAATAAACCCAACAAAAAAATCACTTAATCATCCTGAAAATCCTGTTTATCCTGTATAAAAAAAATTCAGGCGGAATAAACAGGATGATGTTCTCCTGAGATTCCTCCGTTCCG
>CAZBWV010000082.1:0-7836 GCA_964495805.1 uncultured Calditrichaceae bacterium
ACCCTTTGATGTAGGACAACAGCTTGCTGTCATTCCGACTGGAGCGACGAACGGAGTGAGGAGCGGAATAGAGGAATCTCGTTAAGAAAATTTTTTGGACAGGAGGAACAGGATTTTTCAGGATAAAAAAAGTCAATCAAAAAATTCTGTCTCATCCTGTATATCCTGTCCAACAATTCTTTTTTCCGAATAAACCGGATGGGAAATGAGACCCCTCGACTCCGCTGGCGCTCCGCTCGGGGTGACACACCAGCCCACTGTCATTCCGACCGAGCCGGGACGGAGTCGAGACGAGTGGAGGAATCTCTTGGGAATGTCATTCTGTTCATCTCACATCCATTAACACCGGGGCTTCAGCCCGGTGGAACGGCGTTTCACATGCTCGGCTTTTCAGTCCCCAATCAGCCCTTCTTCCCGAAAGCTGAAAAATCCGTCCGCACCAATAATGACATGATCCAGAACCGGAATATCCAGCACTTTGCCCGCTTCAACCAATTGACGGGTGATTTGTCGGTCTTCGCGGGAGGGATTGGGGACACCGGAGGGATGATTATGCACCAGAATGATGGAAGCCGCTAAATCACTAATGGCAGGATGGAATACCTCCCGGGGATGGACCAGAGAAGCGTTCAGTGTTCCTTCACTAATTTTGTACTCCTTCATCAACAGATTGGCGCTATTGAGCAGCAGCACCAGAAAGACTTCCTTTTTGTAAGCACTCAACTGCGGTCCGTACTTCCGGAAGACCACCTCCGGGGAGGAAATTTTAAGCTTCTGCTGACGGGGCAGACTGGCGATGCGACGGGCAATTTCGAAAACGGCAGCCAGAGTCACCGCTTTTGCGGGTCCGATTCCTTTCAGACGAAACAGCTTTTTGTAATTTACCTCTGCTAACTGATGCAAACTACCAAATTCTTTCAGCACTGTTTTAGCCAGGTCCACCGCCGTGTACTGGCGGCTACCGGTACGAAACAGAATGGCCAGCAGCTCGGAGTCGGTCAGTTCGCCGGGACCCATCGCCATGAGCTTTTCCCGCGGACGCTCTTCCTCTGGCCAATCGGTAATCCGGGTACGATAAAATATTGGTTCTTTGACTTTCACAGCAATTTCCTCCCCCGAACACTTCAATTGTACCAGACAAACTCCCTTTCACTCCCTTCCCATTTTTCCGCTTACTCCTTTTTCCCTTTCCGATGCTCCTCGTACCAGGAGCGGATATAATCCACTGTTTCCTGAGTGTTGGTACCGGGACCGAACAAACGTCCCACACCCATTTCTTGCAATTTTTTCATATCCTCTTCGGGAATAATGCCGCCCCCGGTGAGCAACACATCATCCAGCCCTTTTTTCTTCATCAAGTCCAGTACTTTGGGGAAAAGGGTCATGTGGGCACCGGAGAGAATACTCAGGGCAATTACATCCACATCTTCCTGAAGAGCGGTTTCCACAATCATTTCCGGAGTCTGGCGCAAACCGGTGTAAATCACCTCCATCCCCGCATCGCGCAATGCTGCCGCAACCACTTTGGCTCCCCGATCATGTCCATCCAATCCCGGTTTGGCTACCAAAACACGGATTTTTCGCTCCATATACATCTCCTTTTTTCTATTCTCTACCGTTCGTTTTTTCCGTTTTCGCCATATTCAAAAATATATACAGGATTTTCGACGATGCAAATATTTTCGAAAAAAACAATATATTTCAAAGGATACAGGAAAAGGCGGGAGTATTGCAACCGGACCCCATCATAGCAACGGAATTCCCAGTCCCACACCAGCCATGATAAAAAAGCCGCTGAAATCGTACTTCTCCGGTGTGGTGAAGCTGTCGGTTACCCCGGCGGGTGTGGTGAGACGCCCGGTCATCTCGCGTAACGGAGCGACCCGATAACCGGGTTCCAGAAAGAAATAGAAACTGCGTGTCATATGAAAAGTGATTCCGGCGGAGAAATAAGCGCTCATGGCGCTGGTGCTAAAATCCCCCTTATTGTTAATCAAATAACTGGCATCGGAATAATAAAAAGTGGATTCGTTCCACCCGATGCCCACTCCAACACCGCTTCCGATAAACCAGTTGATTCTTTTCCAGGTGCTGTACCGGAAAAAATAATGAAGTCCCAGAGTAAACTCCAGATATTCAATGGTACGCTGGTAGTGGTATTCCACAGCATTACCCTGCAGGTAGCCAGAATACCAGGCTTCAGTGGGTTCCCGGTAAAAGTAACTGCTAACGTTGACAAAATATTCCTCTTCCCAGTGGTATTCCATCTGAAATCCCCAGGCGTAATTTCCACCAAAGGACTCCGGTGGGGGCAATCGGACCCCGGTCTGGCGAAACAGGGCATCCAGTTTGGTGACCATATCGTCATTCACCTCGCTCATGTTCACCACCGCATACCCGAAATACGGTTTAATGCTCAGGCGTGCAGCACCAAGCGGCGAAAACCATATCAATCCAAGCAGAAACAGTACCAGCCAGTCGAACGTTTTCATGCTCCACCCCATTGAATTCAGTAACGGTTGTTTCCCCTTTTTCAACCCGGTTTTTGCGGAAACTCCCGGTGCGGATGTTTTTTTGAATAATCGCAAGTTTACCATCCCTCCCGGGATCAGTTGTATTCTTCGTCAATATAATTGGGGTCCAGATAGTAGTCGCCGAAACCGGTGCGGTCGATGAACAGAAAAATTTTGCGCAGGTCGTAGTAGCGCCACACTTCGTACGGCATGGTTCCCGGTTCGAAAGGATGGCGTTCGATGTCGTCCGGCTCACCGAATTTGATGAAAATCCGCCCCCGGTCAGTCTCCCAGCCATCCTGCGCCATGGTGGAGAAATTTTCGTTGGCGTAATTCACCCGACGGAAATACTCATCCATCAGCTCGTTTTTCTGAGTGTCCGGATTGGGATCCATTCGCTTCCAGAACCGCTTGAAATAGGCCAACTTTTCTTCGTACGGTTGTTTAAGTGCCCAATCAATGGAATCGGCATCCATGATGTAGCGCATCTGTTTGAGCGCCAATTCCAGGTCGCGGGGGGATTCCGGTACTTCCGTCCAGAAGAAGGAAAACACTTTGCTGGAGGTCAATCGTTTATCCTGGTAAATTCCTTCCACCTGCAAACGGTAGCGACTCTGATCGAATTGCCGGCGATTGATCCGCACATAGTGTTCGTTGTAAGCGGGACCATTCACCAGATGGTACCGGTTCAGTTGCGCCAGCACCCCATTGGCATCCCGAATGGAATATTGAATGCGCAGAGTATCGGTGGAATCGGAAACCAGAGTAATGAAATAGAAATAGATGTACTTTTCTCCCTGACTGAAGTTGTTGTTCAAATTGGGCTCAAAATCGATGATTCGTCCCAGACTATCCAGAGTGTAGTGGGAGAACATCATCACATCGCTAAGCAGAAATTTCTGCTCTTCCAGACTGTTGACCACAAAGTGGATTTTTCGGTTAATTTTTTTGGCGGTATTGCGGTCTTCCACACTGATAATGGCATCGTAACTGCCGGCAGGCAGTTTAATTTCGGTAAGGAAGGTGTGTTTGATGTCCCGTGAGTTTGTTTCTTCGAATCGGGTGGTCTCAATCACTTTCTTTTCCCGATGATTGTACACCGTTTTCTTGTGTGCATCAGAAATGAAAATTTCGTAATCGATCTCTGCGACAAATTTATTTTTCTTTTTCAGGAAGGTCAGGTCGTCGTTCATCATTTGAATATAAAGCTGAATCAGCCGCTGACGACCATCCGGGGTGAAGGAGCGGAATATTCCCACCCGGAAGAACGGCAGACCAATCCCACTCAGGCGCGGGCTGGCCATATATTGGGAAAAGCTAATCGAAAACGTTAAGAAAAGTATTCCAATAATGATTAAAACGCGTTTCATTCGTCCTCCACAAGCTGGCCGATCAGCTGATACTCCATGGCATCCGTCATTTTAACGTTGTAAAAGTCGCCAGGTTTTACCGGACGGTGTAAAGGTTCCACCAACACTTCGTTGTCAATTTCCGGCGAATCGGCATACGTGCGTCCCACGGCATATCCATCTTCGGGGAACACGTCGTCTATCAGAACTTGATAAATTTTCCCCACTTTCGCAAGATTTTTCTCCAGCGAAATTTTCTGTTGAATTTCCATGATTTCGCGGTAGCGTGCTTCGGCGACTTCCTGCGGGGGATGGGGCAACCGGTAAGCAGCGGTTCCTTCTTCGGGGGAATAAACAAACACACCCAGCCGGTCGAAACGGATTTCTTCCACAAATTCTTTTAGCTGCAGAAAGTCCGATTCGGTTTCTCCGGGATGTCCCACAATCAGGGTGGTACGCAGTGCCACATCGGGAATTTGCCGGCGGAGGTTGCGCAGGATCTGGCGGATGCGTCGGGAACTACCGCCGCGCTTCATCACACGCAACATGGAATCGGTAATATGCTGCACGGGAAGATCGGCATAATGAACAATTTTTTCGCTCCGGGCCATCAGCTCAATCAGAGAATCCGGGAAGGTGGTGGGATAGGTGTAGTGCAGGCGAATCCAACGCAGCCCGTCGATTTGCTCCAGCTCCTGCAATAGCGGCAGAATACGCTGCTCACCATACAGGTCGATGCCGTAGTAGGTGGTATCCTGTGCAATAACAATCAGTTCTTTCACTCCCCGTTCAGCCAGCATTTCCGCTTCGCGGAGAATCTCCTCCTGCGGCCGACTGCGATGCCTGCCACGAATAAGCGGAATGGCGCAGAAAGCACATTCGTGGTTACACCCTTCGGAAATTTTAAGATACGCCAGGTGAGCGGGACGGGAAAGGAGCCGGTGTTCGTAAAGGTGCTCCGGAGAACGGGGATGCAATTTCAAATAATGCAGGATATTCTCAAAATCTTCTGTGCCAAAATAGGCATCCACTTCCGGAATGTCCTTTTTCAGATCCTCCATATAGCGCTGGCTTAAGCACCCACACACCAGCACCCGGGTGTTTGGCTTGCGCTTTTTAATCTCTCCCGCTTCCAGTATGGCTTCGATGGATTCCTGTTTGGCCGGGGTAATAAAACCACAGGTGTTGATAATGATGGTGTCGGCCTGCAACGGGTCGTCGGTTAATTGCACCCCATTGGCCTGAAGTTGTCCCATCAGAATTTCTGAGTCGTATTGATTTTTGGAACATCCCAGAGTGGTCAGGTGAACCGTAAGGGGTACGGATTCATTTTCGGATCGTTTGTTTCTCCGGATTGGATTTGTTTTGATTTTATTGCCACTCATGGTTTTCAGAAAGTATTTGTGGTGTTGTTGGAATTCATTCGCTTTGCAGAGTTAAATTTCTCTTTTTGGCTATTTTTTGATACAGCCCGGTCAGCCGGGCAGGCCAGCTGATGAGGCGAAGCCGGGCAATCTCCAGCTGATGTGCCATCCCCGACCCCAGTTTCCGCCGGAAGTTTGTGAGTGAGTCGATTCCGTAAACCGGAATTCGTTTAAGCAGCAGTTCCGGTTCAGGACGGGGATTTCCCCACAGATTCATACAACCGTAGCGGTAACCGGCTGCGCGCACCATCTGGCGCACCCGCGCATTTTGCTGTCCGAACGGATACGCCAGGGTATGCACCGGTTGACCGGTCAGGTTTTCTAATACTTCCCGGGATTCCACCAGTTCCCGGCGGAGATCTTTTTCGTTCAGATATATGAGCGATCGATGAGTAACGGTATGAGAACCCGCTTCCCAACCTGCCTGGGTCAGTTCCCGAATTTGTCCATCTTCCAGATGCCGAAACCGAATGCCCCCCAGATTGGCATCCCAGCTGTTCCAGGTACCCCGGTAGCCGGTAATCACAAACACCACCGCAGAGAAATTCAGTTCCTGCAAAACAGGAAAAGCGTACTGGTACACGGACTGATAGCCATCATCAAAAGTGATGACAATGGGTTTGCCATCGTCGGGCAAGGCAGATTCAAGCTGGCGAAAGGTAACTGCCCGGTATCCTTCCCGATGCAACCATTCCATTTGCTCACGGAATTTTTCCGGCGAAACCACATTCAGTCCCCATTCCCGCACCGTATCGATTTTATGGTAGGTGAAAATGGGGATGTTGCCGCTCAGGAGCTTGTTACGCATGGTCACCGGGATTCAAATCTTTAATCTTCTGTCGTATATCGGCCAGGGGCAGGTCGGCAATTTCGGCCAGGCTCTGTTTTACCACATAGCCTTTGTACACCGAAAGACCGCCAGCCAGGTAGGGATCGTCTAATACTGCTTTTTCCAGCCCTTTGTCCGCAATGGTCAGGATGTATGGCATGATGGCGGCCGAAAGTGCCCGGGAAGCAATGCGCGGTACTGCCGAAGTGATGTTAGAGACGCAGTAATGGACCACGTCGTGTAAAATAAATACCGGATTTTCCAGCGTGGTCACCTTGCAGGTTTCCACACTTCCACCCAGGTCGATGTCCACATCCACAATCACCGAACCGGGACGCATGGTTTTGACCATCTCAGGAGTGATTAAACGGGGAGTCTTTTTATCCGCCACCTGAATGCAGGCAATCAGCAAATCGGTCTGAGGAAGAATTTCCTTCAGAAATTCTTCGGTGAGGATCAAACTGGTTACATTGTGCAGTCCCAGCGCATCCAGTTGCTGAAGTTTGTTGAAGTTGGTATCCAGTACGGTTACGTGGGCACCCAGTTTGGCAGCGGTTATGGCTGCCTGCTGACCCACATTGCCGGCACCCAGTATGGTTACCTGTGCTGTGGGAGATCCGGTTACCTGTCCCAGCACTATTCCGCGGCCGCCCACATGTTTTTGCAGGTAAAATGCACCGTTCAGTGCCGCCATCTGTCCGGTAATTCGACTGATGGGTTTACTGATGGGATGATCATGATTGGCATCTTCCACAAATTCGTAGGCAAAAGAGGTACTTCCCCGGGCAGCCATGGCTTTTACCAGATCGGGATTTTTGATGAAATGAAAAAAAGCAAAGATAATCTGGTCGGGCGAAATCAGGTCGTATTCCACCGGTTGGGGTTCACGTACTTTCAGAATGGCACGTGCGGAGGCGTATAACTTTTCCGGAGAGGGCACCACGGTGGCTCCGGCACGCTCATAACTGGAATCGGACGCATTGCAAAAATCACCCGCACCGGTTTCCACCAGGACCTGATGTCCACGTCGGGTAAGCTCCTTAACCAGGAAGGGCATGGCGCCAACCCGATATTCATTGGGTTTAATTTCACGGGGGATACCAAATATCATCGTTTTTCCTTTGGTTATTTTGAACACAATCCGAATAATAGAAAATTTGTGGAAATTTGTAAAGGAAAAAATGAAACGATCGGGCCGAATAGTCACTATTTTGTTCATGTTTTTCTTTAACCGAACAAACCGGATTGGAATGAGCCCCCTTGTCTCCGCTGGTGCTCCGCTCAGGGTGACACAAAGCCGTCTGTCATTCCGACCGAACAGAGACGGAGTCGAGGCGAGTGGAGGAATCTCTTGAGACTCATCAGCTTCGCTTGATGTGACATGCCAGCCCGTTGTCATTCCCACTGAAGCGACGAACGGAGTGAGGAGCGGAATGGAGGAATCTCATTAAAAGATTTTTTTAGACAGGATGAACAGGATTTTACAGGATAAAATAAAAGTCAATCAAAAAAATCCTGTCTCATCCTGTATATCCTGTCCAATTTTTCACCACATCCAGCATGGGAATAAGACCCCTCGACTCCGCTGGCGCTCCGCTCGGGGTGACATAAAACAGTATGTCATTCCGACCGAGCCGGGACGGAGTCGAGGCGAGTGGAGGAATCTCTTGAGACTCCTAGGCCTCGCTTGATGTGACACAACAGCCCGATGTTGTTCCGAC
>CAZBWV010000083.1:0-35040 GCA_964495805.1 uncultured Calditrichaceae bacterium
GGAACGGAGGAATCTCATTCAAAAATTTAGCATCCAATTCATTGAGGGTGGGTGTTTGACTTTTACTCCAGTCCAACTTCCTCATAATACTGATGGGCATCGTACTCTAATTGCAGATTTTGGATATGTTCACTCTCCTGATCCACCAGCCACTGAAATATCTCCTGCACTTCCTGATCGGTGGCACGCTGAAACTGCGCCTGATAAAAATCCCGGCTGATTTTTTCGTTTTCAATCGCCAGGTTGATTAACTCCAGAATAGTACAATTACTCAGCTCCAGTTCCATGATGGATCGACGTTCGGGAAGTTCCGCTTCATTGGGGCTGGCCGGTAAATCCTGTGCATTGCGGCGAATTTTTTCCTGAATTCGTTCCCTGTGCAAAATCTCTTCTTCAATTAATTTTGCCAATAGTGCCCGGGTCACACCATTTTTTACCCGATCCAGCATATGCTGATAAATCAGCACAGTATCGTTTTCATTCTGCAAAGCCATTTGCAGGGCACGAAGGGATTCCAGCGATAATTCTGCCATGATGCGCTCCTCTCTTATGAATGAACGCTCGATTCTTTTGCTTCTTGCTCTTTTTTATTATTATCGTGCCCTGGTAAAAATTCATCAGTAAAAGCGCTTTCTACGGTTTGCCGAATAACGGTAACCTTAATCTGGCCGGGATATTCCATATTCTCTTTGATCTTTTTAGCAATATCACTGGCCAATAACTGCGCTTCTGCATCGGATAATTTTTCGGGAAGAATCATCACTCGAATTTCGCGACCGGCAGAAAGGGCATACGTTTTCGCCACCCCTTCAAAGGAATTGGCCAGTTCTTCTAATTTGGCAATCCGCTGGGCGTATGCCTCCAGCGATTCTCGTCGTGCTCCGGGGCGGGCACCACTGATTCGATCGGCAGCGGTTACCAGTACCGAAATAGGTGAAATGGGCTCTGCCTCCTCATGATGCGCCAGAATGGAATTAATTACCACCGGGTGCTCCCCGCAGCGCGTCGCCACTTCCACCCCAATGGAAACATGGCTTCCTTCTGAATCGCCGCTAACTGCTTTGCCGATATCATGAAACAATCCCGCTCGTCGGGCAAGTTGAACATCCAGTCCCAATTCAGCAGCCATACCACCTGCCAGTAAAGCAACTTCCTTGGAATGCTGTAAAATATTCTGCCCATAGCTGGTGCGATATTTCAGCCGCCCCAGATATTCCTTCATTTCCGGGTGAACATTTTTAATATTCAACTCGCGTAAAGTTTCCTCCGCCGCCCGTTTAATGCTTTGTTCTACTTCCCGGGTGGCTTTTTCTACTTCGTGCTCAATGTTTTTGGGATTGATATTTTTGCTTTTAATCAAATTGGTCATGGCGATGCGAGCAATCTCTCGCTTAATGGGGTCGAAACTGGACATGACTACCGTTTCCGGAGTATCATCCACAATTACCTTCACTCCGGTCGCAGCTTCAAACGCTTTAATATTGCGTCCTTCCCGACCAATAATAATCCCCTTCCAGTCGTCGTTGGGGAGTTCCACAGAAATAAGTGTGGATTCCATGGTGTAATCGGTTGCCATCCGTTCGATGGCAAATGCCATGATTTCTTTAGCTTCCCAGCGCGCCCGCTCCTCCGCTTCGTTTTTAATATCCAGAATCGTTTGGGCTGCTTCTGCCCGCGCTTCGGAAATCATGTTATCAATTAGCATCTTCTTTGCTTCTTCTCGATTTAACCCGGAAATGGCCTCCAATTTCTTCAGTTCCTGTTCCCGTAATTCCTGCACTTCTTTTTCCCGTTGCTGAATGGTCTGTTCCCAATTAATCAATTCCGTTTCACGCTTACGAATCTGCCACTCTTTCTCCTGCACTTTATTGTTCAATCGGCGCACATCTTTTTCGCGACGACGAAGCTTTTCTTCTGTCTTCTGAAGTGCGATTTCCCGTTGCTTTAATTGTTTCATGGTCTGGTTCTTTTCCTGAACCAGTTTTTCCTTCGCTGCCAGATAGGCTTTGCGTTCCATTTGTTCCACTTCTCGACGTGCGCTGGCAAGGATGTTCTGCGCTTCTTTTTCGGCATTCTTTATTTTACGTCCGCTTATAAAGTAAGCAATGGCTAATCCCACCAGTATCCCTGCAACACCTACTCCAATTAAAAGTAATGTATTCATCAATCAACCTCTTCTCTTTTTTTGTTTAATCCACCTATATTGGAGATTTCCGCAAATACAATGTCCTATTTGAGAATCTCCAGATTTAAATAAATATAATTTCCGTAAGTTCCGAATGAAATGACTTTTTCAAACCAGGTTCTACTGAAGGCTAAAGACCAGGAGTCCGAATACTATTTACGGAAAAAAGACGGAGGAATTTCAGAACGCATAAGGAGCTTGAAGCCATATATGGGAATACAGGCACAAGGATATATCAGGTATAAAGGGTTGGGGTCTTATCAGTAATAAAAACGGTGATCGTATGGAGAAAGGGACAAATGAAATTCAGGTACCATCTTTTCTGTTCACAACTTGTCAGTATCCCCCAAAATCGAATCACTCTTTTCGATCTTCTCTTTCTTCTTTTCCCTTCTTAAAAATCAGGCACTTCCCGGGGGTTAACACGTACAAGATGGCAGGAGTCCCCTGAACAGGGTCCCAGAGAGCAGCATCGCGCGGAATAAAATCAGGCTCGTTTCGATGGAGCTTTCCCCGAAAGAATTTCCCCTTGCCGAAGAAAAAGACCGACCGTTCTTCCACATCGGTTACGGTCAATGTCTCCTGCAACGAAACCGCAACACCGCGAATTTGCTGAAAATCAGGGTGCCGGATGGTTCGGATATAGTTTCCCAAATAATCAAACACCACCACTTCGTTGCGCCCGGCATCGCTCACAAAAATTTCGCCGGAACGGTTCAAAGCCATCTGACGTGGGGAAAGAAGTTGCCCCAGATTATCCGAAGCATCGCCAAAAGCAACCCGGGGATTCCCAAAGCGATCGATCTTTACCACGCGCTTGTTCAAATCTTCTAAAATAAAAATATCGTATTGATTGGAAACTGCCACACTTAACGGCATGGCGAAAGAATAAGGGGAATCAGAATCCAGCGTGAGCGTCCCCATAAAATGCAAATAACGGTCCATCTGTACAATTCGGTCGTTGTTGAAATCCGCTACATACACGCGAATCGTCAAATGCGCATCGATATCGTTCGGAGCATCAAATTGTTCCGCACCGTGCCCAAAACCACCTACTTCTTTCAGGAAGCGCCCCTTTCCGTCAAATTCCAGAATGCGATTTCGCCCCCGATCCACAATAAACAATACACCCGCTGAGTTTAAATCCAGTGCAACGGCATCCTGCAACTTCCCGGAGGGTGATTCCGAACCATCAATCGTGCCAACCAATTGCCAGCTCTCCCCTTCCCCATTTTCCGATGCCATAACAGGTTTTATCGGGAGAAAAAGCATCCAGCATATCCATAGCAATACAACTCCAATAACTCCGGTTTTCATTTGCACATCCCGATTTTTTACCAGATTATTTAGACGTTATTTATGAAGAACACCCGATCGTCTTCAATGATTTCCACAATATTTTCCACCGGAATCCATTCACTTTGCTGAGCAGAAGATTTTTTCAGCGACAGTTCGGAGATATCGGGTATATAAATTCTGCGAAAACCCAGTTTTTCCGCTTCCCGAATGCGTGCTTCCATCTGGTTAACCGGCCGTATATCGCCGTTTAGCCCGATTTCCCCAATGAACACACTCTGGGGTGGTAACGGAACATCTTTATAGCTGGAAAACACCGCCATGGCAATTCCCAGATCGATGCCGGGATCATCGAAGCGCAGACCACCGGCAATTTTTACGAACACATCGTACACACCGAAATGCAAATTCCCGTGCTTTTCCAGGATTGCCAGCAGCAGTGCCAGTCGGCGTGGGTCGAAACCGCTTACAGTGCGCTGGGGTACTCCGTAGTTACTCCGGGAAACCAGAGATTGCACCTCCGCCAGTAGCGGGCGCGATCCCTCAAAGCTGCACACCACGCTCACCCCAACCTGGGAACCGCTTTTACGAGAAAGAAACAGACGAGAAGGATTTTCCACCTCTTTTAATCCCTCCGGTTCCATCAAAAAAATCCCCAGTTCGCTGGTAGCCCCAAACCGATTCTTCACCGACCGTAAAATGCGGTATTGATACAGGTTATCACCTTCAAACGAAAGTACCACATCCACCATGTGTTCCAGAATTTTAGGACCGGCGATGCTCCCTTCTTTGGTAATATGCCCCACTAAAATCAAGCTCCATCCCTGCTCTTTAGCCGCACGAAACAAACGGGAAGCACATTCACGGAGCTGTGCCACATTCCCAGGCGCACCAACCACATCTTCGGAATAAAGGGATTGAATAGAGTCCACGATGACCACCGTGGGAGACTGTTTTTCGATATGAAAGAGAATGTTTTCCAGATTGGTTTCCATGAGCACAGGAATAGCGTGCCGGGCGATGTTCAACCGATTGGCACGATTATGGAGCTGGCGCAGGGATTCCTCACCGCTAACGTACAGAACGCTTATCTGTTGTCGCACCAGACGAGCAGCAACCTGAATCAATAATGTCGATTTTCCGATACCGGGATCACCAGCCAATAGAACAACTGAAGCGGGAAAAATTCCACCACCCAATACGCGGTCGAATTCTCTGATACCAGTGGAAATGCGGGGCAACTCCTCACGGGAAATCTGGGAAAGCAGTACCGGAGAATTGGGGGATTGCCCCTTTTTATGAATGGTCTTCTTGACCGGGGCAATCTCTTTTTCTTTCATGCTATTCCAGGCACCACAATCGGGACACTTCCCTACCCATCGGGGAATCTCGTACCCGCAATTATTGCATACATACACAGTTTTTGTTTTTGCCATGGAAATGGTGTTCGTTTTCGCTTAAAAGTCCAATCCCAGGGAGAAATAATGTACCGGATCCCCGGTACGACCCAGGTAGAATGGCCAGGCCATATCCCATTTGAACAAAATTCCCAGAAAGTACACCCGTGCACCAAAGCCCAATCCGCTGATAATGTCGTTAAATCGGAGCGTCCCATCCGGATTACGTTTTACCCCGCGGAAGTCACTGAAACTATACCAGGGGCCACTATCCTGATACCAGGCAGTGCCCACATCCCAGAAGGCTACTCCACGAATATTAAACAGCGAAATAGGCGGGAAACCCAGTTTCAAATATTCAATGGCGGGAAACCGAAATTCAAAATTGCCCAGGAAGTAGCGATTTCCCACCTGTTCGTAATAAAACGTTCCGCGCAACGGCATGACGAACTTGGAGAAAAACACATCGTCGATGCGCTGAATACGCAAATTTCCGCCGCGGTATTTCCGATTAATCCAGTTGTCCACACCACCAAGGAAATACTGTTGAGCGTTTTTGCCAAAACTTAATCCGCCACTTAAACGCACAGCAAATTGATACTGGGGCGAAAGTTTGAAATATCGTCGGTAATCAAATTCAAATGTTTTGAAATCCCGACCTATACTGCCAAGCTGAGGACTCATCCGGAAAGTCAACTGATAGCGAGTGCCATCCACCAGTCCCAGCACTCCCCAGCGAAATCCCCACAAAGTGTTGTCGTGGGTGTAAGAAATTTCCGGAATGACGGTATGGGCTTTTTGCGTGGGAATAGGTAAATCCAGATAATCCAGAAATACGTTGAACGAAAGAGCACTCACATCGATGCGGTCGAACCGGTTCAACGGGTACGAAGCGGTAAACTGACCGCCAAAATTTTCGTAGCGCATCAATCCGTAATAATAATCCATGAACATGTACACCAGGTGGTAAGCACCCAATCCGATATTGGTGCGGCGCTTTAAATAGTAATACTGCACGGCAAAATCGCTATTGCGCAAATCGGCCCACATGTTAATGGTAAGGTAAATTTTGTGGTCGCCTAATAAATCGCTAAATGCCAGTGCGGTATATCCCTGAAGTCCGAAAAAAGTGTTGTACCCGGCCGCACCGGTTACATAATCCGGCGAAAACTTAATTTTGTACTTGCGAACCTTGTAATTGCCTTTCTCATCCTTCAACTGGCTTTCTTCCAGCACCACCTGTTTGCGTTTTCGGCTCTGGGTAGTGTGCCGGGCATATTTCCCGAACACGTACCGGCTGTAATCCACCGGTGCTTCCCCTTTCATCGGTTGGACTTTTTTACCCTTTTTGGAACGTGAGACCCGACGAACCGTATCCATCCGGGTGGTATCTGTTTCCTGCTCCTGTTCCGGCTGCCAATCCCGTGCGTAAACCGGTAGATGATCCTGCCGCATTTCTTCCACAAATTCGGTATTTTTCAATTGTACCGGCTTGAGCTCCAGGGGATCGTTAATGAGATATACATCATAGCCACCATGATAAAACGTCGTGTACACTAATTTACTGGCATCGTGATTCCAGTTGATCTGAAATATTCCGGAAATCACATTGGTGATAGGATAATACTCCCGGGTTCTCAGGTCTTCGACATAAATGTTAAAAATACCATTTTCATCGGAGGTAAATGCCAGTTTCTTTCCGTCCGGAGAGAATATCGGAAAGCCTTCTTCCCACGGCGTATTGGTGATGCGGGTAAGCTTTCCGGTTTCAACATCCACCAGATAGACGTCGCGTCGTTCGTAATCATGCTGATAAATCTTGAAATCCGGTGGGATATCGCGGGTAACGCCATAGTCGTCCCGATCCGAAACAAACGCGATGGTCTTTCCGTCCGGCGACCAGGAAGGCTGGTCATCCGAAAAGATGTCGTTGGTGATTGCCTTTACTTCACCGGTTTTCAGGTTAAACACATAGATGTCGCTCTGCCCGTCTTTATTCCCCACAAAGGCAATCCTTTCCCCATCCGGAGACCAGGCAGTGGTAAATGCACCGTCCAAATTCATGGTGTGGGTTTCAATTTTCCCACTGTTCACATCCACAATGTAAATGGCATCCCACCCACCCCGCTTGGCTGCAAAGGCTAACCTGGTTCCATCCGGAGAGAAGCTCATCCCCGGGCGCAAGAAATGAAGCTCTTCGAAACTCTCTGAACGCTGCCCCTTCACCAGCACCTTGATCTCTTTCCCGTCAATGGAGGAGATGAGACGAATGTCCTGGTAACCGGATTTATCAGAAATGTACGCAATTTTATCGCCTTGAGGTGAAATAGTGGGACTTACATTCAGGTAATTCTTCCATTCTTCATGGAAGGTCATCTGATCGCTAAATTCTTTTGGAACCAGTTGGTCCGCCACTTCAGGATAATATTTCCGGCGCAGATAACGATGCCATTTTTCGGTCAGCTCTTTGTAATCCAATCCCAGGGACGATTTAAGCACCTGCTGGAACTGGACTTTACCGTGCGCTTTGTTCAATATTTCGGCAATTTTCTCCCGCCCGTAAGTCTCAACAATATAGCGGTACACGGAATTCCCACCCTGGTAGGCCAGAATGTATTCCAGATACTGCACCGGTGGAATATACCCGGTTAGCACGGCATCCCGGATGATCATATCCGTACGGGTATTCCAGCCGACGGATTCAAATTCAGCCAGACCTTCGTTCGCCCACAATGGCAACGGTGCAACCTGTCCCATGATCAGCGAATTGATGTTGCCACCGTAGAGCATATCGTTAATCACTGCGTGCACCAGTTCGTGGTGAATAACGTGTCGAAACTGATCGTACAAGCCTTCGAACGGAACCACCACCCGGTTTTTGTACAGCTCGGTTACTCCACCAATGCCTTCTTCCAGGTAGCTCAGCACCACATTGGTTTGCTGCCAATCGTTATGGGATTTGTAAACGATGAAGACCACCCGTTTGGACAGCTCGTAGTTGAAATCTCGTTTCAGTTGCTGGTAGGCTTTTTCTGCGACATGGGCAACAAATTCAGCCGTTTTTTCGCCACCCGGATAAAAATAGATATCGAAATGCTGACTCTGGATGTAGTACCACTTGAAATTTTTATATTGAACTTTGTTTTTACCAAAGTATTGAGCCGAGACCAGCTGGATCAAGCACAACAGAAAAATGAATCCCAGAATACGAAATTTCATCGTTCCTCCATTACCAAAAAATTCCCGTAACAGGCTCCTCCAGTTCATTTAAAATACACCTTTCATCCAGGTAATTCAAGGTATTTATTCGTATCCCATTCTGGTATGCCTCCTCATTCTTAGTGGTTTTAAACGTATTTGTTGGAATTGTTCCGTTTTTGCACCACCCGAATTGCCCCCCGTATGAAATTTCATTTTAAACGCTGCAATCGTCCCAATATTTTCATTTTCGATTAGGTTTTGAGAGGCAAATTAAAGTAATTTATTGTATGAAATTAAGATCAAGAATTTCCATGAATCGGTTTGTAAAAAAATTGCGTCTTGTGCTGTTTTGGGCACTATTTACAGTGGTTATTTGGATCACAACAGGATGCCACAAAAAGACGGAGGTTTCCGTGAATCCAACCTGGCAGGCAATACTCACCCGGATGGAAATCATCCTTGCCACCTCCCAACCGGATAGCATCAAAGCAGCCAGATTGCAACAGCTTTTCCGGGAATACCATCTATCACCGGATGAATACCGCCGGATCTATCGTGAACTGGTGGAGTCCGACCACGAACAGGCTTACCGCCTGCTGTTGCAAATGGAAAAGCAAATCACTGAAGAATTACGCAGATCTTCGGCGCAGCATCAAAACAAACAGCAGAAAGCCTCACCCACACAACGAGTTCCACAATAAAATCATTCACTGGTCTATTTTTCCGTTCATTTTATTTTTGCGAAAAATTTCTTTTTTCCGGGGAAAATTCCCTCTAATTTTAAACAGACCAGAAAAAACGGTGAATTTCCCGAACCATTCTTAACATCTCTGGTTTAATTATTATGTTCTCAATGGGATAAACGGATGAGGCGAAAATGGACATGTGAATTCGGAACAAATTTGAGCCTCACATTCATTTTTTTGAATCATCAAATCAAAACGTCACCGAAACAGGGGAGGCATCATGGATACCGGCGGATTTTTTCTGGTTCAGGGTTTGATGGAACATCAGGCGTTTGGACCAGAACAGTTCAGTGAAATGCAGGTGGAATTTGGCAAGGCAGCCGAAGATTTTGCTCTGCAGGAAATTCTTCCCCGAAAAGG
This sequence comes from uncultured Calditrichaceae bacterium, assembly GCA_964495805.1. Lineage (GTDB taxonomy): Bacteria > Calditrichota > Calditrichia > RBG-13-44-9 > RBG-13-44-9 > JALXCH01. Next base: position 9,186 of record CAZBWV010000083.1, read on the forward strand.
AGAAATTGAACAATTCAATCCCGATTTAACCCGCCAGCTTATGAAACAATGCGGCGAATTGGGGCTCCTGGGTGTGGATGTCCCGGAACAGTACGGTGGTTTGGATCTGGATAAGGTGACCTCTGCTCTGCTGGCCGAACGCATCACCCTGGGCGAAAGCGCTTCGTTTACGGTTACCTTTTCCGCCCATACTGGCATCGGAACTCTGCCCATCGTGTACTTCGGAAACGAGAAGCAGAAGGAATTCTACCTGCCTAAATTAGCCAGCGGTGAATGGATTAGTTCCTACGCACTCACCGAACCGGGCGCTGGTTCGGACGCCCTGGCCATTCGTACCATTGCCAGACTTTCGGAGGATGGTCAATACTATATTTTAAATGGGAACAAACAGTTTATCTCCAACGGTGGTTGGGCAAACCTGCTCATTACCTTCGCTAAAATTGATGGCGACAAACTCACCGCTTTTCTGATCGATCCCACTTCGGAAGGCGTGATTCGCAAAGAGGAAAAGAATAAGCTGGGATTGCATGGTTCTTCCACCTGCAATGTCATTCTGGAGAATGTGAAAGTGCCGGTGGAGAACGTGCTGGGTACCATTGGAGACGGCGCCGCGATTGCCTTTAACAGTCTGGATATCGGGCGATTTAAATTAGGTGCATCGGTGTTAGGCGGCTGCAAAACTACCTTGCGGGAAGCCATTCCCTATGCACTGGAACGCCGCCAGTTTGGTCAGCCAATCGCCTATTTCGATGCCATCCGGAAAAAATTTGCCGATATGCTCATCCGAACTTTTGCGCTGGAGAGTATTGTGTACGAAACCGCTCATCTACTGGATGAGTCCATTGCTACCGTTCAACCCGATTCCCCCACCTACTCCACCGATGTGGCTCACGCCATAGAGCGGTACGCCATTGAGTGCTCCGTGTGTAAAATATACGGCAGCGAAGCATTGTGGCAAAACGCCGATGATGGGCTGCAAATCTTTGGCGGGTATGGGTACATCGAGGACTATCCAATGGCACAAATTCTCAGGGATACCCGCATCGACCGGATTTACGAAGGTACCAACGAGATTAACCGACAGATCATCACCGGCTATTTGATGAAAAAAACGCTGCTGGAAGAACTACCTCTTCGGGAAAAGATGAAGGAAACCGAAGCGGTGCTGGCGGGCGAAATGCCTCCACTTCCGGATTGGGAACTGGGTAAAGAGGAACGCGCTGTGGAACTGGCCAAGCATCTACTGCTTATTATTTACCGATACGCGCTGACTGAGTTCGGCCAGGATTTACAGCACGAACAACAGGTGGGCGAGATCATTAGCGATGCGGTAAGCGACATTTTCATCATGCAAACCACTCTTTCGCGCATTCGGCAGTACAACGGCCCGGATTCGCTGCGACACTATTTGCTGGCCATAGGAAAAGTGCTGGTTGCGGAAACCACTCTGCGGATGCATCAGAATGCTTACCTGGCGCTCCATCACATTCTTCCCGAAAATAACCGGAGCGAGGCACTGAAGCAGTGGCAATATCTGGGTAATGCGATGCTGCTTTCCACCGATACCATGAAGCTGAAACAGGAGTTAGCCGAACTGCTTTACCGAACCAAAGATTATCCGTATCATCGCATATAAAACATTTTGTATTCAAGGACGGGCAAAAATCCTACCGGATTTCTCCGGGATTGCCCCTCCACCACCTAAAAATAAGGAGATCCACTCATGAATAAAACCGAACGTTATGCAGTCATCATCGATGCGGTTCGCAGTCCCATTGGAGTAAAACGGGGACAGATGGTCGGCATGCGCGCAGACGATTTGATGGCACAGGTACTTCGGGCACTGGTCGATCGCAATCCCCGGTTCCCTCTGGAGAAGTTAGAAGATGTGGTGATTGGATGTGCCTTTCCCGAAGCCACACAGGGTATGCTGTTAGCGCGCGCGGCTTCCATTCTGGCAGACTTTCCCGTGGAAACCGGCGCCAAAGTGGTCAACCGCTTTTGCGGTTCCTCCATGGATGCCGTGCATCAGGTGGATTATGCCATTACCCTGAACGATGCCGAAGCAGCAATTGCTGGTGGTGTGGAAGACATGTTCACCATCCCCATGGGGGGATTTAATCCCATGTTTCATCCGGTGCTGTACCAGAAGCAGTACTACATTGGCATGGGCGAAACTGCCGAGAATTTAGCCCGCGATCTCAACATCTCCCGTGAGGAGCAGGAAGAGTTTGCCATTGCCTCCCATCGCAAAGCCCTGGACGCCTGGGCGAACGGCCGATTTGACAATGAAGTGGTTCCGGTGGAATACAACGGTAAGAAAATTACGCGAGATGAAGGTCCCCGCGAACCGGACATTGAGAAAATTAAGAGCCTGAAACCAGCCTTTATGGCAGATGGCACTGTCACTGCTGCCACCAGCAGTCCCATTTCCATCGGAGCCTCTGCCCTACTGCTAACCAGCAACACGCTGGCAGAGGAGCTGGGTCTGAAACCGCGTGCACGGATTCTGGCCCGAGCAGTCGCCGGTGTGGACTGGACACGCATGGGAATGGGTCCTTTACCTGCAACCGAAAAAGCACTGAAACGCGCTGGCATGACTCTGGATGACATCGAAGTGATTGAACTGAACGAAGCCTTTGCTGCACAAAGCCTTTACGTAATAAAAAAAGGTGGCTGGCCGATGGAGAAAATCAATCTGAACGGCGGAGCCATTGCTTTAGGACACCCGTTGGGCTGCTCCGGTGCCCGCATCCTGACCACCCTGCTGAACGTCATGGAACAAAGGGATGCGCATATCGGACTGGCAACCATGTGTATTGGCGCGGGACAGGGAATCGCAACCATCATCGAACGGCTGTAAAAGGAGGGTAAACCATGGAACGGAAAATCGAAAAAGTCGCTGTTCTGGGCGCGGGAATTATGGGCAGCCAGATTGCCGCCCACCTGGCCAACGTGGGAATCCCCTCCCTGCTGTTTGATATGACTCAGGAACTGGCAGAGAAGGGCATTAAAGCAGCTGAAAAAGCAAAACCGGCAGCATTTTACAGTCCCCGTTACGCAGAGCGCATCACCCCGTGCAACTACGATGATCACCTTTCCCGCCTGCAGGAAGTGGATTGGGTCATCGAGGCGGTGGTGGAACGGGCGGATATCAAAACACAGCTGTTTCAGCGCATCCTGCCTGTTCTGAAACCACACGCAATTATCAGCACCAATACATCCGGCCTATCGGTGAACGAACTGGCACAGGCCATGCCGGAAAACTTTCGCCAGCGTTTTCTGGTTACCCACTTCTTTAACCCGCCCCGATACATGCACTTGTTAGAAATTGTCCCCAATCGGGAAACCCTGCCGGAAGTGGTTCAGGCTATGGTAGAAATGGGCGAAAATGTCCTGGGGAAAGGCATTGTGTATGCCAAAGACACCCCCAATTTTGTGGCGAACCGCATCGGGGTATATAGCATGATGCTGGCACTCAAGCTCACTCAGGAGATGCATCTGCGAGTGGAAGAGGTGGACGCACTGACCGGAACCATCATCGGACACCCCAAAAGTGCCACGTTCCGCACTGCAGACCTGGTAGGGCTGGATACCCTGGCGCACGTCTCCCGCACCGCTTACGAAAAATGCCCCGATGACGAAGCAAGGGAGCTATTCAAAGTACCCGAATTACTGCAGACCATGATTGAACGGAAAATGCTGGGAGCCAAAACGGGCAAAGGCTTTTACCAGAAAACCGAGCAGGGAATTCTCTCCCTGAACCTGGAAACACTGGAATATGAGCATCAGAAAAAGGTGCGCTTCGATGGTGTTCGATTGGCGAAAAAACGCTGGACCACCGCGGGAAAAATCCATGCCCTGTGTTACAGTGATGATGTAGCGGGCAAGTTTACCTGGGAATTGCTGGCCAACACGCTCATCTATGCAGCCAACCGCATCCCGGAAATTGCCGACGACCTGGTGAACATTGACCATGCCATGGAATGGGGATTTGGCTGGGAGTTAGGACCATTTCGTACCTGGGAAGCACTGGGATTGGAGAAATCGCTGGAACGGATGGAACAGGAAGGCAAACAGGTTCCCGAATGGGTGAAAGAAATGGTTGCCGCCGGACACACTTCCTTTTATGATCAGAAGGGAAAAGAGCTTACCTATTACGACATCCCTTCGCGGGATTTTCAACCTTTCCGGGAAAATCCCAAGGTTGTTCGTCTGAATATTCTGAAAAATCTGGGTGCGGAATTACGCAAAAACTGGAACGCCAGCTTAATCGATCTGGGTGATGGAGTGGCGCTGGTGGAATTCCACAGCATTGTTCAACCCAATTACAATCCGTTAGATGGCGCCATTATCGATATGCTGGATGAAGCAATTGAGCACTGGAAAGACTCCGGATATAGCGCACTGGTGATTGGTCATCAGGGACAACATTTTTCCGCTGGAGCCAACCTGGCACTGATTCTGAAGTACGCCGAGGAGAAGGACTGGAAAAAGCTGGAACAGTTGAGTAAAACTTTTCAGGATGTTACCCAGAAAATTCGTTTTGCTCCCATTCCGGTGGTGGCAGCTCCGTTCGGGATGTGTCTGGGCGGCGGATTTGAAATGATTGGTGCCTGCGACCGACGGGTGGCTTCGGCCGAATCGTACATTGGCCTGGTGGAAGTGGGCGTTGGTGTCATTCCCGGTGCGGGAGGAAACCTGCGCTTGCTGCTAAATTTCCAGAAAGCGATGGAAAAACAGCGTCCCGGACCATTCCCACCGGTGCAAAAAGCGTTTGAGACGATTGGCTTTGCCAGAGTTTCCCGCTCAGCCAAGGAAGCTGTGGCGCTGGGTTATCTCACCCGGGAGGATAAAATTGTCATCAATCCCGACCACCTTATTTTTGAAGCCAAAGCCGAAGCCCAGCGCATGAGCAAGGGCTATCGCCCACCGGAATATCGTCGGGACATTATTCTGCCCGGCGAAGCGGGGCGCCTGGCCATTGAAGGTACGCTGAAAAACTACCGCATGTTAGGGGTTATTTCCGACCACGACTTGCTTATCGGGAAGAAGTTAGCTTACGTTCTTACTGGCGGCGATCGGGCCAATCCGGTTACGCCCGTGGACGAACAGTATCTGTTGGATATCGAACGAGAAGCTTTTGTCAGCTTGTGTGCCGAACCGAAATCCCAGGAACGGATGCGCCACATGCTTAAAACCGGAAAACCGCTGAGAAATTAGAATAGGGCTCTCAAGTAAGGTTGAAATGACGGATGGGCACTTACCGGAAGAATGGATGATTCCCGGTGTCGTGCCCATTTTATTTGGAATTTCTTGCTCCGGGAAAAAGAGCAAACTGTGAAGGATAAAAATACACAGTTACGGGTGAGATAAACACTATTCGAAATTTTTTCGTTTTATCGCATGCCTCATATTTCCGTTGAAAAAAAGAAATCCGGCGATTCCGGCATCCTCACACAAATAACCCGAAACACCCAGATTCTCTCACATTATTCCCCCATCTGCTCTTTCTTCTCTTTCTTCATCTCCATGGCGATTTCTTCCACCCGCTTCCAAACGCGCAGCAGGTTCTCCCCACAGATTTTACGCAGGTCTTCCCTGGTGTAGCCACGTCGGAGCAATTCGGCAATCAGATTGGGATATTTTGATACATCCTCCAGTCCCACCGGCAACCCGCTAACCCCATCAAAGTCCGAGCCCAGACCTACATGATCGATGCCAGCAATCCGAACAGCATGATCAATATGATCGGCAACGGTGGCAACGGTCCCGTAATCCAGCGGATGTTCTTTTTTATATTGGTCAATGTACTTTCGAGCAGCGGTGTCCTGTCGGGTCAGGTGATGTTCTTTCAGATAATGGTCAATTTCCTGTCGATACTGCTCCGCTCGCTGGTTGTAATCCCTGCTGACAAAGTAAGAACCGAAGTTGATTTGAATCACCCCACCTTTTTCCGCCAGTTTACGGATCATTTCGTCACTCATATTGCGTTCGAAGCCGGGAGTAAAATAGCGGCAGGAGGAATGGGAAGCAATCACCGGTGCACGAGAAATTTCCAGCACCTGCTCAAATGCTTCATCACTAACATGAGAGATGTCCACCATCATACCCAGACGATTCATTTCCCGCACCACCTGTTTGCCGAACGGGCTCAGGCCATGCCAATGACGTTCCGGGTCGTAGGAGGAATCACATATACGGTTCCACCTGGCATGGGTCAGGGTAATGTAGCGGATGCCACGCTGATAGAAATGGTGCAGGTTATCCAGACTTCCTTCAATGCCTGCTCCGTTTTCCATTCCCAGGGCAATCATTACCTTTCCCTTTCCCTGGTTACGCCGCACTTCCTGCACGGAATTCACCCGCACAAATTTGTCTGGCCAGCGTACGGCAAAGCTATCCACCATATCGATTAATCGATTGGCCAATTCGCAAGCACCACCTTCCTGCTGCAACCGTGCAGGAATGTAAATGGCGAAAAAAGCGACATCCAATCCGCCTTCTCGGGCTCTGGGATAATCGAAGTGCCCTTTATCCGAGCGGACAGAAATATCATCGTGGTGGTGCCAAACCCGGTACGGTACATCCAGATGGGTATCGATAAGGAGTAGTTGATGTGCTAAATTCACCGCCTGGTGCTGAAGTTCTTCCGGGGTCCGTGATTTCTCCCGGGTGCAACTTCCCACCAACAGTACCAAAAAGGTGAAAAAGAGAAGCAAGAACGGTTTCATTATTTTCCCCACCTGCAATGGATAAGGGTAACTGCATGACTAATACGCTTCTAATAGTTTTTTCAGGTAAAGATGTAAAATATCGTTGAATTCATGGGGTTTTTCCAGATTGGACAGGTGCGCAGAATTACGTATGATGGACAAATCGCCGATGGGCAGGGCATTTACCATGGCTCGCGCTTCGTCCAGGGGAATCAGTTCATCCTTTTCCCCGGCGATGACCAACACGGGAAAATCCATCTGACCCAGCAAGTCCATGGAATCGGGTCGATCTGCCATAGCTCGCATGGCATGGATAATCCCGGTCACGGTGGATTCTTTCATGATGCTGTACACCTGTTCCACCAGTTCCGGCTGTTTCTCTCTGGTTTCCGGAGTAAAAAATTTAGTGATCAGCGAATCAAACAGTTGGGTTGCATCGCCGGTTTTGCGCAATTCTTCAATCGTCTCAAGTCGTGCTCGACGCCCCTCTTCGGTATCGGCAGAAGCGCGGGTATTGGCCAGCACCAGTCCGGCAAATATTTCCGGATGATGACGATACAGGGACAGGGCAACGTATCCCCCCATGCTCACTCCCACGAAAACAGCTTTTTCGATGTTCATTTCCTCCAGTGCCTGAAGCGCTGGTTTTCCATAATCGTAAATGGTAGGCTGCTCAGTAAATTCTTTCGATTCACCGAAACCGGGATAATCGTATGTAAAATAGCAGCCGGATACACTTTCCACCAGTTCCATCTGCGGCTGCCACATTTTGTAGTTTAACGGAAAAGCATGTAAAAATACTACGGGAATGCCATAAAAGCGAAATTTGAACTGAATGCCGTTGTACTTCATGGTAATTACCCTCCTGGTTGTTGAGTTCGAAAAGTGAAAAAATGTATCGATGCATAAAATAATTCAAGAAATATTCTCCGGTGATTATTCGCTACCGCAAAAAATTTCTCACCAGACATTTCCGTTGACTTACCCGGCCAGATCGCACCAGTAGCGGATGTCTTCATGATAACGGGCTTCCAGGAACTGGTGCCGGAGAATTTCATCGTCAATTTTATTGGCGATAGTCTGAATGGTTTCACACACCTGCGGCAGGAACTGATTGAACCGATTGCGTTCCTTCTGACGATGAAGCAATCGCACCCACTCGCATTCCACCAGATAGATAATCTGAGGATATCCGCACTGCCTGGCAATTTCCCGGGAATGCCGGAAGGCTTTTTCACTCCGTTCAACTTGTTCCAGTAGGGCAAAAGCGCGTCCCTGTAGATAATACGCTGCCGCACGGTAGCGTCCCCATTCGGGAGCCCGCTTCAACATCAGTTCCACCAGAACCAGAGCCTTTTGCGGTTGCTTGCGTTCCAGCAAATACAGGGCATAGTAAAAAAGGTAATTCAGATAATCCATGAGTTCACCGCTGGTGTTCACCAGCTTTTTGGCGCTTACCAGTAAACGGTGTGCGCGGTCAAAGCGTCGGTTCTGGACCTCGTAAAAAGAAAGATACAAATTCGCCATAATTTGCAATGGTGCATTCTGAGTTTTTTCCGCCCATCGCCGGGCTTCGCTTAAATATTCCACTGCGTACAGTAGGGCATGTACCAGTAAATAAAGATGCCCCAGATGCAGTTTGATTTCATTCTGTTCGTTGAAAAAACGATGCTGAAAAGCCAGTTCCAGCGCCTGTTCCAGAGTTTTTCGGGCTTTTCCGTAAGCCCCCTGCTCTTTGTAAATCATTCCCAGATGAATAAGCACCTGCATGTGTCGGGCAGGACGATAGGTGAGTCGCATTCGGTGAAGCAAATTCTCCAGATGCGCCGCAGCGTACCGCCATTTACCCAATCGGGCGTAAAGATCGGATAAGTAAAGTGACACCTGAAAACGCTGCTGGGGATAAAAATAACGTCGCAGCAAACGCAGCAGTTGCATACCTGTAGAGACTGCAGGAACCACCTCATTTTGAGCCATCTGGATTTGCATCAAATCCAGCATTACAGGAAGATTTTCTTCTCCTTCAGGATTCCGGTTACGTAAGTAGCGAAGGGTTTGCTGAACCAGTTCCCGGTATGGTTCCGCTTCGCGCTTCAGCAACTCTTTAAGTTTCCGATACACCTGCACCACACGACGGGTCTGTCCGGTCTGCTGGAATTTTTCCCAGGCCGACCGGTAATTCCGGATGGCAAAATTCCGACGACTCAAATTCTCTTCCACCTGCCCCAACAACCAGTCACATTCCGCATGAGTTGCCAGATCAACAAAATCCTTTACGCGCACTTCGCGAATCAAATAGCGTGCTTCCTGAAAAGCATCCATCGCAATCAGTGTGCGAATCATTTTCAGGTTAACCTCTACCCACCGCTTCTGCTCCTTCGGAGAGGGTTTGGATTGACTGGCAAATCGTTCTCGTAACTGGCGCAAGATCTCGAAAGAATTATCGTATGCACCAATCTGCCAGTACAAATCGCTCAGATGGGACAGGATCGCCTCCACCTGCGGTACTTTGCCGGGATATAATGAGGCAATGCGCACCAGAAAATAAAACCGATCTGCTGCTTCGGTTAGTTTTTGCTGTTTGGCAAAATGGTTACCTTCCAGCCTGGCCAGTTCAATGGCTCGCTCCATGTTCCCTAATTCGTAATACAAAGCGGAAATGCGGTATATTTCCTGGAATTTCCCTGTTGTTTCCTGCTGATGCACAAATTCCAGCAGATCGTGCAGGTCTTCTAACAAAACCATCTCCTTCAACCAGTGCTGCCAGCGGAGAGATGCCAGTATTTGCCAGCGCTGGCCGTCCTGAACCACTTCCTGGATAAATCCAGCCTTCTGCCAGTGGTGGTGTTTTTCTGTATTGCCGAAAAGGTAATTCATGAGCTCGAAAAGATCTGCTTTGTGTACCGGCTGGTTTAAATGAGCCAGAAATCCCAATAACCGTCGATCGGCAACTTCCAGCGTATCAAAAACCGCCTGGAAGAGGTCCTCCCACTGCTGTCCGATGCGAATCTCGCGCAGTTTTTCCACCTGAATAAATCCGTCTCCCGCTTCTTCTATCAGGGGACGATACACACCCTCCAGCAAAAAACGGATTTTACCAGGATTGCCACCCGTTTTCATATAACAGTGATTGGTAATCAACCGGGCATTCATGGGCTGAGTGGGAAAGTATTCGGCGATACTACGTTCCACCTCCTGAACGGAGAGTTTACGCAACTCAATCACTTCCTCCGCAGGTACTTCAGGATGATGTTTCTCCCGGGGATTCCGGGTAAAGACCACCAGAGGATGGAATGGCTTGAGCTGTTCCAGTAACAACCGATATCCCTGAAAGCGGGAATATTCCAGATGATGAATATTTTCCAGTATTAAAAACGGCGTGTGGGTTTCCGCCACAAAATCCACAAACTGCAGAAACAGGTCACTATGCCAGCTTCCATTATGCAACTCGTCAATCTGGTGATTCTGCAGGGTATTGCGGATAAACTTTCGGGCAGAACGGGGAAATTGCTGCAAGAAATGTTCCCATTGCGGGTGGTTGTCCCGATTCAGTTGCCGAATGATCTGAGCGGGAAGTTGTCCTGCCTCTCCGGTGTGGAAAGCAAAATTCAAATGGAGCAGTGGGAAGTAGGCATCCGGTAACTGCCTGAATAGCGCTTCCACAAATTCATGTTTGCCCATTCCCTCCTCCCCTTCTACGGAGAGGAATAAAGGTTTATCGGGTGAGATTCTTTCCAATTTTCCAAGTAATTCATTGAACTGTTGCTGTCGTTGCCAGAGCATGGTGATCCTTCTTCTGGTTAAGGTTGGTTAGAGGGGAATAAGGGAGATAAGGGAAATAGGGGGAATAGGGGATATAAGGGAAATAAGGGATATAAGGGATATAAGGGGAATAGGGGAAATAAGGGAAATAAAGGAAATAAGGGAGATAAGGGAATTGTAGGGTGTAGAATGAAATGGGTGTAGGGCATGGGAAGTCTGATTTGCATCTTTCGGGTGATGCAGATGGAACAAGAGACCCCGGATGAAATAACGTTTGATCAAAACAGCTATGCCGTGGAACCGGAATGAAACCTGCATTTTCAAAATCTGTGGAGTTGTCAATCCATTCAATATATTTGTCCGGGTTGTTTGTCCGCATGCCAGATGAATTAAAAGCGAATTATTAAAGTAAACATGGCGCGCATTGCCAGTTTCAGATGCATTCCCCAATTTGTACATCTATCCATTCATACCCTTTTTTCTTTTTTTCGGTCGAAATTATCGTTTAATCCACTTCTTCCAGAATAGCGGTAAAATGCCGCAGGAAGGGTGGCTCGTACACCAATCGCAATCCTTTGAACGATTCTCTCTGGTCGCGGATGTTTTTCAGTGCATTGGCGACATACTCCAGATGAGAGGCGGTGTACACGCGTCGGGGAATAGCCAGCCGAACCAATTCCATTTCCGGATAGTGCCACTCTCCGCTGTCGGGATCACGGTGTGCAAACATCAGACTTCCAATTTCCACCACTCGAATCGCCGCTTCCCGATAAAAAGCCACAGTAAGCACCTGTCCGGGAAACTGCGATTGGGGAATGTGAGACAGAAAGCTTTTTGCATCGATGTACACAGCATGTCCCCCCACCGGTTTGACGATGGGTATTCCCAGATCGCTTATCAGCCGTCCTAAATAAGCGGTATGGGCAATCCGGTAACGCAGATAATCCTCATTGAGCACTTCTTCCAATCCCCGCGCAATAAGTTCCAGGTCCCGCCCGGCCAGTCCGCCATAAGTGGGAAACCCCTCCCGTAAAATCAGCAGATTCTGTAATTTCCGGTACAGTTCTTCATCGTTCAGTGCAATAAAACCGCCCATATTCACCAGCGCATCCTTTTTGGCACTCATCAAACAACCGTCCACATAGGAGAACATTTCCCGCACGATTTCCGGAATGCTCTTGTCCCGGTAGCCTTTTTCCCGCATTTTGATGAAATACGCATTTTCAGCAAATCGTGCCGCATCAAAAAATAACGGTATTCCGTAGGAATGGCTGATTTCGCTGATGGTGCGGATATTCTCCATGGAAACCGGCTGTCCGCCCCCACTGTTGTTGGTAATGGTGATTAAAATAACCGGTATTTTCTCTTTACCGTACTCCCGGATGGCGTTTTCCAGCTTCTGCGGGTCCATATTCCCTTTAAACGGATGTTCCAGGGTGGGATGCAATCCTTCTTCGATGACGCAATCCAGTGCCTGAGCCTGGAGGTATTCCACATTGGCGCGGGTAGTATCGAAATGAATGTTATTGGGTACCACATCACCTGGTTTGAGCAGCGTGGAGAAGAACACATTTTCGGCTGCTCGCCCCTGGTGTGTGGGCAACACGTAGCGAAATCCCATTACCTTTTGAACACTCTCCTGCAAATGGTAAAAATTCCGGCAACCAGCATAAGATTCGTCGCCCATCATCAGACCAGCCCATTGACGGTCGCTCATGGCGGAGGTTCCGGAATCGGTAAGCAAATCGATAAAAATGGCTTCGGCCGGTATGTTAAACACGTTAAATCCCGCCTTGTGAATCAACTTTTCCCGCTCCTCCCGGGAGATTAATTTTAATGGTTCCACCATCTTAATACGAAACGGCTCAAGCGGTAATTCCATAATGCTCCCTTCTTGCTTATCGGTTCAGAGGATTCAAATGCCAGATTTTACTGATTCATACCGGAACGAAAACACAACATTTCCTTTCCGGTTTAGTAACACTCCCTTCCCCTTCCGTAATCCTTTTGATGAAGTGAAAATAGGAACGGAAACCGTGTTTTTTCAATGAAATAAAAAAATAATTGGTCAATCACAACAGCTGGACAATGCCCAGTTGTTATGCCAGGCACGTAAGAACTTAACTTAATTTGTTCAATATTTCCTGAAACTTATCCACGCTGAACGGTTTGGGCAAAAATAGTCCCCCGTCGGTATCCAGAATTTCTTCAATCTCATCCGGTGCTTCGTAACCGCTGGTAAACACAATTCGACCTTTAAATTCCGGATATTTTTCACAGATTTTTCGATAAAGTTTGTCTCCGGTAATATCCGGTAAACTTAAATCCAGAATGATATGGTCGAAGCTTTCTTCGGACATTCGGTCTAACGCATCGTGACCAGTCGGGGCAATTTCTCCGGAAAATCCAAATACCTGTAACATATTGACCATAATATCTGCCAGCGACTTTTCATCCTCAATGACCAATACTTTTTTGTTGCCCATGGCGGCTTCCCTTATTTTTATTTTTTTGAAAAACAGAAATTCCCGGATAGGATTTCTTTGTTCTCTTTAAATCTAACCGGTTTAAGGTCTCTTTCTATTGCTCATTTTTCCCTGTGATTGTTTTTTAACGCCCGGGACAACAACTCCTTAAGCACGGCAGGATTGGCTTTACCCCCGGTTTTTCGCATCACCTGCCCCATCAAAAAAGTGAATACCTTTTCCCGCCCATTCCGGAATTGTTCCACCTGTTCCGGAAACTGATGCAAGACTTCATGAACGACTTTTCGCAAAATTTCGCGATCGTGAATTTGTTGCAGTCCTTTTGCTTCAACTACCTCCCGGGCACTTTTTCCGGTTTCCACCATTTCCTCCAGTACTTCCCCGGCACGGGATTGGCTCAGTATCCCCCTGGCAATCAAATTTAATAATTCGGCCAGATTTTTCGGTGATACAGGAAACTCGTTTACCGACCATTTCCGCTGGTGCAGGATTCGTTTGACCTCCCGCAAAAACAGATTGCTGGCCAGAGAAAAATGAGAGTGGTACTTTACCACCTGCTCATACAAATCAGCCAGTTCCCGTTCCGCAGTGAGGATTGTGGCATCGTACTCGGAAAGCTGATATTGTTTCCGGAATCGTTCCATGCGTGCATCGGGCAGTTCGGGAAGTGTTTCGGCTATTCGTTCCACTGTTCGGCGCGATACCTCCAGCGGCAGCAAATCCGGTTCCGGGAAATAGCGATAATCAAAATCGGCTTCCTTTTTGCGGATGATGCGTGCCTGGTTTTTTGTGGCATCCCACAGCAGCGTGGCCGGTTCCACCACCCCTCCACCATTTAAAATGGCTGTCTGCCGTTCAATTTCAAATTTTAAAGCTCTCTCTACGTTACGAAAAGAATTTAAATTTTTCAACTCCGTTTTTACTCCAGGCTCATTCTCTTCCGTCGGTCGAAGGGAGACGTTGGCATCGCAACGCAAGCTGCCTTCTTCCATATTTCCGTCGCAGATGCGCAAATATACCAGTATTTTTTTTAATTTTTCCAGAAAGAGACGGGCTTCGGTGGGAGAACGCAAATCGGGTTGGGTGACGATTTCGATCAGCGGTACGCCACTTCGGTTAAAATCGATGAGCGTTGCCTCCCCTGCCACCGCCGGATCGTGAATGGACTTGCCCGCATCCTCTTCCAGATGAATTCGCTGAATGCCAATTCTTCGCTCTATGCCATCAGGCAGGGTTATATTCAGGTAACCATCGCGACACAGCGGTTCCTGATATTGAGTAATCTGGTACCCTTTGGGTAAATCCGGATAAAAATAGTTCTTCCGTGCAAAAGTGCTGATGGAAGCAATGCGACAGTGGGTGGCTAATCCCATGGCAATGGCAAATTCCACCGCTTTTTGATTCAGTACCGGCAGAGCACCGGGAAGTCCCAGACACACCGGACAAACCTGAGTGTTGGGCTCCGCACCATATCGGGTGCTGCAACCACAAAATATTTTGCTTTCGGTTAGCAGCTGGGCATGTATTTCCAGTCCAATAACCACCTGATAAGTCATGACGTCCCCGACTCCTTTTGACTCCACTCCCTTTCTACGAAATCACCCACCTGAAAAAGCAACTCTTCCCGGAACGGAGGTGCCATGAGCTGGAGTCCCACCGCAAATTCCAGTCCGGATTCCCGCAGGGGAAGGTTCATGGCACAGATACCAGCCAGATTTGCTGGCACAGTGAAGGCATCGGACAAATACATCTGCAACGGTTGATGAAGTTTCTCTCCCAGTCGAAAAGGAAATGTGGGTGTGGTGGGTGTTACCAGTACATCCACTCCCTCAAATGCCCGAAGGTATTCCTGCTGAATGAGCCGTTGTACCTTCCGGGCTTTCTGGTAATATGCCCGATAGTATCCGGCAGAAAGCACATAAGTACCCAGCATAATCCGTCGTTTCACTTCCGCACCAAATCCCAGGCTGCGCGTCTTTCGGAACATCGTTTCCGGATCGCTGGCCGGGGCACGAAAACCGTAGCGCACGCCATCAAATCGGGCAAGGTTGCTGGACGCCTCCGCAGAGGCGATGACGTAGTAAGTGGCAACGGCATAACGGGTGAACGGCAGAGAAATGGATACCAGTTCGGCACCGGCATGCTCTAAAAGCTGAAGCGCTCGTTCCACACCATCCCGAATTGCCGGTTCTACCCGGGGGTGGAAATATTCTTTCGGTACGCCAATGCGCAGCCCTTTTACATCTCGATTCAGCCATCGGGAATAGTCCGGAACCGGTTGATTCGCACAGGTGGCATCCCGGGAATCCGCTCCCGCGATAACCTGCAACAACTTCGCCACTTCTCCTACACGTTGTGCCATGGGACCGATTTGCTCCAGCGAAGAGGCAAACGCCACCAGTCCGTACCGGGAAACTCGTCCGTAAGTTGGTTTAAATCCCACTACGCCACAAAAAGCAGCTGGCTGGCGAACTGAACCGCCGGTATCGCTCCCCAGTGCCAGATCAGCCATTCCCGTGGCAACGGCTACAGCGGAGCCTCCGCTGGAACCACCGGCTACATCATCCGGGTTCAGGGGATTTTTCACCGCACCGAAATAGGAGGTTTCGCTGGATGAACCCATGGCAAACTCATCCATGTTGGTCTGGCCGATAATAATTCCATCAGCCTGAAGAATTCGTTGTACGGCGGTGGCATGAAATGGGGATTGGTATTGTTGCAGAATTTTCGATCCACAGGTCAGAGGATGATGGCGGTAGGCAATATTATCTTTTAACGCCACAATGTACCCGGCCAGAGGGCCCAGGGACTCACCCCGGTCCCTCCGACGTTGCAACATCCGGGCTTGTTCAATGGCCTCCTCAGCAAAAACGCGAACAAAAGCATTGAAATGGGAAAACTGGCGAATCCGCTCCAGAGCGTGACGAACCGCTTTATTCAAATCAAGCTCGCCGTGCAGAAAACGCTGGTGTTTATCGTCTTGTGCCGTCACTCAATGCCCCGATTATCTACTCCGCTTTACCATCGGGTTGTTGAAATCCGAAAATTGGATTCGCCAATTACCCGGCCAGATTCTCGTCCTTCTTCTCTGCGCTCTGTTGCTTCTGCTTTGGTAAAGGCTCTTCCCTTGTAACATCTAATTCCTGCTGAATATTCTGGGTCGCATTTTTAAACTCGTTAATGGAGCGTCCCAGCGACCGGGCCAATTCCGGTAAACGCTTGGCACCAAACAGAATTAAAATAATCAAAAAAATAACCAGCAATTCAGGAGGTCCAATTCCAAACATCGCTCATCTCCTTGTTTTATACGTTTCTTTTACCCGTTTCACGGATAACAGTTTCTTTTGCTACCAGGTTCCATGCATACTTTTTAGAACCGTTTTCTGGGCACCTTGCCTCCGGTATTCTGAAGTCTGTCCAAAATCTAAGTCAAATATTTTTTCACCGAAAACGCCCTGCTTCGTTAGCTCCATCGAAGAATGTATCCCACCAACAAAATTCCCAGCACGCCACTGATGTTTAACTTCATGGCAAAACCCAGGGTGAAGCGTACCACTACCAGATTGATCTCCGCCGGACCCACACTAAATTCAGCAGCTCTCAGGAAGAAATCTCGCACCACACCGGCCGGTAAAATCAAAGCCAGTACCTCCCCCAATGCGCTCCCGACCAGAGCTCCAAGTACAAGCACCAGTAAAATCCACCACAAGTTTTTTTTGCGCATGGGGAAATCTCCTGTTAAATGGCCAACGATTGAAAGATGGCTCGCCCATCCTCGGAACCCAGCAAATTCTCCATAGCCCGCTCCGGATGAGGCATCATTCCCAGCACATTTCCTTCCCGATTGATCACGCCAGCAATATTTCCGATAGAACCATTGGGATTCGCCTCCCGGATAATCTCGCCCCGGGAATTGCTATATCGAAAAACAATCTGCTGATGTTCCTCCAGTTCCTGATATCCTTCCCTGCTAATAAAATAATTTCCCTCGCCATGTGCAACAGGAATGTTCAAAACCTGACCCTTTTCCAGCACCGACGTAAACCGGGTTTCGGCGTTTTCGGTGCGAATATACACATGTCTGCACACAAAACGCAGATTCTCGTTACGCAACAGCGCGCCCGGTAGCAAACCACTCTCGGTGAGAATCTGAAATCCGTTACAGATACCCAGTACCGGTTTCCCTTTTTTGGCAAACCGGACTACTTCTCCCATAATATTGGAAAAACGTGCAATGGCTCCCGCCCGTAAATAATCGCCATAAGAAAAACCACCTGGCAGCACCACCACATCAAAGGGATTGAGATTACCTTCGCGGTGCCACACGAATTCTGCCTGCTCCCCCATCACCCCGGTGATGGCGTGGTACATGTCGTAATCGCAATTGGAACCGGGAAACACGATGATGGCGTACTTCACGCACTCTCTCCGATAATTTCGTATTCATAGTCTTCAATAACCGGATTGGCCAGCAATTTATTGCAGGCTGCTTCCACCAATTCCCGAACTTTGGCCGTATCGGTTTCTTCCACTTCCATTTCGATGTACTTGCCAATACGGACGTCGCGCACCTGTTCAAATCCTAAATGATGCAGCGCGTTATTAACCGCTTTTCCCTGCGGATCAAGAATGCCGCTCTTGAGACGAACCTTGACGATGACTTTCATTCTTGCGATTTCCTTTGTGCTTTTCCTGGGTGTCGGGTGTGGATTTGCTAAAAAAGAGTCGCCATAATATGACCACAGGTCCCGAAAATACATAAGTTATGGCTAACGGGAAAAACGCCTCCTGGGGAAACAGAATAATTAAAATGGTTCCAATTAAAACGGTAAAGATCTTTCCTTTCTGGGGAGTCCCCCGCTGGAGCGAAAAATTGGGCAGCGTTTCGTAACGAATGTTGGAAATCATCAACACCGAAACCAACAAAATAAGCAGCAGAAAAACCTTCACCCAGCGCAAATATTCCCAGAACTGGATATTAAACACCAGAAAGGTCGCAATGGTCACTGCCGCAGCGGGAATGGGCAATCCTTCGAAATAAGCTTTATCGAATCCTTTTAAGCGAACATTAAAACGTGCCAGTCGTATGGAGCCAAACACCAGCGGAGCGAAACTAAGGAGAAGTCCTACCGTGCCCCAGCTATTAAATACGGCACGATATGCCAGATATGAGGGCGCAAAGCCGAAAGAAACCACATCGGCTAAAGAATCGTACTCCACCCCAAAGTTCGAAGCGGCTTTGGCGAAACGGGCTACCTTTCCGTCCAGTGCATCCAGTATGGCAGCTGCCACAATGAGCCATGCCGCTTGAGTAATTTTTCCGTTGGCCGCCGAAATGACTGAGAAGTAGCCGCAGAACATGTTGGCCATGGTAAATGCACTGGGCACCCAGTTGGTTTTTACTTTCACCGAAAAACTCCGATTATGGTTTCGCCACCTTTTACTTTGTCGCCCACAGATACATTCAGCTCCACGCTATCGGATTCAAAAAATACATCCACCCGACTCCCGTAACGTATCATTCCCATGCGTTCGCCCTTCTGAACCATATCTCCTTCCCGCACTTCGCAGATAATGCGCCGGGCAATGATGCCGGCAATCTGTTTAAACAATACCCGGCGTCCCTGTTCATCCTGAATGCCAATGGCAGTTTGTTCATTCTCCAGCGAAGCTTTCTCTTTAAATGCAGCGAAAAACTTCCCCGGAATGTAACGGAAATAGGTGACCCGTCCACTGATGGGAATTCGGTTGACATGCACGTTGAAAACAGAAAGGAAGATACTTACGCGGGTCACCTCCTTCCCGAAAAAGTTTTCTTCCCGCTCCCGGACAATCTGAACCACTTTCCCATCCGCGGGGGAAACGATGGCGTCGGGATTCTCCGGAATAACGCGCTCCGGATCGCGGAAAAAATACATGTTAAACAGGCTGAAAATTCCCACCAGTACCGCAAATGCGATCACAGCCGGAAGCCGGGTCCAGATGGCCAGCACCAGAAACACCGCAAAAACCACCCAGCTCCCGACAACGATTCCCAGCCCATATCGTGTTATCATCAACAAATCAGCATTCTCCTGTTATCCAATTAAACGCTCTTTTAACGCCGGATAAACGGTTTTGGCGGTAGCAGCTGTGAGCTCAAAAGCCTTTCTGTCCAGCGTTCCATCCGGTTTGTTCTCCCACAGGGTAAAAGTATCCGGCGAAATTTCGTCAGCCAGCACCACCTGATTCCCAACCTTACCAAACTCCATGGTAAAGTGAGCCAGCGTCATTTGCTTACGCAGGAAGAAGGATTTGAGTACCGCATTGACCTTGGTACCGATGCGGATCATTAAGTTCATATCGTTGCGTTCGCATAATCCCAACGCATACGCGTGGTAATCGTTAATCAATGGGTATTTCAGTTTGGCATTTTTCAGATAAAGCTCCAGAACCGGTGTTTCCAGCTGGGTCCCATCCTTCAATCCTAAACGTTTGCTCAGGGTGCCGGAAGCATAGTTCCAGATGACCATTTTTAAATTGAACATGCTGGCTTTGCGCACCAGAATGCTTTTTTCGTCCAGCTTGCGCACAAAATGAGTAGGTACGTTGTAGCTGGTTAAATATTGAAACAAATAAGCTGTAATTTCAGCGTTAATGGCACCTTTGCCCTTCACTTTTTCCCCTTTGGTGCTTACCGATTGGGGAAGCACATCCAGAAATTCCATAATTAGCTGTTCGGGATCATCAGTTGTGTACAGCTTTTTGGTTTTTCCTTCCAGGAACGTCTCTTTGATTTTCACTTTGAGCCTCCAGTTTTATATCAGTTGCAACCGTTTAAAGATATAATTTACATTTTTTAGTCGATTTTCCAAATTACAAATTAAATCTATTTCTTTTTCGGACAGATAGCGGGTGACTTCTTCGTCTTGTTTCAGCCGGGTTGGGAAGTCGGTTCCGGTTTCCCACACTTTCAGAGCATTCCGTTGCACAATCCGGTACGCTTCTTCCCGGGTCAGGCCTTTTTCAATGAGTTTGAGCAGCACCGGTTGGGAGTAGATCAGTCCGTGAGTCAGCTCCAGATTTTGCCGCATGCGCTGGGGATGCACCACCAGGCCCTGAATAACCTGGATGGTTTTATGCAACATGTAGTACAGTGTCATGGTGGCATCGGGGATGATGATGCGTTCGACGGAGGAATGGGAGATGTCCCGTTCGTGCCACAACGCCAGATTCTCCATACCGGTGGTGGCATACCCACGGAGCAGCCGGGCCATTCCGCTAATACGTTCGCATACGATGGGATTTTTCTTGTGCGGCATGGCAGAGGAGCCTTTCTGCCCCTTGCCGAACGGTTCTTCCACTTCCAGCACTTCCGTTTTTTGTAAATGGCGAATCTCCGTGGCAATTTTTTCCAGATTTCCGCCAATTGTTGCCAGAGCATTCAGATAATCGGCGTGGCGGTCTCGTTGAATAATTTGGGTGGAAATCGGTGCGGGACGGAGTCCTAATTTCTGGCACACGTATTCTTCCACCGCCGGGTCCAGATGGTCGAACGTGCCTACCGCACCGGATATCTGTCCCACAGAGATGATGTCGATGGCGCGTTGAAGCCGTTGGATACTGCGAAGAGTGTCACTGTACCACAACGCTAATTTTAAACCAAAGGTAATGGGTTCGGCATGGACGCCATGGGTGCGCCCAACCATTACGGTATCTTTAAATTCTACGCTGCGGGTTTTTAGTACATCCCGTAGCTGGTAAAGTTTTTCCAGAATCAGCTCACCAGCCTGTTTCATCTGTACAGCCAGAGCGGTGTCCAGCACGTCGGAGGAGGTCATTCCATAATGGATAAACCGGGAGGCCGGACCGACATATTCCGCCACGTTGGTTAAAAAAGCAATGACATCGTGCTGCACGGTCTGTTCTATTTCCAAAATTCGTTGCACATCGAAGCGGGCTTTCTGGCGAATTTCTTCCACCGCATCAGCCGGGATACGTCCCAATCTGGCCTGGGCTTCGCAGGCAAAAATTTCAATATCCAGCCAGATGCGATATTTGTTCTCTTCCTCCCAGATGCTGGATATTTCCGGTAATTTGTATCGATCAATCATCGCTCTTCCGGTTGTTTGATGAGTTTTACGTGAATTTTCAGGGTCCGATTTCCCCGTAATATGGTGAAGGTAAGCACATCCCCCACCTGATAATCTGCATTGGTGAGAATCTGGAGCAGAGATTGGGTATCCACTACCTGATGTCCATCCAGTTTAACGATAATGTCTTCCGGTTGCAAACCGGCTTGATCTGCCGAACTTCCCCGTTCCACCTGGGTGATAATAACGCCCTGTTCCACATCCAATCCCAGCGCCCGGCTAATGAAGGGATTCAGGTCCTGCACCCGAATTCCCAGCCAGTAGTTGCGGTCCACCCCACCCTGCGCTTTGAGCTGAGCCACCACTTTTTTGATGCGGTTGATAGGAATGGCGAACCCGATGCCGACAAAACCTTCTTGATAGCTGCTGCCGGTGTAGATGAAAGTGTTCATGCCGATAACCTGCCCCAGTGCGTTCACCAGTGGTCCACCACTGTTTCCGTGGTTAATGGCAGCGTCCGTTTGAATCATATCCATGTAAATGCGGTTACTTTCCGGTACTCGTCCCCAATCCACATTGGTGGCACTGATAATTCCCGCGGTAACGGTGGGTTTGGCATCCAGTTCGAACAACCCAAAGGGATTGCCCAGAGCAATCACCCATTCCCCTACAATCAGATCATCGGAGTCGCCCATTTTCAGGTAAGGGAAGTTCTCCCCTTCAATTTTAAGCAGCGCAATGTCCGAAACGTGGTCCACCCCTACCAGAGTGGCATCGTAGCGTTTACCCCC
Organism: uncultured Calditrichaceae bacterium; assembly: GCA_964495805.1. Lineage (GTDB taxonomy): Bacteria > Calditrichota > Calditrichia > RBG-13-44-9 > RBG-13-44-9 > JALXCH01. Next base: position 31,013 of record CAZBWV010000083.1, read on the forward strand.
CTCCAGGGTAACCACAATTTTTTTAGCATCCTGGACGACATGTTCATTGGTTAATAAATATCCGTCCGGCGAAATGAAGAACCCGCTTCCCAGGCTCTGGATGGGTTTTTCGTAAATCTGATCGCGGAAAAGCTGAGGCATCAGCGCTCGCCAGAGGGGATCATCGGTGTAGAAGGGACTCCGCACCACGTATCGCTTTACCTGCAGAACGTTAATTCCCACCACCGCAGGTCGGGCAATAGCAGCGGCTCGGGTTAATGCGGTCTCCCGACTGTGATGAGCCTGTCGGTTTGCCTGCGCCAGGCCGGCAGTGTCCGATTGAGCGTACAGATTTTTCAGGAATAAACTGTCGCCGCTTTTTTTCTCGCCCGTCGTCTGGTTACCACAACCAATGAGAAGCCCCATCAGCAACCAGACCATTGCGGTGACGATGAACGTTAATTTTTGACTCATAATCAATTCCTCAAATTGATCTTAATCTCCCCCGATCCGGGGCATCCGGATTATCAGAACCGTTCCCACCTGCTGGGAGAACAGTTGTAGCGGATGTTATCTTTTTATTTTTTTCCAATCATTCAGGAACCGTTCAATACCGATATCGGTGAGAGGGTGCTGAAATAGTTTGTTGATGACCGCAAAGGGCATGGTCACAATATCCGCTCCCATCAAAGCAGCCTGCACCACATGCATGGGATGCCGCACACTGGCCACCAATATTTCGGTATCGAATTGATAATTGGTGTAAATGGTAACAATTTGTTCGATGAGATGCATGCCATCCTGACTGATGTCGTCCAGGCGGCCCACAAAGGGACTGACAAAGGTGGCACCGGCTTTAGCAGCAAGCAATGCCTGAGTGGGACTGAACACCAGCGTTACATTGGTCTTAATGCCATCCGAGCTAAGTGTTCGCACAGCTTTGATGCCGTCCCGGGTCATGGGAATTTTAATAACCAGATTCTCTGCCAGTTTTGCCAGTTCGCGCGCTTCCTGAACCATCCCCTGGTAATCGGTGGCAATCACTTCTCCGCTCACCGGTCCGGGTACAATCCGACAAATTTCCTTCAGATTTTCGTACGGATCACCCGGTTCCCGGGAGAGCAAAGTAGGGTTGGTGGTAACGCCGTCCAGAATTCCTAATTCAGCTGCTTCACGAATTTCCTTCAGATTTGCCGTATCAATGAAAAACTTCATTGTCCGATTCTCCTTTTTTGGTTTTCTCATCTCTGATTCCACAACTATCCGGGACCATAGGGATGGTGGCGAAGGGTATAGGGGAATGAGGGGAATAGGGGGAAGAAGGGATATAAGGGAAATAAGGGAGATAAGGGATATAAGGGAGATAGGGGATATAAGGGATATTGTGGAGGTTGAAATTCGGGATGGTAAGAAAAACGAAAGAAATGATTTTGTTCCGATACCTGATCAGAATGCGCCGGTAGCGCTCCAAATTTTTCTTCCCTATTAACCCTATCATCAGCATTTTTTACCTTTCTATTAATACACCACTTCCTCCAGGAACAATCCTTTTGCCGGGGCGGCTTCGCCAGCCAGTGTTCGATCCCGGGAGCGAAAGATGTCCTGAAATTCCTGCACGGAGAAGCGCCCCCGTGCCACATCCATCATGGTTCCCACCAGCGTGCGAACCATACCGTGCAAAAAACGGTTTGCCACAATTCGAAACACCAGAAAATCCTCTCGCCGGAACCACCGGGCTTCGTACACCCGACAGCGTTTGTGGTCACTCTGTACTTCCATGCGAGAGAAAGCACCAAAATCGTGTTCCCCGGTGAGCATATCTGCCAGTGTGCCTAACACCGATTCATCAAACCTGGGAAAAAACTGCCAGCAATAATGACGGAAGATGGCTGTGCGTTCGGTTAAAATATAATAGTGGTACACCCGTTTTTGCGCACTAAAACGGGCATGGAATTCCGGCTCAGCTTCCTCCGCCCGCTTGACCACCACATCCCGCGGTAAATAGGCATTGATACCCATGTAAATGTTGTGCAACGGCAACCGGCTTTGCGTGCGGAAATTGGCCACCTGCCCACGGGCATGGACACCAGCATCAGTTCGCCCTGCTGCCACGACCGATACCGTCTCCTGAGTTAACCTGGCAATGGCTTCTTCCACGACCTGCTGAACACTCCGGGCATTGTCCTGACGTTGCCAGCCGTGATAATTCGTACCGTCATATTCAATTAACAGTTTGATGTTCCGTTCGGTCATATTGCTTCCATCCACCTCACCGCAATAAGAAAAATCAGTACTCCGGTTAGATAACTCAGATGCGCAGGAGTGACAACTGAAACGGGTCGAAAGTCTTCCCGGGATATTCGTTCCAGAAACTCCGGGTACAGGTTTTCGGATTGTCGCAGTACCTGTACAATAAACTGGCCAATTGATTCCACCATGTTTTTCCAGAGGTGACGTCGGCTGGTGTATTGTTGCTCGGGCTGACCCATTTCCTTTTTCACCTGTCTGGCACGATGAAACATTTCCGGTATTAAGTAAAGGGCAAACATCCCGATTCGCAGGAATTGCTGAAGCACCTCTCCCAATCTACCGAATCGGTTCCCCATTTGCTGGAGGTAATACACCAGTTCTTCTTTTTGGGTGGAGTACAATACGGTACCAGCAAGCAAAAAAACCAGTACGATTTGCTCTACCGTGTACAGAGCATCGTGCAATCCTCCGCTGGTAATGCGTAAACCTGCAACCAATTCCATGTACACCCGCCCATATCCGGTAAACATTCGGAACACAAATATAAAACATAGAAATACCACAAACGAAAGCAATAGCGAACGATAGCGAAAGATTCGTATTCTTTGAACGGTTAATAATATAATTAACACAGCTATTAACAGAGTGTTATAGAGAACGGATGGATAGATTAGAGAAAAGCCCAACAATATCACTGCCATCACCATTTTAAAGATCAGATTCAAATCCCTGAGTCCCACTGTTCGTCCTGCCAATTTGACCGTCCAATTTACAAAATTTTTTGTGCAATTCAAAATCCTAAACACCCCCTTGATTTTTGAGATTCTTTCGCTCCGCTCCTCAATCCGTTCGTCGCTTCATTCGGAATGAAAGCGTGCTGCCTGGCACCCCGAGCGGAGCAATTCCTTCCTTCTGTTGCCACAAGCAGAGCTTTTCCTTCTTTCTGTCACCCCGAGCTGAGCGTTAGCGAAGTCGAGGGGTCTCTTGAGATTCCTACACTCGCCCCGACTTCGTCGTGGCTCGGTCGGAATGACAGGGGAAGGCTTTTCTTTCAGAACCCAATCATCCGGAGTCAACTAATCATACCAAATATTTAGACAGGATGAACAGGATGGAACAGGATTCGGGATTGATGATTGGGTTATTTTTACAACTCCACCCTGTTTATTAGACAACCATTGATTAACACCGTGGCTTTAGCCCGGTGATTGGAAAGTGAAGAACAGCAATAAAACCGTTTTAACGGTTTTCGACAAGAATGATGATGCTGATGGTTGTGGACGTCTGGTGTTCGGGTGAATACCGGATGGTGAACCCGGTTGGGTGAGTATTGGAAAAACCGCTAAAGCGGTTTTTAGGTAAGCGGGTTACGCCGTACCACCGGGCTGAAGACCCGGTGTTAATGAATATGTGGGTGGTAGAATATGACTGATTGCTAAAGTATAGGCACAATTTAATCTTGGCTGAATGATTTTGGATGTTTGATCCTGTACAATCCTGTCAATCCTGTCAAAAAAAACCGCATCCCAGAGGGATGCGCTGAGCTTAGCCCACCATTTCAATGGTGGGGAAAAATGGAATCGTAACCACACACCCCCGTCGCGGAGGGTCGGTTGAATGCCAACACCGCGCCGTGCGGTTCAATTGTCCCTCCGGGTCAAATATTTGGGTGGTGGGATGTTCCCTGGTTACCCCCAATGAATTGGGGGTCTAAGTTCATCCCATCCCTGACGGGATGGTTTTTTTCAATCCGGAAAATCCTGTTCATCCTGTCTAAAAACCAAAAACCACCGCATTCC
>CAZBWV010000084.1:0-22747 GCA_964495805.1 uncultured Calditrichaceae bacterium
AAAACTACCGGAGCGTTTCTGGATAGCAAAATTGATGTGGAAGAAATACCCGACCTTGACAATTTAACTCCCGAAGTATTTGTTCCTTTTTATGTTCTGTTTGCCACCGTACTGGAACCATACATTATTCCCACACTGCTAAATATATCCAAAAAACACATATTTACCGTTTCGGATGATTTTCGGCTGATCCCACTTGAAGCAGAAGAAGGTGCTGAACACGTTGTGGAAGGTAGTGAGACTTCCCAACCGGAAACAAAGAAAAAATCCCAATCGAATTCTGCAGAGTTCAAAGAAGCGTCTGCACCGTCTGATTCGGAAGGGTCTCCGCCCTCAACTTCTGGTAACCAACAGCCTTCAGCCTCCCCTGAATCTGATGTAAAGAAAGAAAGTAGCAAAAAAGCTGCGAAATCGATGCCTAAAATTCGCAGTGTGGTAAGTAAAAGCAGTACGCTACGGGTGCATGTGGATTTGCTGGATCGACTGATGAACCTGGCTGGAGAGCTGGTTTTAACCCGCAATCAGTTGCTTCAGAATTTCTATTCCAATGAGAACAAAGGATTGGAAAATGCAGTTCAGCGGGTGGATTTGATTACCTCCGAGCTTCAGGAAGCGATTATGTCCACCCGAATGCAGCCGATTGGGATTGTGTTTAACAAATTTCAGCGGGTGGTACACGACCTTTCTAAAAGTTTGGGGAAGCAGGTGCGGTTGGTCACAGAGGGGGAAGATGTTGAGTTAGACAAGACGATTATTGAGGCAATCGGCGATCCGTTAACCCATCTGGTTCGCAATGCGGTGGACCATGGGATTGAATTACCCGAAGTTCGGTTACAAAAAGGGAAAAAACTTCCTGCCACGGTCAAGCTGAGTGCCAAACACGAAGCCGGTCAGGTGATTATTCAGGTTTCGGATGATGGTTCAGGCATTGATCCGGATAAAATTCGTCAGAAAGCCATTCAATTGAAGCTGGCTCCGAAAGCAAAAATAGAGTCCATGCCCGATAATGAAGTGATTCGGTTTATTTTTAAGCCAGGATTCTCCACGGCCGAAAAAGTGACCGACGTGTCGGGGCGGGGTGTGGGAATGGATGTGGTGTATAGCAACCTATCCCGATTGGGCGGATCGGTGGACATTGAATCACGCCTGGGGAAGGGAACAACCGTATTGATTAAACTGCCTTTGACTCTGGCGATTATTCCCAGCCTGATTATTGGGGTTCAGAATCTTCGTTTTGCCTTGCCTCAGGTGAATCTTGTAGAGCTGGTTCGCATTTCCGCTTCAAAGGTAAAAGAACGAATCGAAAAGATTGAAGATGCGGCAGTGTTACGGCTTCGGGGTGAATTGTTGCCATTAATTCGTGTGTCCGATGCATTGCAAATGAAACGGAAAGTGTACAATCCGGTTACCAATGAATATATCGAAGATCGGCGGCAACTCATATACGATCGTCGTAGCCCCGAAATTGGAGAAGAAAACAAAACGGTTCCATCCCAGAAAAAGGATAAAAGAAAAAATCCGGTGGATAGGCGTCATCACATCCAGAGTGCATATAATATTGTTGTGGTCAATGCAGGCGAGTTGAATTTCGGACTCATTGTCGATGAGTTACTCGATTCCGAAGAGATTGTGGTGAAACCCCTGGGACGCCATTTAAGAAATTTACCCACCTATGCCGGTGCCACTATATTGGGCGATGGGCGAGCCGCTTTAATTCTGGATGTAGCCGGAATCAGTACCACCATGAATTTGAAAGTGGTGAAGGATAAAGCAAAAGAAAAGATTAAACATAAGCGTGTTGCCAAAATACAGGATGCCCAGTCGTTATTACTGGTGAATAATGCCAGGGATGAACAATTTGGAATTCCGTTAGGACTCATATCGCGTCTGGAAAAAATTCATCGTGATCAGATTGAATATACCAGCGGTCGGAAAACGATTAAATATCGGGGTGGAAGCCTGATTCTTTGTTCCATTGAAGAGGTAGCCAATGTTAAACCCCGCGAAGAGGTGGAAAATCCTTACATCCTCATCTTCCCTTTTGCTGGTAAGGAAGTGGGAATTATTGTTTCCGAAATCCTGGATGTGGTGGAGTACACTGTGAATATTGATGAGGAAACCTTCCGACAACCGGGAATTCTGGGCTCAGCCATCATCGGGGACAAAACCACTCTGTTGTTAAATGTGTATGAAATTTTTTCCACTTTATTCCCGGATTGGATCGAAGAGAAAAAAGCCACCCTGCAAACGAAACAAAACGATCAGGCAACCATCCTTTTAGTGGAAGATTCCAAGTTTTTCTTAAACCAGGTCAAAGGTTTTACAGAAGATGCCGGATATCACGTTCTGACTGCTCTGGATGGTGTGCTGGCTATGGAAATCCTGAACAATCCGGAACATCAGGTGGATATTGTATTAACCGATATCGAAATGCCCAATATGGATGGTATTGAGTTAACCCGACAAATTCGGAATCATCCGGTGTACGGGAATGTACCGGTAATTGCATTAACCTCCGTAGCTGCAGAGGAAACAAAACAGAAAGCTCTGGAAGCAGGTGTGGATGATTATTTAATCAAATTAGATCGCGAAAATGTGCTGGAACGAATTCAATATTTCCTGAATAAATCGAAAAATCAAAAATCGGAATAAGGAAACGGATAAGGATCATGAAGGCAAATAAAACAGCATCCGAAGCAATGCTAAATGAACCACGAGAACTCTCTGTGTTTCAGATCGGTGATTTGTATTGTGGCATTGATATTAAAGGGATACAGGAAATAAACAGATATCAGGATATCACCCCTGTAACTAATGCTCCTTCATATATCAAAGGAATCATCAACCTTCGGGGGAATATAATTACCATTATCGATATGCGAGCCAAATTTGGTCTGGAAACGACGTTGGAACCACACCCCGATGCGCGAATTCTGGTGGTAAACGACGGGGAAGAGCAAATCGGGCTTCTGGTGGACCGAATGGTGGATGTGGTTATTGCCGAGCCGAATGACATTGAACCGCCTCCTTCGAATATACAGGGGGTAGCTGGTACATATTTCTCCAATATTCTTAAGCAGAAAAATAGATTGGTGGCTATTTTAAACACAGATGAAATTCTTATGGCCGAAGAAAATCAATAAATGATACAAAATGAAAATGAGCGGTAAAAAAATAAATATGTTGAATAATAAAGGAAGGGTGTGAACAATGCAAGGGATGAAAGTGAAAACCAAACTCATCGGAATTTCCGTAATTATGGTGGTTATCATTCTGGTTATGATGATTGCAACCTGGTCGGTTACTTCCAAGCAAAAAAATGACGGACTGATCATTAACCTGGCAGGTCGGCAAAGAATGCTTACCCAGAAAATGACCAAAGAACTTCTGGAATTTGAATTGAACAAGCAGCATACGGGATATTCGGATCCCCGACTGGCCGATCAGACGCGAAAGACAATGGAAGTTTTTGATAAGACGCTACAGGCACTTCGGGATGGCGGAAATGCTCCATCTACTTTAGATCCTGATGGTGCTACCCGCTATTGTCCGCCTGCAAAAGGGGAAATTTATTCCCAGCTCCAGAAGGTGAAAGAAATGTGGGACATATTCAAACAAAAGGTAGAAGTTGTTCTGAATGAACAGGATACCACCAATGCATCGTTGAACTGGGTACTGGCAAACAATGTTCCTTTGTTGACCGCTATGAACAAAGCGGTGACAATGATGCAGCAACAGTCCGAAGGGCGTGTCAAAACGCTGCTTACCTTGCAAATTATTGGATTAATTATCGGAATACTTTTTGCCCTGTTTGCCATTCAGGTAACCCGCAACATCATCAAACGCCTCCATGTTATTTATAATGTTGCAGAGCGATTGGGAAATGGCGATTTTTCCGTGAAAATTCAATCCACCGGGAATGATGAGCTGACAGAAATCCTGCATTCTCAGGAGGAAATGATTCAAAAATTTTCTGGAATGGTAAAGAACATTAAAGATCGTATTCTCAGCTTAAACAGTTCGTCTAATGATTTGTCCAATGCTTCGGATAATTTGCACGAAAATGCCCAGATGTTAAGTGAACGTGCTAATTCGGTAGCTGCCGCCAGTGAAGAGATGAGTGTGAATATGAGCACGGTTTCCTCTGCGGTAAAACAAACCAGTGATAATATTAAAGTAATTTCCGCTTCCACGGGAGAATTGAGTTCTACCGTCAGTGAAATTGCTCAGAATACCGAAAATGCTCGTCAGATTACCCGTCATGCTGTGGATAGTGTTTCGCGTGCTTCCCAGCAGGTAGGCGCCCTGGGAAGTTCGGCAGATGAAATTGGTCATGTCATCGAAACAATTGTGGAAATTGCCGAGCAGACCAAACTTCTGGCACTGAACGCAACCATCGAAGCAGCCCGTGCGGGGGAAGCCGGGAAAGGATTTGCCGTGGTGGCAAACGAGGTTAAAGAATTGGCTTCTCAAACCAATAAAGCCACCGAAGATATCCGAAGTAAGATTGAAACCATCCAGACGGCTGCAAAACAAACGATTGAAGAGATTAACACCATCACCAAAGTCATTGAACATGTGGACGAAATTGTTAATACCATTGCCTCTGCGGTGGAAGAACAATCCATTACTACCCGAGATATTGCTGCAAATGTCCGGCAAACTACCGATGCAACCGAAGAAATTGCCAACAATGTGAATCAGGCCGCTGAAGCCTCCAACATGGTGGCGCAGGAAATCGCATCGGTTACCCAGGCCAGCATGGACTTGAATGCCATCAGTGCTACGCTTCAGAATAATGCGAAGGCGCTGGCTCAGGTGAGTCGAGAAATTAGTGATCTGATGAGTATTTTTAAATTTGACTAATGATTTGTGAACTTGAATAAAATGGTCAGGAAAAAGATTATGCTGCGTGTATTAATAGTAGATGACACAGCTCTGTATCGGAAGATTCTTCGGGACGTATTGGAAAATATTCCCGGGGTGCAAGTTGTGGGCACTGCATACAATGGTAAAATCGCCCTGGAAAAAATTGATATGCTTCAACCGGATCTGGTTACCCTGGATGTGGAAATGCCCGAAATGAATGGATTGCAAACTCTGGAGCACCTTCGGCTTCGGAAGCAAAAGCCCAGAGTAATTATGGTGAGTTCTTTAACGAAAAAGGATGCAATGGTCACCATGCGGGCATTGCACCTGGGAGCGTTTGATTTTATTACCAAACCTGATGGTGGCAGTATTGCCAGCAACGTAAAGGAGTTAACCGAGCAGTTTACTCCCAAAATAGAAGCGTTGCTCCGCCAGAAGCAAGCATCTGTTCACCCGTCCTATTCTGTTACTCCGAAGGATCAGTCAGCCCGATCTTATTCTCCGCCTACAGGTACGATAAAAACGCCACCGCGGCCCCGGGCTGTGGTGGTGGGAATCTCCACCGGTGGACCCAAAGCCCTGGGGGAAATTATCCCCAGGTTTCCGGCCAACTTTCCGGTACCCATTTATATTGTTCAACATATGCCACCTGTGTTTACCCGAGCGCTGGCTGAGTCCTTAAATAAAAAAAGTTCCATTACTGTGGTGGAAGCAGAAAACAATATGACCGGTCAACCTGGCCATGTTTATATTGCTCCGGGGAATAAGCAGATGAAAATTATCCACAACGGACCATTTGGTGCCATTCAGTTAACCGATGATCCGCCCGAAAACTTCTGTAAACCCTCTGCCGATTATCTCTTCCGTTCCGCCGGAAAAACATTTGGCGCTCATGTATTGGGCGTCATTATGACCGGAATGGGACGTGATGGGACCAAAGGTCTGGAAGTGATGAAGCAGGAGGGCGCATATGTGATTGCCCAGGACCAGGAAACCAGTACGGTATTTGGTATGCCTATGGAAGCCATTAAAGCAGGTGTGGTGGATGAAGTATTACCGTTGCAACAGATACCAGATAAAATTATTCAAATTGTAACGAAGAATTGAAAGACTTTACGAAGATCAAGGGATATTGGGAAAGAAAACATCGGTATCGTTAAAATAGGAATAGCTAACCGGACGAGAAGCTGGTGCTGAAAATAAGGAGTTAATCCGGTTTGTTACAATATTGATGAAAAAGTAAATGCTGATCCAGAAAAGTGATAAAGCCCTGCGATAAAGCAGGGGGAATAAAGCCGATAGGAATGTTCCGGGGGGAGTGAACAAAACCAAAGTAAGTACACCCACCCCGCAAAATGCGACGAATGTGCAAATAGGGAGATTAATTTTAGCAAACAGGTAAAAATCCATGTTACGAATTCAAAAAGAAGAAATACCCATTATTACCCAATATGTTAAGGAATTAACCGGAATTGTGCTGGACCAATCGAAAACGTATTTAATCGAAAGCCGGTTGGGTCCGCTGGCATCGGAACTGGGTTGTAAAAGTTACCGTGAGTTATATGAGCGAGCAAAATCGGATTTCAGTAAACGAATTCGCAATCGGATTATTGATGCTATCACAACCAACGAAACTTTCTTTTTTCGGGACAATTCACCTTTCGAATTGCTAAAATATAAAATCTTGCCAGATACATTCGACCGATTAGAAGAGGAACACCGTAAAGATCTCAAAATCTGGAGCGCAGCTTGTTCCACCGGTCAGGAAGTTTATAGTATTGCCATTATTTTGAAGGAACTATTAGGAAATAATATTCGACAATGGAATATCAAACTGTTGGGAACCGACATATCGGATGCAGCCATCACTCAGGCAAGTTACGGAAGGTATAATCATACTGAAATTAGCCGGGGGTTATCGCCTGCCTTGCTTCAGAAATATTTTATTCAGGAAGGCAAGTATTGGCGTGTAAAAGATGAAATTCGTGCCATGGCAACCTTCCGAAGGCAAAATCTTTTTGATCCCTTTCTGGGAATGCCCCGATTCGATATTATTCTCTGCCGTAACGTCATGATCTATTTTAGCATTGAAGACAGACGAAAACTTTTCAATAAAATTGCCAATCAGCTGGTACCTAAGGGGATTCTCATTATTGGTGCCACCGAATCCCTCATGGGAATTACAGATCGATTTGAGCGGAAGAGTTATATGCGCTCTTTTTATTATCAGTTGAAAGAGTAAGTAGCGAATCCTATCCGCTACGTGCATTGGAACAACCGGATGGAAAAGAAAAAGGGGGAATCCGTTGTTAACAACGACCGAAACCAGGAATTTAATTGAAGAATTACGCAACAATATCCAATCGCAGGATGCTATTAAAGCACGACTAATATTGGAACATTTACCCGAAGTGGATGCCAGGACACGTCTGCGGGCATTGTTTGAACTGGCAAGGGGAGAGGAGAGCTTTGTGGTTCCCATCCTGGCAGAATTACTTTTGCGGGCCGATCAGTTAAAACTGGATTATCAACAGGTATTTTCCCTTTTAATTAAATTACTCTGGGATCATCCCGAACTTTTACTGGAAATATTACAGGATGAGAATATTCCGGATAAAAAACCTTTTATCCAATTGGCCGGGCAGGTTCAGTGCCGGAAAACACTTCCCATAATTGCCAGTATATTAAACCAAAATAGCGACCCGGAAATTAATAAAGTATGTATTCTGGCATTGGGAAAAATTGGGGAACCCCAGTATATTACCACTATTAGCGATTTTTTGTATTCCGGAAATCTGGAATTAACCACGGCAGCCATTCAAGCGCTAAAACTTATTGGTAATGACGAAGCAGTAATGTACCTGGCCAAACGGCTGGGAACGGATACCCAAATTGATCGATTGATAATTGATAGTCTGGCTGAGATTCAGACGGAAGCTTCCATTCGTAAAATTAATGAATTGTTAGCAAGCCACGACCCCCATCTGCGTAATTATGCTAAAGACAAACTGGTTGAACTGGGTGTTAAAGCGGTTCCAATTTTAATTAAAAATCTGGAACAGGAAGACCCCGATGTGTTGATTCATACCCTGAACGTTCTGGGATTAATTGGGGATGCCAGTGCAGCACGTCCCATCCGCCAATTTCTGTTTAAACAACCTCAAGACGCCAATGTCCGTTTTGCGGCATACGAAGCGTTAGGGATGCTTCCCATCCGTTTCGGAGCGTTTACCTTAATTGAAGGACTGATTGACCCTGAAGAACAGGTTCGCCTGGCTTGCGCCCGAGCATTAAATAAAAATTCTGACGAAACCATTTTAATGGGGATTCAAAATCTGATTGAAGAGGAAAATCCGGAAAGCGAAAAGATTGTTGAAGCCATATTGAATTCGGAATCTGACGAAATTTTTCGGTATCTCATTGATCATCCGCCTTTCCGTCATTATGCATTCGATTATCTGAGCAAGCGTGCCACAGAAGATATCCGCAACCATTTTATCCGGGTATTGCAGAAAATGGGGCGTAATGAAATTGCCCGACAACTGATGGATCAATCTCAAGAAGCGCCATCTTCCGGCGAGTTTAAAATATTTGTTGTGGACGATTCACGGATGATCCTCCGACTCTACAAATCCACCCTGTTTAAACTGGGCTATTCTGCCCATCTGTTTGAATTCCCCGAAAGTGCTCTGGAAAAAGTCCAGCAGGACAAACCTGATTTGATTTTTACCGATCTGAATATGCCTGGGATGAATGGAGTGGAGTTGACCAGGGCGATTCGACAAATCTATTCTCCCGAGGAGCTTCCCATTATTATGGTAACTACTCAGCAGGATATTGAAGATCGTAACGCAGCGCTGGAATCCGGAGTGAACAATATTTTGTACAAACCATTCCGTGAGGAGCAACTGAAAGAAATGATTGAGCGTTATTTACAAAAACCTTCTTCATAACAGCGTGGGTGGTTTGTATGTGTAGGTAACCTCTGCGTTGGGAGGGGGAATACCATATTTGTAAAAAATCATTTGATTGGTTACCGAAATAGCCCATTCCAGCGATAAATTCCGATTAAAGTGCTTGATTTACCCTGAGACGGTTCAGCCTCCCTGTAAAATCCGTAAATTATTTTGCTTCCGGATAGTTTTGCATGTAATATCTAAATGATTAAATAAGGTTTTGCCGATGTCCGGAAAGTTCTTTGCTGTGCTGCTATTGCTATGCTGGAGGGTGCTATGGGCGCAGGCTCAACCGGGGAATTATCAAATTGGTATTTCCAAGGATAATCTGAGCTGGTTCTGGGAAGGTCGGCTGAATCTGAGTACTTCACTACGCAGCCGGGGTCAATTCTACTTGAAAAATCGCTTTCTGAGCAATCTTTTCCGGGAATCTGTGCTGGACAACAAATGGAAAGATGAAAATAATCTGGAAGGCGGCTGGAGCATTCTGTTCCGTCCGCATCTGAAGTTCTCCACACATTTTATCTCACATATTTTCTCCGACGAAAACACATTTGTTAAATTCAGCAAGCATCTGCTGGTGGAGCGTCTGGAATATCAACCCCGGCCGGAAATTCGCATCACTCCCGGATTGGGTTACGCTACGGAGGACATTTACAGCTTTCGCGATCGTGGCTGGTACAGTGAATTTGATGTGAATGTGAACGATTACCAGTTTTATGGCTACCGAAATACCACCCGGGCAAAAAGCGCCTGGTTTTTCTTCCCGGGACGCCGAAACCAGGAGCACAAAGTGTTTGTCGCGTTTCGTAAGGAATTTTCCGCATTAGCCAGCGATTCCCTGCAGGTAGGATACGAATTTCGCGAAAATGCCTACCACCTGGCGCAAACCTACGACCTGGAAAATGTGGAAGTGAATGGACGCTATCTGTACAATTTGTTAATCTACAGCCTGACCCGCAACGCCCGTTTCGATCTGGAAACCCGAATGCAAAATCGAGATGTGTTTCAGGAAAATCCCAATTTGCAAAACTGGCGGAAGGAGTTTAGCCTGAACAATCGTTTACGCTATGTGTACCGGGGCAGGACGCTGGAAACCCGGCTTGCCCTGCTAACCGGCCAGCTAACCAATCGAGCCACCAGAAGCCAGACCAGCGGGTATCTGTCCACCAATAACATCCAGGGACTGCAAACCGCCTTCAACATATTTTTAGGATGGGACCTCAGTCCCCGGGATCGACTTAGTTCCAATTTCTCCTACACCAAATATGAATATGCTTCTCCGGATACTGCTCAGCACATTGATGAAGACGATTTGCGTTTTATCGGAGATGTGGCGTACCGACACCGTTTTAGCGACTATTTCGAAGGAGCTCTCCATCTGAACCTTTATCTGTACCATCAGATATACATCCATGCTTCACGAAGCGGGAACAATAATTGGAACCGAATATACCAGATGCAGCCGATTTTTCGGTTACACATTCCCGGGGTGCTGGAAAACACCAACAGCCTGAAAATTCTGGCCAATTATACCGTGTACGATTTCGAAGAATATCTGCCTAAAATCCGTAGCTACATTTACCGGAAGATGATCTTCAGCGATTCGCTGGCACTGTACCTGACTCCGGTTATGAAACTGCAACTGCTTTACCAGCTGGAAAAGGAAGACAATGGCACCTTCTTTAAAGATGTTTTTGCCGAGCAGGTTAGCCGGGAACTGACCAGCCATTTCATCGATCTGAGCCTGATTTATTCCCGACTTCATCGCCTGAAGATGATTACCGGGTGGAACTGGTACATCCGCAAGGAATGGAGCCACACCCCGGAATTTCATCAATCCCGGAATTACTTTGCCTTTTCTCCCCGCCTGACCCTGATGCTCTCCCTCACCAACCGACTTATGCTTCACATGACTTATGCACCGAAAATGTATCGGGATATTGATATTCCCAGTCGATATTATGTGACCGGTTATCTTCGTTTAAAATATGTGTTTTAATTAGGCCGTATTTTCCCCGCCCATCCTGTTCCGGATAGTACTTAACTTTGAATTTGTAAACCGAGCTAAAAATCGGTTATATTCTTTCCGGGACAAAATCCGGAAAGTAAAACGGGAGCAATTCATGCAAGATTTCGGTAAGCATAAGTTTGTATTGGCATTGGTTTTAGGGGGGCTGATGTTTCTATTGCCCGCTGCCACATGGAGCCAGGTGCGAGTGGTGAGTACCTCCGGAAATCAGGTGGTGCTGGAATTTACCCTGCCAGACCTGCAGGAGGTCCCCTACACGCTGGAAAACCGCAATTACACATTATTTTTATTGGATGGTGCCACGGTGGATACGCATCCCGGTGAGCCAGCTATTCCGGTAATTACCAGACGGGTAGCTATTCCGTCGGATGCCCGGGTACACCTGGATTATCAGATTTTGCAGAGTGACACACGCACCGGCGTGGATGTGGCGCCGCTTTCGGAAATGTATCTGCGGGGAAAGACCCGGATTGTCCCGCCTGCACCGGACGTTTACCGGCAGTCCCTTCCGTTTTTGCCGGAAGTGGTCTGGGTGGGTAAGCCTTACCTGTTCCGCGAAGTGTGGGTGGTGCCGTTGCACATCGCTCCCATTCAATACTTCCCCGCATACCATCAGGTGCAAATCAATCGGCGGATTCGCATCACTCTCCGTTTTGAAGGTGGCAGGCTCCGTTCGGTTCCCCAGAAATTTACCGCTTACCAGGCAGATATTCTTTCCCATAAAATTATCAATTTTCGGCAAGCTGCCCGGTTTGCAGTAAGTCCCGCCCGAAAGATGAGAAAAACCGCAGTCAATTACGATTTTAACCAGGGACCCTGGTTTCGGGTTGCAGTGCAAACAGAGGGAGTGTACAGCATTTCCGGTGCTCAGCTCAAGCAAGCCGGTTTAGCCATGAATCAGTATTCGGTGGAGAACATTCGCATGTTCAATTACGGCGGTTTTATTCTACCATACAGCGTGTTCACACCCCGACCATCCGATTTAAACGAAATTGCCATTGATGTGGAGGATAAAGACGGCAACGGTTTGCTGAGCGAAGGGGATCGGATTCTGTTTTATGGGAAAGGGCTGGGGGGCTGGCGCTTTGATGATACACCCGGAGTTTTTAACTGGAAATATGAACCGAACAATTACGACGTTTCCAATTATTACCTGCTAACTATCGATCAGCACACCGGTAAACGCATTCTCTCCGGCAATTCGCCCCAGCTCAGTAATCCCGATATTCCCGGTACGTTTCCGGATTACTACCGATTCGAAACCGACCGCTACAACATTCTCTCCTCCGGTTACGATTGGTACTGGGAACGTTTTTCCGGCCAGTCCGACAAACGAACGATTCGTTTTACCCTGCCGCAAAATTTAGCCAACGGAAGAACCCGGATTCGGGTCAAATTCAAAGGAGGCTCAGGTAGTTTGTACGGAGATCTTGCTTCTTATACCTATCAATTCAAGGGAACGCTAAACGGTCAGGTGATATTTAACAATGTCAGTTTGTCCCGGAACTCCAGTACCGTGGTGCAGGTGGATGCGGATACACTGGTGGCACTTAAACCGGGAGAGAACGAGCTGCTTATTAACTACCGGGGAAATATGGCAGGATGCGAAGCGTATCTGGATTATATCGAAATCTGGGTGGAACGTCCCCTGCGCGCCGAAAACCACTGGCTTCACTTCCGTAAGTTGATTGGTAATAACGTCCCGGAAGAATTTCATATCACCGGTTTGCCCGCAGGAACCAATCGGGTATGGGATGTTACCGATTTGAGTAATGTGCGGGAGATTCTTCCCCTGCAGAATGGCAGTACAGTGGTATTTCAGGATGTGTCCCAGGAGCCCAAACCGGCGGAGTATGTGGTATTTTCCGGGGAGGCGATCCGAGCGATTGGTAGCATTGAGACGGTTCCGAACCATCCCAATTTGCGCAATCCCGAGCGACGGGCGGAAGTGATCATACTAACCCCCGATGAACTATATGAACAGGCTGCTTTTCTGGAAGAGTTGCGCGAAACCGCTTTGCCCGATCCCATGGAGGTGGAACGGGTGCGCCTCAGCGAAGTGTTTCAGGAATTTTCCTCTTCTGTACGCGACGTTACCGCCATCCGGGATTTTCTGAAATATGTGTATGAAAACTGGAGCGATACGCTCAAATACGTCATTTTGTTTGGCGACGGTCATTATGATTATCGACATATCATTTTAAAGGATTCACCGAACTGGATACCACCTTTCGAGATTTCGGACAATAACGAAGTGGATAATCGCGAGACGGACAATTATTACGTTTGCTTTGGTATGAACGGAAATAAGGATTATATCGATCCATGGTTACCAATCGGACGAATTCCGGTCAACAACGAGGAGCAGATTCAGGTGATTCAGGACAAGCTTCTGCATTACCAGCATTCTTTCCTGACCAATTTCGAGAGAAACGGCTGGCAAACGTGGGTGACTTTGGTGGCAGATGATCAGTATGGTAAACCAGGTTCCAATAACGAGTGGTATCATGTCAAACCATCCGAGGAGGTGAATAAAAAATACATTCCCCGAAAATTCAACCGCACCAAAATTTATTTGCACGATTACGAAAAAATTGCCGGTGGATTGGGCCGCTGGAAGCCCAAAGCCACCGAAGATTTAATTAATCAGATTAATCGGGGAACGCTGCTGATTAATTACTTTGGCCATGGCGATCCGGATACCTGGGCGCACGAATCGGTGCTCAATCGGACCCGTGATCTGCCCAAATTCCAGAATGTGTACCGATTGCCCCTCTGGGTAGCGGCCACCTGTACCTGGGGTAAGTATGATGATCCGTTGCACAGTTCCATGAGCGAGGAACTGATCTGGTTGCCGGAAAAAGGGGGAATTGCCGTCATTTCCGCCGCCCGACCGGTGTATGTACTTTCTAATGAACAGCTGGCGAAAGATTTTTACCGTTCTCTTTTCCGGAACAAGTCCGAATTGTACCATAGCCGCCGGTTGGGCGAAGCCCTGTTCCTGGCCATGGAAGGGCAGGGGTCCCGCAACTATCAGAAGTACCACCTGTTTGGCGATCCCACCATGTTCCTGGCCGATCCGGAATATGTGGTGCAAATCGAATCCGTTACACCGGATACGTTAAAAGCACTTTCGACCGTTACGGTCTCCGCCACGATTCGGGATCAGAGTATGAACATCCTGCAGGATTTTAACGGTTACGCTCTGTTGCAGGCTTTCGATGCTGTGGATAGCCTTTATCTGGCTCCTGCCAGCTTGCAATACAACTACCGGGGACAGACCATTTTTAAGGGATTGGTCTCTGTGGAGAATGGGCATCTGACCGGGCATTTTATTGTTCCCAAATCCATCAAATACAAACCGGACCGCACCGGGCGGTTGAGCATTTATGCCTGGAGCGAACAAACGGATGCGGTGGGATTTATCGATACACTGCTTTTTTATGGCACCGAAAAGGGCGTTTCCGATCCCACCGGCCCGGAAATTGACGTGAGTTTTAAGGACGTCCAGAATTTCTTCGATGGCGACTTTGTGAATAGCCAGCCTACCCTGACCGCTACGATTTACGATCCCAACGGCATTAATCTAACCGGCGAGGTGGGACATCGGCTGGAAATCGTTATCGACGACCAGATTCGGAAAGACGTTACCGAATTTTTTGTGTACGAAACCAACAGTTACCAGCGGGGCAAACTGGAATACACCCTGCCGGTGCTTCAACCGGGGAATCATACTCTAAAAATTTCCTGCTGGGACAATCTGAACAACTATTCCGAAAGGGAAGTAAGCTTCCGAACCACCCGTGCTTCCGCTCTTTCTCTGGTGGAATTGGTCAATTATCCCAATCCGTTCTCAGAGGATACTTATTTTACTTTTCAGCTAAACGCTCCCAACGGTTCGGCTGATGTGACCATTAGCATTTACACGGTAACCGGTCGAAAGATTCAGGAGATTCAAACCATCGCCGAACAGGGATTCAATAAAATTTACTGGGATGGGCGCGATTGGGATGGTGATCTGATAGCCAATGGAGTGTATCTGTACAAAGTTGTGGTGGACGATGGTGAGAATCGAGTGGAAAAAATTGAGAAGCTGGCGGTGGTGCGATAATATGTCATCACCGGTGCTTATTCGCTTTGCTCAGGAAGGAAGTGGTTAACGGACAAACCGTAAAGTAGTTGGTGAGCAAATCTTCCCCCTTCCCGGATTTTTATGAAAAATCCTTTGTGCCTCTCATTGTCGGCGGTTAATTTACTGGCTTATGGGAAGCAAGAACAAGGGCAGGAGTTTATCCATCCTGCCATTTTTTCGGTCGAATTGCGCACAGTTCAGGTTCTGGTATTGGCCGGAGTTAGTGCTGCGGGAAAAGGACATACTGGATTGATCGGGGAGAACATATGAGCAGTGATTTTCAATTTGCCACCGAATTTACCGGTGAGCCCGGGGAAGATGAAGTTGTCGGTTACCGCCTGGGCAACGGGTTAAGGGTGGTGATGTTGAAGCGACATCGTGTGCCGGTGGTGGCTGTGGATTTGTGGTATCTGGTTGGCTCAAAAAATGAACAGCCGGGCAAAAGCGGTTTCGCCCATCTTTTTGAGCACATGATGTTCGAAGGTTCAGCCCATGTAGGGAAAGCTCAGCACATTAAATTCATAAACGATGTGGGGGGAATGGTGAATGCCTCCACCTCTCAGGATCGTACAAATTACTGGGAAGTGGTTCCGGCGAACCAGCTTCGTCTGGCTCTCTGGCTGGAAGCCGACCGGATGAAATCTCTGAAGCTGACCGAAGAAAATTTTCAGAATCAACGCAGTACCGTAAAGGAAGAACGGCGCCTGAGGGTGGACAATCAGCCATACATGCGGGTGCTGTACGAGCTCAAAGATGAGGTGGCGTATCAACGATTTCCTTACGCCCATTCAGTGATTGGTTCCATGGAGGACCTGGATCGGGCAACGCTGAGTGATGCGCGTCATTTCCACGACACTTACTATCGACCCAACAATACAATTCTGGCCATCGCCGGGGATTTTCAGGTGAAGGAAGCACTGGCTATTGTTCGGGAATATTTTGAGGAAATTCCTGCCGGTCCCCCGGTGCCATCGGTGGATTTAACCGAACCTCCCCAGCAAAAGGAAAAGCGGGTGAACTATCAGGACCCGTTTGCCCCTTATCCTGCCTATCTGGTAAGTTATCACATTCCGGAGCGTAGCCATCCTGATTTCTACCCGTTGGGCATTCTGGATCGAGTGCTGCTGGATGGGGAAAGTTCCCGGCTCTATCGCCATCTGGTGGAAGAAAAGCAGATGGTACTTCATCTGACCGGCGGGTGGGATGGCAAACTGGGTCCGGCACTGTTTTACATATTTGCCCAGCTACGGCCGGGATATACCTTCGCGCAACTGGAAACATTGCTGGACCAGGAGATGAAAGCAGTGATCGACCATCCATTGAGCGAAGCGGAAATTCGCAAAGCAAAAAACAAAATTCTGGCAGAACATTATTCCCAGCTGGAAACGGTGCGACAAATTGCCGACCAGTTATGTTTTTACACCACCCTGTTCGGGAATCCAGAACTGATTTATCAGGAAGTGGAACGATTTCGTCAGGTCACTGTACGGGATGTCCGGCGGGTTGCCCGCCAGTATTTCCGGAAAGAGAATCGGTCGGTGATTTTGATTCATCCGAATACTGGAGAATGATGAGGAAAGAGAAAAGAGGAAAAGAGGAAAGAGGAAAAAGTGATGTGTTACGTGTAAAGAGAGGAGAAGGGAATTTGAATCGAGAAGCAGGGAAGAATTTTCCGGTACACCCGCCCATCGATCACCATCTGATTCGTTTTCCGTTCCCCCGGCTGGAATCGGTAGCACTTTCCAGCGGGTTGAATCTATTGATAGTGGAAGATCATCGGTTGCCCCGGGTGTGGATTCGATTGGGGTTCGACTTCGGAACCAAATGTGAACCTACGGACAGAGTGGGATTGATGGAGTTGCTGGAATACACTTTGAAGAAGGGTACTATTTCCCGAAGTTATCGGGAGATTGTGGACCGTATCGAGACGGCAGGGGGAGAGCTGGAAGCGGCTGTTTCCCGGGATTTTTTCTTTGTTTTCGGTGATTTTTTGAAAGATGGCCTGGAAAGCGGATTGGAAATTTTTAGCGATGTGTTGCAACATCCCCGCTTCCCGGAGGAAGAGGTGGAAAAGGAACGGTTGCGCACGATTGCGGATCTGGAGAACGAAAAAACCTCTCCCAATTTTCTGGCCCATCGCCGACTAAAGAAAATTCTCTACGCTCCGCATCCGTACAGTCATCAGAAGACCCGCGAATCCCTTTCCCGAATCACCCGTGAGGATATGCTGCAGATACACCAGCGTTATTTCGATCCGTCAATCGCTTACCTGATTTTTGCCGGTGACATCACCCGACAACAGGCGGTGCAGCTGGCGGAGAAGCATCTGGGAAGTTGGCAGGGACAAAAAAAATTGCGGAAGACATTTCCTCCTCCCCGGGGAGTCGAAGAACCGATCATTCATCTGGTACATCGTCCCGGTTCCGAGCAGGTTACCCTGCTGCTGGGCAATTCCCTTTTCCCGCGTAATCATCCCGATTTCGAGAAAATGATGGTAATGAATCGAATTTTAGGTGGTGGCGGAAGCGGTCGGCTGTTTATGTACCTGCGGGAAGAAAAAGGGTTTACTTATGGTGCTTACAGTAGCATGCAAACCCATAAGGATGCCGGTATCTGGTTTGCTCAGGCCGATGTCCGACCGGATGTGGTGGCACCGGCGCTGGAAGGATTTATGGAGCAATTCCGCCTGATTCGCCGGGAACCGGTTTCGGCCGAAGAACTGGAAAGTGCCAAGCGTTACCTGATTGGCATCTTCCCCCTGCAGAACGAACGACCTTCTTCCGTAGCTGCCCTGGCACTGCAACAGGTGCTTTACGGCCTACCCTCCAATTACTGGGATGAGTATTTGAATCGGCTTCACAAAGTTACCATAGAAGACGTACAGAACAGTGCCCTTCGGTATGTGATTCCCGAAAAGATGGCTACTGTGGTGGTGGGTGATGCAACCCATCTGCAACCGGTGCTGGAGAAAATGGGAAGTGTGGAAGTGTACGATATGAACGATGAGAAAATAGGTTGATGAAATTTCAGGAAATACAGGATCACCGATGGCGATTGGTTTCATTCGGTGTTGAATTGGTTCTTTTGCTTCTGGGTTTAGCCACCGCAATGGCGCTGGAACCCACCCGGGAGCCGTTGAAAAGCCGAATTGAAGCGGGAATTGAATTTACGCTGAATAATCAGTTTACCCGGGCAGAAAGCCTGTACCTGGAGCTAATGCGGGAAAATCCCCAACATCCCATGGGATATTTCTACGTGGGAGCTACCCTTCAGGCTCAGATGCTGGATGCAGAAGAATACAATCGGGAACAGGAGTTCTATTGGTTCATGAATCGCGCCATTCATCTGGCCGATTCGCTCTCCCATGTGGGGCAAGCGGACGCCTGGGTGTATTTCTATGAGGGAAGCGCCTACATTTACCGCAGTTTCATGAAATCCAAGCGGGATAGCTGGTTCGGTGCGTATCGGGATGCGGTTCGGGGTGTTTCGCGTTTAAAGAAAGCCCTGACGCTGGACAGCACCCTTTACGATGCCTATCTGGGTGTGGGTAGTTACAAGTACTGGAAAAGTGCCAAAGTGGATTGGCTTCCGTTTGTTAAAGATGAGCGAGCGGAAGGCATCCGGATGGTGGAAATGGCGATTGAAAAAGGAAAATTTGTGCACTGGGTGGGACGTGACCAATTATGCTGGATTTTGATGAATGAGCATCAATATGATCGGGCACAGAAAATCGCCCGGGAGAATCTGCGTAACTTCCCGAGAAGCCGTTTCTTTAAATGGACACTGGTGGAGATTGCTCAGCGCTCAAAGAATTACCAGCTGAGTTATCCGTTATATCAGGAGCTGTTAGGGGAAGTGCGCGCCCTGCCGGGAAATAACCACTACAATGAACTGGAATGCCTGGTCAAACTGGCGGAAATTGACTGGCAACGGAAAAATTACCTCCGGGTGCAAAAATGGTGCAACCAGGCACTTTCTCTGAAATTGCGGGAAGATATTCGAAAGCGTGCACGCCGCAAATTAAACCGATTGGTAGAATTGCAGCGGTTGGCAACAGAACAGCTCCACCGAACAACCACAAAATAATTACTCCCTCGTTGCCAGAATTTTTCCCTTTTTCCATTTATCCGGAAAGGAGTATGCAAAAAAAATCAAAGGTTGGTGGAATAACCACCTGTCTGTTCAAATCCCCCTCTATCACAATAATTCCATTTTCCATTTTAAAATCTCTCTCCCCTTATCTCCCTTATCTCCCTTATCTCCCTTATATCCCTTATATCCCTTATATCCCCTATACCCCCTATTCACCAAATTTCTTCACAAAGAGTATCAAGTTGAAATGCTATCGGTTATTCATTATATTCCAAAAAAACTCAGGGCCCTATGGCGGATATTGGTTTAAATGAATCGTTGAACATTAAGGGCAGGGAATTTCATATTCAAACCGCCACTTCCATAGAGGAAGGGGCAATTAAGTCCGAGATTTTTGAACATGGACGTTTACTTTTTACCGATTATTATAAATATGAGCGCCGTGACCTGACTCGCGAAGGTGGGGCGGAGTTGCGCCTACGCCGTTTGCTGGATCAGTTCCACCAGAGCGTGATTTCGGAGCTGGAAACCTTGTTCGAGCTCTCGCAAATTATCTCCCGCGAAAATCATCCCATATCACATTACCGGTTGGGCACTATTTTTCTGGCTTTGCATTTGTATGACAAAGCGGAAGAACACTTGTTGAAAGCCATTGATTACGATACCAAATATTACAGCGCCTACATTGCCCTGGCCCGCTGCTATTATTACCAGAAACGGTTTCAGCAGGCGGCTCTGACGCTGGAGCCTCTGCTAAAGCAACGCATTTCCTATCCGGATTTGTACAACCTGCTGGGCATGGTGGCGCTGGAACAAAAGCTGTTTGTAAATGCATTGAATCATCTCCGACAGGCCGTGAAGCTGAATCCCGCTTACAAAGAGGCTTACTACAATCTGGCCATGACCATTTTACAGCGGATTCATTTCCTGAAGATGCAGGGAAAAATCCGGGATGTGAAAAAGAACTGGGAATTTTTTCATATTGTACTCAAGAAGATTTTGCGATTGGGGAATGAGGAGGATCGTCTGTTGTTAGCGCAAATCAAGCAGGCGCTGGAAAAACGCAATATCGAAAAAGTGGGATCACTGATATACGATTACCGCAACCGCGTGTTCTTTCAGAAAACACCCCCGGAAAACCTGGGCTATGAATTTTATCTGTGGTTACGATATATACCCGAGCGATTGGATTTTGAAACGGTCCAGCGGTTCGAAGAAAAAATTTCTGCAGCTTTGAACAGAAATCCCAATTATCCGGATTTATGGAATTATTTAGCCCTGATTCATTTGATGTTGTGCCGGGATTTTTTCCTCAAGGGATTGGACAATTTTAAGGAAGCAACACGAATTAATCCCCGGTTTTCCAAAGCACGTAAAAATTTACGACTTGTGGAAAATGACGGAAGGGAGTTTCTATCCTTAATCAAAGCAATTGTAAAATAGGGAAAGATAATAATTTATTTTCGCCTGTGATAGTAGTCACATCCTGGTGGCCAAATCCCGGATATTTTGATTCGTATTGATATGGAGGGGTAAAATCCATGAAAATAGGAGCATTTTTTACCGCGATTTTAGCTGGGCTCATATTTTGGGGGAGTGCCTGGGCACAAAACAAAAACCTGGATATTGCATTAACTCCCATCGCCAACACCAAAACCGATTGGGAATTTCGCCTGAGTGGAAAACTAAATTTCAATCCGGAAGATGGCATAGTGATTCAGATTCCGGGCGAGATGATGATTGTTCCCATTTCTGTTTCGGTGAACGGTAAAAAAATGTGGATGCAGAATTTACTCACGGTACCGGAAAAAGATTCCGTTATCGCATGGCAGATTGTTCCCGAGGGACTCATGCTTCTCTTTAAAAGAGGGTTGATTCGTCAGGGCGATCAGCTAAACCTTCTTTGCATTGCCAACCTGTTGAAAAAGGATTTAACCAACAAAACGGTCTATCTGAAAAAAATCGTGTCCAAACCGGATGGTTTGAAAGTATCGACTCAACCACTTGCCTCTGGTACAATACCGTCAATTCCCAACCGTTAAACAACACTGGCAGGTAAACCATGATGGGAAAAAAATTTTTCGTTCTCTCTATCTTTTTGGTGTTTTTAAACTTCCCGTTGTTTGCAAATCAACAAGCGGAATCCGATTACGCATATATGTGGACCGATTCTCGCAGTCCGGCTCCCACGATTTCCTATCAATGGATTGATGCACTGGACGGGCAACCTGTTTTTCCGGGCTCCCATTCCGGGAATATCGATCTGGCTAATAAGATTGCTTTGCCTTTCCCGTTTGTGTTCTACGGGCAAACTTACGATAGCGTGTGGGTTTCCAGTAACGGTTTTCTCAGTTTCGACAGTAATTTAACCAGCTCTTATCCGGATAACGATTCTATTCCCGGGGGCAGCGGACCCAATACCATCATAGCCGGATATTGGGACGATCTGGATGTGGATGGTTCCGATGATGTGTACTACAAAACCGTGGGCTCGGCTCCCAATCGAAAATTTGTGATCCATTACGACCGATTTCAGCAGGACCCTGCCACGCGACCACCCAACAACTCCAATACCAGCTATATTACGTTCGAAATTATTCTTTATGAACAATCCAATTTAATTAGAATTCAGTTTAATTATCTTTCTCAGGAACCTTTGGACAGCACTAACGGTGGTTCGGCTACCATCGGTATTAAAAGTGGTTCCAGAGGGTTACAGTACAGTTTTAACACCGATAGTTCCATTGTGCCGTATATGGCGATTTTATTCCACCCCAAATCGGTGGGAAATGTGGCTTATGCCGCCATTCATCCGGATACGGTGTCTGCAGGACAACCATTCCAGTCCCTGGTTTACCGATTGGATAGGATTGATACGGCTGGCGATACCACAGGGCTGGGAAAAGTGGATCGGCTGGCGATTAAAAATCCACAACCAGGATATACACCGATTGTCACTAATATTAAGATTAACGATTACGCGGCACTCATTCAACAATCGTCCTCCAAACCAGAGGAACCGGGATATGCCACCTGGCAATACGATGCAGCTACCGATTCGTTGATCATCCGCACCTTTCCTTTTGATGTGAAGGATTCCCTGGTGGTCACTTTTATGCAAACCATGGATTCCACCGCTGGAATTGTGAATTATCCTTCTTATTATGATGCGGAACTGGACCTGACTGCCAATCAACCGGCTACGAATGCCGGCTGGGGAATCAATATTGTGGGGCGGACAACAGATTATTACGAATTCGTACTGAGTTCCTCTTCGCTGAATGCTACGGTGGGCGATACGGTTACATTTAAAGTAGTGGCCCGGGATGTGTACGGAAATCCCGTAGCGACGCAGGACAGCATTATTTTCTCCGCTTCCGGAAATGCCACAGCACCAGTGTTTCTGCCGGGAACAAGACTAAGTTTTAACGGAGACACCGTAGTCACCATCTCTGTGGTGGATACGGTGGCGGAAAGTTTTAACATCCTTGCTCAGAAGAAAGGCGATTCCGGTACCAGCGGACAGAGTGGTACCATTACTTTTGCCCATGGAGCACCGCATCACTATGTGATTTTGTCCAGTCAGGATTCCATCACGGTGGGTACGGATCGGACGTTGCAGGTGGGTTTTGAGGATGTTTACGGGAATCGTGTACCGGACAGTGT
>CAZBWV010000085.1:0-25697 GCA_964495805.1 uncultured Calditrichaceae bacterium
CCTGTTCATCCAGCTTGATTTTTTTTAGACAGGATTGACAAGATTTTCAGGATGATTAAAAGATTTTAACGTTTGATTTATTTTCAATATTTTGATCCTGTTACATCCTGTTCATCCTGTCAAAAATTTTTTTTTAAGGACAAGCCAGATGGAATGAGACCCCTCGACTCCGCTGGCGCTCCGCTCGGGGTGACAGAAGGAAAGAATGGTTCCGCTCGGGGTGACACAAAAAAACCGTGTCATTCCGACTGAAGCGACGAACGCAGAGAGGAGCGGAATGGAGGAATCTCAGGAGAACATCATTTTGTTCATCCTGTCAAATTTTTTAGCGACAAAATTAATCGGATTTTCCGGATTAAAGAAAAAAGAACCCATTCCGTCGGGAACGGTTGTATTTAAGCCACCATTCAATGGGGATCGTCGTAAACACTTCATCAAATCCCGATGAGCTTATCGTCCCATAGTTCCCATAAGATAAAAAATTTTTCTTTAGTCCCAGCCGACGAAATGCTTTAAATTTTGTCGGTTAATTGGCTCAAAAGAATTATATTGCATCAAATTGTGTGAACTTGAGATTAATTCAAAAATAGATATAAACAACAAAAAAGGGGGCGGGATGATTCGCATAGCCTGTGCCAGTGACGATGGAAAACATTTTGCACGCGGTCATTTTGGTAGCGCACGATATTTCATAATTTATGAAATGAACGAAATGACCGGGGAACTCAATTTATTCGCCCGTGTCGAGAATATCCCCTTCGAAGAAAAACGGGATGGCGACCCTGCAAAAGCCAATCATGTCTCTTCCATCCTGCAACGATACGATGTGCAGGTCATTATCGGTCGGGCTATCGGACCCAATTTAGTGCACATGCGCTTGAAATATCTTCCCATCGTTTCACGAATTGATACTCTGCAGGATGCCTTGAAGCGAATTCATCCAGATGAAGTCCTTCGAGAAATCCAAAAACCGATCGGGGAGGCAAGGAGTGTCCTGTATCTGCAAGCGGAGGATGCCTGATTCCATAACGAACAGATTAAAATAAATAGGCAATTGCTTATTTCCTTTAATAAAATCCAGATTCCATTACTTGATGACTCACCTGCTTATAGAATTAATTGTGAAATTGATAATTTAGTGCATTGTTTAAAAATTCTTGCATAAATGATGAATTTTAAAAATTTAAAAAATACTTGATTATATCATCGGATAATCATTAATTAATGGAAGTGAAATTTGTCGTTTAAACCGTTTAACCGAAAGAAACGAACAGACTAATCAAGAGGTAAAGCGATGAAAAAAGTTCTGTATCTGGGCTCGGCCAATTTGCATTACCAGCAAATGCCAGAGGTGGATGAACACATCAAGGAGCTTTTCCGGAAGTGTGAGGTGGAGTATATTGTGCTTCCCAACGAGAAGCATTGTGTGGAGGGGTTGTATCCACTGGGATTTAAAGAATTGGCGCGCAAGGAAGCAATCCAGTTTTATGAGGAAGTGAAGGATATGGACATTGAGGCAATTGTCACTCCGTACGGAGCGTCCCAGAGCATGTGGACCAATGTCTATCCCGATGAATTTGGGTTGAAACTGGATGTACCTTTCTACAACGTTACCCAATTCTTTTATTTGAAAGCGATGGAACTGGATGTTCAGTTTGACCCATTGCCCATGAAACTGGCCATGCACGATGGCTGTACGGTGGGACGGAAACTGGGTGTGGTAAAAGAACCACGCGAACTGCTCAAGAAAATTCCCGAGTTACAACTGGTGGAACAGCAACATCCTTCCATCGGAATTGACGGTACCACACCAGCGGACTGGAGCACCTGCCCCGGAGCCTGGTTAAATATGACCATTCCGGAACTGGCAGATGAGGTGGAGAAAAATTTCATCGAAAAAAACATCATGCCACTGCAGGTGGATGCGGTGACCACGGATTGTGCCAATGCCCTGTTTGGCATCCGCATGGGCATCATGAAAGGAAATTATCCCCTGAAATCGTACTTTTTTACAGACATCATTAACATGGTATGGAGGGCATAAGAATGGATGTGAATCAAATATATGAAGCGTATTTGAAAGATGTGGTGGAGAAGGGAGCCCATTCCCGCAGTGTACGCATTGCCATGGACCGGGCTATTCATTCCTATCGGACGCTCTCGGCCAATGCCCTGCGACGTTTCCCGAAAACAATTGAGAAAGCTAAGAAAGTTCGTGAGATAAAAGAACGTTCCATTGCTAACTGGCAGAAATTGGTGGATCAGGCACGGGAATCGTTCGAGCGAAACCATGCGAAGACCTATTTCGCCACTACCGGTGAGGAGGCCAACGAAATTATCGCAAAAATTGTCGGTACCGGCAAAACAGTGGTAAAGGGAAAAAGTTTGACCACGGAGGAAACCCACCTTCGCCAATATTTGCAGGAAAAAGGGAACGAGGTGTACGAGACCGACCTGGGTGAGTTTATCATTCAGTTGCTGGATAGCCGCCCCATGCATCTTCTGGCCCCGGCGGTAAATATCCCCCGGGAAAAAGTCGCTGAACTACTTAAACAGTATATCGGTGAGAAGGTGGACCCCCAGAATGTGTCGGAGGAGGTCGCGGCGGTACGACGATTCCTGCGGGATAAATTCACCACCGCCGATGTGGGGATCAGTGGTGCGAATGTGGTTGCAGCAGAAACCGGCACCATGGTGATTATTGAGAATGAAGGAAATATTCGGCTGGCAACCGGTTTGCCCAATGTACATATTGCGCTCATTGGCATCGAAAAAGTGGTGGAAACACTGGAAGAAGCTATGATGGTGGCGGAAGTGACCTGGCGATATGCCGATTATGAGATGCCCGGTTATGTGAATCTTATTTCCGGGCCCAGTTTGACCGGCGATATCGAAAAGGTGCTCACTTATGGTGCCCATGGGCCGAAGGAATTGCACGTGATTTTCCTGGATAACGGTCGGAGCAAAATGGCTGCCGATCCCGATTTCCGCGAAGCGATGTACTGCCTGCGTTGCGGTGCCTGTCTGTATGAATGTCCCGTGTACGCCGTAACGGCCGGCTATTACGGACATCAATATATCGGTGGTATTGGTACCGCGTGGGATGCCTTTACCACTGTTAAATCACTGGCGGAGATCAGTCCTCAGGCGTACACCTGTGTGCTGTGTAAACGATGTAAAACCCGTTGCCCACTGGATATCGACACAGCGGATATGATGGTAGCGTTGCGACAGAGATTGGTGGATCAGAATCTAATCCCACCCGCTGTGCAGCAGTTTTTCGAAAGTATGAAAGAAGAAGAATCGGAATAACCTCCGGTTCAATATAATGGTCATAGGCGTCATAAAGGGGAAATCTCCTCTTTGTGACGCCTTTTTTATTTCTGACTGACCTGATATTTTCTACCGGTTTCCCCAAACTTCTTTTACTTCCCGCTCTTTATTTTGCATTCAATTTTCTCTTACGATTCATTCCCTGATCTTTTATTTCCGGGAAAACCAGGAAAAATTATTTTTTTATTTCAAAAAAATAGCACATGATGTAATTTTAATATGTTCATTTTAGCACAAGGTGTTAAAAAGAGGATTGAAAATAAAAAAGGGTGCTCTAATTATGGAAACCAAAGTGTATGATGTCGCCATTATTGGCGGTGGAATCGTTGGAATGGCCACTGCCATGGCTCTTTCGGAGCGTCCCGGAATTAAACTGGTGGTGCTGGAAGCTGAGGAACAGTTAGCTGCTCACCAGACCGGGCACAACAGTGGTGTGATTCACTCCGGCTTGTATTATCGACCCGGTTGTTTGAAGGCAAAAAATTGCGCCCTTGGTCGCCAATACATGTATGAATTCTGTCAGCAACACGATATTCCGCACGAACAATGCGGAAAGCTGGTGGTTGCTACCCGGGAAGAACAAATTCCCATTCTCAACGAACTGGAACGTCGCGGTATTGCCAATGGCTTAACAGATATTAAACGGTTGAAACCCGAAGAATTAAAAGAGTACGAGCCTCACGTTTCAGGAATCGATGGATTGTGGGTACCTGAGACCGGGATTGTGGATTACGTGAAGGTGACCGAGAAATTTGCTGAAATTGCCCGGGAACGGGGTACGGAGATCAAATTGGGACATCGTGTAATCGGTTTTCGTCGGTTGGCGGATGAATTGGTGCTGGAGACCGTGCGCGGTGCAATTCACACCCGCAATCTGATTAACTGCGCTGGGTTGCAATCCGACCGCATTGCCCGGCTGTGTGGCGTGGAACCGGGATTACGTATTGTACCATTTCGTGGTGAATATTACAAATTAACCCCGGAAAAGGAATATCTGGTGAAAAATCTCATTTATCCGGTGCCTGACCCGGAGTTCCCTTTTCTGGGCGTCCATTTCACCCGCAAAATTGAAGGGGGGATAGAGGCCGGTCCCAATGCGGTGCTGGCTTTTAAACGGGAAGGGTACACGAAAACCAGCTTCAGTCTGAAGGATACCCTGGATACCTTTCTGTATCCCGGATTCTGGAAACTGGCGGGGAAGTATATGAAAACCGGTCTGGGGGAATTTTACCGTTCTTTTGTGAAGAGTGCCTTCACCCGGGCTCTACAGGAACTGGTTCCGGAAGTTCAGGAAGAAGACCTGATTCCTGGCGGGGCCGGTGTTCGTGCTCAGGCGCTGAAGCACGATGGTTCCCTGGTGGATGATTTCTGTATCGAAGAAGTCCCCCATATGGTGCACGTGCTGAACGCTCCCTCTCCCGCAGCCACTGCCTCCATCGCTATCGGAAACACCATTGCCGATATTGCCCAGCGGGTATTCTTTTAATCATATTCGTAAAAGGGATTGAAAAAACGGCATATTCTCTTCTTTAAAAAAGAAAATATGCCGTTTTGTTCATTCGGGACGGTTCAACCGATTCTCCTACGCTCGGCTGGTATGGCGGGAACGGGCAAATGAGAGCAGTTCCTCAGCAGAGAGGCAATTCAGTACGTCCTGTTTCTCCAGCCAGCCTTTTCGGGCAATTCCTACCCCGTAACGGATGTCCTTCAATCCTTCAATTTGATGGGCATCCGGTCCGATGGCGATACGAACCCCCAGCCGTTTCGCTTCCCGCAACCAGCGCCAGTCCAGGTCCAGGCGGTGGGGATTCGCATTGAGTTCAATAGCGACTCCTTGCTCTGCTGCAGCCTGCAACAAACGCGGGATGTTCACCGGGTATCCTTCTCTTCCCAAAAGCAAACGTCCGGTGGGATGCCCGATGATGGTTACGTGGGGATTGCTCATGGCGCGAAGCAGTCGTTCGGTAGCTTCTTCCTCACTCATTTTGAAGCGGGAGTGAATGCTGGCAATCACCAGATCGAAACTTGCCAGTACATTGTCGTCATAATCCAGGGAACCATCCGGTAGAATGTCGCACTCAATGCTTTTCAGAATGCGAAAATCGGTGAATTGCTCGTTCAGTGCATCAATCTCCCCATGTTGTTCCCGGATGCGCTCTTCGCTCAGTCCGTTGGCATACTGAGCGCTCCTGGAGTGATCGCTGATGACCAGATAGTGGTAACCCATTTCACGGGCAGCGCGTGCCATTTCTTCAATGGAGTTTGCCCCGTCGCTATAATGGGAATGGACGTGGATAATTCCCCGAATATCTTGCCAGTCCACCAGTGTGGGAATCTCTCCCTTTTGGGCGGCTTCAATCTCTCCGAGGTTTTCCCGGATTTCCGGGGGAATATACTGGAGTCCTAATTGTTGAAAAATCTCCGCTTCATTGGCACAAGGGATGTTCTCTGTTTCGTTGCGGAACAGCCCATATTCGTTCAGCTTCAGCCCCTGTTTTCGTGCCAGTTCCCGCAACGCAATGTTATGTTCTTTGGAACCGGTAAAATATTGTAACGCATACGGAAATTGAATATCCGATACAATCCGTAAATCCACATTGATTCCGTTGATGAGCACCACGCTGGTTTTGGTGCTGCCTTTCGCGATTATCGTTTCCACTTCCGGAAGTGTGGCAAAATAATCCATCAGCACCTGGCGATGTTCTTCGGAACTACTGCCCAGAATATCGATGTCCTTAATGGTTTCCTTCCAGCGGCGTAAACTCCCTGCAATCTCCAGACGAATAAACTCTTTTCGTTGTTTCAGGCGTTCGTACACCTGTTCGGCAATGCTGCGCGCTTCGGAGAGCAAAT
Organism: uncultured Calditrichaceae bacterium; assembly: GCA_964495805.1. Lineage (GTDB taxonomy): Bacteria > Calditrichota > Calditrichia > RBG-13-44-9 > RBG-13-44-9 > JALXCH01. The sequence goes on from CAZBWV010000085.1 coordinate 6,187, forward strand.
GGCGTTCGGAATATTTCCGCAGCAGTTCAATCCCTTTCAGAATTTTTTCCTGTGTTTTTGCCCCAAACCCTTCCAGGTCCACCAGTCGGTTTTCTTTACAGGCATATTCCAGTTCTCCTACGGTAGTAATGCCTAATTTCTCCCACACCGCTTTAACCTTTTTGGGACCCATGCCGGGAATTTTCAGCATTTCTAACAATCCGGCGGGAATACGTGCTTTGAGCTCTTCCAGATCGTGCGATTTACCCGTTCGAACCACTTCTTCAATCACTTCCGCAATACTTTTGCCAATTCCTCTGATCCGGGTGAGTTCCCCTTTTTCCACCAATTCCTGAAGATCAGTGCTGACCCCCTGTAATGCCCGGGCGGCGTTCTGAAATGCTCTCACTTTAAACGGATTTTCCCCCATTAATTCCCGCAACACTGCTAATTCTTCCAGAATATGTATAACCTCTCTTTTGTCTGTCATCACCACGTCCCTTTATTTGATTGAACTTTCTTGTCCTTCGCGAACGAGATAATTTAATACCAGCAGGACTTTTTTGGAAGAAGGAATCCGGGAAAATCGAATCGTGTTGGAATTCTTAAAAAAAATTTTAGCGTGGAATTGAGTGAGATAACTTCATAAATTTAAAAAATTTAAGGTATGTTGTAAATGAAGTTGACCGTTCCCAATCAATTAACGATACTGAGAATTGCGCTGACCCCGGTATTTTTGTACTACTTTCTTCAGGGAACACCGCGGGGGCAGCTCATTTCCACCGTCATTTTTGCCATTGCTTCGTTAACCGATTGGTACGATGGCTGGTACGCCCGGCGGTTTGGGGTGATTACCCAGTGGGGGCAATTTATGGACCCGCTGGCGGACAAGCTCCTGGTCTCCTCTGCGCTGGTTGTTTTCGCTACCATGCACTATATAAAGGGCTGGATGGTGGCGATTATCGTTTTCAGGGACGTAATGGTGACTATTATTCGCAGTTATGCATTGTGGCGCGGAAAGCCAATTGTCACCCACATTGTCGCCAAATGGAAAACTTTCTTACAGATGGTGACGATTGCTATGATTTTAATTTATGTGAATTATTTGAACTATTACGGGGCAGGAAGCCATACCTACCGGATGCGCTACACAGATCCCATCGGTATTTCCATGAGTCTGGTAACGTTTCTCACCATTCTTTCTGCGATTATTTACGTGCGGGAAAATTCCCGTCTTATCCTGCAAATGCTGAAAGAAGCGTTGCTATTCCCGTTTCGGGATTGAATTTCAGGCAGATTGTTTCTCGTCCTTTGTGGATGCTTCTCTTTCTCTGAGAATACAAAAAGTAATTGTGTTTCCGTTACCTTTAATTTCCATTCGGTCGCAATATTTTTGAATAATGGATAATCCCCGCCCCCGGGTCTGAAAAGTCTGATTCAATGTGTAGAAGTTTTTCTGTACTTTCCGGTGATCAAAGCCGTTTCCCTCATCTCGAATGGTTACTTCAACACCGGATTGGGAAACGTCCATTTGAATATCCACCTGTTTGAGCAGGTGAAATCCGTTTCCGTGTTCAATGGCATTGGCCAATGCTTCGGAAGTAGCCATCCGAAATGCGTGAAGTTTCCGTGAATCGTTTAAGATGGTAGAAGCTTTCTCCGCTAAAAAACGAATGACTTTATCAATCAGTTCGGATGCGCTGGGTATCCGAATATGATAGTGGGCATCCCACCAGGCGGACTGGTTCTCGAAATCCTCGAGCTCAGAGAGCTGGAGTAAAGTGTTAATAATTTCTTCGTTCTTCACTAAATCATCCGGATTTTCGATGTAATATTGGACATGGTAAAGGTCCTTGATAGCCTTTTTCAATAACGGATCGTTAATCACCGGGAGGATACGTCCCTGATAATTAATCTCATGCAGCATTTCGTCCAGCTGAATGATATCTGCATCCAGGAGTGTGGATTGCGTAACAATCAAAGCGTACTCGTATTGCTGAAGAACTTTCAGGGCATTCTCGGCGCAGTCTGTTCGGGTAATGGAATATCCCTGAACCAGCAGGTAATTGAAGAGCTTTTTCAAAGATTGTGTGTTGTTGTCAATAAGTAGGATTCTTTTTCCCATCCCAATATCCTGAATTGAGATTTAAGGGTTCAATTGGCTTATTGTAGAGCACGTTTTTAATTAAAATAATTTCGGCTGAATGAGAGTATGTGATATAGTTCGAATTTTCTGTAATAAAAAAAGTGAATGGATATACCGCAAGCATTAAATTTTTTTTATTTGAGGGGGTGCTTCGCAGAGAGTAAAGGGGCAAAAATTTCCCTTTTTTGTCTTTATTCCTGGGTACCCTTTGGGGGATCAAATCGTTTATTTGAAGTTCTTTTATTGCACCATTTTTGCAGGTTAGTTCAATAACCGGGTTAAAAGACGAACCCGGGGAACTTGTAGTTTTTATTGAATTAACATCAATTTTTTGAATTGCCGAAAATTGTTTGCTCTCAGTTCATACATATAGATGCCGGAAGAAAGTGCCCGCCCGTTCATATCTCTTCCATCCCAGTTCACGATGTAGGTACCGGCAGGCTGATTGAAAAATTGCTTCTGCCAGACCACTTTACCCAGCAAATCGTAAATGGTCAGTGTAACCACCGGACACGGGCGCCCGATCTGGTAAGTAAACATGGTGGTTCCGTTAAACGGATTAGGATAGTTCTGTAAAAGACGATAGCCCTGAGGTTGAAAGGCAACATATTTAAGTTGGGATGGAGTAATGTTGATGTTGAAGGAATCAAAAATATTACCGGTAGTATCAATCGCTTCAAAATACAGAGTATTTTCGGTGATTTGCAATTTACACACATGATAAACGGAGAGGGAATAGGCGGTCCAGGAACTGCTTCCCACCGAACGGAGTGGTGCCCCGCCACCTCCGGTCACAATGTAAATGACATTATTGATGACGTTGGTTCGCTCGTAATCGTGGTCGTGTCCGGCAAATACCAGGTCCACATGGTACTGCTCAAAGAGAGGCGCCCAGTGTTGCACAATCTGTGAATTCCCTCCGTGGCTTCCTGAACTGTAAGCGGGGCGATGAAAAACCACAATTTTCCAGCGAATGGCCGGATTGCTATCCGCTTGCTGAAGGTCTGCTTCCAGCCAGTCCCGTTGGGCATTACCCGTCCCACCGACATCCTCGGAATTTAGCACAATAAAATGGACGCTCCCGTAGTTAAACGAATAATACGCTTCGGCTCGATCGCCACCATTGGGGTGAGTGGGATAATGAAAAAGCTCATAATAGATGTCGCTGTCATCTTCATGATTTCCGATACTGGACAGAAAGGGGATATGATCTAACATATCGTGCATAGTAGAAAACCAGATTTTCCACAGGTTGCGCTTTTTACCATCTTTCACCAGATCCCCTGTGGAAATAGCCAACCAGGGATGAATGGAGTTAATGGTGTTTTTCACCCTTCTGCGAGCTTCGTCGTTGGTGCGACTGTCTCCGTAAAGAGCCAGGGTGAATGGGGTGGACGGATCACCCGGAGCGGTACGAAAAGTGTGGTCGGGACTGGTATATATCCCGTCTGTGCGAACCCGATAGTGGTAAAGTGTATTGGGGGTCAGATTGGTAAGCTCAATGCTGTGGTGTTTTTTTAGTTGACTGTCTTCCACAATGTTTCCGTAAGTGGAATCCAACCCGAATTCCACCACACTGTTGCCGGCTGTTTCGGTTGCCCAGCTAATGGTGATGGTTGTAGCAGGATCGTTCTGGAAAGAAAGATAGGGAGGTCGGGAAAAATCGCCCGTGGCTGTTTCTGGATGGAGATTTTGCACATCCACTGTGTCGAAAATAGCATCGGCACCAATTTTCGCCCCTAAAAGGGGAGACTCTATCTCATTTTGATCGCGAGTATGGAAAACGTAAAAGTAATGAACCGTTCCATTCTCAGGTAATGGCAGACTGGTTTCCCAGAGTTTAATATCTTTCGGAATGAGCATCTGATCATCATAGTAATGGTAAAGACCCGATTGATCATGCCCATTCCAGCGAACAGTAATCGTAACCCGATTGATTTGACGTATAAGGGAATCCGGTCCACTGAGACTCAGAAAAAACGGTAGATTAATAGCTAACAGCGAAGAAATTAAAAAAAGCAGGATAATGAACAAATAAATATAAGTACGCATTTTCATCATATCCTCCGGCTTTGCAAATACATTTACAAAATTCGAGCCAAAAGTTTCTTCTTCTGTTACCCGGAAAGCAGATGAACCATTTTATGTATTCTGTTTTGAAATATTCCTTGCAGAATAGAAATCCAAGTCAGAGAAAAGTTTTGTGAACCTTTAACGATTGTGAAATTCTTTTACGTTTTTTGAGCAGGAATTTGGGTGTAACTTTAATTTGAAGGGGTCATCAAACGATTGAGCTTAATAGAGTGTTACAGAAAACGTCATAGTGTGAAAAAGGAGAGTGGAATGAGTGAACATCAACCGATTACCGGCGATACCACCATCGAGGAAATTGTGAACAAATATCCTGAATTGGTTCGACCTTTAATGGAGTTTGGTATTAAGTGCATTGCCTGCGGGGAACCAATCTGGGGAACGCTTCAGGAAAATGCAGAAGAGAAAGGAATTACCAATTTAGATGAAATTCTGGTGGAGTTAAACCGCATTGTAGCGGAAAAACATGCTGAATACAAAGACAAGGATGCCTTGAGTGATTTCCCGGATAAGGACACCGTAGTGGTGAAAAAATAGAAGAAGGTTTGAATGAAGAAACTCTGGTATAAATTGATTCTATCGGGAGTAGCGGGAGGTTTACTTGGTTACGCATATTACTATTTCATAGGGTGCCGTTCCGGTTCCTGTCCCTTAACCACCAATCCCTGGATTACCACCGGTTACGGTTTGCTGGTAGGTCTGGTGGTTGGTTGGGATGTTCGGTTGCTCCGGAGGAAAAATCAGCAAAACCCGCTTCACACCGATAAGGATAGTGTATGAGCACGGTAATTTATATCCTGGCCCTGATTTTTGTTATGTTTATCGGGATGCAACTTCTGGTCCGGTTGAGGGGGCGTTTCCAGCGCGGAAAATCGGTCCCTGCCATCCCTGGTGAGATTGGTGAACGATTGCGCGGAAAAGAAAAAATTCTGGCTTATTTTTATAGTCCCACATGTAGCGCCTGTCAGGTTCAGGAGAAACATCTCGAACAGGTTCAAACCCAATTTTCCAACATCATTCGCATCAATGTGGCTCAACATATGGAGATTGCCCGGGTATTCGGAATCATGGGAACACCAACTACGATTATTATTGAGAACCAAACCATTTTACATTATTTCGTGGGAGTTGCATCTCCCGCAAAACTACTGAGAGCACTTCAGTAGAAAAATAAAAGGAGGCCTGAGATGAAAAGCAACGTTGGTGGTGTGGACAAAATTGTGCGGATTATTCTGGGAGTCATTTTACTTTCGCTGATTTTCTGGGGACCCAAAACATATTGGGGGCTGATTGGGTTGATTCCGTTGTTAACCGGTCTGATTGGGTTCTGTCCGTTGTATGTGCCATTCCGAATTACCACTAAAAAGTAGGTCAGAAGTCGTTTGTTAATTGAACGAATCCTTCCTTTTTTCTCCGGCATTATCCCAACCCGGATAGTGCCGGAGAAGTGAATTCCTTCAGCAAAATTATGCGAGAAATCTGTGCGAGAATTCAACACATTGATTTGTTTTTCGTCAATACCAGTATTCGAAGTATCAGGCGAAAGTACAAAAAAGTAAGCTATTGTTCATTTTTTCGACCCCAGTGGACACCTTCAACTTTGGTATAAAAATTGTACTATAAATTTTATCTAAATTTTGTCAAGGAGGTGTTCCATGAAAAAATTTCTACTAATTTCTATTGTTGCTTTCCTTTTCACGAACATACCTCTGTTTGCGGTCACTCAAGTAACCTTTTTTGTGAACGGAACGCCGGTGAATACGATCACTCAGGGGGACACATTAGTCTGGCAGGTGGATTGTACCCCGGGCGGTACGGTCGATTTTGAAATCTGGATGGATCTGGATGGGAATCAGACGCTGGACACGAATGATGTCCGTTTGTTTACTTACAGTGTTACCGATGGTGATTCCAGTGGCAATGATGGACCACCGGATATTGACGGATTAAATGGATTCATTACCAGCTCTATTGGTGCTTTCGGATTTGCTCCCATTAGCTGGGGATTTGTAGCAAAAGAAGGTTCCACCATGGCAACAGGTTTCTTAACCATTCTCCCCATGCCCAATCCTCCCGGTAGCGTTTCCGGAACGGTCAGTTTCGACGATGGGCATTGTCCGGCAAATGTGTTTGTATCCACTGATCTGGATAATCCACCTTTCTGGAATGCAATCACGGATTCCAATGGGAATTACACCATCAATATTGGTGAGACCGGCGACTATGAAATCGGGGTCATGTATTTCAATACTTACTACATTCCGCCCGAACCTCAAATGGTAACGGTGAACGGAGCGGTAACCGGAGTTGATTTCGTGTTTCATGCCCCGCAATGCGTTATTACGGGAGCGCTGATGGATGAATCCGGAAATCTTCTGTTGCGTCCTATCCGAATGGGAGTAGAAGATGTTGGGATGAATCATGATGTTGGCTACGGTGAATTTAGTGATGGGCAATATCTATTCGGTCTCTATCCCGGAACTTTCCGGTTGAATTTTGAATCGGAAAGTCTGAACCCCGAGTATCTCTCTCCGGTTTCCTGGAGTAATCCGTATTTTACATTTACCATCGATAGTGGTATGACCTTAACCAAAGATATTGTGTTTTATGCACCGGATACGGAAATTTACGCCCGAATTTTGATGAATGGTGTTCCGGTAAGCACTCCCGGTCAGTTCTGGGTGGAAGCCTGGAACGACACGGTGGGACGAATGGAAATAAGCAACGATACCACTGGTTTGGTTGTACTACCGGTGAAATCCGGCTATTTTTATTCCACGGATTTAAGGAACGAGGATATTCCTCCTGGATTCGGAGTTCCAGGGGGACTTCATCGGGAGCACATCGCACCGGGAGATACCGTGGAATATAATCTGGTGAATTTCTCCGAAATGGTATATGGTTTGGTGAGTCTGGACCCTGGCGATCCACAACCGAATTGGGAAGATATGTTTACCGTTTGGGTTGAAAAGAGCGGATCAATCGTTAACACCACCTCACTAAATTCAGACGGTTCCTTCGAAATATCGGTACCCGACGATACTTTACGGGTAGGAATCTGGAATCCCTGGGAATATGTTGTGAAACCACAATATTATGACCCGGTGTTGCCAAATGATACGTTAAGTTTTATGGCGAACTATGCCAATGCTTATATTCAGGGGAAACTGTTTGGATTGGATTCAATCCCAGGCAATCAGGGGGTGTTTGCCCAGTCAGATGGAATCTGGCCAGATGTTTACACCAGCTGGTCCTCCATCCATAGCGATACCACCTATACCCTCCGCGTATGCGAGGGAACCTGGACCATCTTCCCACCGGATATTCCCGGTTATGTGATTCCTCCTGCTGTGACACTCAATGTTCCGGAAGTTGATACAACGATTGTTCTGGATTTTTACTACATTCCCGATGTGCTGGAAAAAGAACCTGAAAGCCGAATTTTGACTTACGAGCTGGAGCAGAACTATCCCAATCCCTTTAACCCGGAAACTACCATTCCGTTTACAATTCCTCGCACCGAACATGTACTCATCGAGGTTTACGATGTGCTTGGTTCCCGGGTGGAAACGTTGCTGGATAAAACAGTCGGTGCAGGGCGGCATGAAGTGCACTGGAATGCCATGAATCATCCCAGCGGAATTTATTTTTGCAAGATGAAAGCAGGCGATTTTACTGCTATGCGTAAACTGATTTTAATGAAGTAATATTTGGGAGGAGTTTACTCTAAACCGAAAATCCCCGGTCACATGCGACCGGGGATTTTCATTTTTGCTTCTTTTAAAAATCAATGTAATTTTCTTCTGATCCGTGCTTTCAAAATCATCTCTGCTGCAGCGGAATCAGTTCATCCAGGGAAAGGTGATATATATCCCGCTGCTCGTTGGTGATTTTTAAATGATCTCCGTCAAAACAGATACCTTCGCATTGTTTTGCAATGATGGGAAGAACATAGGTTTTTCCCCGGAAGAAATGGTCATTTCCTTCCGGACGTTCAAACAACCAGACTCCGGTGTAAGTCAGCACAACCAGTTTGGTCCCGTCAGGCGAGGCATCTGCTGCCGTAACCATTCCTTTTACATCGTATTCACCAAGAAGGGTAGCGGTATTTATTCGGAACGGTTCGGTTTGGTCCAGCCGGTACAGTTTGGTGTGAGTATCGCTGCGATGTTTGGTGAGCACGTACAACTTTCCCTGGTTCCAGAACAGCGCTTCACAATCGAAATTCTTCTCAGCCGGGGGAAAAGCGGATTGATCCGGGAAGCGGAAGAAAATCTTTCGCAGCACGCTGGTGCGTCCAACCGTGTGCGGATCCGGTTCGGCAACCACGTAAATGGTTAAATCGCGTCGGGTGTTGTCGTTGTTACCGGTATCAGCAATGTACAGATATCCGGCGTCATCCACCGCAATGTCTTCCCAATCCACATTCACCGCGTCAGGAATTTCAATCCCCTCAAACCGTCGGCTGGCCCAATGCGGCTTAATAATGTGCCCCAGACTATCCACCGCAAAGATGCGAGCTTTGTCCCCGGAATCGTTTAACGTCCAATACACATTTTTATGAATTCGACTTTTGACGATAGCCGAGCCTTCCAGAATAGGCTGAAAAGTAATTTTTGCCACTGGTGTCAATACATGGGGTGTGACTTCCGGCAAAGGGAACACAACATTCTCCAAACGGAATTGAGCGGATAGGGAAGTGCTAAAAAGAAAGGCAATTAGAATAGCGTGGAACCATAATCTTTTCATCGTACATCTCCCATCATATCATTCTTTTACCGAACAAAAAATACGAAAATGGATTCGGTTGATGAAACTGTTTTAAAAAAGAATGTCAATTGCACCATCGGGGATGAGTTTGTATTTTTCGGCAAACCAGGAACGGATAGTTTTAAAATCAGGAGGTACGGATGAGTTTACCGCATATTCCCCGGGAAAAGCGTCAGGGATTGGTGATGGTGTACACCGGTAACGGAAAGGGAAAGACCACCGCAGCGCTGGGATTGGCATTACGGGCAGTGGGATATGACTGGCATATTTTAATGGTCCAATTTATTAAAGGAGACTGGAAATACGGTGAACTGGAAAGCTACCAGCGCCTTGCTCCCAATCTGGAACTGAAGCGAATGGGAAAGGGGTTTGTTCGCATTCTAAACGACGATAAACCGTTTGAAGATCATGTGGCAGCGGCAAAAGCAGCGTTACAATATGTGAAAGACCACCTGAACAGCGATTACGATATCATCATTCTGGATGAAATTAATGTTGCCATTCACGAAGGGTTGGTCAGCAGTGAGGAAGTGCTGGAAGTAGTCCGTAATCGACCGAAATATTTGCACATGGTGCTGACCGGTCGATATGCCCCACAGGAGCTAATTGATGCGGCCGACCTGGTTACCGAAATGCGGGAAGTGAAACATCCTTTTCAACAGGGAATTCTGGCGCAACCCGGAGTGGATTACTAAGATGTGGCCTACAGAGGGGTGAGGGGTTTTACTTTCATAAAAAAGGAAAAATGAACAAAACATTTAATTTGTTTTTCCGGAAATTTCAATTATTTGCTGCGGAAAAAATCCATTTACAGGATTTTCTATCACAGAGTCAGCACAGAGGTTAAGAAGGCTGTGGGGATCTAATTCTCTTTTTTTGCAGTTTTAATTCAAATTACTTTAGCAAAATCATTTTCTGAGTTTTGCTTTTCCCGTTAACCCGCATTGTGCAAAGATAAATACCACTGGCCAGATTATCGGCATGAAACGTAATCTGGTGAACTCCGGGATTTTGCCAGGCGGAAATTAGTGTTTGTATTTTTTGACCGGTAACAGTATAAAGGGTTACTTCTACCCGGGACCTTCGAGAAATCCGATACCGAATGGTTGTGGTGGCATTAAACGGATTGGGGTAGTTGGGATAGAGCAGAAACTCATTCGCTGATTGAATGGGGGAGTGATTCGACCGGGTTCTGGGCAGGATTTGTCGATCTGTGTAAATCAGAAAACCGGAATTTTCGAGAGTTACAAGAATATCGCCCCGGTTGCTGTACTCTATTTTGTTGACACTTGTGCCAGGAAATCGGGTAGCCCATTCAATCCAGTGATTGCCTCCATCAGTTGTTTTTAGAAATTTATATCGTTTTCGAATCAGACCGTTAAGTGAATCTTGGAAACAAAAAGCAGACAGGGAATATCCAAATTCTCCGGTAAGCACGGTGTACCAGGTTTTCCAGGAATCGTGTGTCCGATAAAGTGAATATTGAGTGCCAGCCAACCCGGTTGTTGGAGTGAGCATTTGAATAAAGTTTACTTTATCTGCAGGGTCAATATCGACAACTCTCCAGCTTTGTCCTCCATCACGTGTATGATATATGATGCCTTTGGTTCCGGTGGAATCATAATAATAACCGCTGGCAAAAATATTCCTTTCGTTTAAAAATGTCATTGAAAGAATATGCATGCGGTGGTCTATTGGTCCGAAAATTGGGATTTGTGTCCGTTTCTCAGAAAACGGTTTTGATTAATGTCTCATCCGTAGAAACAAATACTCATCAATAGTAGAAGGCTCTATTCGTGGGAATCATCATCGATAGTTTGAACGACTGATTTTGTCGGATTTACCCAACTGGTTAAATCATTCTACCCGAACCAAAAAAACAATTTGCTTTTAAAAATTTTTCGCTTATATTTCCCGCTGAATTTTTTGGAGAGAAAACGAAATGACCAAACACTTCACCCAAAACGGTAAATTCTGGTGGTGGTGGTCCGCTGGCCGGCAGTGGGTGAGGTGTATTCCATAATCCTGTCAATTCACTTATTTAATTCATACACCCGCTGCCCGGATTGGTCAGCGGGTTTTTTATTTTTCACCCAAAATGTAAGGAGGTCTGAATCATGTTGCGGAAAATTTATCTGAAGGAAACGGAAATTCCCACTCACTATTACAACATTACGGCGGATTTGCCTTTTTCGCTGGACCCGCCGTTGCATCCCGCCACCCGACAACCGCTCTCCCCGGACGATATGGCGGCCATTTTTCCCATGAATCTCATTGAGCAGGAGATGAGCACCCAGCGGGAGATTCCTATTCCCGATCCGGTTCGGGAAGCTTACGCCATTTATCGTCCGACACCGCTTATTCGTGCGACCGCTCTGGAAAAAATGCTGAATACCCCGGCTAAAATCTATTATAAATATGAAGGTGCCTCGCCCACGGGAAGTCATAAACCCAACACGGCTATCGCTCAGGCTTACTACAATAAAGAGTTTGGAACCAAAAAAGTCGTGACCGAAACCGGCGCCGGTCAGTGGGGAAGTTCACTGGCATTTGCTGCGGAAATGTTCGGGCTGGAGTGCACCGTGTATATGGTGAAAGTGAGCTACGAGCAAAAACCCTATCGGAAAACCATGATGAATCTGTTTGGTGCGGACATTTATCCTTCGCCCTCGCCCCGGACAAAAACCGGCCGAAAGATTCTGGAAGAAGATCCCAACTGCCCGGGAAGTCTGGGAATCGCCATATCCGAAGCCATAGAAGAGGCGGTAACCGATCCGAAAAATAAATATTCCCTGGGGAGTGTGTTGAACCATGTGCTGCTGCATCAAACCATTATCGGGCAGGAGGTAAAGAAACAACTGGAGCAGGTAGGTGAGTATCCCGACGTAATTATCGGTTGCCACGGTGGTGGTAGTAACTTCGCCGGCCTGGCTTTCCCGTTTTTACGAGATAAAATAAACGGAAAGGAAGTGGAAGCCATTGCCGTGGAGCCTGCTTCGTGTCCGACCCTGACCAATGGAAAACTGGATTACGATTTCGGTGATACCGCTGGCATGACGCCACTGTTGATGATGTACACTCTGGGACACGACTTTATTCCCCCGGCCATTCACGCCGGTGGATTACGGTACCATGGTGCTGCACCGCTGGTGAGTGCTCTGTTGAAACACGGATTAATCAAAGCCCGGGCACTGGATCAGCTGTCTGTATTTGATGGAGCATTGAAATTTGCCAAGGCAGAGGGCATCATTCCTGCACCGGAATCTTCCCATGCCGTGCAGGCAGCTATTGAAGAAGCAGAAAAAGCGCGGGAAGAAGGTAAGGAGAAGGTTATTGTATTTAACCTTTCCGGCCATGGATTGCTGGATCTTTCCGCTTATGAGGCTTATCTGAAAGGTGAGCTAAAAAGTAACGGTGATGCGTAATCCTGTTGATTGAGTAAAGATGAAGGGAACGCGGCTTGAACTGTCAGCCGTGTTCCTGTTTTATAAGAGCTCATTACTTACCGAACTCTATCCTTTCCATTCACCTTGCGTGTTGATTCTTTCCTGGCGATTCCGTAACTTCGCTGAAAAATTTGGCGATGCATGAAGCGTAAACAGAAGTTACAGGTGGAAATTGAGAAGCTCGCCTATGGCGGGAAGGGAATTGCCCGGGTAAACGGACGGGTAGTTTTTGTGGACGGCGCTTTACCGGGAGATCGGGCAGTGGTGCAGATCCGCCGGTTAAAAAGCCAGTTTGCCGAAGCAAAATTAGTGGAATTGGTTGAACCTTCTCCGCTGAGGCGAGAAGCTCCCTGTCGTTATTTTGGCTACTGCGGCGGTTGTAAATGGCAAAATCTGGATTACCAGCAGCAACTGGAATTTAAACAACAACAGGTAGTGGAAAGCCTGGAACACATCGGGGGCATTTCCCCGGAATTGGTTCATGCCACCCTTCCATCACCTTTGCAGTTTGGCTATCGGAATAAAATGGAATTTTCCTTTACCGATCGCCGCTGGCTTACCCCGGAAGAGTTGCAAAATTCGAATATTCGCAAGGACTTTGGGCTGGGTTTTCACGTACCCGGTTCGTTCGAATGGGTAATGCATATTGACGAATGTTTGCTACAGGATGAGGTGATGAACGGAATTTTGAAGTTCACCGGCGATTATTTTCGACAGGCGGACATTCCGGTGTTCAATCTAAAAACCCATCAGGGGGTACTGCGTTTTCTGGTATTGCGTAAATCGTTTGCTTATCAACAATATATGGTCAATCTGGTGACTTTCGAGCCGGTAGCGGATCAGGTGAAAAAATGGGTTCAGGAACTAACCCGGCGCTTTTCCGGAATTGTGAGTATTTTGAATAGTGTCAACCGTCGGTTTGCTCAGATTGCTGTGGGAGAACAGGAGCACCTCCTGTTCGGTCAGCCGATTCTAAAGGAAAAATTAGGCGGCTTTGAATTCGAAATTTCAGCCAATTCTTTCTTCCAGACCAATCCGTTACAGGCAGAACAGCTATACAGGACAGTGGAAAAGTTTGTTGGGGAAGGGCATGAGCTGGTGTGGGATCTGTATTCCGGAACCGGTACCATCACCATGTTTCTGGCCGGAAGCGCCAGACAGGTGATTGGCTTCGAAGTGGTGGAGAGTGCTGTGCAGGATGCCATTCGAAACTGTGAACAAAATGGTGTAACCAATTGTACGTTTGTTGCGGGTAATGTTGAGAAAAATTTACGGCAATATCCCGGTTCTCCGGATGTCGTGGTCACAGATCCACCACGCAGCGGAATGCATCCCGAAACGGTAAGAGCAATCCTGAATGCAAAGCCCCACAAAATCGTGTATGTCTCCTGCAATCCTGCTACCATGGCACGGGATGTGGCGATGCTGAAACAAGAATATCGGGTGAGCGAGGTTCAACCGGTGGATATGTTCCCCCACACCTATCACATCGAATCGGTTGTGAAGCTGGAGCGGCGATGAGAAAATTAACCTTTGAAGAAATTACCAGCCGGCGCATTCCGCCGGAGCGAATCCGGGAAGTGGAACGTTTCCCCATACTGGGTTTGCTGGACAACATCCGCAGTCTGTATAACGTGGGCTCCATCTTCCGTACCGCTGATGCTGTGCGTTTGCAGAAGTTGTATCTGACCGGAATTACCGGCTATCCGCCTCGCAAGGAGATTGATAAAACCGCTCTGGGTGCGGTCGAGACGGTTCCCTGGGAATATACTAAAGATTCTGTGCCATTAGTCCGAGGATTGAAGGCGCAGGGTGTCCGGATCGTGGTTCTGGAGCACACCTCCGAAAGTCGCTCTTTCCGGGAGGTCTCTTACCAGTTCCCAACCTGCCTGGTGGTGGGGAACGAAGTTTTTGGCGTATCGGATGAACTGATTGATCTGGCCGATCAGGCTATCGAAATTCCCATGTTCGGGAGTAAGCAGTCCCTGAATGTCACCATCGCTTTTGGAATTGTGGTGTACGAGATGCTTTTTCAATATTTGCGAACAAAAAAATAGCTTTACTTCCGGAAAAAGATTGATTGGAACGTGATAAACGTTTATATTTCCATCAAGTTAGCGAAAGATGAATACCGATGGCATACGTGATTTATTTATTGGAATCAGATCTGGATCGGGCAAAGTTGATTACCGACCAGGCACCGGGAAAAGATTTTCAGGTGGAAGCGGTGGCTGATCTGGATGAATTGTATTCTTCCATTCAGAAGGTAATGCCCGATGCCGTGTTTGTGGGGTTCCGCTGGATTCAGCCCCGATTGCGCCAGGTAAAGTTCAGCAAGGAGTACGTAAGCTTTGTGTATGGCGAACACATCGAAATGGACGATCGGTTGCAGCTTTACCGGCAGGGAGTGGATCGGGTATTGGAGTGGAGCGATAAATGCGCGACCAATTTGTTCACCCTGGCCAAAATCCGATTTTACCGGGATCGCGAACTGTTGCCTTATTTGCAAAAGTTTATTACCCGCGGAAAGCTCAACGAATTCCATCTTGCGGATATTCTCGCCAAATCCATTCTGGAAAAGAAAAATTTGATTTTTAAATTGTTAGATGGGGATTGGACAGCCAAGATGCGTGTTTTCCGGGGCGAGGTGGTGGAAGCCTGGGCGCCACCACTTTCAGCAGAGGAAGCAGCCATCGCCATCTTACTCCATCGTCAGGGACAGCTGCGCATGCAATCTTTTGTAAAGGAATCGGACATCAACACCTTTGGCGTTTCCACGTTGGGAATTTTGACGGAAGCCAAATTCCAGGACGAGATGCTTCGGGAATTCACGGCACGATTCCCCACCAATAATCCGGTGTTCCAGCTTGCCAGAGGTATCTCTCCCGAATCGGTCAATTCGGATATTCAGACCATTTTGCGGCTTGTGCAAAGCGAAAAATATCTTTCCCGGATTTTTCAGAAGAGTCCCTATTCTATTCTAAAAACATTTCGAATTCTGGAAGAGTTGTACCGCCAGGGGAAAATTCAAATTGATGAATCATTCCGCAGCGAGATGAAATTTACCAGGGAAGATGCGGAGGTGATCCGACAGAAACTTTTCCCCACGGGTGTGGTGGAAGGAAGACTGATTGTGTTGGGATTCCCCGGATCGGGGAAAACTCAGTTAATTAAAACACTGGCCGGTTCCCAGAAAAGCGATATCAAAACGGTTCAATCACTGGATTTTACCCGGCTGAAATTTCCTGAAGGTCTGCGTTTGAATATTTTTGGCATCTCAGTGGATGAGTATTTCCAGCCCATCATGCGAAAACTGTCCGAGAATATGCTGGGATATATTTTTATGGTGGATTATTCCCGACAGGATAATCTTGAGTATGTCAATTATCTATTACAACAAATGCTGGCTAAATACCCCGTACCCATGGTGGTAGCCGTTACCGGTATTCAGGGAGATGTGGACAAAGCCATCCAATCTCTACGCAGCCGATTGAATCTCTCCTACGATGTACCAGTGGTAGCGGTTAATCCAGATGACTTTTACCAGGTGCGCCAGATATTTTATGCCATGAGTTCCCGCACCGTCGCTCAGGAAAGCTAACAGACGAGGCAACATGCAGGATATTCTCTTTTTGTTAAATGACGATCAGTACGAAGATGAAATTGTGGAGACGCTAAAACAGGGAGAGTACATTTACCACCGCGCCTCCAACAATGATGAATTAATCAAAGTGGTTCGGCAGGATTCCATTGATCTGGTCATTACCTGGATGATGGATGCCGAAGTGGTACGCAATACCCTGTCCACCCTTGCTCAGCACGCCATGGGATTTTTACCGGTAGTACCGGTGGTACCCAACACCGAAGCCATTGAACCGTTTCTGACTCTGCAAATTGCCGATATCATTACGGTTCCGCTTCCTCGGGAAGAATTCCTGTTCATTCTCAACGATTTAATCGGTGGCATGCAACAATCTGGTGAGATGGGCAACACCCGATTGTGGGAAGGAAATCTGGAAGAATTCAGCCTGGTGGACCTGATTCAAATGGTGGAATCGAACCATAAGGACGCTATTCTCACTGTGAATTATAAAGGCCATCTGGGCCAAATTTACTTCCGCGGTGGGAAGGTCATTAAAATTACCCTTCGAAATTTAACCGGGATTCCTGCACTGCTAAAACTGGCTTCCCTGCACAAAGCAGAGTTCCAGATTCAGTTTACGCGTGTGGAATTACCGGACACCATTCAGAATACTAATCAGGAGTTGCTCATTGCCATTCTGAGCCAGTTGAGTGATCAGGAAAAACTGCTACAGGATTTGCCCGATGTGTTCGAACCCTTAGTTACCGTGCGAATTCCTGAGGAAGAAAGCGATGAACTGAAAACCAAAATTTTGCAGATGTGCCAGGAGGGCATGAGCATCCATGAGTTGTTAATTACCTTAAACGAAGATAACCTTCGGATTTTACAGGTGATACGGGAATTAATGGAAGGGGAATACCTGATCCCACGTAACCAACTAAAAGGAAAACCCAGGATTGTTCAAAGCGGTAAGGGAGTGGGAGGATTGTTTAAAAAGATAAGTAAAATCTTAAAGCGGGATAAAGAAGAGTCGGAATTTTCCGAAACGGTAGAAGAGCAACCGGAAACCGAAACGCCGGAACCCCAACAGCCCGCCGAACCGGAGATTGTTTATCAACCCGCTTCCATTCCTGTTCAAACGGTCGAGCAAATCCAGAAATTTTTAAAGGGATTATGATGCAGATTATTGAGACAATGGTTGTTGCTCAATCGGAAGAGAAATTTCAGGTACTTTCGCAACCTTTACCACTCAAGATAGTTCCGGATACTCCCCTGACAACTTATCGGTTGGAGATTCATCCGGAAATTGTATTGCTGATTTATCTGGTCTCCACGCTGGATGATTACCGGAAAAAACTACTCGCCCATGTTGCTCCCCATCTAAAGTCGGTGGTGTTTTTACCCAATCGCAAGCCGATTCATCACTGGAGCGAAGCGGTGGATGTTCTGAGTTTACTTTCCCGGAAAGGGGAGAACGTCCCGATGTTAGTTCTGGCTGAACTGCATGAAGAAGATTTTGCTTCTGTATCCCGGGTAATTCGGGAAAAAGGTCTTTTTCTGGAAGAAAATGCGCGTCTGATATTCTGGAATTCCGGAGAAAAGGAGAGCATTCTGCAGGTCTGGCAAACGGTGTGGGGTAAAATGATGTTGTCCAGAGATTGACAAAGAACTTGCCTTAAAATGGGATTTCAAGTATATTTTCACGCTTTTTAAAGCGCGGATGGCGGAATTGGCAGACGCGCCAGACTTAGGATCTGGTGCCCACCGGGCATGTGGGTTCGAGTCCCACTCCGCGCACATCGAGACGCGCCCGTAGCTCAACTGGACAGAGCATCGGACTTCGGATCCGAGGGTTGGGGGTTCGACTCCCTCCGGGCGTGCAAAGAAAACCGCTTGTTTTTATTTCCCTTACGTTAAATTGTTGGGATGGAGTATCACGATTTTTAACGAAATCCGCCGGGAAAAAGTGGAGCATCCCAGGAGCATATTTTTATTATACTTAACCGCCTTTCCTATTTTAATTAATTTCTTAATTGTGGAGCATTTTAGGAGAACTCAATTAAAATATGGATAGAGATGATCATAAAAAATATTTTCATTGTACCGTATTTCTTTTCAATTGTAGAAAATCAACCGAAAAAAAACGCTGACAACCTTCAACCCTGGATGCTTAAATAAAAATTACTTCATGTGAGCAAGAATAGCATTTAACTCTCAAGATTTATTGGAAAAAATGCGGGGAATTTCGTTAAACAAATTCGCTATGGAAATTTTTAAAACAGGTAGCAATGGCTGGAATCCGGTGAAGCCCTGAAGAGAATAAATCGTGATATACTGATGAACAACCGAGACAGAGCTGTAATGCGGGTTAGGGAGGGGGTCATTTTTTTGAGGTCTCCACTGTTTCCGGGATTACCCATTTCTTTCTTAAAACCAGGCGTGGGTTGGGAATGAAGAAGGAAATTAATTTTCACGGTACTTCGGAATATTTGCACCAAAATGATGTTGGGGCGGAATATTTGAATCTGTTCAGAAATACCTGGACAGCCGGATTTCTACATCACAATGATTTGGGCGAAGGTGATCAAGAAGAGATTGAAGAATGAGTTTATAAATTATTTCCTAAATAATTAATCATATAAGAATTGAAGTCGAAAACATTAAAGGAACAAAAAAAGTAAATATTTGTTTATTGCTTATAAAGAAAAAATATTTTTGATTTATATTTTTTATTAAATATATTCTTAAAGAAAGCAAAAACTAAAAGTGCAAAATGAGTTATAACACATTTACGTTAGAAGCAAAACTACCAGTGAAATTTATTTATCGTAAAAATTATGTTATTGCATCATGCCCGATTCTGGATGTTCATACTCAGGGTAAAGATAAAGAGGAAGCATTGAACAATTTACGTGATGCTTTATCTTTGTTTTTTATATCTTGCATCGAACGCGGAACATTAGATGAAGTACTGCGTGAGAGTGGTTTTAAACCAGGGCATCGTAAATCTCGCAGTAAAAAGGAAGTTGAAACAGTGACCGTACCAATACCTATGATTAAATCAAAAGATTCAATTACCCCATGCCCCGCATAACTCCGGTTAGCTGGAAAGTTTTAGAATGTATTTTTAAGAAGGCAGGTTTTGTTTTTGAGCGGCAAATAGGAAGTCATCGTTCATATAGTAAACCCAATATATCCCGTCCACTTATTATCCCCAAATATAAAGAGATTGATTCATTTATCATCAATCGATTACTACGCACAGCAAAAATGGACCGCGAAACTTATTTTAAATATTTAAAAGATTGTAAATAATTGGCTTATTTAGATACTGTTTAAATCTGAAACATTTTATAAATTATTGTTAAGAAAAAATTAATGATTTTTCTTATTCGTTCGGATCCGAGGGTTGGGGGTTCGACTCCCTCCGGGCGTGCAAAATCACTCAGGTTTTGAGTACTTCTGCAATCACTTTGCGCAATTCATCCACTTTAAA
>CAZBWV010000086.1:0-4457 GCA_964495805.1 uncultured Calditrichaceae bacterium
TTATATCCCTTATCCCCCCTATATCCCCTATATCCCCTATATCCCTTATTCCCCCTATCCCCCTTATCCCCCCATCCCCCTGTTCTTCAACGGTCTGTAAAGCGCGTACTGGCGGGATATCCAAATTTTTTAAAAAATTGACATTTTTTGTGAATTTCATTACATTTTTAGCGCATGAAAGCAATCAGTAAATGGTGATTGAACATAAAACAGAGGAGGTGTACCGTGCCAAACGCCAAATTTGAATTACCGCTTCCGCCTAATGAACCCATCAAGAGCTATGCTCCGGGAACCCCGGAACGACAGGCATTGAAAGAGAAATTAGTGGAGTTGCGCAGTCAACAGATTGAGATTCCGTTAATCATTGGAGGGAAGGAAGTAAAGACCGGAAAGACGGGGAAATGTATTCTCCCGCATGATCATCAAACGGTGATTGGAACATACCATCAGGCGGGACCGGAAGAGGTGCAGATGGCCATTGAAGCTGCACTGGAAGCCCGAAAAACCTGGGCGGCCATGGATTGGCAGGATCGGGTGGCCATTTTTCTGAAAGCCGCTGAACTCCTGGCGGGTCCCTGGCGAATGGTACTGAATGCGGCCACCATGCTGGCTCAGAGCAAGAATGTGTTTCAGGCGGAAATTGACTCCGCTTGCGAGCTGATCGACTTCTTCCGTTTTAATTCGTATTACGCCAAACAGATTTATGAACATCAGCCGCCTTATTCGCCATTAGGTACCTGGAACCGTATGGAATATCGTCCGCTGGAAGGCTTTATTTTTGCCGTGACACCTTTTAATTTTGCTTCCATCGCTGGTAATCTTCCCTCCTCACCGGCATTGATGGGCAACGTGGTGTTATGGAAGCCCGCTTCCAGTGCGGTCTATACTGCTTATTACATCATGAAATTGTTCCAGGCGGCGGGACTCCCCGACGGTGTGATTAATTTCATTCCCGGTCCCGGGGGAGCGGTCGGTACGCCGGTGATGAATTCACCTTATCTGGCAGGAATCCATTTTACCGGTAGCACTGCCACCTTCCAGACCATGTGGCGCACGGTGGGCGAAAATATCAAGAAATACAAATGGTATCCCCGCATTGTGGGAGAAACGGGCGGAAAAGATTTCGTCTTTGCGCACAATAGTGCCGATATTCAGGCCCTGGGTGTAGCGCTCATCCGTGGTGCCTTCGAATATCAGGGGCAAAAGTGTTCCGCTGCCTCCCGCGCCTATATTCCGAAATCCATCTGGCCGGACTTGCGGGATTACCTGATCAGCGAGTTGAAGACGGTAAAAATGGGTGATGTGGAAGATTTTACCAATTTTATGAATGCGGTAATTGATCGGGCAGCTTTTATGAGTATTACCGAATATATTGAGTACATTAAGAAGTCCGACGAAGCGGAAATTATTTACGGTGGCGGATACGACGATTCGAAAGGCTTCTTCATTGAACCGACCATTGCTGTGACCACCAACCCTCACTTCCGCACCATGGAAGAAGAAATTTTTGGCCCGGTGCTGACGGTATATGTATATGACGATGACAAATACGAAGAAACCCTGCATTTGTGCGATCAGACATCGCCTTACGGACTGACCGGAGCCGTGTTTGCTCAGGATCGCCAGGCGATTGTGCTGGCAGAACGTATCCTGGTGAATGCGGCTGGGAACTTCTACATTAACGATAAACCAACCGGTGCGGTGGTGGGACAACAGCCATTCGGTGGTTCCCGTGCCAGCGGAACCAACGATAAGGCGGGCAGTTACCTGAATCTGATTCGCTGGGTCACCCCGCGCACCATTAAAGAAAATTTCGTTCCCCCCAAGGATTATCGCTATCCTTTTATGGCAGAGAAGTAACCCGAAAACGTGAGAAATTCGTAAAGCCCTTCTGAATTGGTCTCAGAAGGGCTTTCTCTTTTTTCGGAGAAAGTGTACTTTATTTCAGTGGGAAGGATGGGTTGTCCGACATTTCTGGCAGATTCCACGAAAGATGATTTCGTGGGTGGTGACGTGATGGGGAAGGGTACGGATAATCTGGTTAATTGCGTCTTCCAGCGTTTTAGTATCCAGATCATAAATCGTCCCGCATACTTCACAAATGAAATGGTAATGGGGAGTGGTTCGGGCATCGTAATGAGCCACATTCCCCACCATAAGCTGAGCAATTTTCTTTTCCTGCACCAGATTGTTCAGATTTCGATACACCGTTCCCAGACTTAACCGGGGAATTTCCGGTTTCAGTTTGGCATATATCCAGTCCGCAGTCGGATGCTCATGCGAATGTTGCACCAGCTCCAGAATCTTTTCTTTTTGCAAAGATGGTTTTCGTTTTCTCATTTTAGACTAATAATCATTATCAATTATTTGGTAATATATAACATTTTTTTAGGAAAACAAATGGCTTTTTTGCAACCACGGGAGTGATTGATGATCTTGAAAAGGGGAGTTGTGGAAATGATGGGAATGAACGGCGTAAGGGTAAAAGAAGATAAAAGCGGGGTTGAGCATCAAGGAGATTCGAACATCTTTCTCTTTTTTATTGACTATTTCCTGTCTCCTATTTTCCCTATCTTGCCTCTGTTTTGACCATTTTTCCGTTTGGAGGGGGATAAATGTGGAAAACCGGGTGGATTTCCCTTAAATTTAATTGCCGGAAGTAAAAGAGCACGAAGATGAAGGAAGCGGTTCAGAAAAAGTTAGAAACATTAACCACCCAGCCAGGCGTGTATTTATTTAAGGATGCCACCGGAAAAGTGATCTATGTGGGGAAAGCAAAAAATCTGCGCAATCGGGTGCGCAGTTACTTCCAGGATGCACGCAATCTGGACCCCAAGACGCTGACCATGCGCCAGCGAATTGCTGACCTGGAAGTCATTATTGTGGATAATGAAGTGGAAGCACTGATTTTAGAAGCCAATCTGATTAAAAAATACAAACCCCGATACAACGTTTTTTTGCGGGACGATAAGAGTTATCCTTACATCCGCATTACCAACGAACCGTTTCCCCGTGTATTGGTCACCCGGAAAATTGTGCGGGATGGCTCCCGGTATCTGGGACCCTACACCGATGTAAAACATCTGCGCCGGATTATGAAAACCATTCGGAAGATTTTCCCCATTCGTTCCTGCAAATACCGTCTGGATGCGGAAGTGATTGCCCGTAAAAAAGTGAAGCTGTGCCTGGATTATCACATCCATCAGTGTCAGGGACCGTGCCAGGGATTGGTGAGTGAGAAAGAATATGGGCAGATGATTCGCCAGGTTGAGCAATTCCTCAAAGGGAAAACGCGCGATTTGTTGAAGGAACTGGAAGAACGCATGCGCCACGAAGCGGAAGTTCAGAATTTCGAAAATGCAGCTCGGCTGCGGGATCAGATTCAAATGATTCGTAATTACTATTTTAACGCTCAGAAGGTGAGTTTGCCCGATTTTGAAGACCGTGATGTGGTGGCAGTAGCGCATCAGGAAGATGATGCCTGCGCAGTGGTGTTTAAAATTCGGGATGGTAAAGTGGTGGGACGTCAGCATTTTTATTTGCAGGGGGTAGAGGGAAAGACACGCGCAGATATTCTGGAGCAATTCCTGCAGCAGTATTATCTGGAAGCCGATACAATTCCCGGCCAGATTTTGTTGCCGGAGACGCCGGGAGACTCCGAAGCGGTTTTACGCTCGTTTCTGGAGCGGCAAGCACACCGAAAAGTGGAACTGGTGGTTCCCCGTATCGGAGAAAAGAAGAAATTGATGAACCTGTGCCAGAAAAATGCCGAATACTTGCTGGGTGAACTCACCCTGCAAAAAATGAAACATCGGGAGAAGGTCGCCACCGCTGTGTCAGAATTGCAGCGTATGTTAAACCTACCGCGTTTACCCATGCGCATTGAGGCGTTTGATATTTCCAACTTTCAGGGAAAAGATGCGGTTGCTTCGCTGGTTTGTTTTATGAACGGAAAACCCCGAAAGAGCGAATACCGTCATTTTCGTATTCGGAGCAAGGACACACCGGACGATTTTGCCATGATGCGGGAAGTGGTATTCCGCCGTTACCACCGTTTGCTGGAGGAAAAGAAACCGTTACCGGATCTGATTCTGGTGGATGGGGGCAAAGGTCAGCTCTCCAGTGCCCGGGAGGTACTGGTGAAGTTAGGATTAGCCGATCAGCCGATTATTGGACTGGCCAAACGGCTGGAGGAGGTGTTCCTACCCGAAGTATCTCAGCCTCAAAACATTCCTAAGCGGTCGGCTGCTTTGCGCCTGTTGCAGCACGTGCGGGATGAATCGCACCGCTTTGCTATTGAGTATCATCGAAAACTCCGGAGAAAACGCACACTCAAATCACCGCTGGAAGAAATCCCCGGAATTGGACCTCGTCGGCGGGATCAACTGCTACGTGCGTTTGGTTCCCTGAAAAAAATCAGGCAAGCCAGTGTGCCGGATTTAATGGAAAAAGGCAAA
>CAZBWV010000087.1:0-11031 GCA_964495805.1 uncultured Calditrichaceae bacterium
TTAGCCGCTTCACCCGAAAGCGTCTTTTTCAGAAAAACCGCATTTAAAATTAGCTACCGATCCCCAACATGACAACTGGGATCAACTTCTCGTCCCCCCTTTTTCCCATATTTCCCAATGTCCTTTGATTTCTTCAATATCTTCTCCAATACACCGTTTCGAAAGCTTCCACAATATGTTGTTCTTCGGAAGATCGGTGGGCTGGGTCCTTGTCAAGCAGAGCAATCATTTGCCTTAAGGGGATGTTCTGAAGAGGCAGGAGAAGTTCCGGGGTGAGCCGTTCCCGCTGATCATACTCCAGAATTTCCAGAATCTGAGCGGTGGATAGGGAGAGAAACACATCCATGATTTCCCCGTCGAAGGCCTGATCGCGCTCCCTCTCGATAATGTTCCACACCTTTTCCAGCGGTTCCCGGTCCCGATATTGGCGGTGGGAGGTTAGCGCATCGAACACATCGGCCAGAGCCAGTACCCGTCCACCTAATGGAATCTCCTCTCCCTTCAGTCCCTGCGGATAGCCCTGTCCGTTGAGCTTTTCGTGGTGGGTGGAAGCGATGTCCGGCACTTTTTTCAGTTTGCGCGGAAACCGAATGCTCTCCAGTATCTGACGAGTGACTGCGGGATGCTTTTTAATTTCCTCGTACTCTTGTTCGGTTAGCTTTCCTTTTTTAAAAAGCACCGATTCCGGGATTCCTAATTTTCCGATATCGTGCAACAGAGCAGCATAGCGCAGTTGCTCGCAGCACTCCTGTTCCATTTCCATCTGGCGGCAAATGGCCAGCGTGTACAGGGTTACCCGTCGGGAATGACCGGCGGTAATATAGTCCCGGGTGTCCAGGGTGGCAGATAGGGTCTCCACAAAACTGTTCAAGGAGGCAACCTGTTCTTCGTAAAGAATGGAGTTTTCCACCGCAGTCGCCACGATCTGAGAAATAGCCGATAGAAGTTCCTCGTCTTCCAGGTTAAATGGTCCATCCTTTTTATTCAGCACCTGAAACACACCGATGATTTCCTTGTTCTTGTTCTTGAGCGGCATGGTCAGCATGTTGCGGGTGCGATAACCGGTTTTTCGGTCAATTTCGGGATTAAACCGTTTATCCTGGTAGGCATCGGGAATGTTCAGCACCTCTCCGGTCATCGCAACATAACCGGCAATGCCTTTATCCGCGGGAAAGCGAATTTCCTTCCCTTTCTCAATCCCCATGGCCACAATGGACCATAATTCCTGCCGTTCCTCGTCCAGGAGAAAAACAGTGCAGCGATCCGCTTCCAGAATGCGGGCTACTTCCTCCATGGTCACCTGCAACAGTTTGTCCAGTTCCAGGTACATCTGCAGATTTTGCGCCAAATGGAGCAATACGCTGAGCCGTTGGTTCTCCTGTCGGAGACGCTCGATTTCGGATTGAGGGGATTTAGTCTCGGTCATCTGGTTTTATTTCCTGATAATCAATGTCTTCAATTTCCTCCGGATCGTACTGCTTAACCGGTGGTCTGGGTTGCCCCTTTACCTGACTTTTGGGTTTCGAGAGACCCTCCAGCCAGTTTTTCCCCATCCGATATAAGATGTAAAAGAAAAGAAAATAAAGAAGTAAACGTATCATGGGAACCCGTTGTGTGTCGTTTTTCCAATTTGTTTCTTGCTTATAAAATTTTATTCTTCCCTGTCATCCCGAATCGTTCAACAAATTCCGGTGCGCTGAAAAGCGCTGTTCTTTTTATGGTCGGCAACCTGGTAGTTAAATTAAACCTTTATCGAAATCAAAACTGACCAGTTTTTTGCCATGTCGGTGCTTGCTGATTTCCACCAGAATCTGGTTCAGATGGTGCTCGTTATGGACAAAATCCAGATTCTCGGTGTTAATGATTAACAGCGGTGTGGCAGAATAGTTCCAGAAGTACTCCTCGTACAGACGATTCAGGGAATCGATGTACTCCTCGGTAATGTTTCGCTCGTAGGGGCGACCGCGGCGCCGGATGTTGCGCATCAGGCGTTTGGTGGAGGCTTTCAGGTAGATGGCCAGGTCGGGTTTGACAATGCGCTTTTCCAGAATATTGGCCAGCATGTTGTACAGCGCCATCTCTTTCTCGTTCAGATTCAGCGTGGCAAAAATGCGATCCTTGACAAACATGTAATCGGAGATGATGCGGCGCTCGAACAGATCATACTGCATAATTTCTTCCTGCTGCCGATAACGGCTCAGCAAAAAGAAAATCTGGGTCTGGAAGGCGTAGTGTTCCGGATCGCGATAAAAATCTTCCAGGAACGGATTTTCTTCAAATACTTCCAGGACCAGTCGGCCACCGATTTTTTGCTGGAGCAGATGAGCCAGCGAAGTCTTTCCCGCTCCAATCACTCCCTCGATGGCAATATAGTGCAAATGGTCAAATTTCAAGTTCATCAAGATACCAGTCCTCTGCAATAAGTATGACGTGAGTATTATCCGAACAGGTTTTCAGCAGTTCCCGGACGGTTTGTCCGCTTTGCGGATCGATAAACTCCGGAGCAATGTCGTTTAACGGCTGCAAAACAAAGCGGCGGTTGCGAAAATCCGGGTGAGGAATGATCAGTTCTGGCATTTTCAACTGCTGCGTCCCGTAAAAGATGATATCCAGGTCAATCTCTCTTGGTCCCCAGCGAATACGCTGCTGACGTCCTAACGCCTGTTCTATCTGTTTAAGCTGACGGAGAAGGGGCAACGGTGCCAGCGGGCTGGAGAACCGAACCACCGCATTGTAGAAGTCCGGTTGGTCGATTATCCCGTATGCCCCGGTCTGGTACAGCGGTGACACGCGGTGTACCACTCCATCGTGTTGTAGTGCCTTCAGTGCTTCAATCATCTGACCGCGTCGGTCTCCCAGATTGCTGCCCAGAGCGATGAAAATATCATCCATTCTCGTTTCGGCGACTAATGAGTTCCACTTCCACGTTGTCCAGAAATCCATTCAGGGGCACCTGGGGTTTCCGCACCCGAATCAGCACGGAGTGCACCTGAAATTTCTCCAGAATCTCCCGGGCAATTCGGTCGGCCAGGGTTTCCAGCAGGGTAAATTTATAACTGCTGAATATATCATAGACCGTATGGTAAATCGCCTCGAAATCCACCGCATCACTTAAACTGTCGGTCTGGATAGCACGGCTAAAGTCCGCTTCAATCTCCAGGTCCACCTGAAACTTCTGCCCCAGATCGCGCTCTGCCTGGTAGTAGCCGTGGTGAGCATAAAAGATCATGTTATTCAGACGGATAATTCCTTTTTTCACGCTATTTCGTCCGTTTCGTTCAGAATGGTGGTGGAAACTTCCACATCTTTGGGAATGGGATAGTTCCCGTTAAAGCAGGCATAACAAAAGTTCTCCGGTGCCTTTACGCAGCTTTTCAAATCATCCAGCTCCAGGTAACGCAGGGAGTCAGCTTCCACGTAGCGGCAGATTTCGTCCAGGGTCATGTTGTTGGCAATCAATTCTTCCCGGGTGGGAGTATCGATCCCGTAATAGCAGGGGAAGCGCACCGGTGGCGAGCCAATGCGCAGATGGATCTCGCGGGCACCGGCACCGCGGATCATGCGGATAATTTTACGGATGGTGGTTCCCCGCACAATGGAATCGTCCACCACCACCACACGCTTGCCTTTCAGAAAGTCTTTGAGCGGATTGAACTTCTGCCGAACGGATTCGTCTCGCAGGTACTGATCGGGACGAATGAAGGTACGGCCTACATAGTGGTTCCGAATCAATCCGAAATTGAACGGAATGTTTTTCGCCTGGGCATAGCCAAGAGCAATGAAATTGGCGGAATCCGGTACGGGGATAACCACATCGGCGCGGAAATCGTCCTTTTCGGCCAGTCGGGCACCGATTTTCTGGCGCACATCGTACACATATTCGCTGAATTCAAAACTGTCCGGTCGGGCAAAATAGATCAGCTCGAACACACAGTGAAACAAACGGGTGGTTTCGCGCGCACCAAACATATCCAATGGCGGCGGGGAGTTGATCATTTTCTCCCGGGTTACCTGTATGATTTCGCCGGGGATGACTTCGCGCATCTCCTGCGGACGTAAAATATCCAGAGCACAGGTCTCCGAGGCGACTGCCACATCCTCCCCCACATCGGCAACAAACAGCGGCCGGAATCCATGTTCGTCCCGAAAAATGTAAAGAGCCCGGGGAGTTAAAAAGAGCGCTGAATAAGCTCCGCGAACTTTTTTCATCAGCAAGCGGATCGCTTGCGGAATGGTCAGCCCCTGTCGTTCGTGATTGTACACAATAAACCGGCCCAACAGCTCGCCATCGTTGGTAGAGGAGAGATAAACCCCCTTACTGCGTAGCCAGGTGGCCAATTCGTCATAATTCACGATGTCCCCATTGCTCACAATGGCATAAATGGGACCACCCAGCGTTTCAATCAGGTGAGGTTGAGCATTGTTCACCACCGAACTACCCCGGGTGGGATAGCGCACATGTCCGATGGCAATGTGCCCGGGCATCCGCTTGAGCACCTCCGGGGTAAACACTTCCTTCACGTAACCCATGGATTTGTGGGAGGTAATGGTGTAGCCATTAGAGGCGGCAATTCCGCAACTTTCCTGTCCGCGGTGTTGTTCGGAGTATAATGCCAGCATCACCTGCTCAGCCGGATTGGCACCCGAACGGGAGAAATATCCTGCGACCCCACACATAATTCAACCGTGTCCTTTCCCTGCACAAAGGATTTCAGATGAAAAACTTAACATTTTCTGCCAACATAAGCAAGGTATTTTGAACCCGTTCAGAAGATTCGGCACACACAGCCGGTTGCCTGACGGAACAGTTTGTGCTTCAAAAATGCTTGCCAGGTATTCCACCTCCGCAAATTAAAAATCCAATTCACAATTTCCGTTTTCTGCGCTAAATTGCATTGCTATGAAATAATTTCACTTGGAGAGAGCCCATGTTCCAGAGTGTTGTGCATATTCTTTTAAACAGTATTCAAAATTTTCCCGACAAGGATGCTTTGCGGTACAAAAAGGACGGGGTTTACCGGGGAATTACCTACCGGGAGTTAGGCGAGAAGATTGAACTGCTCACCCGCGGAATGGCATCGCTGGGATTACAGGCAGGTGACCGCATTTCCATTCTTTCCTACAACCGACCGGAATGGCCGATGGCGGATTTTGCCATCTTTTCGCTTCAGGGACTGACCGTGCCGGTATATCACACCCTACCCCCCAACCAGATTGCCTACATCCTGAATGATGCCGGTGTACGCGCCATCTTTGTGGAAGACCAGGCTCAGTATCAAAAAATTGCGGAAATCAAACCGGAATGTCCGCAACTGGAATTTATTTTCCCCATGACCCCCATCCCGGCCAACGGGGAATCCATTGTACCATTTGAGGAGCTATTAGAACGTGGCAAACGCCAAAGGGAAGAACAGCCGGATTTCTACCAGAAGAGTGTGGACACCATCAATCCCGGCCAAATTTGCAGCATTGTCTATACTTCCGGCACGACCGCCGAGCCGAAGGGTGTGATGCTGCACCACCGCGGATTTGTATTGGATGTGGTGAATAGTGAGTCTGTGTTCGGTCTATATCCGGAAGACGTGTTTCTCTCCTTCCTGCCGCTCAGCCACCTGTACGAACGGGTGGGAGGGCACTGGTGTCCCCTGTACCGTGGTTGCACTATTGCCTATGCCGAGAGTATAACCAGCGTAATCGACGATATTCAGCTGGTCCGTCCCACAGTGATGGTGAGCGTACCCCGGTTGTACGAAAAAATTCGGACTGCGGTGATGGAACAGGTGGAAGCCAGTTCGCCACTGAAACAAAAAATTTTTTACTGGGGAATCAAGGTGGGTCGGCGGTACCACGAACTGAAACGCCTGGGTAAGAACGATCCGCTCCTCTCCGCAAAATACCAGTTCGTGGACCGGCTGGTATTCAGTAAAATTCGGCAAAAATTGGGTGGTCGTTTCCGATTTCCTATCTCCGGTGGTGCACCACTCTCGGTGGAAACACTCAAATTTTTCGAAGCATTGGGGCTTTCTATTGTAGAAGGATATGGCATGACCGAAACACATCTGATTATTACCCTGACACCGCCGGGAAATACCCGTTACGGTTCCTGCGGCCAACCAATTCCCGGTGTGGAAGTGAAAATTGCCTCCGACGGAGAAATTCTGGTGCGCGGCGAAACAGTGATGGCCGGTTATTACAACAAACCGGAATTGACCCGGGAAGTGATTGATTCGGACGGCTGGTTCCACACCGGAGATATCGGATATCTGGATGAGGACAACTACCTGTACATTACCGACCGTAAGAAGAACATTCTGGTTACTGCAGGGGGAAAGAATGTCGCGCCGGCACCCATCGAAAATGCGTTGAAAAAAAGCAAGTACATCGAGGACGTTTGCCTGGTGGGGGATGGGCGCAAATTCATCAGCGCTCTGATTATTCCCGCCTACGAAACCCTGGAGCAATGGGCGCGAAAATCCAACCTGAACTTTGTGGACACCCGCGACCTGCTGGCTCTGCCGGAGACCCGGAGCCTGTACCAGCAGGAGATTGACCGCCTGCAAAAAGATTTTGCCCGCTACGAAAAGGTGAAAAAATTTATCCTGCTACCCGAACCGCTTTCGGTGGAAAAGGGTGAACTAACTCCAAGCCTGAAAATTAAGCGTAAAGTGGTGGAAGCGAAATTCAAGGATCAAATTGATCAACTGTATCAGGAGTAAACGAAAAACCGGATTTTTCCGCACATTGGGCACCCGGGGTGGGCACATTTTCCCGTTGACACTCCCGGTTTTGTTCATCATATTCCCTGAGAGTTTCGTACTTTGAACCACACTAAAATCAGGGAGAAACACCATGACCTCACCGTCGTTTCGCTCGATTAGCCTTTTGTGGAGCATTTTGTTCCTCCTCTTTTCGATGGGGATTACTCAGGATTACCTGCCTGACCGATTTTTAATCTGCTTCGATAAACAGATAGATAACCTCCCGACGGAGGCGGTAACCCATCCCGTCCGCATCGGGATTGAGTCGTTCGACCGGCTGTGCAACCAATTTCAGGTTGTGCGCATGGAACGATGGCTAACCAGTGCCGACGAACGCGATGTGGATGGCAACATCAAACTGGCTAACATCTACCGGCTGGTGCTTTCGGATAAATCCAGGCTGAACGAAGCCATGGACGCCTTTGCCCGGCACCCATCTATCATCCGTGTGGAACATGAGTTTCTGGATAAACCGGATGTGTTTCTGAATCCCTACCAGCCCAACGATCCTTCTCTGAGCAGTCAGTGGTACATCTTTAAAATCATGGCGGACTATGCCTGGGGTCTCTGGACAAACTTCGGGCAGGTTCCGGCAGATAGTACCGTGGTGGTGGCGGTGGTGGACATGGGCATTGAGTGGACCCATCCGGACTTGATGGCTAACATCTGGGTGAATCCGGGGGAGGATATTGACGGAGACGGCGTGGTGGGCGATTTCGGGCCACCTTCCGCCGGTGGGGACGAAGATGGCATCGACAACGACGGAAACGGTAAAGTGGACGACCTGATCGGCTGGGACTTTGCCGGTGCCGATCACAATTTAACCCAGCCGGATAACAACCCCCTGGCAGTGGCCAACGACCACGGCACCAATGTAATGGGCTGTGCCTCCGCTGCGACAGACAATAACGTGGGCATCGCCGGAACCGGCTTCCGAATCAAAATTTTGCCAACCAAACACGGAGCCGACGACGGATACCAGTATCTCCTCCACACTTACGACGGCATTCTGTATGCGGCTAAAACCGGAGCGGACATCATTAATTGTAGCTGGGGAAGTTACAGCTATTCCGGCTTTGCCCAGAGCGTGATTAACACCGCCCACGACACTTACGGTGCCATCATCGTCGGTTCCGCAGGAAACGACAACTACAACCTGGCCAGCCATCCTCACTATCCCTCTAACTACAATCACGTCATTTGTGTGGCGGGAACCAATCCGGACGACTCCAAAGCCAATGGTTCCAACTATGGAACCCGGGTGGACATCAGCGCACCCTATTCTTCTATTTACACCACCACCTTCATGGGAAGCGGCGGCTACCAGACCACCCAGGGAACATCCTTTTCCGCACCCATTGTTTCCGGCGCTCTGGCACTGCTCAAGTCCATGTACCCGGATTCCAGCCAGGCCTGGCTGGAGAACCGCATCATCGCCAGTGCAGACAATATCGACGACCAGAATCCCGGTTATGTGGGAATGTTAGGTTCCGGTCGTCTGAACGCATTTAATGCGTTGGGTCAACCACTGTATCCCAATCTGAATTACTCCGCTCAAGCACTGCAAATCATTAATGACGATGGCAATGGCGTACTCAACCCGGGCGAAGGTGCCTGGTTACGCATCACCATCAAAAACAACGACGGATGGTCCCCGGCCGAGAATGTTCAGGCTGTGCTGCGCTGCGACAATCCTTTTATCACCATTACGGACAGCACCGCTTCTTACGGTTCCATCAGCGGCGGCTCTATCGGTATCAACATTGTGGACCCGTTCCAGTTTTTTGTGGACACCCTGGCCAGCAACGGAGACTACCAGTTTACTCTTTATGTGAAAGCGAACGAAGGTAGCGGTATTCTTTACGAAAAACTGCTGACCTTCTCCATTTACGTGAATGGTTTCCAGACCGGCTGGCCGGTTTCCGGATTAAGCTACGTGCAATCCCCACCGGTGGTGGTGGATATTGACGGAGACGGAGAACAGGAAATTTTTGTCGGCACCAACGCGGGTAATCTGTGGGGCTGGCGAGCAAACGGCGACACGCTAAGCGGATTTCCGGTGGCTCTGGGCGGGCAAATCTGGGGTAGCCCTTCCGTAGCAGACCTGAACGGTGACGGCACTCCGGAAATTGTGGTGGGTAACACCACCGGTCACCTGTTTGTTCTTGCACCGGATGGTTCCACCATTTCCGATTTCAACATCGGGGAATTCATTTACAGCACCGCTACGCTGGCGGATTTGAACAACGATGGCAGTTGGGAAATCATCTTTGGTACCTTCTCCGGCAACCTTTACGTGCTGAATGCGGACGGAAGCAATTTCGGCGGATTTCCCTACACCATGGGACCTCTGGAACGGGTGATGGGTGGTTGTGCTGCGGCAGATCTGAACGGTGACGGCTATCGAGAAATTGTTGTCTCCACCCAGAATAAACACCTTTATGCCTTCGACCGAAACGGCAACCTGTTGTCGGGATTTCCCTTTTCCTCCGACCAGGGATTCATTGCCGCACCGGTGATTGCCGACCTGAATGGCGATGGTTCCTTGCGCATTGTTGTCGGTTCACTGGATGGCAAATTGTGGGTGCTGAAGAATGATGGCACGGTCGATTTTGTGGTGGAAACGGGTGGTCCCATTCGTGGACCCGCCGGGTTGTGCGATGTAAATTCCGACGGGTACCCGGAAATTTTTGTACTGAACCAGAACGGCGATGCCTATGCCATCGACCGCAGCGGAGCGGTTCTGAGTGGCTTTCCGCAAACTTTTAACGGAGGCGCAGTAACCCAACCCATCTTTGCTGACCTGACCGGAAACGGAACGCCGGAGATGGTTTTTTCGGCGCTCTCCGGTGAAATTTACGCTTACAGCTTTTCGCAGAGTGGCTGGGTAACCGGATTCCCCGTGTCCATAGGCGGACAGAGTAAATCCACACCCACCGTGACGGATCTGGATCAGGATGGAGATGGGGAGATAATTGTCGGTACCAACAACAGCATGGCTGTGCTGGATGTGAAATTCCCCGGTGCCACCTCCCACATCTACTGGCACACCTACCAGGCAACCCCCGCACACACCGGATACTACGGCGATGCCGTGGTAGGAATATCCGGTACGGGCGCTGTAACACCGCAAAAATTTGCTCTGCTCCCCAACTATCCCAATCCGTTTAATCCCGTCACCACCATTCGTTATTCGCTGGCACGGGCTGTACCAGTGCAGCTGGAACTATTCAACGTGCTGGGGGAACGGGTGGCTGTGCTGGTGAATGCCCCGCAAACGGCTGGTCACCATTCGGTGGTATGGGATGCCCGGGAGTTCCCCTCCGGTATTTATTTCTATCGGTTGAAGGCGGGAACATTCACCGCCGTGCGGCGCATGCTACTGATTAAATAACGGAGTTTGCTTTTTGATTGCGTACATTCTGATTTTCGTTCTGGCCATTCTCACTTCCATTGCCAGTGTGATGGTGGGGCTGGGTGGCGGTCTGCTGCTCATCCCCCTCATCGTGCTGGTGTTCGACCTGCCCATCAAGTACATTGCCGGCACCATGCTATTTGCCATGGTTCCCTACACGCTGGTGGCCATTTACCGAAATCGGCAAAAGGGGTACGTGAATTTTAAGATCGGTCTTTCCATGGAAGCCGGTTCGGTAACCGGAGTGATGGTGGGCGCCCATCTTACCGGAACCATCCCGGATATGGCACTGAAAATCATCTTCATTCTGGTGGTTCTGTACCTGATGGTCACACTGCGGATTCCCAACGATTCTCCCTACAACTACGTTGCCCGGCTTTTCCGATGGTTAAACCATCTGCCACCCTACGGTCGGTTCACCATAGCTCCCTACACCGTGCGGAAGTTAAGTTTTTCCGCTCTGTTTCTCATCGGATTTCTGGCGGGAATTTTTAGCGGGATGCTGGGAATCGGGGGCGGTTTTTTGAAGACACCGGTGCTGATGGTCGGCGTGATGCTTCCCCCCAAGGTAGCGGTGGGAACATCTCTTTTCATGATTTTCATTACCGCCTCCACCGGTGCGCTAACCCACGCACTGCTGGACCAAATTCACTTCCCCATCGCGCTTACGGTTACCGCCGGGATGATTCTGGGGGCTTACCTGGGCACCGGTTTTTTCCGTAAAATGCCCGACGAAAACATCAGGCGCTACATCTTCCTGGCCATGCTGGTGGCAGCAGTGTTAACCCTGTTCCGCTAACTCCCGACGTTTCTCCCTTCCCTATCCGGTTTGCTGAAAAATTCCATCCGGTAAAGGTG
>CAZBWV010000088.1:0-96505 GCA_964495805.1 uncultured Calditrichaceae bacterium
TCTTTGATCTTTTGTCTTTCTCAAACCGACCACTCCACCAATTCAAAATTCTCATCCGGCACTTCAATTTCAATCAGATTTATGCGCGGAAAAACTTCCAGCGGTTGATTGTTCAAGCTTACGCGAAACTGAAATCCTAAAATTTCTCCCGGTTGCACATTTAGGGTTTGAAATGGGATAGCCATTTCCAGCACCCGATCCAGTTTAAACGTGGGAGGTAAAATGTCCTTTTTCTGAAATTCTCCTTCGGGTTCGTATTTCTCCACCACACCGCGCAGGGGGGACACAACCAGGGTAATGTGGCGGGGCCGTTTAATGGCAACAATAAATTCGGTTAACGGATCGGGACGTTGCAGAAAATCCACCCGCAGATAGAGATTTTCCGCATCAAATCCCACATAAATTTTATCCAGAATTCGAGTGGTTTGATGCATGGCCGTTTGAGGGGTTTTGCTAACATCGTACACCGCTGAGCCAACCCATTCATAAAAATAGGTAGAACGGCCATCCAGGATGGGATGGACAAAATTTTTAGGTCGGGTGGACACAAACCGGTCGAAATGTACCCGCTTGATGGTCTGGTACAGAGTGGTGGGCACATCCCGTCCCAGCAGCTGATACACTTCCATCAAATGCTGGCGGTAAAGCTGGTCGAATTCCAGGTCGTTGGCTGAGGAATGCTCATCACCGTACCACCAGTTCCAGTCCGAACCTTCGGCAATGTAAATCTTTTCCCAGGCTGCCTTCAAAACTTCCGGGGAATGCAGTCCCGTTTCCGCCTCCTTTTCCAGGAAATTTCGTGTTTCCGCGAGCACATCCCAGGAATGATTATCCTCCTCCGAACCAATCCAGATGTTAAAATTACTGTTTATCCAGGAACCGGGATGAATATGGGTTAATCGCGGGGGATTGGTATTGCGTTGCAAAACATCCTGAAACCTGGTGGTTTCCACCAGCTCATCCTCCGACAGTGCCGAATACAGTGCCCGAAGGAACGGTTTGCCATCTTCCGGATAGTACTCCCAGCAATTTTCGCCATCCAGAATAATGGGCACCACAAAGCGGTCCAGCGCTTCTTCTCCGTAGGTTTCCACCAGCAGTTTTCGGATGGCATGCACCCGCTGCATAAAATCGTTCACCGCCCGTTCCGTCTCCCATTTACTGTACACAAACCCGATGGCATCGGACAGGTAGTGATCGCGGAAAAACACGTGAATCTGAGTTTCGCCGGAGGTAAGCAGGTACGGCTGGTAAATTTTTACATGATTAAAATCGTGCTTTAAGGTATGAGCCAGTATTCCTTCGTCAGTCGCCACCCAGCGGATTCCCTGTCGGGCGATGATTTTCAGTGCTTCCACACTTACACTGCCCTCCGAAGGCCACATCCCCTGGGGAAGACGTCCGAAAAGCTTTTCGAAATAGCGCAACCCATTTACCACCTGAGCTTCGGCATCTTCCGGATGCACAAAATGATGGCGAGGGAGTGATATTCCCGGCGTGGACTCCCGGGCGATATAATTGTCGCAGAGCAGCGGTAAAATGGGATGGTAAAACGGAGTGGTGCTTAACTCAATCTGTCCCGCATACCACAGCTTTTTATGTAGCGGAACCACTTCCGCCATAATTTTATAGATCTCATCCACCAGCATTTTTTTGTCTGTTTCGGTAAATCCCTTCCCTTTCTGAAAAAGACGGGCAATACGCGGACGCTGCCGGGATTCTCTGCCGATCCAGGTTAAATTGTACCACACCTGCAAATCACGATATTCCTGGGGAGTAAACGCACGTGCCTGTTTATCCGGCATTTCGTAACTACCCAGGTCCTTAAATTTTAAAAACAGCTCATGATAGCGCAGGTACGGTTTAATCATGGTTTCCACATTGGCAAGGAAAAAATTGTTCAGAATTTTCTTCCGATCTTCCAGAGAGAGTTGCTCAGCCGGTTTTTCGGTTAAAATCAGCACATTATCTCTGGCACGATTCTCCACATAATCCTGTACCTGCGCCAATAGCGAGGGCACCAGATTAACATTTTGTTTGATATTCGGAAACTCCTCTAACACCCGCAGCATATCCACATAATCCTTGGTACTGTGGAATCGCACCCAGGGCATCTGGTACACCCCTTCCCCGCTTTTATAATAAGGCTGATGCTGGTGCCACAAAATAACCAGCGCTAACTTCTTCTGACTCATTGCCCATCACTCCTTTTACTGATGTTGTTCCGCAGACCCAACCTCCAGGGTACATCCGGATGAGTTAACAAGATGTAGAACAAACTGATAACCATCCCCGCAAAAAGAATCAATCGCATGGAAAATGCCGGACGGTAAATATAATACACAACAAAGGCCAGACCAACGAGCATCAGTGTTCCCGTTAATTTGCGCCAATCCACCGGAATAGGATAAATGCGCTGGGAAACCACCACAATGGTTCCTGCCATCGTGGCATAAGCCAGAACGGTGGCAGAGACCGCTCCCCACATTCCCAGACGGGGGAGCAGCAGCAGATTGGTCACCAGGTTGACAACGGCTCCCAGACCGGTAAAGATTATCATGTAACGGCTCTTTTTGGTGATATAAAACGCCGGAGTAAAAATAACGTAAATACCGAAAAATAAGTAGGACAGAACGATCCAGGGAATAATGGGAATTCCGCTCCAATAATGGATTCCCAGCAGATAAAAAGCCCCAAACCAGTGCAGCGTTAACAGATCGCGGACAAAGAACAGGATAAACAGAGTGAGCGATGCAGCAACAAACAAATAGTCGTTCAAAATGCGGGAATAAGTTTTTCGGGCTTCCGGTTGCCGGGCAATCTTCAGGAAAAATGGTTGCCAGGCGTTGCGAAACCCGATAATCAGCAGCAACAACACAGAGGCAAATTTGTAATTGGCGTGGTAGAAAGCCATGACCTCCTTGCCCAGAAATCGGGTTACCAGAAAACGGTCCTGCATCTCAATCATCATGAAGGCAATGCCGTTGGGCAGGAAGGGCAGACCAAAAGCCACCATTTCCCGCAACAGTGGCCAGTTTATGTGCAACCGCAGGTATCGCCAGGTAAACGGAAACATGATGAGCAAATTCAACACCGAAGCCACCAGATTAGCCATCATGATTCCGGGAACCCCTTTGCGCAGCACCACCACAAACAGAATGTTCAGTGCCAGTTCCATGCTAAAACGCAGCATCCGAAAAACCGTGTAAGTAACAGCGCGCTCCTCCGCCCGAAGAATGAGAAAAGGCAAATTGCCAATGGTGTCGAAAAACAGAATCCCACTGGCCAATCGCACCAGCAGGGTAAGCTCCGGATTGAACAGCACCACTGTGGCGATTTGCCGGGCAAACAAAAAAATCAGTGCACTGGTTACCAGCGCCGTGTTTATCAGCACCAGAAAGGTGGTGGAAAATACCGTTTTGCGATCCGATTTCCCCAGAAAAAAATATCGCAAAAATGCCGAATCCATTCCGTACAGATAAACAAAATTCATGAAGGCGATAAATGTGTAAATCAATCCGTAATTGCCGTATTGGGATACCTGGGGAATAAACTTCGTGGAGGTGTAAACAGGCGTGAGGATCAATCCCTGCAGGCGTTGCACGGAGGTGCTCAGGGAATAGATGGCCGAATGCCGGAAAAGTCGGCGAATGCCATCATTCGATGCCGGTGCCTGAGTTTCAGCCTTTGATTTTATGTTCTCACCATTCTGTTTCATCTTGCGAAATATAAATAAAAACCGGCAGTTGTGCGAATTAAAATATAATCATCCCCCATAACGAACCTATTGAATGGACCCACCACCGAAGCGCGTTCCCATTGGTTTCCCGCTCTTCTCCACCGAACCATGCGTCTGTTCATCCATTTCCGAAGGCAGAAAGCAACCTGAAATGAACAGAATGCTATCCAGGCAAAAAAGCTCCGGAAATCAGGTAAAAACAATTGTTGAATTTATTTTTTCAGGGTTCCATTTCGATACGCAAGCCATCGTAAGCCGGAGCAATGGTGGAAGGTAAGCTTTGCACCAGTTCCCGATGACTGACACCGTGACTCATGTGTGTGAGGAAAGTTTGCCGGGCACCGATACGTCGGGCTGCCTCCACTGCCTGGTCGATGGTAAAATGGGTGGGATGGGGACGGTGCCGCAGTGCGCCCAGCACCAGAACATCCACCCCTTTTAACAGCGAATAACTGGGCTCCGGAATTGCACTCACATCGGTGATATAGGCAAACGAACCAATGCGAAATCCGTTGATGGGCAATTTGCCGTGAAACACCGGAATGGGCTGGATGGAGATATCGGCAAAGCGAAATGGCCGATCGTCGAAGGTCACCGGGATGATCTGCGGAATATCTGATTCCGGTTTCTCCTGCTGAAAAATATACTGATACACCCGCTTCACTTCGCCGCAGGTGGTATGCGAACAAAAAATGGTTACCGCTTTTTTCTGCTGAAGTGTAAAAGGACGCACTTCATCCAGACCAAAAATGTGGTCCACATGGTGGTGAGTAAACAGCACCGCATCCACTGTGGGAATTCCCGCGCGCAATGCCTGCTGGCGAAAATCGATACCGGTATCGATAATCAAATGCTTTCCGCGGGTCTGAATCCATACCGAAGCGCGCAGCCGTTTGTCACGCGGATCGTCCGAACGGCACACGCTGCAATTGCATCCCAGCATGGGTACCCCCATACTGGTTCCGGTTCCTAAAAAAGTAATTTGCATTTTTAAAGAAAAAGTAATTCCCTTTTATTCAGAAAAAATCGTTTCCTGGTAAACCACTCCCTTCTCCCGAAGTCCGTCCAACAGAAATGTCACACACTGGCCGTCGCGCCCCAAATATTCCGGGGGAGACACCCCTTTGCGCTGATATAACCCCTGCGCCAGTAACCGCACGGTGGTTGTCGCCGTGTAACCTGTGGTGCGTGCCATGGAATGGATGCCGCTCTGCACATCATAGCGATCCAGTAAATCGTACCGAATGTGCATCCGTTTGCCTTCCCGCTTACCGATTACTTCCACCCGCATGATGGTCAGGTCTTCTTCTCCCTCCCGAAGTTGCCAGAGGGGGAAAAGCAGCCGGGCGGTTACATCTATGGGGCGAACAATATTGCCCTGCACGTCCACCGGTTCAGTGCGGAAGAAGCCGCTTTCGCGCAGCAGCCGCATTTTTTCCGCATGCCCGGGGTAGCGCAGG
The DNA here is from genome assembly GCA_964495805.1 of uncultured Calditrichaceae bacterium. GTDB lineage: Bacteria > Calditrichota > Calditrichia > RBG-13-44-9 > RBG-13-44-9 > JALXCH01. Next base: position 5,200 of record CAZBWV010000088.1, read on the forward strand.
GTTTTCTCCCGCATATCCGGTGCGGGGATGGTGCGAATCAGCGTACGCAAGCCATCGGTATTAAACGCTTCCAGTGTCCCGATTTCCGGGAAGTCAATGAGTTCTACCTCCGAAAGCGCTTCCCGCACCACAACCTGCCCGTGCTCCACGATTCGTGCGGGACGGGTGTATTCTTCAATCACATCGATGGGTGAAAACACCGCTTTGTATTCATAAGGCCAGCGACGCACTACCGGTAAACCACCCACGTAAATGCGCACCGATTCCGTCTCATCCAATTGATTGCTGGCATATCCCACCAGCACATTGCTCATTCCCGGTGCTACCCCACAATCCATGATGGCAGTGACACCCCGCTTACGTGCCAGTTCCTCCAGCTCAAACGGGTCTTCCGGAAAGAAGGCGATATCGACCACATTTTTCCCCGCCTCAATCACCGCCCGAAAAGTCCGGAATCCCAGAAATCCCGGTAGTGCATCCACCACTATATCCGCTTCCCGCACCTGGCGCCGGACTTCCTCCGGCCGGGACAAATCCGCCGCTATCGTTCGCACCTTCCCGCCATCCGCCAGCTTTTTCAAACGATCCGGATTGGCATCCACAGCCGTCACCTGAAATCGGGAGTCCATCGCCAGATCGCGGACGATGGCACTTCCCACCAGACCAGCACCCAGTACAACGATTTTCATGGAAAATCTCCCGGTTAGAAATTAAAAACTTGAGGACGTATCCGCTCCATTTCTTTGCAACCAACTTCTTTAAAAAGGTCAAACTTCTATTCCGGTGGGGGCCGGATGTTCTTTGAATTCAATGCACAGCGTGAAAATTTCAGACAGTTTCATCATCCGGCCATCTTTCATCTGCGCAAAATCCCCGCACTTTTCCGACCTCTTTTATTCACCATCGGAGAGGCACCCCGGCGTCTCCTGAAAACACATCCCAACCACCCGGAACGCCTCATCGATTTGTTATGACGTGTTCAATACTTTTTTCTCAGAACTGATGATTCCGGAAAATATCCAGTGCCAGATCAGGATCATCCACTTCCAGCACCACCGTGCCCCGTTTCTGTTTCGGTTCCAGCGCCCCAAACAGGTATTTAATGTTGATCCCCGCATTTCCCAACTTCATGGTCAATTCCATTAATGCTCCCCGATGATTGGGCAGGGTAACCTTTAGCACTTCTCTGACGTCCACTTCGTAGCCATTTTCCCGCAATGCTTCCAGTGCTTTTTCCGTATCGGAAACGTAAATGCGTGCCGCATCAATGAACACCCCCACCGCATACACGGAAATTTGTTTCTTTTTCAACACCCGAAACATTTCCCCGGCAGTTCCGGGACGGTCTTCCAGAATAACATACAGTTCCTGAATTTTTTCCATAGACCCTCCTTTTAAGAATTAAAGACTTTAAGATTGACGCTCATCTATTTATCGGGCAACAGCGTATCGAAATCGGACAATTCATCTTCCTCCCGTTTTTTTCGGGAGATTTTTTGCCAGGTGGATTTGATCATGCGGCCCGGTCGTTTCAGGGTGGCGTTGACCATGGCACGCGAAATGCTACCGGAGGATTTCATAACAATGCTGCTCAGCAGGCGTGCTGCTTCGATGCTGGCGGATTTGCGAATAAGTTTGCGATTCTGCCGAATGAGCATTCCACTGTAACTCCGGGCGATGATTCCCACCCGCAGGGTTAAAAAGGCATTGGCTGCCCCGGTGAGCAATGAATTGCTGATAATGCCTGCCACCAAATTGAAACCGGGCACCGCCTGGGTCACCGAACTCCCCAGTACGCTGGTCAAAATGGGTTCCACCTGCTCACTGATATCGATATCGCTGATTTCGCTGGCGGCAAATACCGTTGCGGCAACATTGGCATACAACTGCACCATCTCACGCAGGGAAGGGCGTTGATTGTACACCCGTGCCACCCGCCATATCATGCGCATCTGAGTAATCAGGACGGTAAACGCATCCAGGCGGCCGGATTGAGAAATAGCCGTGGAAACAAATACAAAACGGGCATTCTCCATAATATGGCGATTGGCTTCCTTCTCCAGAATTTTCAAAGCAGACTCTACATCCTCCCGGGTATTGAGCGGAACCTCTCTCAGAAACACATTCTTACGTAATCGCTTTTTTAACCGCTGCAAATATTCCGAAAATTCCGGAGACTCTTCACTCCGGGGTGGTGTGAGGGCTCTGGGCATCCGAAAATACCAGAAAATCGGATAAAGAAGCAATCCCGCATAGACTGCTAACAGCAGCCACAACAACACCTTCCCGGCCAGGGGATGGAAGGTGCTTGCCAGTTGCACCACCTGAATGGTTTGATTGATGACAAACAGCACAAAAAGGAGCAGAATAAATAAACTGATGGGGATAAATAATTTACGAATCAAGGATTGCAAATGCCTCTCCTGTCAATCTCTTTACGACCGGATAGCGACCGGGATGATCGCTTCCGCAGAAAAACGATTCGGTTCGTTTAAACTCTATTTTAACACAGGAAGACACGGAAAGCAAATTTTTCCATGGGAAAAGGAAGAAAACCGGGCAGATTCCCGGAAATAACCTGCCCGGTGAAGGACCAATTTATTGAGTCATTTTAAACGTCTGGACAAATTTCTCAAACGCCGGTCGCCAGTGGTCGATGGTTTCTTTGGGACCGACCGCTTTAAAGAACCAGGGACCAACCGGTGTTTCGGCAATGGCAGCCAGCATGGCATAGCCAGGTTTTTCCACCACGTCCCCCATCATCATTCCCGATGGGGATTGCAGGTAAGTTCCCGTTACGTACACCACGACCACCTTCATTCCGTTTGCTTCCACTTCTTTGCGCTGGGCATGGTGTCCGGTAGGACTTCCATCCGGTTGTTTAAACTGGCTATACCAGCGTTGCAGATTCGCTTCCACCGTGCCACCGGTGCCCGGAAAATGAAATTCCGCCATCACCGCATCCGCTTTCCCCTGTACTCCCGGTAAGCGATACTGCGAAAGCCGCATGCTGCTGCTGGGTTCTTCCTGAATCCATTCTTTCGGAACCTGATAGCTCAATTGACCGGCATGTGGATTCTGAATATCCGGATGTCCCTTGGGCAATTCCGCCTGTTTGGGTTCCTGCTTCTGCTGGCATCCCCACCATCCCAGTCCCACCAGTACAATAAACAGTCCCAAAATAACGTTCTTCATAGGAGCCTCCTTTTATCTGTGTCGTTTGAACAATCGGTGCCGCTTCCGGCTTATTTTTATGATGGAAATTTGGCAAGAAAAGTCCGTTAAAAATACATCTTTTTTATTTTTTAACCCGGTTTTTCCGGTTCATCCAATTTGCCCTCCCGGTTAAATCCGCAAAAAAGTGAACCGGGTAATCCGAAAATGTACCTCCCCAGTACACGGCAACATTACCCTGTTCCCCGTTTTACGGTTATCCTCACATTTTTTCTCCCGGTTCAGGATTCCCATTGATTTTCCACAAATCCTGATTTTATATTTACCGGGTTTTAAAATAGACACGAAAGGGAGAAAGCGATGGAAATTTTGTCCCGCATCAACTATCCGGATGACCTTCGCAAATTGAACCGTAACGAACTGAAACAACTGGCTCAGGAACTTCGGGAATACCTGCTGGAAATCATTCCCCGGGTGGGTGGGCATTTTGCCTCCAGTCTGGGAGTGGTGGAGCTAACCATTGCCCTGCACTATCTGTACAACACGCCCAGAGATTTATTGGTGTGGGATGTGGGACATCAGGCTTATGCCCACAAGGTGCTCACCGGCAGGCGCGAAGCGCTGAAAACCATCCGGCAGTTGGGTGGCATCAGCGGATTTCTGAAGCGTGAGGAAAGTCCCTACGATGTATTTGGTGCCGGACACGCCAGCACTTCCATTTCCGCTGCGCTGGGCTTTGCCACTGCACGGGACTTGAAAGGGGAAGACTACAAGGTGGTCGCCATCATCGGGGACGGCTCCCTGACCGGTGGACTGGCTTACGAGGGCTTAAATAACGCCGGGCAATCGGGGCGTAACCTCCTGGTAATTCTAAACGATAATAACATGTCCATCTCTCCCAACGTGGGAGCAATTGCTTCTTACCTGAACGCCATTATTACCAACCCGTTTTACCAGAGGATTAAAAACGAAGTGTGGGACCTGACTGCCAAAATTCCACCGCTCACCGAAAAACTCCGATTTCTGGCCCGCAAAACACAGGAGAGCATCAAATCGTTGCTGTTGCCGGGCATGTTTTTCGAAGACCTGGGATTCCGCTATTTTGGGCCGGTGAACGGGCACGACCTGGATGAACTGCTGAATACGCTGAAAAACATCAAAGATTTACCCGGACCCATTTTACTACACGTACTGACCAAAAAAGGGAAAGGATACACCGAAGCGGAGAAGTTTCCGCACAAATATCACGGCATTAAACCCATAGCCTCCAGCCAGCAGAAGGTTCAATCGAAGAAACTTTACTCTTACACGGAGATTTTTGGCAAAACGCTGGTTCAATTAGCTGAAAAGAGTGAGCGAATCTGTGCCATCACCGCAGCCATGTGCGATGGTACCGGTCTGACCGAATTTTCCGAGAAGTTTCCGGAGCGCTTCTTTGATGTGGGCATTGCTGAGGGTCATGCGGTTACCTTTGCCGCGGGACTTGCCGCAAATGGTTTGCGACCGGTGGCAGCCATTTATTCCACTTTTCTGCAACGCGCCTACGACCAGATTATCCACGATGTGGCACTGCAAAAGCTACCGGTCATTTTTGCACTGGATCGCGGCGGATTGGTCGGTGAAGACGGTCCGACCCACCACGGTAACTTCGACCTGACATACCTGAACACAATACCCAATCTGATTCTCTCCGCCCCCAGGGACGGGCAGGAACTCCGTAACCTGCTGTACACCGCTCTGATGCAGGATCGCTACCCCTTTGCCCTGCGTTATCCGCGGGACAAAGCACCCGACCTGGTTCGGTTCGATGCGCCTTTCCGGGAGATTCCCATCGGAAGCTGGGAAGTTCTGGAAGAAGGAAAGCAGGTATTAATCCTGGCAGTGGGCGCCATGGTGTCCGAAAGCCTGCGAGCCGCACGAATTCTTAATCAACAAAACATCCATCCCACAGTGGTCAACTGCCGCTTCATCAAACCAATGGACGAAAAACTGTTATCCGAGCTGTTAAAATCCCACGAGTACGTATTTACCGTGGAAGAGAACAGCACGGAAGGCGGCTTCGGTAGTAAAATTGCCCGGTACATGGAAGAGCACGGTTTTGGGAACAGCCTGAAAATTCGCGGAATCCCCGATGAATTTATCGAACACGGTCCACGCCACACTTTGCTGGAAATGTGCGGGCTGACCTCCGGGCAACTGGCTGAATGGATTGCCGAATCGGTGCACCTGAGCACGCCTGGTTCGGGTAAAACGGGAAAAATTCATGTGACGAAAAATGTGGAAGGTGGGAGAGGGGAATAAGGGGTATAGGGGGAATAAGGGATATAAGGGATATAAGGGATATAGGGGGAATAAGGGGGATGGGGGATATAGGGGATATAAGGGATATAGGGGAGGTAGGGGAATGTAAAATGAAGAATGTAAAATGGGAAATGGAGGGGAATTAGGGGACGGATGGAACAAAGAGGGAATGGGTACCAAAAGATGAATTGAACTGGTTATTCCGGTAAAGATTCCGGTTATTTCGGGAAAGGTTGAGCAACTATATTCCTTCTGATCATAAAAAAACTCCCGCTGCAGAGGGCGGGAGTTTTTTTGTACTCAATCTATTTATGTCAAACGTTTCAGGCTTGAACCACCCGACTTTTTTGCGGATGTCTCATTTTCTCTTTATAACGTTTCAATTGCCGTTCGGCGCGGTCTAAAGCCAGATCAAAGGATTTGCGCATTTCGTCGGCCACTTCTTTAACGACAATTTGCTTGTTGTACACGCCAATGCGCAATTCGGTGTAACGCGAGAGTTTTTCCCAGCCCAGGACAACTTCCACATCCAGAATTCCGTCGTAAAACCGCCCCAATTTCTGGGTCTTCTCTTCCACGTACGACTTTAAGTCGTCTTTGATTTTGAAACGCCGGGCAGTGATTGTTAAGTTCATAAAACCCTCCTATTAGGTTTTGAGTAATTTATTTGGTCTTCTTTCTTGCCCGTGGATGAGCCTGTTTGTACACGTTTTTGAGTCGTTCCATGCTGACATGGGTGTAAATTTGTGTGGTGGACAAACTGGCATGTCCCAGAAGCTCCTTCACCGACATCAGGTCGGCGCCACGGTCAAGAAGATGGGTTGCAAAGGTGTGTCGCAATACATGCGGGCTTAATTTCTCCTGTTCGGAAACACGCTGTAAACGTTTTTTTACCATCTGGATAACCGCCAGTGGGTACAACGGTTTTCCGCGAACGGTTAAAAACACATGATCCGGTGAATTTATAGTGAAAACGGTTGCACGCTTTTTCAAATAAGTTTCCAGTGCCACTTTCGCCGCCTGCCCGATTGGAATCAATCGCTCTTTATTTCGCTTTCCCCTCACAATTATATAATCGCTTTCCAGGTGAATTTGTTTCATGGTCAGAGAAATTAATTCGCTTAATCGCATTCCGGTGGCGTAAAATAGCTCTAATATCGCTTTATCCCGTACATCCTGAAAGGTCTTTTGCGGGAAATTCTCAAACAGGTGCTTCATTTCCTGCTGATGCAGTACTGCTGGCACGGGTTTGTCCAGCTTCGGAGAACCAATCGATATGGCAGGATTCGCAGGTATCAAATTCATTCTTTTCAAATAGCGGAAAAACGATTTGATTGACGAAATTTTTCGAGCAATGCTTCGTTTCTTCAGTCCAGCAATAAACAATTCTTCCACATACCGCTTGATAATTTTAGTATCGACATCTGTCGGCGACACTTGAATTTTCCCCAGTTCCTCTTCCACAAATTCAATGAACTGTTCCAGATCCGTCTGGTAGGAAATACAGGTATGCCGGGAATATTGCCGTTCCTTTTCCAGATAATCCAGGAAACGGTCCAGGTATTGCCACATTATTCCAGAGTTTCCTCTTTTTGCTTATGTTTGCACCTGGGGCATTGCAAATAGTAGCCTTTAGCACGGCTTACTTTTTCCACCATCAACGGATAACCACATTGCGGGCAGGTTACTGCAACCGGTTTATCCCATAGGGCAAATTTACATTGGGGATAATTGCTGCAGGAATAGAAAATTTTCCCCCGGCGGGACTGGCGCTGGACAATGACCCCATCGCAGCCTTCTTCGGGACACGAAACACCGGTACTGATGGGTCGGGTGTTTTTGCATTTGGGATAGTTGGAACAGGCCAGAAATTCCCCGAAACGTCCCCGTTTAATGACCATGGGAGCCCCGCACAGTTCGCACACTTCGTTGGTCTCCACGGGTTTTTGCTCCTCCAATGGACGGGTATTTTTGCATTCCGGATATCCGGAGCATGCCAGAAATTTCCCGTTTCGTCCCCAGCGAATCACCATGGGACGTCCGCACACTTCGCACTTGATGTCGGTTTCTTCCTGCAATTCCTGCCGGATTTCCTGCTTTTGCTCCTGTGCCCGTTCCAGCGCCTTGTGGAATGGCTGGTAGAACTTCTGCAAAATTTCCAGATAGCTGGATTCGTTCCGCTCCACCCTGTCCAGGTTCTCTTCCATCCGGGCGGTAAATTTTACATTAAAGATATCCGGGAAATGGTTGACCAGTAACCGATTAACCGTTTTTCCCAGATCCGTGGGTAACAGAGCGCGATCCTTCTTTTCCACATATTTGCGATTCAGCAACGTGGAGATGATTTGTGCATAAGTGCTGGGTCGCCCGATTCCTAATTTATCCAGCGTTTTCACCAGGGTGCTCTCCGTATATCGGGGCGGCGGTTGGGTGAAGCGCTGTTCCACCAGCAATTCCAGCAATTTCAGCTCTTCCTTCTCTTTCAAATCAGCCGGGATTCGGGTACCCTGTTCGCTGTTGTCGGTTTTTCCATTCGCTTCTTCCTGTTCTTCATACGCTACCATGTAACCGCGGAACACCACCACTTCACCTTCGCTGCGGAAGGTATAGCGACCCGCCTGAATGAGCACCACGGTTTTTTCCACTTTTGCCGGTTTCATCTGACAGGCCAGAAATCGCTGCCAGATGAGCTGGTAAATTTTAAACTGATCTGCGGTAAGGTGTTTTTTTATTCGCTTCGGTTCAAATTCGCGGGTTAGATAGGTGGGACGAATGGCTTCGTGGGCATCCTGAGCAGCTTTCTTTTTACCAAACACATTTGGCTTACCGGGCACGTAATCCGGCCCGTAACTTTCCGCAATGTACTGGCGCACGGCAGCCACCGCTTCGTTGCTGATGCGGGTGGAATCGGTACGCATGTAGGTAATTAATCCCACATTGCCTTTTTCGCCCAGATCCACCCCTTCGTACAGTTGTTGAGCAATGCTCATCACCCGGGAGGTAGTCATACGAAATCGGCGTGAGGCTTCCTGTTGCAAAGTGCTGGTAATAAACGGCGCCGGCGGTTTCTTCTGCACCGTTTTCTTTTCGATGGAATCGATCACATAGGTTTCCGCCTCCAGCGCCTTACGATGCTGTTCGGCTTCCTTTTTATTGGCAATGCGGAATTTTTGGGGGTCCAGGGTATTCCCGTCAATTTTCACCAACCGGGCACGTAACTGATTGTGCCGTTCGGTTTCCAGCACCGCATCCACCGTCCAGTATTCCACCGGCTGGAACTTCTCGATTTCCTCTTCCCGTTCGCAAATCAGGCGCAGCGCCACGGACTGCACGCGTCCTGCGCTTAACCCCCGAAAAATGGTTTGCCACAGCAACGGGCTCACCTGGTAGCCGACGATCCGATCCATCACCCGCCGGGCCTGCTGGGCATTTACCCGATTCAAATCGATATTATGTGGATTCTCGATGGCACGGAGGACTGCGTTGCGGGTAATTTCATTAAATTCAATGCGGTAAATGTTGGAATTTACCGGCTTGATGGTCTCGGCGATATGATAGGCAATGGCTTCCCCTTCACGGTCCGGGTCGGTAGCCAAAAACACCGCCTGCGCTTTTTTCGCCTCTTCCTTTAACTCTTTGATAATTTTCCCCTTACCGGGAATGGTCACATATTGCGGTTTGAACCCGTTGTCAATATCGACCCCAAATTTGGTCTTGGGTAAATCGATAATATGCCCAACGGAGGCAGCCACTTTAAAGTCGTTGCCCAAAATTTTGTTAATCGTCTTGGCCTTGGCCGGTGACTCCACAATCACCAGCTTCTTTCCGTTTTCACTCATCTTCGCCACAATAATACCTGCCGTTTCATCCGATTCAGGACTTCGCAAACAATTCGAAAGGTCCGTATGAATTATATTTCAGGGATTTCTCAACTTTCAATGAATCGATTCGTTGCCCGGGTAAAAATAACTCCCTGGCATATCCGTGCCCATGAGCAACTGGAAGGTAATATTTTTTACGTCCTCGTATTCCACCATCTCGTTTCCAAACATCAGGCATCGGTCAATAATCTGTTCCAGCTGGGCATGATTCACCAATCGAAGTTTTTGAATTTGAATTAAAAAGGCATACGCTTCCGGAGTAAACACCGTGCGCTCAAACGGGTCTAACAAGCGCAGTGCCTGAACATCTCCCCCCTCCCGCAACGATGCTTCCGGAAAATGCGGTTGAATCAGCTCGGTGATCCAGTCCACCGCCTTCTGAATATCGTTCTCCGTATATCCGCGTTCTTTCAGTTTGCGGGAAAGGAACTCGATATCCGGAATATTTCGGTCGGGGGAAGCGTCGATTTGCGATATTAAAAACTCAATAATTTCCAGAATTTTCTGTTGCATCCACTCACCGATTCCTTTATTACTAATTTAAGGATTTGATTCTGTAAATCAATATCTTTTTTGAGGAATTTTCATCACCATTCTGCCCGGAAAATGAGGACCGGGAAAAACCACGGAATACTCGGAAATCACCGCAAGATAATTTGAAACAAAATCGCGTACGGAAAGGAATTGTGCAGCAAATCGATGGCGTACCCCATAACCGGGAAGCACATGTTTTTTCATTCAGGCTACCCGTGTGTATTTTTGCTTTGTGCAATATCGCCTATCCGGACCGCCATTGCCTACAAAAAGCTTTGTGGTGCCGGACAAGCACCATTTCAGACCATCAACCTCACCAACTGATGGTAGAAAATACTTACCTACGCCCGATTCCCCTCTTTTCTGTCCGGTCGATTCTTCTTATATTTTGGTTAAAAAGAGGGCAAAATGAAGCGCCGGGAATTTCTTAAATACACCGTTGTGGCCGGAACAGCTCTCCCCCTTACCGGAAGGTGGAGTTCCCTTCTGGCTAACGAATCGACCGAACCACCTCAGGCTGTGTGGGTTTCCGGCGGGGAACCGGAGGAACTTCTCCGTGCAGCTTTGAATGCTTTTGGAGGCATGGAACAATTCGTCAGCAAAGGGGATGTGGTGGTGGTAAAACCGAACATGGGCTGGGACCGGGCTCCGGAGTTTGCCGCAAATACCAATCCCGATCTGGTCGCAGCGGTAGTAAAAGCCTGCTACGAAGCCGGTGCGGCAAAAGTGAAAGTATTCGATCGCACCTGCAACAACCCCCGCCGCTGTTACCTCAACAGCAAAATCGAAAGCTATGCCCGGAAGGCGGGTGCCCGGGTGGAACCAATACGGGAGCACAAATTTGTGACGGTGAAATTGCCCGACGGGGAGGAACTCAAACAATGGCCAATTTATCGGGAATATCTGGAAGCGGACAAAGTGATTAACATCCCCATTGCCAAACACCATTCCCTGGCGCGGGTGACGCTGGGACTGAAAAATTTGATGGGTGTCATGGGGGGTAACCGGGGCAACATCCATAACCACTTTTCCCGCAAATTGATCGACATCGACCGGCACATTCTGCCTACCCTGACGATTATTGATGCCTACCGCATTCTGCTGCGCAATGGTCCACGGGGCGGAAATCTTGCAGACGTTGCTCAACCCAAAACGCTTATTATGAGTCCCTGTACTGCCACTGCCGATCGGCTGGCGCTGGAGCTGTTCCATCTTTCCATCGACGACGTTCCTCATATTCAGGAAGCCTACCGTCGCGGGCTGAATCGGTACCGTTTCGATCGGCTAAACCTCAAACGCATTGCGCTGGGGGAACATGGTTAAACTTCGGCGAACTATTCAACTTTTGTTTCTGCTTCTCTTTCTGGTGCTCTTTCTGCGGGCACGCTATCCCTACCAGGTGAGCATCCCCTCCGATTTCTTCTTACGCTTCTCGCCCCTCACTCCGCTTTTTTATTTCATCGATTCACTTTACCTTCCGGCTTTTCTGTGGCCAGCGCTGCTCATTTTGCTTCTTACACCGGTTTTCGGACGTTTCTTTTGCGGATGGATGTGCCCCCTGGGCACAGCGCTGGATATTTTCAGCCATCTGGTCAAATCGCCGGACAACCGCCGCAGTCAAAAGTGGGAAAAATTTCGGTCGGTAAAGTTTGGCCTGCTTCTCGCGTTGATCATCATGGCGGTGTTTTCTCTGCCGCTCTGGGGTTATCTGGACCCGCTGGCAATTTTCACCCGCATGACCACCATCCTGCTCTATCCCCTATTCACTCTTTTTGCCGAAACCACACTGGACTGGCTCTCTCGCCATCCTGTGCTGGAAACTATTGGAGAACCCGCATACGACTTCTTCAAAAATGTGGTGATGCCGGAAAACCAGGCTCATCACACCGCTATTTTCAGCGTGCTGGTACTGGTGGTGATTATTTTTGCCCTGGAGAAACTTTCCCGGCGGTTCTGGTGTCGATATCTCTGTCCCGCCGGTGCGCTGTTGGGATTGCTTTCTGTTTTCCGAATTTTCGGGCGCAAAGTAAGTTCGGACTGTCCGATTTGCTATCAGTGCGTCACCCAATGTAAAATGGGGGCTATTCCCCGGGATGATGTTCACCGTACACGAAGTACCGAATGCATCCAGTCCTTCTCCTGCGCCACAACCTGTCCTCCCAAAACGCTTTCCATCTACTACCGCTTTCACTGGTCCTGGCCGCCGGTGGCACCGGATTTTTCCCGAAGAACCTTCCTTCGTTCGCTGGGAGGGGGAATTCTGACACTGGGTCTCTTTCAGCTTCAGCCTTCCCGGAAAAAGGAAAAAGACCGGCTCATCCGACCTCCGGGAGCTCTGGTGGAAGAAGAATTTCTGGACCGCTGCATTCGCTGTCTGGAGTGCGTGCGTATTTGTGAATCGAATGGCGGATGTCTGCAACCGTCTGGCTTCGAAACGGGTTGGGAGAATCTGTGGACACCGGTGGCACGGATGCGCGACGGATACTGCGAATATGAATGCAATCTGTGCGGACAGGTGTGTCCCACCAATGCCATCCTGCCCCTGACGCTGGAGGAGAAAAAACACACCCCCATGGGCATTGCCTACTTCGATAAGAACATCTGCATTCCCTATGCCCGGAATGAGGATTGCATTGTGTGTGAGGAACACTGCCCGGTGCCGGAAAAAGCCATCCGTTTTGAGCAAAAGGAAGTAACGTTACCGGACGGCACGCAGCGAATGGTCAAATTCCCATACGTGGTGCGGGAATTGTGCATTGGTTGTGGAATTTGCGAAACGAAATGTCCCCTCCCCGGTGCTCCGGGAATCTTTGTAACCCGGGAAAATGAAAAACGGTTTCTCCCGGGGGAGAATGAGATAATTTCCGGTTAAATCCAGCAACCACCCGGTTTTCAAATAAGGATTGTTTCTTCCGATTTTCGGGTCAATGAATTTCCCGGCAAATATTAATCGCTTTTTCGGCTTTGTTGATTTATGGCATAATGCAAACGGTCGTTTCCGTCGCCGGACGAACCGAGAGGAAGCCAAATCCCTGCTAAATTTCCACTTTCCACACTTCTTCGCTCACCAGCCGGTTTGCCAGAAAAATTCGTCCGCGGAAGACATCGCCGGGTTGGTATTCCCCCACTCCCGCCGGTGTCCCGGTCATCACAATATCACCATCTTCCAGGGTAAAATAGCGCCGGATTTCCTGAAAAAGACGCTCCGGGGGAAAGATCATCTGGCGGACACTCCCCTGCTGGACCAATTCCCCATTGCGCTCCAGTTCCATGCGCAAGTCAGCAAAGTTCCCTGAGAATGGCCGAAACGTTCCCAGCACGGCTGCTCCGTCGAATGCTTTGGCTTTCTCCCAGGGCAACCCTTTCTGTTTCAGCTGAGTCTGAAGGGTACGGTTGGTCAGGTCCAATCCCGGTGCCACACCAACCGGTTTTCCATCCAGAAACAGAAAACAGATTTCTCCTTCGTAATGAAATCCCGAAGCAGGCGGGGGTGCAATGGTGTGCGAAATAGCCGAATTGGGTTTGATAAACAGCACCGGTTCGTCTGGCACCACGTTTTCTAATTCGTGCACATGCTCCACGTAATTTCGTCCCACACACACAATTTTGGTGGGGAACAGTTCACGCTGTGCCAGCCAGACCGATCTCATCATTTGTCCAGAGGAACGGCTTCGTCCAGCAACATAATGGGGATGTCATCCTCCACCCGGAATACCAGCTTGCAGTTCGGGCAAATCAGTTTGCCATTTTTGTCGTTATTTTTATCCGGCTGATATTCCAGCTCACCCTTGCATTTTGGGCAAACTAAAATTTCCAGTAATTTTTCGTCCAACATGGTTATTTCCTTCCTGTCGTCTTAACCGGAACAACACCCGTTTGTTTTCTCCACGGCCTTGGAGGCGGTTTTATTTTTTCTTTTTCTTACCGGATTCTTCAATCCAGTATCCCATTTTCGCGAATTTATCGATGCGTTTCCGGATCAGTTCGTCCGTAGGAATCCGGGTGAGTCGGTCCAATTCTTCCAACAGATGTTTTTTGAGAATTTCAGCCGCTGCGTCGTGGTCCCAGTGGGCGCCGCCGGCCGGTTCTTTAATAATTTTATCGATGACTTTCAGCTTCAGCAGGTCGGGAGCGGTCAGTTTCATGGCTTCGGCAGCCTGGGGGGCTTTGGCATTATCCCGCCACAGGATAGCCGCACACCCTTCCGGAGAAATCACCGAATACCAGCAGTTTTCCATCATCAAAATCACGTCGCCCACGCCGATGCCCAGTGCCCCACCGGAAGCACCTTCGCCAATTACGGTAATGATAATGGGAACCGGTAAGCTGGCCATTTCCATCAAATTCCGCGCGATGGCCTCCGCCTGTCCACGTTCTTCCGCACCGATACCAGGATACGCGCCCGGTGTGTCCAAAAACGATAGCACCGGCATATGGTATTTAGCGGCCAGTTTCATCACCCGGCGCGCCTTACGATAGCCTTCGGGATGAGGCATACCAAAGTTGCGGTACAAATTCTCCTTCACATCCCGGCCCTTCTGATGGCCCATTACCGCTACGCGATAGTTACCCAGTTTACCAATACCGGTTACCATCGCGGGGTCTTCGGCAAAATAGCGGTCGCCGTGCAATTCCACAAAATCGGTAATGATGCGGCGGATATAATCCAGTGTATAGGGTCGATCCGGATGCCGGGCCAATTGTACCCGCTGCCAGGGTGTAAGTTTGGAGTAAATATCTTTCCGCAGCGCCTCCGCCTTCCGCCGCAAACGTTTCAAATCATCGGAAAGGTCAATCCCGGTTTCCCGGGCATATTCTTCCATTTCTACAATTTTCTTCTCCAGTTCCACTACCGGCTTTTCGAAATCGAAAACCATCCGGAAGTTTTTTCGTAACATACGCACCCCCTTAATAGCGCCCGAACAAACTCAATATTTTCAATTCCCAGACCTTGAAAGCCGCCTCGTAAATAATTTTCCGGGACATTTTGGATTTTCCCACCGTCCGGTCGTAAAAAATGATGGGAATTTCTTTAATTTTAAAACCGCGTTTCCAGGCTTTAAAATTCATCTCTATCTGAAACACATAGCCGTTGGAATTCACCTTTTCCAGGGGGATCTCTTCCAGTACTTTCCTCCGGAAGCATTTGTACCCGCTGGTGCAGTCCTTAATGGGCATACCGGTGATAATGCGGGTGTATTTACTGGCCATCACACTAATGAACAGGCGCATCAGCGGCCAGTTGATGACATTGACGCCAGTGATGTAGCGCGAACCAATTACCAGATCGGCATCCTGAATTGCGTTCAGGAAATTGGGGATTTCCGCCGGATCGTGGGACAGGTCGGCATCCATCTCAAAAATGTACTGATAATCGCGCTCCAGTGCCCAGCGAAAACCGGCAATGTATGCGGTTCCCAACCCCATTTTCCCTTCCCGTTCCATCAAATGCAGACGTGGAAACGTTTTTTGCAACTCGCGCACCACTTCTGCGGTCGCATCCGGGGAATTATCGTCCACCACCAGCACATCCAGATTTTTGATATTCAGTTGAAATATCTGGTGAACTAACTTGCCGATATTCTCCCGTTCGTTGTAAGTGGGAACAATAATTAAACTTTTTTCATCCGTTGGAACCATATTTCTCCAGTTTCATTTTCAGGTAACTCAGGGAATCTTCGATGGAATGAGGATGATAGTTCAGTACCCGTCGGGCAAGGTCTATTTTTAGCCCTCCCAACGGTGGACGTGCCGCCGCCTGGTTTAATTGGTCGGAGGTGATGGGAGTAATCAGATCGGGAGGGAATTGAAACGCTTGAGCAATCTTCATAGCAAAATCGTAACGATTCACGTATTCGCTCCCTGCCGCATGAAAAACTCCTGTGCTCCCGATGCGAATCACCTGTTCGGTCGCATGCGCCAGGTCCTCCGCCAGCGTGGGATTGTTGTACTGGTCCGTGACCACCCGAATCGGCTGACCTGCTTTCAGGTTATTGTACACCCACAAAAAAAAGTTCTGCTTCACCCCTCTTCCGACTCCGTACAGCACACAGGTGCGCAAAATGGTAAACCGGCATCCGCTTTGTTTGGTCACATTTTCGGAAGCCAGCTTGGATTTTCCGTAATATCCGACAGGGTCCGGTCGGTCGTCCTCAGCATAAGGGCCATTCTGACCATTAAAAATGTAATCCGTAGAATAATGAATAAAATGGGCATTTTTGCGTCGGGCAAGCCGGGCAAGGATTTCCACCCCTTTCACATTCACTCTCCAGCATAGTTCTTTCTCCTTCTCGCAGCCGTCCACATTGGTGTAAGAGGCAGCATTCACAATAAAATCGGGCAGGAACTCGTACACCAGCTCTTTGGCCTGCGTGGCAGAGGTAATGTCCAGCGTGCGGTATTCCCATCCATCGGGAGAGAGTTCCGGTTCCGGCTCCACTCCGGTAGCCAGTAACGTGGAATTCCCTTTGAGCCGCCAGATAAGCGCCTGCCCCAGCAAACCATTGGCTCCGGTTAATAGAATTCGTTTCATGTATGTCATTCCTTTCTGGTCAACGTTTCTGCAGTTGCCAGTAATTTATCCATTTCGTTGGTTCCCATCAAGAGGGAATTTGCCGCTGCAATCCGATTGGCAAAATCCACCGACGCATACAAATCGCCGGTATCCAGATACCGCCGAACAAATGCAGCCCCAAACACATCGCCGCAGCCGGTTACATCCACCACTCGTTCCACCCGGTAAGCGGGGAACACCTTTTTGCGCACCATTCCTTCCTTGCTAAACAGGATGTTGGCACCGTGGCGACCCCGGGTAATCAACAGCACCTGTTCTTCCCGGAAGAATTTTTCGTAAAAAGCGATATCGGGCATATCGCCACCGGCAATGATTTTTTGCTCCCGTTCGTTCATCTGCACAAATCTGGCCAGTTGTAACCATTCCCGAATGTTCTCCGGCGCCCGGGGGAAACGATGCCCCATTTTATCGATGCCCATCACCAGGAAGTGCACATCCATATACATGCGCTCAAAAGCATGCTGGCTTAACTGCTGCAGCGCACTGAGCGACACATCCCACCCGGTGATGAAATTCACCAGGAAAAAATCCGCTTCACGAAACGGTTCAATCGCCTCGTACTCCAGCGGCGGAAAGTTAAACAGGGCTTTCTCCTTGCGTTCTTCCGGAGAGATGTACTCCAGAATCACTTCGTGATTTTTCTGCGCCAATGGTTTGAGCCCCTGCGGCGAAATGTTGGAATATTGTTTCAGCAATGCCACAAAAGCAGCGTAAAAATCTTCGCCCAGATAGGAGACGGGAATAATTTCCGCCTCCGCCCCACTTAGATGGGAGAGTGCCGCAATGGTGTAATAAATCCCCCCGACACTCTGAATAGGTGCCCCCTCGAAGGGGAGAATCAAATCTTTATTCACCGTACCAACAACCACAATTTTCATTCGGGAATCCGACAGCTATTTTCTTTGAATCGATTTAATTTTTGTTCAACCTCCGGCTCTGAAATAGCCAGAATCTGGGCAGCCAGGATGGCGGCATTGCGCATCCCGGGTTTACCAATGGCCATGGTGGCAACCGGAACTCCGGCGGGCATTTGCACAATGGAATAAAGGGAGTCCACGCCGTGTAATGCTCCCGCGGCAAGGGGGACTCCAATGACCGGCAAAGTGGTATATGCTGCCAGCACGCCGGGAAGATGAGCAGCCAACCCCGCACATCCGATGATTACCCCAAAGCCGTTTTCCCGTGCATGGGTGGCAAATTCCTGCACTTTACCGGGAGTGCGATGGGCAGACATTACCAGTACCTGATAGTCAATTCCAAAATACTCCAGGTACGGGTAGGCTTCCTCCACCACTGCCCGATCCGATTCGCTCCCCATTACAATCGCAACCCGTTTCATGGATGCCTCCGGTGCTATTCTATTTTTACCTGTCGAAAATTTATTTTTCCTGGCTAACCGGTTCCTGTAACGGATGAAAGGTGTGAACAATCACATCCAGCTGGTCCAGGAATGGTTTCTTCCGCCGTCCAATAGCCTGCACGTAAAAATCCAGCATATACAGCCGGTGGTAATCCGGCACCACAAAAGCAATGGTTCGGAAGGGACCACCAATCATATATTTGTCGTTTCGCCAGGTTCCTTCCACCCGCACAGCGGGCCACTGTTTAAACGTTATGGAATACGCACGGGTCTCTTCCTCCACCACCACATCGCCTTCAAACACTTTTCTGGATAACTGATTGCGTTTGTCAATAATCCAGCGGGCGGTTAGCTGAAAAGAGTCCGGAACAGTTTGCCAGTGTACCAGAATAGAGCGGTCGGGATGCAATCGACGAATCCACACATAATCCTGCTCCAGATTTTCGTCAGCAATAAAATAGTCGTGCTGAATGCGCATGGTGAAGGGGAAATGTTGCTCCAGATATGTCTCTAATTTCTTCTGTTCCATCCGTTTGAACATGCCTTCCTTCAGCCGCACAAAATAACTTTTACGAAAATCCTGATAAAGCACATTGCCATAGTCGTGGATTTTCTGAATCAGGTCTTCCTTGCTGGTTCCCACCAAAAACAGCACGTATTGCTGAGATGCCCAGGCATCTGGCTTAGGAATGTAGAAATATTTTCCGGTTTGTATGCCATCGATAATATCCTGATTCAGCAGCGCTTTTACGTTCTGAGAGACCGGTTCGTCGGAGTCCAGCCGGGCCAGGAAAAAAATGTTCTTGAAATGCTTGTAGTGCTCAAACTGGTCGTAGGGTGTCCAGATGAGTAAAAAATCCCGTTCCAGCACAGGCGTTTTGATGTATTTCCCGAATACATCGTTCAAAGCGTCGCGGTAATCCAGCCAATCCAGCGAATCGGCAAACACACGGATTTCGTCATATTCGCCCACCGCCATGGGTTTGGTGGAGCATCCCCAATATCCAAACAACAGAAACACCCCCAGAACCAGCCCTCCGGCAAAAAGGAAACGTTTCATGAAAGGTTCTCCTCATTTAAAATAGGGGCTTCAATCCCCTTGTTTCGATAAAACAACAAAAACGCACCTCCTACCATGCTAAGCAACATGGGGAGTGCAATGACCAGAAAAGAGAGTGAGAGAATCTGTGCCGGTTGCAACCCCTGCCTGCGCAGTAAAAGAAGGTAGCCGGAATCGCGCACCCCAATGCCGTTAATGGAAGGGAACAGACTAAAAATAAATGTTACCGGTACTACGATAAAAAAGTAACCGAAGGAGACGGAATCCAGATGGAGCGCCCGGGAAAGAAGATAATTCATAGTAATAAGCATCAGCTGGCTAAGGAAGGAAAAGAGAAAACCCAACAACAGCGCTTTTTTCTTGTACCGATAGGTGTGCAGGGAGTCGATCACTTTCACAATTTTATCGCCAATATCGTAAAATGTAATCAGCGAAATCCATTTACTCAATCGCCGGTAAATTCGGCGACTGAATACCAGAATCAGGATCAGCAACAGGATTACAATCAGGGTCAGGGTAAAGTAAATGATTCGATGGGAGTTGAAATATTTAATAAGCCAGAACAGGGAAATGCCTGCCAGAGTGAGGGTGGAAAGGAGTCCCAGAATCCGCTCCAGAAAAACGGTTCCGATGCTGACCGCTTTCTGTCCGGTATGCTGGCTGAGGTAGAATGCACGGCTCAAATCGCCTCCAATACTGGTGGGTAAAAAATTGTTGAAAAAAAAACCGATGAAATAGAAAACAAACAGGTGCCAGAACCCCACCCGAATACCATGAGAGCGCACCAGAACCATCCAGCGTAAGGAGAGAAAAACAACCGCTATCACAAAAGCTCCCGCCGCCAGAACAATTCCGGACAATTCCGCCTGTCGCAGAACCCGTAGAATTTTATGAAAATCCGCCATATGAATCAGGTAGGCCAGCAACCCGATGCTGATACCTACCCGAATTCCATTCTGCAGTAACTTTTTCATAAAAAAGACCGAATACTCTTCTTAATCTGTGGAATCCTGCGCTGCCAGCTTTGCTTTGTACTCATCCAGTCGCTGCCGTGCCATCCTGTCATTAGGATTGTCTTTGAGCCACTTTTCCAGCATGTCAATGGCTTTTTGGTACTCCTTCAACTCCCCATAAATATTAATCAGATTTCCTTTGGCACGGTAATCCTGCGGATTAACCGCCAGAATTTTTTCGTACAGCACCCGGGCTTTTTCCTGTGCCTGCAGGCGGTACAAAATCTCCGCCATGCTCTGCAGATTTCGCAATCCGTACTTTTCCACGGAAATGCTATCCACCGGAGTTACCCCGGCATACACGTTGTATGCTTCCACCCAGTTGCGAATGGTGCTACTGGTAAAAGGAATTACTTCCGGGGGCATGATTTCGTTCAGTCGCTTCATAATTTTTTTCACCCGGGCGGTATCTTTAACCGAAGCGTAGTAGTTCGCCAGCTGGACAAACGCCGATCGGTAGTTCTGCAGCAGCGAAATGATGTTCTTGTTGTAGTACACCTTCGGATTATTCAGATTGCGGTACTGGTATTTGTTCATCAGGTTATCGTACAGCACTTCCGGGTCCATGGACCAATTGGGAACGGAGGTAATTTTAAAGGAGAGTCCGTCCATGCGCAGATAACGCTGCAAGCCGTCCAGCATATTGTCCCGGGAACAGGTAACCGCAAAATAAAGCGGTTTGCGGAAGTTGTTGGCGTACAGGGTGTTCAGAATCATATAGTCCTGTACACGCAAATAACGCCGGAACAGTTTCGGCTTCAAATCGAATTTAATCATCTCGGTGGGTTTGCCGCCCAGCGTGGCAAACTGGTAGGTCTCTTTGTAGCGTTCCCATTCCCGTTGCGCATATTCTTTTGGAACCTTGATTTCGATGGTCTTCTTTTTCGGCCAGGGAATGGGCTGGATGTTTTCAATCTCCCGGTCGGATAGGGAAATGGGTACTTTTGGTTCCTTGTGTTTGAGTTGCAGGATGTACCAATCCGTGTTCAACAGACTCAAATTTGCTACCCGAATATCGGTGCGTACATTTTCCACTTTTTGCAGGAACCACACCGGAAAGGTATCGTTATCCCCGTTGGTATAAATTACCGCATTAGGTTCGCAGGACTGAAGCATGTTGTAGGAATAGTCCCAGGCCACATAATTTCCGCTACGGTCGTGGGAATGGTAGTTTTTCACCATCACCTGCACCGGGCTTACCAGGAAGAGGAGCAGAGCGATGGCAACGGAAACCATGGAGCTCATCTTCCGCTTTTGTGCTTCGCGCACAAACCATTCCCACAGTGCTGCGGCGCCAATGCCAATCCAGATGGAAAAGGCGAAAAAGGAGCCCACGTAACTGTAATCGCGCTCCCGGGGCTGGGGGTCCGGCTGGTTCAAATAAAGAATAATAGCGAATCCGGTCATGAAAAAAAGGACAAACACGGCCAGAGCGTGCTTCCAGTCCTTTTTAAAATGGTAATATGCCCCGAATAATCCCAACAAAAACGGAATGCCAAAGAACTTCCACCAGATCACCCCACCAACACGTCCATTTTCTCCCAGAAAATTCCACAGCAGATAGCGTACGTACATTTTATTCACCTGATAGCGCCAGAAAAAATCCCACACACCGGTGTACTGGTCGCCATTGGGCGATTCCCGTAGCACCTGCGCCCGGTTCAGGGTGTGCTGCCCGTATTGTTCGCGTTTTAAGTAACTGATAAAACGCTCAATGTTCTCCGGATCATTTTCATCGATGGTGGGGTCCAGATTGGAGCGAATGTAAATGGTGAGATAAGTGGAATATCCTAAAATTACCAGAAACACCGTGGTCATAATCAGGGAGAAAACCGGCTTCTTATTATTGATGGCATAGACCAGCAACATCAGCATGATAACCAGAAACACCATCAGTCCAAAGAACCCGCCTTTTTCGGCAATCTGCGGGATTCCGTTCACCAGTCCGGGATAAATCATTCCTGTTAACATGGCACCAATGATGGCCATATAAACAAACGTCTCGGTGGTTACTTTATATTTACGGTAGTAAATAATCATAAACACCGTGGGCAGCGCCAGCACGTTTAACAGGTGCACCCCAATTGCCAGACCCACCAGGTACATAATCACCAGCAAATAGCGTTCGTTACCCACTTCTTCGGACCTCTCCCCCCAGTACAAAATAAGCCAGACGACCAACGATGTGAACAGCATGGAGGAGGCATACACTTCCGCTTCCACGGCATTGAACCAGAAGCTGGTAGTGAAGGCAAAAGTTAGCGAACCGATGATTCCGCCCAGATAGGGGACATACTTCAGAAGTCCTTCCTGAGGTTCTTTAAAATACTGTTTTATTAAAAGGACGATGGTAAGATACAAAAACATAACGGTAAATGCCGAAGCCAGCACGGAGATGAAATTTACCCGTTTGGCGATATCGGCGAAAATAGGCAACAGGGTAAAGATGCGCCCCACCAGCAAAAATAGGGGTGAACCAGGTGGGTGAGGAACCGCCAGACGATAGGAACAGGCGATGAATTCCCCACAATCCCAGAACGATACAGTGGGTGCCATAGTGGAAAAATACACCACAAAACTAAACAAAAACGTGAAAATAGCCCCGTAACGATGAACCTTTTTAGTATCCATTAGCTATTCACTCCCATCTATTTAATGTTCAACCAATTTTAACAGAAACGAAATTCGTGTTAAATCCCGAAACCGCTTGCGGCCCCGCACAAAATATTCCCATACGATGCTTCCCGGGTAAATCAGCCGGTAAATTTCGCTCTCGTGCACCTTTCGATTTTTTTGAACTTCACGGCGCTTTCGCCATAGCAAAGACAGGTGAAACAGATTCCAGAAATAAGCCCGGATAATGGAAAGAGCACCGCCGGGATTTCCCTTTATGAACTCACCTAACAAAGCCAGCGCATCCAGAACCGGACGAACAGATAAAAGTCTTACTAAATTAACACTTCCGGAGTTCTTGAACAAAAGAAAAATATTGTTTCGGTAGTTCCAGTACAATTTTCGTGGACTTTCGGCAGAGAGGGTTCCGCCCCCTTTGTGCCAGATACGCGAATCGGGAATACACTTGATATGATACCCATGCAGATGAATCCGCCAGCACAAATCAATCTCTTCCATGTGCAGGGTAAAATCTTCATCCAGATAACCCACCTGCGAAAGAACGGATTTGCGCAGAAAGAGTGCAGCGCCGCTTGCCCAGAAAATGTGCATGGGCTGGTCGTACTGACCTTCGTCCTTTTCGGTGGTAAAAAAGAGCCGTCCCCGCAAAAACGGGTACCCATAGCGGTCCAGGAATCCCCCGGCGGCACCAGCGTATTCAAAATACTCCCGATTGTCCAGGGCTAAAATCTTGGGCTGAGCTGCTGCCAGTTGAGGATCGCGCTGGAATGCTTCGACAATTGGTTCTAAAAAACCAGGGTCCACCTCCACATCGTTGTTAATCAAACAGAGAATTTCGCCCTGGGCCACGCGAATGCCCTCATTATTGCCCCGGGCATACATGTAATTTTCCGGATTCTGAACAATCTTTACTTCCGGAAAATGACGTCGGGTATATTCCACACTTCCGTCGGTGGAGGCATTGTCCACCAAAATAATTTCCACCGGAGAATAGGTGAGCTGACGCAGGGAAGCAAAGAGCATTTTCAGATAATGCAACCCGTTGTAATTGACTGTAATCAGAGATACCAGTGGTTGTTGTTCCATGCGCTCACCTGTTATGACTGAATACCGGTTTCCGAATCAAAAAGGTGTTAAATATCTTGAAATTGGGGAGTTAAAGCAAGAATAAAAAAAGTGGGGATACGACCGCACGTACCCCCATCTATCTTCTGGCTTACTGGAACCTGGCAGCGAACAGTGACTGCCGCCTACCCACACTGGTTAACTGGTGATTTTTTCTTCCGGAGTATTGGCCGACCGGGAAGCCTCTGCCGTTTCCGGTTCTTCCTTCGGCGGTGATTTTTCCTGCTGCGCCCGACGCTCTTTTTCGTATTCATCCACATAATTCAATTTCAGGTCGGTCAGGGTCTGGGTCAACATACGTTCCTCTTCCGCCGTCAAATTCCCCCGTGTTTTTTCCTTGAGCATATCCAGCATATCAATGCTCAGTTTGGCTAAGTCCAGATTTCGCTCAATTTTATCGGTATTCGGATTTTTCAGCTTCCCCAGACTAATCCAGGCCTGCATCTGATACTGCTGGACCAGGGTAATAAACAGATAGCTGTTTTTCTGCTCATGATTCATCTTATCCATACCGTTGCCTCCTGAAAAATTACCTTATTTGTATAACCGTCCCATTTGTGAAAAAGTTTCCAATTTGCTCCGGGAAACTTTTTCCGTAATTTTCCGTGAATGGTTGGGTAAACAAAACAAGGTGGACCTGGAATCGAATGGAAAAGATTTCTTTTGTCGGATTAACTCCGGAACAGATGGCCAGAGAGTTAGAGCCATTGGGTGAACCGGCGTATCGGGCCAGGCAAATTTACAAATGGGTCCATCATCAGAATGTGGATTCGTTTCTGGAGATGACCAATATTCCCAAAACGTTGCGCCAGGAGCTGGAACAGCGGTTTGCTTTAAAAACGCTGAAACTGGCCCGGCGCCAGATAGCCAGCGATGGAACAGAAAAATACCTGTGGCAGCTCCCGGATGGTCGGTATGTGGAAAGCGTGCTCATCCCGGAAGCCCGCCGAAATACCATCTGCATTTCCTCTCAGGTCGGTTGCGCGTTAGGATGTAAGTTCTGTGCTACCGGTGCCATGGGTTTCATCCGGAACCTAACCACGGGAGAGATTGTAGAGCAGGTACTGCAGGTGCAAAAGCGAACACCGCGTCGCATAACCAATGTGGTTTTTATGGGTATGGGCGAACCGTTTCTGAACTATTCGCGCTCCGTTCAAGCCAGCCGCATTTTAGCCGACCCGGAGGGGGTGGCCATCGCCACCCGACGAATTACTTTTTCCACCAGCGGTATTATTCCTAAAATCTACCAGTTCACCGACGAAGGTCACCCGTACAGCCTGGCAATCAGCCTGCATGCGCCCAACCAGCAGATTCGGGAATCCATTATGCCAATGGCAAAGAAATTTCCCATGGACGAACTGTTTAAAAGTGTGTACCATTATATGCGTGCCAAAAAACGCAATCGGGTGACTTTCGAATATGTGCTACTGGCTGGCATCAATGATTCGGTGGAACATGCCCGGGAACTGGTTCGACTGCTCTCTCCCATTCGCTGCAAGCTGAACGTGATTCCCTGCAATGAGAACTATCTGGGATTTAAACCGCCTACACCGGAGCAGGTTCAGCGATTTGTGGATGTACTGATGGACGCACCGTTCACGGTTACGGTACGGAAAAATCGGGGGGAGGAAATCACTGCCGCCTGCGGACAACTGGCAGTGGAGGTGAAAGAAGAGGTGAGGTTTATTCGGCTTTAAAAAAGATGCTCCTTTTTTACCTTTCCGCAAAAAAATTAACCGGTTCGACCTCTATCTTAGCACCTACCAATCTGTTTCCATTCCGTCTGCACACAATTTCAGGAGGAACCGTACCAATTGCGTAATGTTTGCTGTAATTGCTGAAAAGCCGGATCGGTACAATGGCGAAAACGAACACTCTGGGCAATTTCTTTATAAATAGAAGATGAGCGTGGAATGCCCTTTTCTTTTAACAAACTCTCAAATGCCTCTTTGGGACGATCTGGTTTAAATTTGCCTTCCTTCCAGAAACCTTTTTGGATTAAAAAGCTTCGAATAGAAGACACATCCGGCCATTCAACGTGTTCCGCCAAATGGGGAGAATCCACCCAAGCCCATATTTCCAGTTCCGGATCGAAAACGATCACTTCAACGCGATTCCGCCATCCGTTACGCTCTAAATCAGTTCGAATTTTCAGGGAAATTTCATCAGCTGTATCACTTTCGTGCCCACTTCCTTCCCGATCCAGAAAAACCAGGGCGTGGTGATAATCACTGATAAATTCCCTTAAAAACTCCACAGACTCATTATACACCCCCGGATCCCGCTTTGGATGTATAAAAATTTTATACTGGATAGCGTGGATATTCAATGCCTGATAACGTCCCAACAAACCATCCAGAGTAAACTTAGCATTCTTATCCGCAACTAACACGATCAGATCTTTCGGCATTCCCTCTTTCCCAATTTTTCATTGCAAGATGCCCGCTGCATGAAGCGTTGCCAGATCGACCCCTTTTTTCCAGTTCTTCAACCCGGGATGCTCAGGCCCCCAAACCACATCAATTGCCCCGGATTCCGTTTTAGAAAAGCACAAAATATCTTTCGGCTCAGCCAATCGCAATATCACAGGAGAATGAGTGGCCAGAATGACCTGATTGTGATACACCGAGGAAAGAGATTGCATGACTGTTTCAATAGCCAGGGGATGCAACCCGTTTTCTGGTTCCTCAATTATGTAAATTCGATCCTGTTCCGGGAGGTAAGCAATGATGGTATGGGCTAACAATCGCAAGGTACCATCGGATAACAACCACGAAGGAATATTACTATTTCGATAGCGAACGATTAAATACAGATATCGATCTTCCGGTCGTTCCTGCACTTGAATTTCCTGAACGTCGGGTAGCGCCGTTTGAATATGTTGAACCCAGCGTTTGAACATTTTCGGATAATTTTTTTGTAAAAACTGAATTACTTTGGGCAGATTACTTCCGTCATGCTGAAGTGTAATTGAGGCATCGGGCCGACATGGCCATCTCATAGGAATGCTATTCAATTGAAGAAATTGCACACCTTCCATTAACACCGTTTTAACCCACAACGATATAGGAAACCGATTTTCATCTTCCGGAATTCGTGCCAATGAAGCTTTGTGAGGTCCGAAACGATAGGTAATATTCCAATTTGTTTTTTCAGATCGAAAGTAATCATTTCCCTTAGCGCTTTTAGAAATGATTTTACGCCATCCGGAAGGAGTTCGGCTTCTTTGTGCCACAATATGTGACGGCGGAACAACTTCGCGGGGAAATAAATTTAACTGCTTTTGCGGAGCCCTATCACGATTCCGTAATTCCGGTTCCTTACGGATTAGCCAGAGGTTTTCATTCTCAATAATAATCCCTTCTTTTTCACTGGTACTTAAAGCAATTTCGTAGCGAGCAAACCGATAAGTTTTATTGAGTTTTGTCGGAATCTGGAATTCCACGGCAATTTCAAAATAGTCTCGTTCCTGGTTCCAGACCAGTTGCCGAAAACTACCACATCTTTTTTCAACCGCTGCGACAGGTCCATTATTTAGCACATCCTTCAAAAAAAGCAAAATATCCAGCAAAGAGCTTTTTCCGCTGGCATTGGGACCTATCAGGATATTAAACGGTTGCAAATTGACATGAATATATTTGAATCCTTTATAAAAAAGAGCTTCAATTCGGTGAATCATAATTTACTCTCTCAAAATGTTCCATCAATGTTCCAGTCCAAACCGTTCCATCATGGAATACAACCGGCGGCGGGTGATTCCTAACAATTCCGCTGCCCGGGTTTTGTTGCCGCCAGTACGTTCCAATGCTTGCTGAATTAAAAATTTCTCAAATTCATCCAGTCGGAAGCCATCGTCCGGGATGCGAAAAGCATACGCCTCTTCCTGTTGTCCGTGCAAAGGCGGCAGGTCTTCCACCCGAATCACCGAATCGGCCAGAATGGAGGCGCGCTCAATGACATTCTGCAGCTCCCGCACATTTCCCGGCCAGTCGTATTCCATCAGCCGACGCAATGCCCGGGGTTCAATGCCCACCACATCGCTCTCCTTCAAAAAATGATTCACCAGCTCAGGAATATCCTCCTTTCGCTCCCGAAGCGGAGGAATAACGATGGGAAACACATTGAGCCGGTAAAACAGGTCCTGGCGGAAACTGCCTTCCCGAACCATCTCTTCCAGATTGCGATTGGTGGCGGCAATTACCCGGGCATGCACCCGAATTCGTTCGTTGCCACCCAACCGATACAGTTCTTTGTTCTGAAGCACACGCAACAATTTGGATTGGAGCGCCAGACTCATGTCACCAATCTCGTCCAGAAAAATTGTGCCGTACCCTGCTGATTCGAACTTCCCGATTTTCCGCTGGGTAGCGCCGGTAAATGCGCCTTTCTCATAGCCGAACAGTTCACTTTCCAGCAAGTTATCCGGGAGTGCAGCACAGTTGATTGCCACAAATGGGTGGTTCCTTCGTTTGCTTTGTTGATGGATGGTCTCCGCCACCAATTCCTTACCGGTGCCACTTTCCCCCAGAATCAGCACCGTGGCATCCTTCTCCGCCGCCTTGCGAATCAGCTGATACACCTTGCGCATCTTCTCGCTGCGCCCAACAATGCGATTGAACAAAATCGGTTGTTCCGGTGCCGATTTGAGAGACCGATTTTCTTCCAGAATTCGCTTCTGTTCAATGATCCGGCGAATGCGCAGGATGAGCTCGTCCATTTCAAACGGCTTAATCAGATAATCAAACGCTCCCTGCTTAAGCGCCTCCACTGCGGTTTTCTGGGTGGCAAAGGCAGTCATGATAATCACTTCCACATCCGGGTAACGGGATTTGATCTCTTTCAGTAATTCCAGTCCATCCATTCCGCCCATGCGCAGATCCGTTAGCACAATCTCCGCCCGATTTTGCTCCAGCCAGGTTAATGCTTCTTCGCCGGAGAGCACATAATCGGATTCAAAATTTTCCAGCTCCAGTGCCGCTTTAACCACCCGGCAGAATTTCTCTTCGTTGTCAACTATCAGTATGGGATACACGTCTCTGAACAACCTTTGGTTAAATGTGTCGATTTCCAGAAAATTGGTTTAAAATATCGCCAGACATTTAGAGGTCTTGTTTGAAAGGAAACACCGTTTAAGCTAATTGGTGACTTGCCAGATGATTAGCCGAAACGCCGCTTATTTTAAAATTGCCCGCAGAAGAATCATAAAACCTTTTTCGTTGCTCTTAATCATGTCCCGATACCGTTTGGCCTCGTTGAAATTGGGAGAAAGCTCAATGGCTTTTTCAAACTCCGACAGCGCGCGCAGATACAGGCTACGGCTTTTGATTAAGTGAAACACTCCTAAATCGTTCCAGTAATCGGGATATTTCTGAATATTCCCGCCCTGGGCGTGGAAAAAAGCTTCATATTTCTCAATCGTTTCCGGGGTAAACTCCTCTCCTCCAAACAGAAAACGCAGGTAAAATTCGTAAATTTTGTCTTTCTCCGAAGAGAAATCCACCAGCTTCAACTGAAAATTCTCAATTTCCGGAATAATCACATCGTGGTTATTATCTTTCAGTAATTCCAGCAACTGGTTGAATTCCTTCTGCCAGTGTTTCACCTGGTAACGTTCCAGATCGCGAACCTGTTTCAAATAAATAATCACCCGCGCCGGTACAGCGACAGCACGAGGATCTTTGACTCCCTCCAGGGCAGATTTGTAAAGGGCTACCCCCATATTGAACTGGCATTCGTAATAATTGGGATTGATGTTAATGGCTTCTTTAAACAAAGTGGTGGCGCGGTGGTATTCCCCCAAAAACAGATAAGCTAACCCGGTGTAATTAATCAGATCGGGAAATTTTTCTCCTAAAGTCAGTGCTTTTTCAAAAACTTTCAGGGCTTTGTCGTACATGCGAGATTTCAGATAGGAGATACCCAGACCAATGTAGGCACGGACATATTCCGGGTCCTGTTCAATGGCTTTGGTAAACTGCTTGATCGCTTCCGGATAAAGATTGCGTTTTAGAAATAAAGTGCCCAGATGATAACGAGAAACCGGATGCTTAAATTTATCCAATTTCTCTTCAATCCGGTACAGAGCTTTCAGTTCCTCGATAACCGAGTTATGAAATTTTCGGGTAATGTCATTCAGAAATTCATAGTTGACCTGGCGGGTTTCGCTGCGAAGTTCAATGGAATATTCGTGGGAGACCAAAAACATTCCCTGCTCAAATACTTCGGAAATGATTTTCCGGTGTTCGGTAAGGGTTCCCGTGTGGATGTGAAATTCACGGCCGTCAATTTCAAGTTTATCGTGTAACCCAAAATCCTCCAAAGGAGCCTCCTGAATGCATGGCCAGATATGAAAAAAGGGCTTATTAAGATAAGCCCTTTTTTCACCGAAATCAAAATTATTTTAATGTTGGGGAACCGGATGGGCGATTTTGCTCCAGAAAGTTTTGAAATCGAACTTTTTGTACGTGGGCGATTTTTCGTTGTGGCAGGTTTTGCAATGATTCTCATCCGGCATCATCAAACCGTAATCTTCCGCTTTCAGTTCCCCTTTGTAAATGCCCTTCATTACTTTCATGGATTTATACTCGCTACCAGGACCGTGGCATGCTTCGCAACCCACACCTTCTTCCATTTTGAAAGAGCTGGCAAACATGGAAGCATCTTTTCCGTAGCCGGTTACATGGCAAACCAGACATTTGTCACTCTTCTGGGGATCCTCGATTCCCATCTTTTTGGCAATTGCTTTTGCCTCATCGGTGCCCAGGGTTTCGTAGGCTTTGGCGTGGGGAGAGGCTGCCCAGATTTTAAACTGCTCACCGCTCCGCTTGGAATTGTGGCACATCTTGCACTTTTTCACACCAATGTACTGAGGCGTTTTGGCGAATCCAGCCATGTCCAGCGCAAAGAAAATCATGACTGTTAACGCCAGGATGATGCTCAGGGATTTCTTCATGGTTTAATACCTCCTCTGACTTTGATTAAAATTTCTTTTATTTTAACCTGCCGGACAAAAAAATGCAAGTTAAATCTAAATTTAGGAACAAATGAAAAAATCTGCAAAGTGCTATATTCACATATGAATTTCCTATTCCATAAAAATAAAAAAATCCATTTCAAATGGTAAACGTCCCTTTTCTTCAGAAGTTCAATCGTCGCTACGATTCCCCCAACTGATGTTTCGCCTGGCTTAAATCGTTCTGGAAGCGGAGATCATGTGCAAACATTTTCCGTAATGCGTCGTGGAGTTCGGCTGGTACATCGGGATGGATTCGGTAGTACACCCATTTGTCGCGTCGGCTGGAAGTCACCCAACCCGCCAGACGAAGCTGAGACAGATGGTGGGAGACATTACTCTGAGGTAACCGAAGAATCTCGCACAACTCATTAACATTCAACGGTCGCAAATGGAGCAAAAGATTCAAAATTCGCTGCCTGGTCTCATCCGTGAGTCCTTTAAAGAAAGTAACCAGATCAATATTATTCATTTGAACAGGAACCCTGCTTTATTTCAAATTTTTCAACAAATTATATCCTGGTTTCGCCCGTTGCAAGATATTTTTTGAACCCATCAATTCGGCCTTACCTGCCTCTGCTGTTTTTTTCTGTTTCATTGAATAAAACAATTGACACTTTCAGGAAAAAGCGATAAATTTGTTCGGCAAAAAAAATTGGAGGTCCTATGAAGAAGCTCGTCATTGTTTTGCTCGTCTTAACGGTTAGCCTTGGGATGCTTGTTTCCTGCGGTGGTGAGAAAAAAGCGGAAAAGGCCCAGCAACCCGCTGCTGAGAAAAAGATGAACATCACCACCGATATGCTCACCATTGCCAAAGACCCGGTTTGCGGCATGGATCTTACCAACACCACCATCGCGGATACCGCTATTTACGAAGGACATCTCTACGGTTTCTGCAGTGCGGAATGTAAAGCGAAATTCAAAGCCGATCCGGAGAAATATCTGGCAAATGTAGAAGGAACGGAAGAGCATGAAATGCACGAAGGTGCCGAGGAAGAAGCCGGGGAAGAACATCATCATTAATTGTCTCTTCCCGGTCGAAATTAGAAACGGGCTATTCCATGGAGGAAATAGCCCGTTTTTTTATCCGACAGATCATCCCGAATCTTTCGGGGAAAATGCGATACAGCCTATGCTGCTTCATTTTCTTCCGCTTCCGGGAAAACCAGAATCAGTAGCACATATACCAGAATTCCCAGACCAATGGAAGCCAGGGAAGCCAGCACCCAGAGAAGCCGCACAATGGCCGGATCGATATTGAGATACTCGGCGATACCACCGCAGACACCGGCAATCATCCGATTCTTCCGACTGCGACGAATTTTATTGATATCCGGTAGCGCACTGGCTGTCTGTTTCTCCTCTCCTTCCACGTTTTTGGCTTTACTGGAAGAAAAAATCAGTAGCAAACCAATGGCAATTAAAAAGATTGCCCAGATGGTGGACCAGGGAATAGCCCAGATATTTAAATATCGGAATAATCCCAATTCCCGGAATAATAGTAAAAATCCCAGCACAATAAATAACAACGCCCAGAAGAGCGTTTTATCTTCGGTTGTTTTACGCGGTTGCTCCACCTGATCCGGGTTTTCCGGGACGATGATGATGGCAATGACATATAGAATCAGACCGATGCCACCAATGAATGTAAATACCAGAAAGAGCAATCGAAAAATATTAGCATCCATCTGAAAATATTCACCCAATCCACCGCAAACACCGAACAAATAGCGATCGGCTTTCGAACGATACAACTTTTTCGTTACCTGTTTTTCTTCTTGTTTTGTCTCTGTCATGGCGCCCCTCCAGGGTTATTGCCTCGTTTTATGAAAATCTTATGAACAAATAAACGAAATATCTTCCAGATTGTTGCACCAGTCACATCCCGGATATCCCCGGTATTAAATGGTTAGTTTGATATCCAGAATTTTATATTTTAATATTCCGGCGGGAACCTTAATCTCCACCACGTCACCCACTTCCTTTCCCAGCAGAGCTTTCCCCACCGGCGAGGTGGTGGAAATTTTATTCTGACTAAAATCGGATTCCTCGGGAGCCACCAGCGTATAGGTAAACTGCGTCCCACGATTTAAATCCTCGATGGTCACCTGAGAAAGGATGGTGACTTTATTTTCGGCCATGTCTTCTTTTTTCAGAATTTTTGCACGGTGAAGGGTTTGTTCCAGCTGGGTAATCTTTGCCTCCAGAAGGGTCAGAGCTTCCTTGGCAGCATGGTATTCAGCATTCTCCCGCAAATCGCCAAAATCGCGCGCTTCGGATATTTTTTGCGACAGTTCCGGACGCTTTACCTGCTTCAGTTCCTCCAATTCCTTCTTTAATTTTTCATAACCTTCCCGCGATAAATAAACGTAGTCTGCCATACACATCCTCTCCTTTTTATTTTAATTTAATTATGCACTGCTTTCTTACGGACAAAATTTTCCACCCGTTCCACGCTGATCATTCCACGCACCTTATTGATTGCGTTGATTACCCGGGTAAGATGAGGTAAATTTTTTACTTCCACAATAATTTTCCCCATCATCAAACGGTCCTTTGCTTTTAAATCCACATGAATAATGTTGGTATTAGCCGAAGCAATGGCATTGGTAATATCCCGCAACAGATTTTTCCGATCCTCTCCCAATAGTTGTAACTGAACCTTAAAGCGCTCTTCCGCTTCCACTGTCCAGTTGACTTCGATGGTGCGGTCTTTTTTGTTTTTATCCAGCAAACGCTGGACGTTGGGACAGCTGGTGCGATGGATGGTTACCCCTTTTCCCTTGGTCACGTAACCAATGATTTCGTCCCCGGGAACCGGCTGGCAGCACTTACCAATGTGCACCACCATGTTATCAATTCCCTCCACCTGAATGGCCGAGTGCTTTTTGCTCCGACGAAAAATTCGGTCGATGAGGGAGTCCCGGGATTCTTCGATTTTCTCTTCTGAAATGGCCGAAAATACTTTTTCGATGGTAATTTCTCCCCGACCGACCGCCGCTTTCAGGTTCTCGAAATCATCGAAATGGAGTTTGCGCAGCATCTCAGCAATTTTCTGATCATCCAGTTTAATATGGTACCGCTTGAAGTATTTGTTCAGGATTTCCTCACCCAATTTTACGCTGTGTTGAAACTGCACCACCCGCAGGTATTTGCGAATATGATGCCTCGCTTTGCTGGTTTTCACAAAGGTAAGCCAATCCTGGCTGGGATGCTGATTCTGACTGGTGATAATCTCCACCTGATCACCACTCATCAATTCGGACTTCAGTGGGACAATCCGTCCGTTCACTTTGGCACCGATACAATGCATCCCCACATTGGTATGCACGGCGAAGGCAAAATCCACCGGTGTTGCCCCCTTGGGGAGCTTAATTACATCACCCTGAGGAGTAAAAACAAATACTTCATCCTGAAAGAGATTAATCTTCAGGCTATCCAGAAAATCTTTGGCGTCCACCGTCTCGCCATCTTCAAACTGTTCCAGTAACTGCCGCACCCATACCAGTTTCTGGTCGATGTCGTCCTTGTTCTCCACTCCCCGACCTTCTTTGTACCGCCAGTGAGCTGCAATACCCATCTCGGCTATCCGGTGCATCTCCCGGGTGCGAATTTGCACCTCCACCATGCGACCGGAGGGATCCACCACCGTGGTGTGCAGGGATTGGTATCCGTTAAATTTGGGCATGGCGATGTAATCCTTAAACCGTTCGTACACCGGAATGAACAGATTGTGAATAATTCCCAGCACGTAATAACATTCTTCCACACTATCCACAATAATGCGAATGGCAAACAGATCATAAATTTCTTCTAACGGTTTATTCCGGGTGCGCATCTTCCGGTAAATGCTGTAAAGGTGTTTGGGACGTCCCTGGACTTCCGCTTTTACATTGTGAGCATCCAGCTCTTTTTTAATGGGTTCAATGATTTTACGGATGTAAGCTTCCCGCTCTTCTTTTTTCTCCCGCAGCCGCCGTGCCAGATCGGTGTACGCTTTGTTGTCGATAAACTTGAACGCCAGGTCTTCTAACTCGCTTTTCACCTTTGCCATCCCGAAACGATGGGCCAGCGGAGCGTACACATCCCGGGTTTCCAGCGCAATGCGGAGCCGTTTCTTAGCCGCCACATGCTGAAGCGTACGCATGTTGTGCAGACGGTCGGCAAATTTAATGATTATCACCCGGATGTCCCTGGCCATGGAGAGCAACATCTTTCGGAAGGTTTCCGCCTGCCTGAGTTCCAGACTGATGGATTTGCGCCCGCTGATTTCGCTGATTTTGGTAACCCCATTTACCAGATTGGCAATATCCTTATTAAACAACTCTTTCAGGTCATCCAGAGTAAAACCAGTATCTTCCACCACATCGTGTAGTAATCCGGCGGCAATGGTGGTGCTATCCATACGCAATTCAGCCAGAATCTTCGCCACATTAATGCAATGCTCAAAATAAGGTTCACCGGAATACCGGTACTGATCGCGGTGTGCCCACAAGCCAAACCGAAAGGCTTTGTCCAGCAATTCCCGATTGCAATTGGCATTGTACTGGCACACCGAATCCACCAATTCCTGGAACTCCGGTTGGTATCTCTCTAAAAGTTCTCGATATCTTTTATCATTTTCATCAATGCGAAACATAAAAAACCATTATTTCTAATTTTTCGATCCTACTCGAATCAATCCCCGCTCCCGTAAAACCCGGAAGAAGCGCGGAGTGTAAATTAATTCGAACTCCCGCTCCTTATCAGGAAACAGGAACAGAGCAAAATGGCGGACATTCTCGATGTATTGCAACGCTTCCGGTAAGGTCAGGTCGCGTACCTGGCTGAGCAACTGAAGGGTCATATCCACCATCAACTGCAAACGGCGAATCTTGCGATTCTCTTCCCGAATCAACTCATTTTTATTCATATCCGCCCCATGTTTATTAAATAAAAAACTACGGAAACAATTCAGAAAATTCAAGCAGTTATTTCCAGTTTTTCAGACAATTCATGTTTTTATACCCAACCCATCCAATAAGTTTCCCCATCTCCCTCGCTTTCCTCTTTCATCTTTTCTCTTTTCTCTTTTTTTATTGGATACCCATAGATTTTCTCCTAAATTCGCACAACTTTTGCATTACAGCAAAATACATTTAACACAGGAGGAAATTCTCATGCGATCTTTCATCATGTTTCTGGTTATCTTCTCGCTGGCCATGTTCGGTTGCGGGAAGAAAAAAAGCGAACAGACAGCCAAACCAACCGCCAGTAAACAACCAATGGCTACCCAACCGGAGGAACAAAAAGTGGGGGTAGCAGTGGATAAGCCTCATGACATTCCGGAAGATCAGTTTACCACCACTGCCAGCGGTTTGAAATATGCAGATATTGTGGTGGGTCAGGGAGAACAGCCGGAAAAGGGTGATGTCGTGGTGGTGCACTACACGGGCTGGTTAACCGATGGCAAGCGGTTCGATAGTTCGGTTCTACGCGGCAAACCGTTTAAATTTCCGCTGGGAATGCACCGGGTAATTGCCGGTTGGGACGAAGGTGTAGCCAGTATGCATGTGGGTGGTGTGCGCCAGTTGATTATTCCGCCGGAACTGGCCTATGGTGGTCGCGGCGCCGGTGGGGTGATTCCACCCAATGCCACCCTGATTTTTGAAGTCCAAATGCTCGGTATCGAAAAGGCCAAATAATGAAAGGGCGAAATCCGTTTCGCCCTTTTTTTCTTTCATGATGATCTCACTTGCCACATATCAAGCAAAAACAAATTCTCCCTCTGCCATGGTTGAATAGTCAGAATTTCGTTATTTTCCGCATCTCAATCTCTCAAAGAGAACCGTCTGCCCCCTTTTCATCCAGATGGCTAAATTGTATTTATTCGGACAGAAGCATATAAGATTACACAAACTAACCACTATTCATATACACACTTTTTCACACTAAATATGGAATATCTTTGCTTTCGCCATTACCCTTTACCCCAATCCTGTCTCATCCTTCCGCAGGAATAACATGAAAGCGTCGTTCACGTCTTCGAATTCCAGCGCGTGGCGCTTGCAGCCGTTGCGGGAACAGATTTTAATCGTTCCACCATATTCCAGTTGCAAGCCAATCATGGGTGCTTTGCATTCACATATCTGTAGAACCGGAAAAGGTTCGTGGCAGTGGGGACAGGAAAAAGCAGCAATGGCACCAACCACGTCTTTCACACCTTCAAATTTTTTTTCGTAGCTCCCGTAAATCTGACTTAAATAAATTTTCCCCAGTTTACCGCCCATCTTTGCTTCCAGCTCAATAGCCGGTAAACCATCCAGCTTCACTTTATCGGTCAGTAACGATTTGCCACAATTCGAACACTTAACTGGTATGTTAATCTGGTGGCCCATACCACCTCCCGGATTATTGATTTCGTATTTTTTTAAACTTCCCGGATTCCGGGAAGTTCTTCCCGATACAGTTATTTCAACGATTCCCTTATACTTTTAGCACAAAATGCAAATCGTCGGTTCGGTATTTCACATTTCGAGAGGCCGAAAACGAATCGAACCACTTGAGCAGGAAGTTTCCGCCATAAGGCACCGTCTGAATACGGGCTTTTTTCAGAAGCTCCGGTTTCGGGATGTACCCATTCCGGAACAGAGCAATTTCCTGGCGATATTCCGGAATCATCTGCTCAATTTCTGCGGTTACTTCCTCTCCGCGTTGCAATTTAAATATTCGCCCCAGAGATGCGCTCAAATCCACCAGAATTTGCCAGTTCTCCCGACCAATCCTGGAGGGAAGGGCGGCTCGAAATCGTTGTACCCGACCTTCTGCATTGGTGATGGTTCCGCTGTTTTCCGCAAACGGTGCCAGAGGGAATACAACATCCGCCTGTTTTGCCGTTTCGGTCATAAACATATCTGCAACAATCAGGAATTGGTGGTCTGATTTTTTCCATTTCATCTCAGCGGTTCCCAGCGGATCCTGTGCCCAGAAGATGGCTGCAGGAATTCGACCCAATCGCCACTCTTTCAGCAGTGCTGCTGTGGAACGCCCCGGGCGTCGGGGTAACTCTGCTTCCCACTCCTGATTAAACCGCTCGATAACCTGGGGATTGTCCACCCGCTGGTAGCCGGGTAAATATTCCGGTAACATCCCCATATCCAGCATCCCCTGGAAGTTTACCTCTTCGGGAACCGAAAGCAGAATTTCGCTTTTACCCAGCACATAAGCCAGGGTATTCAACCAGTGCACGGTTTCCGCATCTCTGCGCGAACGATGACACACAAAGAGAGGACGTTCCGCTTTCAGCAGTTTTCGGAAGAATTTTTTCAACTCACCGGTACTCAAGCCAAAATCGCTCGCTTTCTTTTTACGCGAGATTTCTCCAAGCTCGTTGCGCAGCATCTCCAGGGTGGAAGCGGGAATATGGCGGGCATATTTCTCCTGTTCGATTACAGAATCCACCAGAAATTTAAGGAATTCCACCCGATGTTCTTCAGAAACGGGTAAATTCTCGCCCCAGCGCGCCAGACGGGAATCCGGTTGATTCAGGATGTAGAGCGGTTGCCCGCGTCGGGCGGCTTTGTGCAGTTTAATGTAAAGCACGGGATGCGTTTCCATGGGGTCGAAATTGCCCACCAGCAGGAAGTCGCTGCTTTCAATCTTCTCGAATGTAGCATTGGACATGGAAGCGCGGAGCAACTCCTCGGGTAGTTCATTGAGATTGGCCAGTGAGCCCACATTGTTGGTGCCCAGCACCACACGGGCAAACTTTTGTAACAGATAGTTCTCCTCATTGGTTACCGTCGGAGAACCAAAGACTGCCCATTCGGTATCTTCTTTTTGCAGATCCATAATACGTCGCGCAGTAAACAGGTACGCCTCGTCCCAGCTCACCGGTTGCAACTCACCATCTTTGCGGATATGGGGTTGAGTGAGCCGTTCATCGCTATTCACATAGCGGAACCCATACCGTCCCTTCACGCACAGATTGCCAAATTCGTTAACCACTGCTTCGCGGTCGGCAGAAGTTTTCATCCAGCGGTCGTCCAGAATTTCCGCCTGCAGGCTGCAGCCCACACTACAATACTGGCAGATGGTTTTCTCCTTTTCCAGAATCCACGGACCGGGTTTTACGGCATCCGGTTTGTCCACCAGAGCACCGGTGGGACAGGTTTCCACGCACTGTCCGCAGGAGATGCACTGGCTCTCTGCCAGCGGAACTTCCAGCGTCGGTTTGACCTTGGTGTCGAATCCACGCTTCACAAACCCGAACACACCCAATCCCATCACCTCGTCGCAGATGCGCACACAGCGGCCGCAAAGGATGCACTTATTCAATTCAATCTTAATGAAAGGATGACTGTCATCGGGTGGCAGGTCATGGAATTCTCCCTGAAATGCAGTCTGGTCCGCCTGATAATCGGTGGAATGTTTCTGTAAGTCGCACTCGTAGAATGCCTGGCATCCACACTCCAGGCAGCGCAGGGATTCCTGATACACCTGCTCTTCACTGAAGCCCAGTTCCACTTCTTCCCAGCTGTGCGCCCGCTCCCGGGCATCCCGGACGGGCATCTTCTGACGCGGAATTTTTGGAACATCAGCAAAATCTTCCGGTTGCGGCGGTCTCAGATTTTCCCGACGACTGATGAACGGCTTCCTGGGATAGGCCAGTTCCTCTCCGGTAATGTATTTGTGAATGGCCTGGGCAGCTTTTCCTCCCTGAGCGATGGCTTCGATGGCAGTGGCTGGTCCCAGCACTACATCTCCCCCGGCAAACACACCGGGAATGTTGGTTTCCATGATTTCCGGTTTGACTTCCAGAGTACCCCAGCGGGTGGTTTTAATCTCCAGCAGCTTGCCATCCTTCCCGGCATACTCCAGGTCCGGCTTCTGCCCGATGGCGGCAATGACCCAATCCACCTCAATAACATAGTTGGAACCCTCGATGGGAATGGGACGGCGACGTCCACTGGCATCGGGTGGTCCAAGCTCCATTTTCACACACTCAATGCCGGTTACCCGATTGTTTTCGTCGGTAAGAATTTTCACCGGTGCGGTCAGAAAGGTGAATTTGACTCCTTCTTCCCGGGCTTCTTCGATTTCAATTTTATTGGCAGGCATTTCTTTGATGGTGCGCCGGTAAACGATGTTGACCTCATCGGCTCCCAGGCGCAGCGCAGTCCGGGCGGCATCCATGGCTGTGTTTCCACCACCAATTACAGCTACTTTGCCAGAAAGCTTTTTCACCTTGCCCAGCTTTACCTCTTCCAGAAACTCGATTCCAGCCAGCACTCCTTCGGCATCTTCATTCTCCACACGCATACTGGTGCTGGCTTGCGCACCCAATCCCAGAAAAATAGCTTCGTAACCGTCGTCAAATAGCGAATCGATGGTGAAATCCCGTCCCAGAGCTTTATTGCAATAGATTTCCACCCCCAGTTTTGTGATGCCTTCAATTTCTTTATCCAGGATTTTTTCCGGAAGGCGGTATTCGGGAATTCCCCAGCGCAGCATGCCACCGGGTTTGGGCTTGGCATCGAAAATGTGCACAGTGTGGCCTTCCTGACGCAGGTAATAGGCAGCAGAAAGTCCCGCCGGACCGGCGCCGATTATGGCAATCCGATGACCGGTATCCGGTTTTACCTCGGGGAAGTAACGGTCGGGACTCTCCAGATCGTAGTCCGCCAAAAAACGTTTAACGTGGTCGATGGCTTCCGCTTCATCCACCAGATTTCGCCGACATGCCAGCTCGCAAGGTCGCGTACACACCCGACCGCATACCGTGGGGAGCGGATTGGTTTGTTTGATGAGCGCAATGGCTTCCTTGTATTTGCCCAGGGCGGCCAGCGCCAGATATCCCTGTACATCCACCCCGGCAGGACAGGTTAGTTTACACGGTCCCAGACAATCTGCATAATGGTTGCTCAGCATCAGCTCCAGCGCCATTTTGCGCGCTTCGCGAATCGCCTCGCTGTTGGTGGTAATCTTCATCCCGGGGTTTACTTTAGTGGCACAGGACGGTACAAACGTTCGGGCACCCTCCACCTGCACCACACATAGAAAACAGGAGGTAAACGGTTCCAGCTGATCATCGTGGCAAAGTGTGGGAATGTGAATTCCCTGTTCCCGACACACCTGCAAAATCGTCTGACCGCTTTCGGCAATCACCGTCTTCCCGTCTATAAATACCTGCACTTTGCTCATTTCTTGCTCCCATTCTTTAAAAAATTCCCGACATTCATCCCCTCACCTCCGCTTTTCCGTCTATCTCTCAAAGCCATAACTTGCTCGCAATTCATTTCCATGTAAAAACCACATGTGCACAAAAATGAAACAGCTTCACCCCATCATCCCGTTCATTTTTTCCTGATCCACAATTTCCAATTCCCCAACACCTGGACTCCCCCACTTCTTTCAACCCTTTAAACCCCCATTCCCTTACATCCCTTTCATTTTACATTTTACATTTCAACACCTCCCCTATCCCCCCATTTCCCCTATTCCCCTTATATCCCTTATATCCCCTATATCCCCTACATCCCCTATATCCCGTATTTCCCTTCTACCCCTCACCTCCCTCCAACCCTTCCTCACGCCTCTTCCACTTCCTCCTTCACACCGGTTAAAATTTCGATGGCATCGAACTTACACACATCGTAACAGGCGCCGCAGCGGGTACACATCTCTTCGTTGATGTAGTGCGGTTTCAGTTTTTCGCCGGTGATGGCGCCCACGGGACAGGCACGCAGGCACACCATGCAGCCAGTACAGGCGTCGGCAATAACCCGATAGGTAATCAGCGCCCGACAGCTTTTGGCGGGACATTCCTTGCGATAGATATGGGCTTCGTACTCTTCCCGGAAGTATTTCAGCGTGGTTAGCACCGGATTGGGAGCCGTTTGCCCCAGACCGCACAGCGAACTTTTTTTGACGTTCTCCGCCAGTTTTTCCAGCTTATCCAGATCTTCCGGTTTGCCTTCGCCATTGGTGATGCGTTCCAGAATTTCCAGCATTCGTTTGGTACCCAGGCGGCAGAAGGTGCATTTACCGCACGATTCTTCCTGGGTAAAATTCAGGAAGAACTTCGCCACATCCACCATACAGGTGCGATCGTCCATGACCACCATACCACCGGAGCCCATGATGGCGCCGGTTTTATTCAGCGATTCATAATCCACCGGTGTATCCAGCAGCTCTGCCGGGACGCACCCGCCGGAGGGACCACCCAACTGCACCGCTTTGAACTGTCGGTCGTCCTTGATGCCACCACCAATATCGAAAATGACTTCTTTCAGGGTCATTCCCATTGGTACTTCCACCATACCGCCGCGTTTAATTTTACCGGCCAGAGCAAACACTTTGGTGCCCTTGCTTTTTTCCGTACCATAGCGGGCGAACTGGTCGGCGCCGTTCAGGATAATCCATGGCACATTGGCGTAGGTTTCCACATTGTTGATATTGGTGGGCTTCCCCCACAATCCTTTCACGGCAGGGAACGGCGGACGCAGGCGGGGCATACCACGCTTGCCTTCCACACTGGCAATCAGTGCTGTTTCCTCGCCGCACACAAACGCACCCGCTCCCAGCTTCAGCGAAATATCGAAAGAGAAATCGCTTCCCAGAATCTTCTTCCCCAGGAATCCCTTTTCCCGCGCTTGCTGGATGGCAATTTCCAGC
This sequence comes from uncultured Calditrichaceae bacterium, assembly GCA_964495805.1. Taxonomy (GTDB): domain Bacteria; phylum Calditrichota; class Calditrichia; order RBG-13-44-9; family RBG-13-44-9; genus JALXCH01. Next base: position 47,523 of record CAZBWV010000088.1, read on the forward strand.
CGTTGCACCGCCAGAGGATACTCCGCGCGCACATAAATAATCCCTTCCTGCGCACCGATCGCATATCCGGCAATCAGCATCCCTTCCAGCACGCTATGCGGGTCACCTTCCATGACGCTGCGATCCATAAAAGCGCCGGGGTCTCCTTCGTCTCCGTTGCAGATGATATACTTGGTTTTTCCCGGTGACTGGCGGGCAAATTGCCATTTGATACCGGTGGGGAAACCGGCACCACCGCGTCCGCGCAAACCGGACTGCTTAATCTCTTCAATGACCTCCTGCGGACTCATCCGGAACAGCACCTTGCGCAGCGCCTGGTAACCTTTTTGTGCCAGATAATCGTCGATATGCTCGGGATTGATTTTCCCGGCATTGCGCAGCACAATGCGAACCTGCCGCTCGAATAGCTCATTTTCCGCCTGCTCAATCCCCTCGCCTTTCACCACCCAATCTTCAATAATTTCCCTGTTCCGGAGGTGTTTTTCCAGAATCTGGGGCAGTTTCTTGGGAGTCACATCCCCGTAAATTACCGGGGGCATATCGGGCATCTGGATTTCGATGAGCGGTTCGCGGTAGCAGGCACCGATACAGCCGGTTTTTTCCAGTTCAACGGGTAAATTTTCCTGAGCAATCTTTTTCTCCAGCGCAGCGTACACATCGGCTGCTCCGGCAGCAATGCCACAACTGGCCATTCCCACCAATATCTTTATTTTTCCGTTTTTCGGGGAATTCATCGGAATCGTCCTTTATTTTTGGTATTTCTTGAGAATTCGTTTGGTTTCCCGGTCGGTTAAACGGCCGTAAGTGGTGTCGTCTATCATCATCACCGGGGCCAGACTACAACACCCCAGGCAGGCCACCGATTCCAGGGTAAACATGCCATCCGGTGTGGTATCCCCATCGGAGATGCCCAGAAATTCCTCGCACGCTTCGGTGATGCGTTCCGCACCGCTTACATGGCAGGCCGTTCCGTGACACACTTTGATGATATGCTTACCTACCGGTTTCAGACGAAATTGAGAATAAAATGTGGCAACCCCATAAATCTGACTCACATCGGTTCGGGTGGCCTCGGCTATGCGTACAATGGCTTCTTTAGGCAGATAACCATAAATTTTCTGCGTTTCCTGCAAAAGCTGAATAATCGTACCCGGTTTTTTGGCCAATTTTTTAAGAATACGATTCAGGGGTTTCAAATCGATGGATTCGGCGGTTTGTGCCAGACTTTCTGCCATGGATATGCCTCGATAATTTTAATTCGGAATATTTGTTTTTACTGAAAATAGAACTCCTGCTAAATAGCTGTTTCACACTGCCTGGTTCAGAATATGTGTAAAATTGCACAATTCACAGATGGAAAATAAAAAAGAAAAAGCAAATGTTTCAATAGAAAAAATATTTTTACCATTCGGGAGCAAAAATGGCCTGTTGTTCAAACGATATTAAAATATTTTTTCATTTTCTTATGATATTACACCATACTTACTGTGTTGTGAATGATGTTACTTTTACAAATCAATCTCAATAACAATTAATCCCGGGAATAGAATTCGACAAACCATGCATTCGCTCCGGCAAAGCCATTTCTATTCTCTGAGTCGGATTTTACGCAGGGGAGGAGAATTCAGTGAAGTGCCAGGATTTCACTCCGATTACCATTAATACAGCTTCCGCCGCTTAATCAGATACCGCAGCAGGGCTCGATCGAATGGTTCATCTATGAAAATTTGCTGAAAGTCGATGCGAAACTTCAGGCACTCCCTTTGAAGCAACCCGTAGAATGCTTCCACTGCCTGGCGATATCGCTGCTGTAAAAAATAGGGTTGCGTTTTTATCCGTTCTCCGGTTTCCATATCCACAAACACCGCATCATCGGTAAAATTGAAATAACGGTCGTTGGGGTCCAGGATGTTAAACACCAGGATTTCGTGCTTGTAGTGCCGGAAGTGCTTTAGTCCCTGCAAGATTCGCTCCGGATCTTCAAACAAAAAATCGGTAAGCAGGACGATCAACCCGCGCCGTTTAATTTTTTCCGCCAGTTCGTGCAGGGTATCACTTACCACGGTGCGCCGCTGTACCGGCTGAAGTCGGGCAAGTTCCTGTAAAATAAAATGGAGATATGCCTGCGACGATTTGGGTGGTAAAAATTTTTCGATCTTATCGGAAAAGGTCACCAATCCTACCGCATCCCGCTGTTTGACGAACAGATAACTAAACGCAGCAGCCAGATAGGTGGCATACTGCAGTTTGGTCATCTTGCCGCTGCCGTAGCCCATGGAGCCAGACACATCCATTAACAGGTAAGCGCGTAAATTGGTTTCCTCTTCGTACTGCTTGATGTAGTAGCGATTGGTACGGCCATACACCTTCCAGTCGATATCCCGGATGTTGTCGCCGGGATTGTAGGGGCGATGCTCACTGAATTCCACGCTGAAACCGTGATAGGGACTTTTGTGCAATCCTACCAGAAACCCTTCCACAATAAAGCGGGCAATCAGCTCCAGATTTTTCAGACTGGCTACCGCTTCCGGCAAAATGGCGGCAGCCGCAGATTTTTTTTCTTCTGGCATCGTGCCGTATTTCTCCTAAATTCTCCCACAAGAAATAATCTTTTTTTTGTGGAATCAAGACTTTATTTTTAAATTCCTGTTCTTGATTCCGGATACCCTGTAACTTCTGGTTTCGGGAAAACATCACACATGCAGCGATTTTAACAAAGGAGAGAACTATATGGCAGAGACGAAGCACTACAAGGTGATTATCATCGGTTCCGGCCCGGCCGGTTTAACGGCAGCCATTTACACCGCACGCGCCAATTTAAATCCCCTGGTTGTGGAAGGAACCCAGCCGGGTGGTCAGCTCACCATTACCACCGAAGTGGAAAACTTCCCCGGCTTCCCTGAAGGCATTCAGGGTCCGGAGCTGATGGATAAAATGCACGAACAGGCAGAGAAGTTCGGTACGGAATTCTATTACGGTACAGTCACTAAAGCGGATTTAAGCAAACGACCATTTGAACTGGAGGTGGAAGAGGTCAATTTTACCTGCGACACCTTAATTATTGCCTCCGGTGCGACCGCCCGGTTGCTGGGACTGGAATCGGAAAAGCGTTTGATGGGACACGGCGTGTCCGCCTGTGCCACCTGCGATGGTTTCTTCTTTACCGGTAAAGAAGTGGTCGTGGTGGGCGGTGGCGATTCCGCCATGGAAGAAGCAACCTTCCTGACCAAATTTGCCTCCAGAGTAACCATCATCCATCGACGCGACAAATTGCGTGCTTCCAAAATCATGCAACAACGCGCATTCGATAATCCCAAAATCGATTTTCTGTGGAACAAGGTGGTGATCGACATTCTGGGAGATGAGGAAACCGGTGTGACCGGGGTGCGCCTGAAAGACACCATTACCGGCGAAGAGAGCGAATTCAAATGCGACGGAGTGTTCCTGGCTATCGGCCATGTACCCAATACACAAATTTTCCGGGGACAACTGGAAATGGATGACAAGGGTTACCTGATAACCAAACCGAAAAGTATGGCTACCAGTGTACCGGGAGTGTTTGCTGCCGGGGACGTGCAGGACCCCATTTACCGCCAGGCGATTTCCGCCGCAGGAAGCGGCTGTATGGCTGCCCTGGATGCCCAGCATTATCTGGAAGAACAGGAATATCGGGAGAAAGAAGGAAAGTAACGTACAACTGGTTGACGACGTTCACGGCGTATCGATCTCTCAACGATACGCCGTTTTTTGATTACTCTCCACTCCATCGCACGGGGTTGAGCAAACAACCAATTCACAAGATTTGTTCGGACCGCTTACCGCCTACTTTTTTATCTTTATGATCTTAAGCATCTTTTTTCTTTAGCATTTCCAGAATCTCCCCATGTTCCGGGAAGCGGAAAGCTTGCTTTTTGGAGAAGATTAGACGTCCATCTGCCCGAACATCGAAAACTCCGCCCCGGGAGGCGATGAGTTCCGGCTTGATGCCGGTTGCCCGTTCAATTGCTTCTGCCAGCCTGGCAGCTTGCGGATAGTAGTTTCACTCCGTGCAATATTCAATACTGACCTTTTTTACCATTTCACCACTCCCCTTTTTGAATCATCCCATTGATATCACATCATTTTCGAATTGTCGCCTGTAGCACGTTAAACAATGATATTCACACCGGTATGATAGTGCAAATAATCCCGGAAAACAACTGTAAAATTGTGCAGAAGTCCGTGGCGACTATTGATGATGTACACGTGGTGGTTCAAATGGAAAATCTGGTCTTTCACCCGCTCAATGGGCATGGTGTGCAGCGATTCAATACCTTTAAGCCGAATCAGCTCCTCTTCGAACATCAGCACAATTTTGTCTTTTACTCGCAGATGGGTATCGTCCAAAAACACAGCCAGATCGGGAAGCAGAGCCCTCACCCGCTGGAAAAAGGCAGCCACCTCCGGATTGTGAATTCCCTTTGGCGGGGCAGTTTTGGTTTCCACAAAAAGTAACTTCCCCTGCCAGAGGGCAAGCACATCGTAATCTCCACCCGCATCGCCACCCTGCAGGGAAACACTACTGATTGCCGACATCCCCAATTCACGCTGCAAAAGCAACGCCACATAATGCTCCAGAACATCGCCGATGCGGGGTGTGCCCTGCTGACGGAGCCGAACCCCCTGCTCCACTTTTTCCACCACACCAATTTCCGCAAGGGTGGTTAACATTTCCCGAATGCTCCCCTCCGAAGCATAATGGCATAACTCTTCCGTACGTTTCGGAGTGGTCGGTTCCTGCAACAAATCGTGCAGCAACAGCCGAAAAGAATATTTCTGCAGAAGTCGATAGAAAACTTGCCGGTGTTGCGAATCGGTCAGTCCAAACAACCGAAACAGTTGCTCCGGGGATTCGTATTTTACCGGAGTCAACCCGCGTGGCTGTAGCGCTTCCTTCCAGAATGTTGCCAGTTCCGGTTCACTCATTTCATCTCCCCGATTTTTTGCCCACCATCCCGAAATCATCTGCCATCTCACCATCCGATCAATATCTTTTGAATGAATGGCAATCTGCGGGGTATGATTCACCGTAGATTTCAAGGGATGAGTTGGAAACCGAATAAATGACCACTATATTCCATCGCACCTGCAGTTAAAGAAAGGAGGCAGACCATTCCTGCACAGATAGATCTTTCCGAAAATGATTTTTCCGCGCTGAGCATCGCTGCCAGTATTTTACCCTTTTCGAACCTGCGGAGACGATGCACCCATCAAAAAATAAATGTTCTGTACCATAAAATCAACCAAGGAGGTTCAACATGGATCAGCAGGCACCATTTGATCTGAACCAGTTTCGTCCCCCACAGGTGAACAAACATTTGATTAAATGGGGACTTCTGGGGCTGATTGTGCTGGTGATACTCTATTCTTCGTTTTTCACGGTGGGTCCGGAGGAAGTGGGCGTCATTTTGCGCCTGGGAAAATACACCCGCACGGTTAATCCGGGATTAAATTTTAAACTTCCCCTGGGAATTGAGCAGGTGTACAAAGTACCGGTGGAACGGCAGCTAAAGGAGGAATTTGGCTTTCGCACTGCCCAGGCGGGCGTACGAACCCGCTACGAAGAACGTCCCTACAAGGAAGAGTCGCTGATGCTCACCGGCGATTTAAATGCGGCGGAAGTAGAATGGATTGTGCAGTTTCGCATCAAAGACCCGTACAAATTTCTTTTCCGCGTGCGCAATGCCATCAAAACGTTTCGGGATATTAACGAAGCGGTGATGCGCGAAGTGGTAGGCGACCGCACAGTGAACGAAGTGCTTACGGTAGGACGCCAGGAAATTTCCACCACTGTCATGGAAAAAGTACAGAAGCTGTGCGACCAGTACGAAACCGGACTAAAGGTGGAACAGGTGGTTCTGCAGGACGTAACGCCACCGGACCCGGTAAAACCGGCCTTCAATGAAGTAAACGAAGCCCAGCAGGAGAAAGAGAAGCTGATTAACCAGGCCTGGTCGGAGTACAACAAGGTGATTCCCAAAGCCAAAGGGGAGGCAGCCCGCACCATTGAGGCAGCCCGCGGATACGCTCTGGAACGGGTTAACCGGGCCAAAGGCGAGGTGGCACGTTTCAACGCCCTATTCCGGGAATATCGGAAAGCCAAACAGGTAACCAGGGATCGTATCTATCTGGAAACCATGCAGAATGTTCTGAAACAGGTGGGACGGACCATCATTACCGACGAAAAAGCCACGGGCATTCTGCCGCTGTTCCAATTTAATCAGGAGGGCCAGAAATGAAAAATACACGCACCATCATCATCGCCATCGTTTTGTTTGTTGTTCTGTTGCTCCTGAATTCCGCCGCTTTTGTGGTTAACGAGCGGGAACAGGCTATTATTACTCAGTTCGGCAAACCGGTGGGCAACCCCATCACCACACCCGGCATTCATTTTAAGATGCCGTTTGTGCAGCGAGTGCACTTTTTCGATAAACGATTTTTAGAATGGGATGGCGATCCCAATCAGATTCCCACCCGGGACAAGCGATTCATCTGGGTGGACACCTACGCGCGCTGGCGCATCAGCGATCCGTTGCTCTTTTTCCAGCGGGTACGGGATGAGCGCGGCGCCCAGAGTCGCCTGGATGACATTCTGGATGGCGAAACGCGTAATGCCATCGCCAGCCACGACCTGGTGGAGATTATCCGATCCACCAACCGGACACCACAGGTGGCCGAAGACCTGGTGGAAAAATTAGAGGACATCTTCCCCACCATCAGCGTGGGACGGGAAAAAATTACCCGCGCCATTATCGAAGCGGCTTCGCAGAAAACCCGGGAGCTGGGCATCGAGCTGCTGGATTTGCGCTTCAAACGAATTAATTATGTGGAAGATGTGCAGCGGAAAATTTACGAACGCATGATCTCCGAACGAAAACGGATTGCCGAAAAGTTCCGCTCCGAGGGTCAGGGCGAGGCGTCGAAAATTTTAGGTGATAAAGAACGGGAACTAAAGCGGATTCAGTCCGAAGCTTACAAAACCGCCGAGGAAATCCGCGGAAAAGCCGATGCGGAAGCCACTGCAATTTATGCCTCCGCCTACAATCGCAATGCAGAAACCCGGGAATTCTATCGCTTCCTGAAAACGATGGAAACCTACCAGAACACCCTATCGGAAAAAGACTGGCTGGTGCTTTCCACCCGTAGTGACTTCTACAAATATCTGCAGAAATACATCAATAAATAGAACGTTGAGTTCTGAGGGAAACGATACGGAATGAACATCCCCGGTAATTTTATTGCCGGGGATTGTTTTACAGTACCTACCACATGTACCGATTTTTCAGCACCACCGGAATGGGCGGATCGACCATGACGCTTTCCGGATGAGCAATGTGGCGGAACAATTGATCGCGGCGCACCTGCACAGGGAATTCTTCCTGCACCCGGAACCACACCTCCCGATACCGCTTCCACTCTTCCGGATGCCAGGCGCGAAATTCGCCGGACAAACGGCTGGCAAACTGCCTGGCCAGGAAATACTTTTGCTGGCGATGGATGCTTTGTCGCACCTGAGGATCGCCGTCCAGCCCCTCCTTCCGCGCTGCCTGCACAATTAAATCCTCCCGAATAAAATTGATGATCGCCTGAACCAGTCGGGAGCGAGTGTTCAGGTAGGGGCGCTGCAGGGGCGGCGTCTGGCGCAACCGCTTGAGCAGTTCCCGCACGGTAACGGTTCGCCGACCAAAACGAACCAGTGGCTCATCCAGCACCTGGTGAACTCCCCGATGAATTTGCTCAATCTCTGCATCCTTCATGGGGGGCACGATTCCCTGATTGGTGCGGTAGTTCTCCCCCATCACCCGGAGGATACCCTCTTCCACCACCTTCAGCACCCGGTTGTTCACTGCAATCCGGCGTTCACCGGCTAACCTTTTCAGATACGCACGGATATTCCGATCGGCACGGCGCTGCTTGATGATGTCCCGCACCTGTGCCATCACCGCAGCCGGGGGCAGGTACTGTGCAGCGGGATTCGTCACCACACTATCCACCTGCAAAATATGGTAGCCATGGGAGGAGCGCACCACCGGCGACACTTCGCCGGAATTTAACCGGTAAATTACCTGCTCCAGTTCCGGTTCCAGATCGCCAAATGTGACATATCCCAGATCGGTTGCGTGGACGGTATCGTTGTGAACACCGGATAAGCGGGTAAACAGCACATCAAACGAGTGGCGGTGCATCTGCTGCTGAATCCTCCGAATTGCTGATTCATCCGGGGCAAAAATCTGTCGAACGCGTCGCTTCTCCCGGAAGCGAGTCAGTCCCCGGCGCAACTCCGCCTCCGGGACGGTCAGCGTATCCAGAAAATGGCGTTTGATAAAGGCTTTAAAAAGCTCCTGCCGTTCGATAAAATTCAATTTATCCCGCACATCGGGTTGCTGATTCAGTTTGCTTTCCACGGCAGCCAGATACTGAAAATTCCGCTGAATCAGATAATTCAATTGACTCTGGTACACCCGAGTTAGCGGTGCACGCACGTGGTATTGCGGTTCCAGAATCAAACTTTCCTGAAGTTCCTTCGCAGAGATGGTCTCCTGCCCTACCCGGGCAATCCAGTCCGATTCTTCGGTGTGGTGCTGGCAACCCATAAGTCCAGCAAGCCAGATTCCCCACCCGAGCACCAGCCAGCCGATATGAATTCCAAAGCACTTCATTTTTTACACCGTTCCGGATAAAAATTCCCCGACCGTTGAAACAAGTCGGGGAAGATTTCGTGCATGATTCAGAGAAAAATGTTGGACATTTTTTTATCACTCTTCCGGGTGAACATTGCGGTCTAACAGCGAAACAGCAATTCCCAGAAGCAACAGGATGGAGCCTATCCACAACACGCTGATGAGCGGTTTCTCACTCACTTCAATCGCTAAAATATCCCGCGGTTCCTGCTGACCCGGTGCCGGAGCATGCAACACCAGATTGACCCGGTGAGAGGAAGCGTCCAGCGACTCAATTTGAACCTTATATGGCGTTCCGGGTATATCCACCCGATCGGACTGAAGCTTGCCGTTTTCGTACCACATGGCTGGCTGAAGGGTGTATTCGTGGGCACCATCCTCCCCGGTTACCGAAACGGTCAGCTCCGCTTTTACCGTCATGGGGGCACTGGTGCTGTGTTCCCCCACAATAAACCGGTTAAAGGTAATAATCAGGTTATCGATGGTCTGGGTTTCTCCATGGGTCAGGCTAATTTTGCGCGAATTCCCGAATTTGGCAGGCATAAACGAAATAGGCGAAATGTAAATGTCCTTTTTCAAGCCCACCTGCACGTGGGGAGAAATCATGTAGCTTTTGGTGTAATCGCTGTAGTAAAACTGAGGTTCTGCTTCGTACACCCGGTTTCCCTGTTTCACCAGCAGTTTCACCCGATCCTTGCCATCCGGTTTACGCACAAAGTTGACGAATTCCACCTCATAACCGAAGCGGGTTCGTACAAACTCCCCCGCTGGCAGGGTAACTTTTTCGCTGGTATCGTACCAGGAGGAAGTGATGATGCCAATAATCATAAAAGCCAGTCCGGCATGGGCCAGATAAGCACCGGCTTTCACCGGAACTTTTCGCAGGTAGCGAAAAATCACCCATCCGTTGGTAAAAATGGTAAACAGAGCGAGAAAGGTAAGCAAAACAGACATGGGTTGGTTCATCCCCAACAGCACGGCCACCACGGTAATCACCAGTGCCAGGCCAGCACTCACGAGAATTACGTTCCATTCGCGCAGACGGGCGACCCTCCAGGCCAGCAGGGGAGCCAGGGCCATGGAAAGCAGCAAAAAAATTGCTACCGGCTGGCTGATGGTATTGTAAAAACTGGTGGAAACGTTGGAGGGTTGCCCCAGCAATCGGGTGTAAATGGGTGAGGATGTGGCTATGAATACGATAATGCCGGTGAACAGCAGGGTTAACATACCAATCAGAATAAAGGTCTCCCGGCTGAAAAGCCCCTCAGCAAATTTGTTCCCTTCCATGTAGCGAAAGGTTTTAAAAAAGAGGTACAGAAAGAGTCCGGCAAAGAAGGTAACAAACGCCACCAGATACAGGTTCAAATCGGTTTCGGCGAAGGAATGGACGGAAAAATCGCCCAACACTCCGGAGCGAGTCAGAAATGAGCCCCACAGCACGGCAATAAAGGACATGCCTGCCAGGAACAGATTGGTGCGTACCAGTCCCCGTTGCCGCTGCTGAATGATCAATCCGTGGAGCAATACGGCGGTAAACAACCAGGGCACCAGGGAGGCGTTTTCCACCGGGTCCCAGGCCCAGTAACCACCCCAGCCCAGAGTTACATAGGACCAGTAGCCGCCTAAAATAATCCCGGCACCTAACATCAGGGTGGAGAAGATGACCCAGGGGCGCGCGTCACGAATCCAGCCGTAAAAATCGCGGATGGTCATGGCGTTCAGCGCCATGGCAAATCCCACCGCAGTGGCGCTGTATCCGATAAACATTACCGGGGGATGAATAATCATCCAGGGATTTTCCAGCAAAGGATTCAGTCCGGCTCCATCGGCCGGTGTGAAACCCACCGGTACTTCCGCATGGGTGTGCCAGATGTATGCAAAAGGACTTTTTTTCATTAAAATAAGCAGCAAAAACAGATTCACCAGCATGAAGTAGAACATCACCAGCGGCTTTTGTCGGGTGACGGTGGAAATCAAAATCATTCCGTAAACGGTCGCAAACACCAGCCACAGCAAAAAGGTTCCTTCCTGCCCGGCCCAGAAGGTGGAAATCAAATAATACGTGGAAAGCTGGGAGGAAGTATAACTGTACACATAATTCAATTGAAAATTGTGGGTAAAAATATTGAAATAAAGCAGTGCGGAGGCAATTATCACACCGATTCCCATAAAACTGAAACCGGTGTTGGCCAGCCGCAGAAACCGCTCATCTTTTTCCTGATAATACAGCCAATACGCCGCGGTAGAAACCGCCGCAGCAATAAACGCCAGAGAAATGGATAAAATACCGCTTATCATGAGGAGGCTCCTTCCGCTTGATATTTCGAAGGACATTTCACCAGTAGCTTATCCGCCAGAAATTTACCATCTTCGTACCGGCCAACTACCACCACTTCCGTGGCCTGTTCCAGATTGGCTGGTTTCACTCCGTGATACACCACTTCAAACTCTTCGCCCGAATCATCTTTCATGCGAAACATCAACACCTTCCGCTGTAAATCGTAAAATTCGCTGCCCTCAATCCGCTTCCCCTTCACCTGAACCGTAGATTGACTCTTCTTAGCCTCTTCCAGAGAAACATACGGGGTTAACGACTTGCTCAAATTGATCGCAGCAAATATGATGAACACCAGAATAATCCCTATTCCAATGATGTATTTCGGTTTCATTCACAGCACTCCGCTATTTTATGACTTTTCTTTTTCTTCTTCCTGCAGAAAATCCAGTTGAAGTTGCAGCTTCTTCAACTGGCGGTCCAGATAAAACAGATAGGAAAAGACCCCCGCCCAGATAATCAGGCAAACCACCAGAACCACGTAAATATCGCTCATTCCGGAACCCTTTCTTTATTCTTTCAATGCTTCCAGTTTGCGTTTCATGAATACCGCGTGTACCTTCAGGCGAAGCATCCAGTAAAACAGGACGGTAAATCCGGCCAGAGAGGCCAGAAACACCTGCAGCATGCGAGCATCCATGTTGATTTTTCCCTGCTGGTTAATTAACGGATCGGGATGCAGGGATTGGTACACCCGGGGAATGATAAACACAAAAAACGGTACGGTAACAAAGGCGATGAGAGAATAGACCGCAGAAAGTCGTGCCTTTTGTTCTTCCGTTTCGATGGCGGAGCGCAGGGCAAAATAAGCTGCGTAAATAAGCAAGAGAATAAAAATGGAGGTTTCGCGCGGGTCCCAATTCCAGAACGAATGCCAGATTTTACTGGCCCAGATGGAACCGGTCACCGTGGCTAAAATGGTGAACATTAATCCGATTTGCGCCGAGGAGGCTGCCCAAACATCGTAGCTGGCCAGCGGATTCCGCAAATAGCGAAAAGAATAAACCGCTGAGATCAAAAAAGAGAGGGTAGCTACCCAGGCACAGGGTACGTGAAAGAAAATGATTCGGGAAGTTTGCCCCAGCCCCTTTGCCGGTGGTGCATACAAAAACGCCCCGGCAATCACCAGCATCATCCAGAATCCTGTCAGATATTTCCACCAATCTTTCCGCCAGCTCATTATTTTCTCCAGATGAACTCAAACAGAATCAACGACAGCGTGATAATGACCACAGAAAAAGAAAATAACACCTGCAAATCGGATATACAATTAGAAAATGTTGTACCATCCATACTCAATCGGGTTCCGTGGATAGCGGAGATGAGAATGGGAAGCGCAATAGGGAACGAAAGCACGGCGAACAGAGCTCCCCGCGCACTGGCCTGGGAGATGATAGCCGCAATCAGGGTGGAAACCGATGCCAGCCCAATGCTCCCCAGCACCAGAAATAAAAAGAATAGCCCCACGCTCTCCACGGAAAGGTTCATCATAGCAAAAAACAGGGGAATAATAATCAGCTCCAGAGCAAACAGCAGCAACACATTAAAGAACCACTTCCCCAAAAACACTGTGTTGGGGGTGGTAACCAGTCGCAACGTATCGGCGGTTTGCTGTTCCTCCTCCCGCACAAAAATGTGAGAAAGACCGGACATGGCCGAGAAGAAAAGAATAATCCACAGCAGCGGCGCCAGAATTTCGCTGCGCAAGCGTACCGGCCCCAACGAAAAACTGATCGCAGTCAGTGTGGTGATGGCGAACATGAGAATGGCGTTCATGGCATAGCGGGTACGGAATTCCAGATGCAAGTCCTTTAAAAACACAATGTACGCTTTACCCAGCAAGATGCACCTCCCGATCGCCAAAGCGGATTTCCTGCGGTTCGTTGGTGGCAAGAATCAGAATCTTTTCTTTCTTTTGCTCCTGCATAATTTCGTACACAGTGGCGGTGCCCTCTTCATCCAGATTGGAGGTGGGTTCGTCCAGTATCAAAATGTCCGGCTGATGGAACAGCGCCATCACATATTTCACCCGTTGCAGCATGCCGGAGGAATATGTACGCAGTTCGTCCATTTCGCGCCCCTTCAGCCCTAACCGCTCCATCCAGCGGCGAAATAACGATACATCCACCGGAAGTCCGCGAATGCGTGCGAAAAATGTGTAATTTTCCAGTGCGGTTAAATTGTTGTACAGCTGAAGGTAAGGACCCACCAATCCGATATGGGGATAGATTCTCTCATTGGGAATCGCCCGGTTATCGCGCAAAAAGCGCACCTGCCCGCGATAAGGTCGAATCAACTGGCAAATGATACGCACCAGTGTGGTCTTTCCCGAACCGTTATGACCGGTAAGCACCAGAGATTCCCCGCTGCTTACCCGAAAAGAAATGTCCCGAAAGATAATCCGGCGGTTAAACTGCTGAGTAATATGTTCCGCTTCAATTTGCCACATGGTGTACTTTCTGCTTGCTGGAACCGGTTCTCAATAAGGCCAAATATAATGTATTTCGGGGAATGAAAAAAGGGATTTCGGGGAAAGAAGGTTCAAGGGGTTTATCTGACCGGAATGCGTGAAAGACCCGTGGGAGCTGGTAATCGGGTATCCCCCATCAGGCCAAAATATTTTACCGTGAGGATGGTCGGATGCCAGAGGGTCAAACGAATCGGTGCAGAGGAAACACCTTCAACCCGGGAAAATCCCGAAAATCCGGTTCCCTCTGATGAACCCATCAGCAATCATCTCCCCTGCCCTACTTGCGAAACTTTTCCAGAATCAGCTCTTCTAACATTTCTTTGAGGTGCGGATTGTCTATTTTGACCATGTCCACATATTTTCCGGTACGAGTACGTTCGGAGGGCATGCCCACAAACAGACCGTTTTCTCCTTCCACCACCCGAAATCCACGAATGACGAATCCCTCACTGGTCCGAACATCCACCAGTGCTTTTACCTTCCCATAGTTTACTTTCCGAACACCAACAATTTCCATTGCGTCCCACACATCCTTTTTAAATGATCAACGCCTCCGCAGAAAGGCAAAAACAGACCTTCCCCGGTGGTAATCCATTAAATAATCCCCAGCACCTGCTGCTTCACCCAACCCACTTTGCCATCCGGCAGGCTAATCTCCGCCCATTCATCCCGTACCTCTTCGATATGCACTTTCACTCCTTCGTGCAGAACGAACACATCAGCGCTGTCTTCGTTAGGAGCGCTAAGGACGGTGACCGACGGAGTCAGCACAATGGCTTCGCGGTGGGTTTTTAGCTCATCGATGCGCAGGGAGTAAATGTACGCAGCAAACACAAACAGAATTCCCAGCACCACAGCCACCGAAACCGCCAACCGGCGAATCCGATCGTTTCGAATAAATAGCCACAGAATTAAAAATGCCACCGCCAGTACAAAAAGGGTCGGAAGCAACCGGGTGAGCTGACGAATGGAGAAGAGATACTTGACCGCATCCCACCATTCCAACAGAAAGAAACGGGGCGGTTGGTCCACTTTATCCAGAATACGCAGGTTGGCCAGTTCCAGATTGTAGCGGATGTCCGGGTCGTTGGGTGCCAGTTTGCGCGCTTTTTCGTAATACAAAATGGCTTTGCCGATTTTGTTGAGCCGGTAGTAACAGTTGCCAATATTGTAGTAAAGTTCCGGGCTTTCGTACCCCTGCGCCAGAATCTGCTGATACGCCTGCAATGCCTGCTGGTAATCCTTTTGCTGGTACGCCAGGTTCCCCTGCCGATAGAGCTCCTCCACATTGCTGGCCAACAGAGGAAAGACCATCAGAAGCAACCAGAGCCACAGGTTTGTATGTTTTCCGTTCCGAATCATGTTTCCCGCTTTTCTTTGGATTTTCCGTTTGAGTTAAAAATACTTTGCCATTTGCACCAGAATTTTTTCCGCTCGCCGGTAGAATTGTTCCATTTCTTCCCGGTTAGGTGTCCCCGGAGCAAAGCGGCGGAAGTCCGCTTCATCCAGGCATTTGAGAAATTCCCGGGTCAGTTCATCGTCCACCTGTTTTTCGCGGAGCAGCTGAACCACCTGCTCCCTGAGCAACCCGGCAGCTGGCTGATTGGTTTTATCCGCCAGGTAACCAATCAGTGCCCGGGAAACTTCGCCATAAAAATCACTGGCAAGCTCAGGTTTGAGCAATCCGCGGGCTTTTTTCAGATGGGCACGTGCCTGCCGGTGCGCTTTGCGACTGCGTGCGTACCGCACATCCCGGCTCATCCGCTCCAGATGCATCCGGTAACTCCAGGCCATACCCAGCAGCATCAGAGAAAACAGGGGAATTCCCCAGAACCACCACACCCGATATGGCATTTCGCCAATTTCGTAAAAAGCAGGTAGCCGATCCTTGATGAACCGAATATCCCGACCAAGCAATTTCACCGCTTCTTTTGCCACATATCCGTCGCCTGCCGGAGTTCCGGCAATGGTTTTACCCGGTAAAACGTGCACTACAAATTCCGGCACGGTTAAATCGTGGTACTGACGATCGTCGGGATTAAAATAGCTCAAATGCATCTCATCAATTTTCAAATCGCCCGGTACCCGGGGAATGAGCACATATTCGAATTCCTTGTTGCTCACCACTACGGAGCCGCTTTTACTCACCGATTGGGTGATTTTCGGCTCGTACACTTCGAAATCCGGTGAATGTTTCAGCGGCAATTCATTCAGTAACTTCAGCAACCCCTTGCCAGAGAGTTTGACTTTGTAGGAAATCGCCTCGTTGGTTTTGCAGGTTTGCTTATCCAGGGAATAATGGATTTTAAAATCGCCCACCAGTCCGGTAAAATCGGCGGGTTTTCCTTCCTGAGGTAGTGGTAACACATTAAGCTGCAGGGCACCGGAGCTTACTTTTTTACGTACCACCTGCCCGAACGGATCGCTAAAGAACTGATCGAAAATATCCATAGGATTGCGCCGCCGGGGCACTACCAACTCCAGCATCAGCTCCATAGGCGAAATGGTAATTTTGCCCGGTCGGGAGGGAAACAGGGCAATTTTGCGTACTTCCGCCACGTTGTACTGTTTTCCGTTCACCACTTCGGTGTGCACGCTTAACCGCTGCGGTTGGGGAAATTCCTCCACCCAGCAACCGACCGCTTCGGGCAGTTTCAGCACTTTACTATCGTTAATATTCACCCGAAAGTAGATTTTGTAGCGCAGCAACACCTGCTGGTTAACGTAAACGGTTTTTTGCGATGGGATGACGCGCAGGAAGACCAGATCGCTCAAATTTCTGCTTTTGCTTCGGCGGGAGGTGCCTCCCGGAGCGGGAGCTGTGCTCCGTGGCCGGGCACCGGATTTAACCACCTCCACGGTAACGGAGTTGGAACGAATGGTTTTCCCCTTGTATTTCGCCCGGGCAGGGGCAATGGTAAACCGCCCCACCGATTTGGGCATTAATATAAAGGAGTACGTCTTGCTGGCACTCATTTTAAAATTAATAATCTGGAAGGATGTGGAGACGTTGGGACCGGAAAGAATGTCGAACTGGCTTAAATCGGGGAATTCTACATCGGGTAGATTTTGCTGGGAACCGCTGATCTCCACCTCGTACACGAATTGCTCGTCTTCCGGTACAGGATTTTTATCCACCCGGGCAATGAGCTGGATGTCGCCCGCTGAGGCACCCGGAGAAAACATGAATATCAGCAACAGGATTCCCCCAATCCAGGATGTGATTCCTACTCTGTTCATATCACCAGTCCTTTTCCACATGTCGTTTTCCTGCCGGTAATCGCATCCGGCGCAGTTTCTGGTTTTCTTTTTCCTTGCTACGCAGCGCCTGCAAAATGCGTTCGGCTTCCTCTTTGCTTAACGCTTTTTTCTTCCCATGCTGAGCTTGTTGCTGCTCCCCTTTTTTATTTTTCTGCTGCTGGTTGCCCTGCTGAGGTGTTTGCAAGCTATCCCGGCGTGTTTGATTCTGTTCTCCGCTTTGCGGATTGGGTTTATTTTTCTGCTGCTGTTTTTGCTGATCGTTCGGCTTTTGTCCGGATTGTTGTTGCTGGTTCTGGCGGGAATTCTGCTGCGAATTGGACTGTTGTTGGGGCTGTTTTTGCGCCATTTCCTTCAGCCGGGCACGAACCAGCTCCAGATTGTGTTTGGCGTCCAGGTCATCCGGATTTATTTCCAGCGCTTTTTTATAGCTCTGAATCGCTTCCTGAAATTTGTTCATGAAATAGTAAGTATTCCCCATGTTGTAATATATTTGCTCGCGCAGTTGCGGGTCTTCCGTCGCCAGGGCTTTCTGGTATTCCTTCAGCGCATCCTGGTACCGCTTTTTCTTGTACAGGGCTTCGGCCAGATTATAGTGCCCGATCGGATCGGTGGGATCATCCAGCTGGGCATCCTGAAAGAACTTGAGCGCTTCGTCCCACTGCTCTTTCTGAAAAGCTTGAACCCCTCGATTGGTTTTTCCCCGATCCACATCCGCACGAAGGGTGCCCACTCCCGCCATCAAAAGCAGGCATACGGCCAAACTGTTACGAAGCCATCGATACATCACTGCTCCCTGCAATTTTCATTTGACGGATTCGTTTTCGTTCGCTCAGTACGGATTCCAGCACCAGCACCAGCAGTGCCAGCAACAGAAAAATCTGAAACCGGTCCTCGAACTGACTGAACTTCCGGGAGGCAAGCTCTTTTTTCTCCATGGCAGAAATTTCGCCGTAAATCTTTTCCAGCTCGCTTTCGCCAGTGCTACTAATATAGTATTTTCCTCCCGTTTCGAAAGCAATCTTTTCCAGTGTTAACACATCCAGTTTGGTCGTCACAATCTGCCCCTGACGATCCTTTTTGTAACCAATCCGATTGCCATAGCGGTCGTACTCCGGAATGGGAGCACCCTGCGGCGAACCGATTCCGATAGTATAGATGACAATTCCTTCCTGAGCAGCTTCCTTGGCGGCTTTCACCGGATCGCCTTCATGGTCCTCGCCATCGGTAATTAAAATGAGCACTTTGTGCTTGTATTCCTTGGTGACGAAGGATTTCATCGCTGTGCGGATAGCGCTGGCTATGGCGGTGCCAGGCTGTGGAATGACATCGGTATCCACTGAGCTCAGAAACAGCTTGGCGGCGGAGTAATCCAGCGTCAGGGGGCACTGTACAAAAGCGATGCCAGCAAAACAGATGAGTCCAATGCGGTCGCCGTTCAGGTGATCGATAAACGTGGCAATTTCATGTTTGGCTTTCTCCAATCGGTTGGGTGGAACATCTTCTGCCAGCATGCTTTTGGATACATCCAGCGCCACAAAAATATCCACCCCTTTGCGTTTGACCTGCACCAGCCTGGTACCAATTTGCGGATCGGCCAGCGCCAGAATCAGCAACGAAACAGCCAACACCACCAGCACACTTTTCCACACCTGCTTTTTACGGCTTACTGTACCCGTCAGCCTTGCCACCAATTCTTCGTCTCCAATCCGCTTCAGAAGGCGACGCTTTTCCCGGAAGCTCCACCAGAAAAACAGGATGAGCGCTGGCACCAGCCAGTACAGATGAAAAAAATATGGATTGGCGAAACGCAACATAGTCAATCAACAAGTTTGAACTAAAAATTCTGAACTCATATAAAATCAGGCTCTCAATGAACCGGAAATTGCTCAGGGTAATTTGCGCAAATAGGTATGCGCCAGAGCAACTTCCAGCAACAGCAGCAGGAATCCGATGCCGGCATAGTTTACAAACAGTTCCCGATATCTGGTAAACTCTTTCACCTCGATTTTGGTCTTCTCCATCTGATTAATCTGCTTGTAAATTTCGCGCAGACTTTCCGTATCGGTGGCACGGAAATATTTCCCACCGGTTTGAGCTGCAATTCGTCGCAAAAGTTCCTCATCAATTTGCACGGGCATGGGCACATAGCGACGTCCGAAGATCGGACTATCGACCGGATAAAGAGCTGTTCCCCGCTTTCCGGCACCGATGGTATAAATGCGGATGTTGAATGCCTGAGCAATCTGCGCAGCGGTCATGGGATCAATTTCACCGGCGTTGTTGCGCCCGTCTGTCAGTAAAATAATCACCTTACTTTTGGCTTTACTGCTTTTCAGGCGTTCCACCGCAGTGGCAATACCGTTTCCGATAGCTGTTCCGTCCCATTCCTGCGGCGCCACCTGCACTTTGTCCAGTAACTCAATCAGTACGCCGTAATCCAGCGTTAACGGACATTGAGTAAACGCCTCGCCCGCAAAAATCACCAGTCCAATGCGGTCGTTCGTGCGGCTTTCGATAAATTCTCTGGCGACAATTTTAGCGGCTTCCAGCCGGTCTTTCGGCTTAAAATCCACCGCACGCATACTGGTGCTCACATCCAGCACCAGCATGATGTCAATTCCCTCGGTAATAATTTTCTGCTTACGAACACCGGACTGAGGCCGCGCCAATCCCAGAATAATCAGGGTCAGAATCATCAGCCGCAGCACAAACAGATAGCGGCGCAAGCGCTGTTTCAGGCTCACCGGCACATTTCGGGCGAATTTCAATGTGGAAAATTTGAAATTGCCCGAAAGCTTTTGCCCGTAACGCCAGTGGTACCAGCCTAACAGCGGCACAATGACCAGTAAAATCAAATATTCCGGGTTCGCAAAGCGAAACAACCGACCGTTCCTCCTGTTGCCTTTAGCTTATCATGAGCACATCGGTTTGTTCCCCCGATGCGCTTTTTAAAATTCGTTGGCGGAGGGAGCCGACACGCAAAGTGTGCTCCGCCCCGCCAATGGACCCCTTCCCATTGAGAAGCATTAGCTCACATTTTGTTTGTCCGAATTATTCGTTTTCGGTTGTTGCCCGGTCTGGGGCTTCTTCAAAATGTCATCCAATTTCAACTTCAGGCGATCCACATCATTTTTATCCACCAGATACACCGAATCGTTCTGATTGCTCCAGGCATACAACTGATTTCCCTTCTGCTTACCGAACTTCATTTCCACCTGCAGATTTCCTTCCTTGTACAGGCAAATTCGGAGCACCGGTTTATCCAGTCCGTATCGCGCCTGGTTGATGTTTCCGTCCTGAACAAATTTTTTGGCCAGTGTAAACTCCATGTTGGAGAAAAAGTTGTCCATCTTACCATCTTTCAACGGCGTACGGGTACTATCGCCGAGCAGCCAGCGTCGGTTAATCTTATCCTTGGTAAATGCCAGAGCAGTACCGTCGTATTCCAGGTACACGCTGTCGATGGCATCCCGTACAAAGCGGACGATCCGGTTACTGCGGAATTCATTTAACCTTTTGTCCAGCGTCTCCACCAGCCCGTTCCCAATTTCGAAAATTGGTTTGCGCGATTCGTCCTTCGCATAGTATTTGCCATTGATTTTCCGGCTGACGATGAGCTTCTTCATCCCTTTATCCGGACCCAGATTGAGCTCCACAAAATAAGCCGGATGACTCAAGCCGTATTTCTTCAGCTGCGTTCCGGTCTCGTCCACAAACTCTTTGGCTTGTTCCCAGCTCAATTTGTTTAAAATAGCCCGAATTTTCCCTTCATCAGCCAATCGTTTAATCGAAACAATCTGCCACTGATCCGGTCCGATCATCTCGAACTCAAACACACCGTGGGGATTTTTCACCCGAACGCGTTTGACATCGTTCACGGTAAACGTGAGCAGATGTTTGTCCCGCAGATCAAACAGTTTCTTATCGAATTGATTGCGGATGTACTCGTTGACCGTAAATACCAGAGTATCCACTTTGTTGGCGAAGACAAATCCGCCGACCGGTGTTTTGTCGCCAAACCGGACGGAATCCTGTTCACCGCTACGGTCTTTCACCCGAACGGTGAGCGCATTTTCACCCAGGCCGTACTCGGAGAGTTCATTCGGTTTAACAGAAAATTCATTGTTCTTTTTCGCCGTTTCCAGATTGCTCAGCATGGAGCGCACATTGTTTTTATCCGCATCCGTTTCCACCGGCTGGACAATCTTCCAGCTACCGGCCCGGTTCTCCAGCACGAAATCGCCATACTGGTTGTGAATGGTAATGGTTTGCACGCTGTCCTTCTGAAAATGGAAAATCTTCTGGGCAACCGCCTTTTTCTGCTCCACCGCTTTCTGGTGCTTAATTTCCACAAAATAGACGTACGCGCCCAGAGCAATCAGCAAAATCAGTAATATAAGTGTGCGACCTATTTTCATGTTCTCCTCCGGAATAATCGTTCTTCTCGTTCCATGAATCCGTTTCTGCCGGGATTCATCCTTCCTATTCAGTTAAGTTAGCGACGTCGGTAATACACCACAATACCGGCAATGACAATGAGCAACGGCAAAGCAATGACGCTGGTGTAAAGGATGATCTTGCTATCCTTCATGGAGAGGTTCACCCGGCGATCGTCAATTTCCTTGGGACGGATGGTGATCATGTCTTCCTCTTCAGCCAGCCAGTTCACTATGTTCAAAAACAGGTCGTAATTCCCGGAATTGCGGATGTAAGCGTTTCCGGCAAAATCGGAATCGCCAATCACCAGAATGCGGGTTTTCTTGTTGCCATTCACCGTTTTGGTGGAGACCACCGCCAGCGGAACCGGTCCCTTCACATCCCGGTCCGGATCGAATTTCACTTTCGGATTGCGGTAATCGGTTTCTCCCCAGCTACTGGCAGTGGTTTTAAACAGTTCCAGAGCGGAGTAACCACTCTCCCCTTCGGTGGTGGCCTGCACCGAACAGGCAACCGGGAAGAAGGTCATAATGTTGAAATCCTTAAATAACTCGTGTTTGGCATATTTGTTAACCAGCGGAATTTCCGGTCCCATTCCAAATAACTGCCCTACACCGCTGGCATCCACCACAATGTTGTCGCCCACTTTAATTTTGTACTTTTTCAGAAATTCCGGAAGTGAGGGCTTCCATTCCGGATCAATCATCACAAACAGTTTACCGCCGTTCTCCAGATATTTTTTTATGGTGTCCAGTTCAAAGGGGAAGAAGTCCGATTTCGGTCCGGCAATCACCAGCACCGCACAATCGTCCGGAATTTTTTTATCCTGAGCCAGATTGAGGGTTTTCACCACATAGTTCTCTTTTCGAATCCCCTCTGCGGCCTGCTTAAAACCCTGCGGATCGTCCGACTCGATATCCTTTTCGCCATGACCGGTGGTAAAATAAATCACCTTATCCAGGTCTCGGGTTACTTTGATGATGGCATTGGTCAAATTACTCTCGGTCAGCTCGTCGATGGTTTCTCGCTTACCACCGCATTCCACCACGGTGGTGCCGTATTGGGTAATGCCATAACGGCGTGCCATCTGAGGTTTCTGGTTGGGATCAATAATTTCGTACTTAATGTAGCGGGAACGATAGGCGTATTCTTCCAGCTTGTCCTTCACCGCCACTTCATCGGACTTCTTAAAAAATGCATAGATGGTCACCTCTTTGTCCAGCCCGTTCAGCACAGATTTGGTTTGTTCAGAAAGGCTGTACAGGCCTTTTTCAGTCAGGTCTGCCCGCACATGATGGCGGTTGGTAATGAATGCCAGCAGAATAACAATACCAGACACAATCAGTGCGGTTAGTAAAGAATTGGCACCGTACTGCAGCGATTTTCGGCTGATTTCCTTCTTTCGAAACCGGGCGCGATAGTATATTCCCACCCCGGTGATAAGAATCCCTAAAACCAGAGAAATGGTGGAAACCCAATCCCACAACTGATTCAGGGAAAAGTTCACAAAGCTGTAAAGAAACAGAACAATTCCCACAATCAGGGTTATATTGGCATATCGTTTCATTGTTCTCTTCGCCTCCTTATGATTCCACATTTATTGGCCATTGTGTTTGGTCACTAATCAGGCTTTCCACTTCACCGAATCCACAGACTTCATGGTGAAATACACCCCCAGTGTAACAAACAACAGATAGTAGAACACATGTTTGGTGTCGATGACACCCTGGGCGAAATCTTCGAAATGGTTGATGATGGAAAGATAGTTCAGCAAACCGGCCAGTCCCGGTCCGGAGAAATTCGCTGCCCATCCGATAATCCACAGGAACAGGGAGAAACCAAATCCGGCCACTGCGGCAATAATCTGATTCTCGGTCATGGACGAAATGAACAGCCCACCGGAAATGAAAGCAGCACCCAGAAGAATCAGTCCGATATACCCGCTAATTACCGGCCCGATTTCCGGATTGCCATAAATGAACAGCAACGCCATAAACACCACCGTGGGTAGCAGCATGATAATGTAAAACACCAGTCCGGCCAGAAATTTGCCCAATACCAGCTGCCACACCTGAATGGGTGAGGTGTACAGCAGCTCCACCGTTCCGGCGCGTTTTTCTTCCGAATACAGACGCATGGTGACCAGCGGAAGAATGAATAAAGAAATCAGCGCCAGATTCCAGAAATATGGCCGAATCACCTGCAGATTAACATTAAATTTCGGTTGCGGTTGATGAAATTGCTGCGCACGAATCATGGCCATGAAGGCGGCTTCCACAAAACTGCTCAGATACAGATAAAAGAAGATTCCCGCAATGACGGTAAATGCCGCAATGACGATGTAAGCAATGGGAGAATAAAAGAAATGCTTCAACTCTTTCTGAAAAATGGCCAGTGTCTTCTTCATTTTACGCCACCTCCTCTTTTGTGGTCAGATGCAGGAAGATATCTTCCAGAGAGTAGGCTTCTTTGCGTAATTCGTACAGATTAAATCCGCGTTCAATCAGAGCTCGGGCAATATCCTTACGAATATCCTGACTCAGTTCCACCGAAACCTGTAGATGGTTGTTTTCCGGGAGTTTTTCGATGGTGGACGATACGATTTCCGGGAAGCCACTCAGCACGGCATTCAAATCGGTTTCGTTCCCATCCACTTCGATGATGGTGCGTTCGGTACCGCGCAACCGGCGGGTCAGATTAGCCGGAGTGTCTTCAGCCACCACTTCCCCCTGATTGATGATGACTACCCGACCGCAGGTTTGCTCTACTTCGGGCAGGATATGGGTGGAAAGGATAACCGTGTGCTCACCGCCCAGATTTTTAATCAGTTCCCGGATCTCGATAATCTGGCGTGGGTCCAGCCCCACAGTGGGTTCATCCAGAATCAGAATTTCCGGATCGCTCAACAACGCCTGAGCCAGTCCCACACGCTGCCGATATCCCTTGGAAAGGCTGCCGATGACCTGCCGACGCACTTCGCCCAATCCGGCCTTTTCGATCGCCTCATTAATGGCCTGTTTGCGCCGATTTCCGGGAATCTCTTTAATTTTACTGACAAAATCCAGATATTCAATCACCCGCAAATCGTTGTACAACGGGGGATTCTCCGGCAAATACCCGATTCGTTTCTTTACCTCCATAGGCTGCTCCCAGATGTCGTACCCCGCTACGCGCGCCTCTCCGGAAGTCGGTGGCATGTAACAGGTGAGGATTTTCATGGTGGTGGTTTTTCCCGCTGCATTGGGACCCAATAACCCCAGCACCTCACCCTTCTTCACATCGAATGTCACATTGTGAATGGCGCGCTTCTCACCGTAATATCTGGTTAAATCCCTTACCTCAATCACCTTTCTCTCCTCCATCGCTTTGGTTCAACGTCCAGCTATTTTCTGAGGTAGCTTGTAGTTGATTCTGTGAATTCACCGGTTCCGGAGCAACGGTTTCTCCGGTCACCCGGGTTGCTTCCGTCTGTTCCGGTGTCTGTTCCAGAATCAATCTGGTGTGATGAATAAACTGCTCTAATTGTTCCAGCGCCTGATCCAGCTCTTCCCCTTCGGGGATGTATCGGGCAAATTTTACCCGATCAGCCAGCTCCAGAACCGCCATGGCCAGCCGAAAATCCTGCTCGGGTAAATTTAGCTCCCGAAGCGACTGCTCGATCTCAAACGTCGTTTCTTCCATTGCGGTCATAAAATAACGGTTTTCCAGATATCGACGAAGAATACCGGAAATTTCGGTGAAAATGATTTTGTATTTCCCCTGCTCCCGGAGCTCCGGCAAAGCGCGCTTCAACTGCTCCAGCTCTTCCAGAGCAATCTCGTGAGCCGGACGAACCGTCTCGCGCTTCAAAAAAGGAATCATCTGTTTGCGATATTTCCGGAAGTAGTATCCACCCAGCACAGCCGCCACAATTCCTAACACCAGTGCCAGGTAAAGCCCGTATCGGAAGTACGGAAAGGGAATGCGAACAGGAGGCTTAATATCCTTCAACGTCTGGTTTTTATCGGACAACACACTTCTGACGAAAATGGTCAGCGGTTCGGAGCGAATGATTTGATACTTCGTGGCGGTATCGGACAGGGCAAATGCCACCGGAAACGGTGGAATCACATACTTTCCGGTATCGAACACAGAAATCTGATACTCGTACTTTTCGGAAATTAAGGTATCGGTTTTTTGCGGCGGGTAAATTTTAAAATCTTTGATTTCGAACTGCCCTAAATTGGCTCCCGGTCCGGGTTGCTGAATATGGATCCCCGGAGCATATTGAATGACCAGCGTGTACGTAATTCGATCGCCGATGGTAATGTTGGACTTATCCACGCTGGCGCGAACCCGAATCAGTGAATTACCGGTTCCCCACATCCAGTTAGATAGTACCAGAATAAGCCCGATTCCAATAACGATACTCGTTTTTCCGATGCTAATGAAACTTCTCCTCATATATCACAACCTGCTCCGCTTTCATTAACCGTTCCATCAGTCGCTGATAGGCTTCCTGTTGCTTTTCCTGAAGAAAATCTTTTGCCACCCTCTCTTTTATTTCGCTAAACGGGGGAATTCGTTTGATGTTCCCGTTTTTATCTTTCTCTGCGTACTTCTCTTTATTGGCTTTGTAATAAAGTTCAATATCCGCTTCGGAATATTTATTTAAATTCACTTCCTTTTGGATTTCCTGTTCCAGGAGTTTCTGGGTCATCAGTGCTTTTTCCGCTCGCAGAACCCCTTCGCGTACATCTTTATCCCTGTCCAGCCCCTTGCGTTTGGCAGATTGGTACAGTAACTCCTGAACGATGTAATTTTTCAGGAATTCCAGTTTTTGCTGCGGGGTTCGAATTTGCTGTCGAACATAATCCGGTAGTTGATTCAGCTCGTATTCCAGATCGCCGGTGGTAATCTCCCGTTTGCCAATCCGGGCAATCACCTCCCCCGGCCGGGTTTTTGGCTTCTGGGATTCGTCCAGAGCGGCGGTTTCTTCCATTACCTGCTGGGCATCGGTGGAGCGCTTGAGCCGTTCCAGACATTCCACTATGCGGCGACTCACCTCTTTTTGCAGATGACTCTCCGGGTAGAGATACTGGATACGCAGATAATAAGCCAGTGCATTTTCGTAATCGTGCAGCCGTTCGAAGTAGATGTTGGCAATCATATAAGAAATATTCGCCTGCTCCTTTTCGCTGAGGGGGTAATTCTGTAAATAATCTTTGTACACCTGGATGGCCTGCTGGTACAACTGCTGGTTGTACAGCACATTAGCCAGTTCCCGTTGCTTTTCGGCAGAAATATTGGGCGTTGCCGAACGCTGGCATCCCATCCCGATGAGTAAAAGCCCTAACAACAAAATTCCCGGAATCGTTTTGTTCATTGATCCGTTCCCGATACTTTGAAAAATTGTGTTTCCTGCCTTACAAAACTTCTCAACCCATCTAACCGGTGAAACCGGTACCACCATCTTCCTGAGTTTAATGGAACCGCTTCTCCCGCATCCGGAAAAAGCGGGTAAGCGGTGGCACATAAGATTTGTTGGTATAAATATCCACATAATCCACGCCAATGGACTTAAAAAGTTTCTCCAGACGGGTACGTTCCCGCAGAGCATTTTCGGAATACGTCTGGCGAATATCCAGCTGGGAAGTGTCCAGCAACATCACCTCGCCCGTTTCCAGGTCTTCCAGTTCAATGAGTCCCACCTCGGGTAGTTTTTCTTCCAGCACATCCATGATATGAATCGCCACCAGATCGTGTCGTTTATTGGCGATCTGCAAATCTCGTTCAAACCCTTCACTCAAAAAATCGCTAATCACAAACACGGTAGCACGACGTTTCAGAATCTGGTTCAGGTATTCCAGGGCTCGGGAGAGATTGGTGGTACCTGCCCGGGGAACCTGATCGCGTGTAGCAAAGAACAGCAATTCCCGAATGATGCGTAGCATATGCTGGCGCCCCTTGTGCGGTGGGACAAATTTCTCAATCTCGTCGCTGAAAATGATTAATCCGACTTTATCGTTATTGCGAATGGCTGAGGAAGCCAGCAGAGCCGCAATTTCCACCGCCATCTCGCCTTTCATCTGATTCCGGCTACCAAAATGTTCCGACGCACTGGCATCGAACAGCAACATCACGGTTAACTCGCGTTCTTCTTCAAAAATCTTCACATAGGGATGATTCATGCGCGCGGAAACGTTCCAATCGATGGTGCGAACATCATCACCGGGCAGGTATTCGCGCACTTCGGCGAATTCCATTCCCCGCCCTTTGAATACCGAATGGTATTCACCGGCAAACACTTCGTTTACCACACCGCGAATGCTGATTTCGATTTGCCGAACTTTTTTCAGTAGCTCTTTGGTATCCATTTCCGCTTTTCCAGTCGTCTCGTCCGATTCCTTCTACAAAACGGCTCTTTAAGCCTCACTTTCTGGGGATTCGATAGCTTCCGTCTTTTATTATGGCACTTCAATCTGATTCAGCACCCGGCGCACCACATCCTCCGGACGCACTTCTTCGGCTTCCGCTTCGTAAGTTACGATGATGCGATGGCGCAACACGTCCATGCCAATGGCTTTCACATCCTCCGGGGTTACATAGCCCCGCCGACGCAGAAAAGCGTGGGCTTTTGCTGCCAGCTTCAAATTGATCGAAGCACGGGGAGATGCTCCATACGCAATGAGCGGTTGCAAATCCTTTAAACCGTACTCTTCGGGATTTCGGGTAGCAAAAACGATATCCACAATGTAGCGGTCAATTTTTTCGTCCATATACACTTCGTTGACCACCTGGCGGGCGCGAATGATATCCTGCGGCGTTACCACCGGATTAACCTGAATTTCCTGACCGGTGGTCATACGCTGCATGATTTGCAATTCTTCTTCTTTGTTTGGGTAAGTTACCTCTAATTTGAGCATAAAGCGATCCACCTGGGCTTCGGGTAAAGGATAGGTTCCCTCCTGCTCAATGGGGTTTTGTGTGGCCATTACCAGAAACGGTTCTTCCAGCGGGTAGGTGGTATCGCCAATGGTGACCTGACGTTCCTGCATGGCTTCCAGCAGGGCACTCTGTACCTTGGCCGGAGAGCGGTTAATTTCGTCCGCCAGAATCAGATTAGCGAAGATAGGACCTTTGCGGACGGTAAACTCCCCGGTTCGCTGGTTGTAAATCAACGTACCAATCAGGTCTGCCGGTAACAGGTCCGGGGTAAACTGAATCCGTTGAAATTTGGTTTGAATAACTGAGGAAAGGGTTTTCACCGTCATGGTTTTGGCCAGTCCCGGAACACCTTCCAGCAAAATATGCCCGTTACTCAACAGGCCAATCAGCAACCGTTCCACCATGTACGTCTGGCCTACAATAACTTTGCCCACCTCGGCGGTAATTTTTTCGACGAATTCACTTTCCTGCTGGATTTTTTCATGAATCGCTTGAATATCGACACTCATTTCGCCTCCTGTGCTTGAACCGAATCCATTTTTGTTTGCGCTTTACGTTTCAATAAGAAGTTTTCGATCGCTCCATAAATGCCGGTAAATTCTGCCGGATCGACATTTTTTCCGGCAAATTTTATTAAATCCAGACGCTGAAGCACATCTTTCAGTTTGGTCAGTTCCGAATCTTCCAGCCCCAATTTTTCCAGTTCCCTTAATAACTCCCGGGTACTTAATTCCCGGGCGGGAATTCCGAAATCCTGATCCAGATATTCCCGAAAGATACGGGAAAGACGCTGGGTCATTTCTGCCAGATTGGTGCCGCGGGGATCGACCTCCTGGGATAGGCGGGTGAGGAATTTCTCCGGAATGCTAATCACCGGTGCTTCCGGAGAGGACGCTTCTTTTCTTTTGCGGAAATACATGACCACACCGTACAGAAGTAAGGCAAAAAACAGAAGCAACAGCACCGAATAAATTATTGCCTTCCCGTGCCCGCTACCGGCTTCGTCCACCGGTTCGGTAATTTCAATCATGATGCGCTGGGATTTTAACTCATTCTCCTGACCGGTTACCCGATCGGTATATTTCACCACCAGCCCATCGATGTACGCCATCCCCATTTCCAGCGGTTTAAAACGATAGGTAATGGATTTTACGGCGCGGTGTTCGCCATTGGGCAAAGGTTCCAACCGATTTTCCGCCCCGCTGCCTTCCAGCAATAAGTTGGTTAAAATTGGTTGGGTGGTTAAATCAATCTGATAATCGCTCAAATCGCCCAGCCAGGACACCTCCAGATGAAAAATAACCGGACGATTCAGAGGAACACGGCTCTCCTCCACATACGTGCGAAGTTGAATTTGATGAACTCCTTGCCGGGACGAATCGGCTGCAGTCAGAGAATCGGAATGAGTCCGGGCAACCAATCCCAAAGGAACCAGACCAAGCACCACAAGCGCAATGAATAGTTTCCTCTTCATAGGGCCCCATCAATTATCAGTAAGAAATAAAAAAAATTTAACTCATCTTTTTTCGGAAAGTTTCCATCAAACAAAAACCCTGTTTCCGGAAAAACAGGGTTTAGCGGATTCAGAAAAAAACACCTTTATCCTGATGCTGAGTTACTTCGAGGTCACCTGTTGCTGAGCATTATTTCCACTCTGTTCACCGGTATCACTATCCTTCAGGAACGGCAAATCGTCGATATTTTTGCCCAGATTTTCTAATTCGTAACGGGCATCATCGGCCAGATCGTGATTGGGATATTTCTTCAGGAATTCCGTATAGTATTTCTTTGCCTTGTCATAATTCTTTAAATAATTTGCATTGATGAATCCCACCATAAAAAGAGCTTTGGAAGAATACACCCCGTTGGGATATTCATCTAAAATCTTCTGGAAATATTTCTCCGCATCACTCCACTTCTCTTTACCCATGTATTGATAGGCTAAATCGAAATACTCTTTTTCCCCCACCTTTTTACTACAACCGGTACTCAACATCCACAGAACAGAAATGCTCAGGAACAATAACACAACTTTTTTCATAAGACCTCCAGATTCTTTGATACCGAATTTGCGCCCAAATTTATGGGCATTCCTTAAAAAAATCAAGTTAATCCCAAAAATGTTCCATGGAATGAGCAGCCGGAGCGATGGGATATCCTGTCGCGGTGCGATATTGCTCCTTTCGCTCTCCGGTACAGGTGTACATATATTCCCTATTTTTTCAAAAACTTCTTGACAGGAGAAGTGAAATTTGCTAAAATATAGGTGTACGTTTGTTCAACACAGGAGAACACGCATGAAAGGGTTAACCCGTCGGCAGCAAGAAATTTTGCAGTACATTTCGGATTACATTAGCCGTCACCACTATCCCCCTTCGTATCAGGAGATTGCCGATGCGTTTCACATCACCTCCAAACACGGGGTAGCGCGGCATCTGGAAGCGCTGGAACGGAAAGGTTACATCGAGCGCCACACCACCCGGGCACGTAGCATTCAGATTGTTCATCCGGAATTTCAGCCTGCTTCCGGGACGGTGCAACTACCGGTGATCGGGCGGGTCGCAGCCGGTTATCCCGTGCTGGCGGAGGAAAACATTGAGGGATATGTGGAGCTTCCCCGGGGGATGATTCGTCAGGAGGGGCGCTATTTTGCCCTGCGGGTTCAGGGAGACAGTATGGTTAATGCCGGGATTCTGGACGGAGATCTGGTGATTGTTCAGTCCGCTCGCACGGCTCGTCCCCGCGATATTGTAGTGGCGCTGGTGGGCGACGAAGTAACGGTTAAACGCCTGATGCAACAGGACGGACAAACTTACTTAAAAGCAGAAAATCCTGATTATCCGGATATCTTTCCGGAAGGGGAATGGAGTATTCAGGGGAAAGTAATTGGCCTGATCCGCGAAACGGTGCAATAACGCGGACCGCCGCCATATCCACAGGAGTCGCATATGATGAAATTAGTCAGTCAATCTCGAAAGGCATCTTCTTCGCCCTCCCGGGAGGCGGGGGAGGAATTTGTTCGGCTGCCCCGGGGAGAGGATTTGCTCAGCGTTTCGCGCGAAATGGAGGTGGACCACCTGGAGGGTTTCATTACCAACACCACCGTGCGCTTGCCGGAACGGCGCACGCTGCAGGTCACCGACAACTCCATGAGTGGTGCCGACATTCGCGCAGGCGACTTTGTCATCGTGCAAAATCGGAAGGACTACTCGAACGGTACCATCGTCGCTGTGCAACTGGGAGAACAGCAGCTTGTCCGGCGCTACTTCTACCGCAGCGGACGCATCCACCTGGAATGCGATCCGCCCCAAAAACAATTGCTCATCCTGGAAAAAAATACCCCGGACTTCCAGATTCTGGGGCAGGTGATTCAAATCATCCGGGAAATTAAATAGTTGCCATGGCGACTGAGCCCTGTAGTCCTTTTCCGCCATGTTTTCCGAATTGTTCGTGATGCTTTAACCAGGGAGGTGTGCCCATGTATTACGAAGAATTATTCGAACCCATCGAGGTGATCACCTATTTTCGAAACGGGCAGATCATTCCCTTGAAATTTCGCTGGAACGGCCGA
Organism: uncultured Calditrichaceae bacterium; assembly: GCA_964495805.1. Classification (GTDB taxonomy): domain Bacteria; phylum Calditrichota; class Calditrichia; order RBG-13-44-9; family RBG-13-44-9; genus JALXCH01. Next base: position 79,244 of record CAZBWV010000088.1, read on the forward strand.
GTATATAAAATAAAGCAGGTTGTGGGACACTGGAAGGAGAACCAGGGATATGCCCAGCAGCATCACTTTTCCGTTCAGGTGGACAATTCGGATAATTTTGAACTGCTCTTCGATTCGGCCGATTTTTCCTGGCAACTGGCCCGGGTATGCCTGGAAGGCTGATGTTCCCCTCTTCCGCGGGAAACCCGGTTCTCCGTTAGGGAAACAAATTTAAATCAAGGAGGACGCATCATGAATACAACATTGCAACTTCCTTTGCGCCGAACGCGCCAGCATACCCGGCATGCCGGTCATATCGATTTGAATCCGGACCTGGTGCTTCAACTGTATGAGCTGTTAGAAGGGGAACGGGACACCATTCGCCTGTACAGCAAAGCGCTGAATGGTGAAGTGCTCTTTGTGAATCCCGAGCGGGTGAATCCGGATCTGTTGGCTCACGATTGTCCGGTGTACACCACCCGCGAGCTGGCTTACGTGCTTTCCCTGTCGGAAGAGGAATTTCGCCGTTTCCACTACCTGAAAACAAAACTGGTGGGCTAATCCGTTACCGGCCGAAATCAATCACTTTTTTGGTTAATCAATTTATTGAAATTCTTATCATCATCGGTAAACCTAAAAGGCATTTTTCCGGATGAAAAACCAGCTTCTCATTGTGCAAAATATTTCCCGGGAAACGCCAGGTTATTTTCTGGACAGACTGAAGGCGTGGTCGGTTCCCCATTTTATTGTGGATTTGAGCCGCGGAGAACAATTTCCTGACCTTTCGGACTACCGCGCTCTGGTGGTATTTGGCGGACCGGACAGTGCAAACGATTCTTCCCCTAAAATTCGCTCCGAACTGGAACACATTGCCCGGGTGGTGGAGAACGAAATGCCGTATCTGGGAATTTGTCTGGGAATGCAATTGCTGGTGAAAACAACCGGCGGGAGCGTCGTTCCATGTCCGGTGAAAGAGATTGGATTCCGCAATGAACAGGGAACCTGGTTCCGCATTTCCCTGACCGAAGCAGGTCGGAACGATCCTTTATTCCGCGGAATTTCGTCCCCCTTTCCCATCTTTCATCTCCATGGCGAAACGGTTGTACCATCCCATTCCACTGTTCTTCTGGGCACCTCGCCCGATTGTCCCATGCAAATTGTCCGGGTGGGTAAAAACGCCTACGGTTTTCAGGGGCATCTGGAACTCACCGAATCTTTGTTAAAACGGTGGTTACAGGAAGACCCCGATTTGCAGCGTCTTTCTCCGACCCGGGTGGTAAACGACTTTCACTTCCTGTTGGCTGACTATCGGAATACCGCGGAAACCATTTTTCGGAACTTCCTGACCATTTCCGGATTTTTATCCGGTTAATCTGCCAATCTTGCACTTCGACATAAAAACATAAGGAGGAGCCCTATGAAACCGTCCGTGCAACTGTATGTCGATGGACTGGAGGCTTACCCCATCGGTCGAATCGTTCTGGCCAACATCATCATGATACTCTGGATCGCTCTGGGGAGTCTGGCCAGTGCCACCGTCTGGCCTGTAGCGGGCTGGATATTTTTGATTTACGCAGTGTTCATGGTTTATTTTGTGATGCGTAAACTGGTTTGTACCAACTGTTACTACTACGACAAATGGTGCAACATTGGCTGGGGAAAACTGGCAGCCCGCTTGTTTCGACAGGGGAATATTGAACATTTTGCCAGTTGCCGTGGAATAAAAATCGCACCTTTCTTTTACGCCTCCCTGACGGTGATTCCGCTCATTTTACTGGTCATTGCCCTGATTCAACAATTTACTTTTACCCGATTGCTGATTCTCATTCTGTTGGTGGGAATCGGTTTTTATAGTGGCGCGGTTAGTCGTGCACGCGCCTGTGCGCAGTGCAAAATGCGTTTCATTTGCCCGGGAAGTGCGGCAAAATAAATCATTTATCGTCCCCAGGATTGGGTGGGAGGTACTCAATTTTTCCCTTGCATTTTTAAACAAAATGATTATATTCAATTCAAAGAATAGATTAAGAGGAATCTTTCTATCGCCCGTCTGTTACCATAATTTTGGCTTCAAAAAAAATAAGGAGAGGAGTCTCGAGTTTTTTGTTACCACGCACTGGGGCAACAACAACCATAAACTGCGGAGGATATCATGCGTGGTAACCCGTTGCGGGAATTCATTCCCGACGAGCTCTTCTACAAACTGCAAGAAAAGGGATTTTTAAACGAACGCGCTGTACGCGATTATTACATGAAAAAGCAGTTCGAGAAGCTGCGCAAACACCACCAGCCCAAACGTATTTTCGAAATGTTGCAACAGGAATTCCCCTATCTTTCCGTGGATACCGTGCGGAAGATCATCTACAGCCGGGAGGTCCTTCCGTTCTGGGGGGAATAAAAAGGGACGTCCGGAAAAACCCCGCAAGAAATCCGGTCAGAAATCCCGGAAGAAATCCCGGCGGAAAAAGAAAAGTAAGTGAATTAATTTTTACTGAGCTCACGTTTCTGGTTGGGGAGACAAATCTAAAAAATTGACAATTTTCTCCGCCGCCCGCCGGGATGCCCCGGGCGTCCCTAAAATGTCGGGGATGCGCTTGAGCTCCCCTGCTACCTTGTGGTAATATTCGGAATCGTTCAGCATGCTCCAGAACCATTCCACAATACACTCAGCGCGGGCATCCTGCTGGATCAGTTCCGGCACCACTTTTTTGCCCAGCACGATATTGGCCAGGGCAATTTGGTCAATTTTAACCAGCCGTTTTCCGATGAAATAGGTAAGCGGCGAAACACGATAAAGTACAATCATAGGTGTGCCCAGATACCCGGTTTCTAACGTAGCGGTGCCACTGGCTACCACCGCCAGATGCGCATGCTTCATCAACGCATAGGTATCCCGGGCGATTAATCGAAGGTTTTCCTCCCCCTGCACAATTTCCCGATAAACCGACTCTTCCACCGCATCGGACATTCCCACCACCCATTGGTACCGGTGACTCAAACAAAATTCCTGTTTTGCCTGAACCATCAGGGGCAGCAGTTGCCTTACCTCGTTCATCCTGGAACCCGGTAACAGCGCAATGATTGGTTTTTCCTTCCCCAGCGAATGGCGCTTCAGAAAAGCCTCCTTCCCGTTTACCTGCTGAAGCTGATCCACCAGCGGGTGTCCCACAAAATGAGCGACGATTCCGTGCTTTCGGTAGAATGCTTCTTCAAAGCGAAAAATGACCAGAGGTAAATCCACATACCGCCGGATTTTTTCCACTCTTCTCTCGCCCCATGCCCACAGTTGCGGGCAGATGTAGTACACTACCGGAATCCCCATTTTTTTAGCCAGGCGTGCCAGCTTCAGATTAAATCCGGGGTAATCCACTAAAATCACGGCTACCGGTCGATGAGATTTAATCCACTGCCGCAGGTGTCGGAAAACCCGCCGAATAAAGGGCAGATGCCGGATCACCTCCGCCAGTCCTAAAAAAGCCATCTGCCGAATGTGGTAAAGTAACTCCACCCCTTCTGCGGCCATCCGATCGCCACCAATTCCGGTAAACCGCAGAGCCGGGTGCCGTTGCTTCAGTGCCTGCACCAGGTCTGCTGCATGCCGATCGCCAGAAGGCTCACCGGCGACAATCAATATTTCCGGTCCGGATTCACTCATCTGCCTGTTTTCCCACTTCCAATCGGTTCTCTAAAAAAATAGCGAGCCGGAGCTCGCTAATCTACCTGAAAAAAGATTGATGAAATCAACCCATCATTTCCCGGAATTATTTCGAATTCATATTTCTCACCATGGGTTCGGCTGAACCCGTTTCCATTAATCTTCCAGGATTTCCTTTTCTTTCATCTTAAAGAGTTCATCGACTTCTTCAATAAATTCGTTGGTGAGTTTCTGGATTTCGTCCAGTTTCAGGTGGCTTTCGTCTTCAGAAATTTCGTGTGCTTTTTCCAGCTTTTTCACATGCTCATTGGCATCCCGTCGAATGTTCCGGATGGCAATACGGGTTTCTTCACAGAACTTTTTCACCAGCTTCAGCAGGTCCTGACGTCGTTCTTCGCTAAGCTCGGGAATGGGAATTCTGACCACGTTGCCATCGTTGGTGGGGTTTAGTCCCAGATCGGACTGCATGATGGCTTTTTCGATTTCGGCAATCATCCGTTTTTCCCACGGCTGGACCACCAACAGGCGCGGTTCCGGTGCGGTAATAGTCGCCACCTGATTTAACGGCACCTTCTGACCATAATACTCCACTTTGACCACATCTAACAGCGCCGGTGTCGCACGGCCGGTGCGAATCCGGGCCAGTTCATGCTGCAAATGCTCAATGGATTTTTGCATACGGTTTTTGGCATCCTGATAGATTTCTTTTGTGGTCATAATTATCCCCTTACTTTTGTTCCAATCGGTTCACCGAGCACCACCCGTTTCAGATTGCCCGGAACACTCATATTAAAGACCAGAATGGGCAGTTGATTATCCATGGAAAGCGTGATGGCAGTGGGGTCCATTACCCGGAGCCCCCGCTTGACCACTTCCAGGTAAGTCAGTTCGTCGAATTTCACCGCGTTGGGGTCTTTCTCCGGATCGGCGGAATAGACGCCATCCACCCGGGTACCTTTCAGAATCACTTCCGCTTCAATTTCGATGGCACGCAAAACGGCGGCTGTATCGGTGGTAAAATAAGGATTTCCGGTTCCCGCGGCAAAAATGACAATGCGTCCTTTTTCCAGATGCCGAATGGCACGCCGTCGGATAAACGGTTCGGCTACCTGATTCATGGGAATAGCCGTTTGCACCCGGGTGTACACACCCATATTCTCCAGCGCATTTTGCAGAGCCATCGCGTTAATCACCGTGGCCAGCATTCCCATGTAATCGGCGGAAACGCGATCCATTTCTTTTGCCGCTTTGGATATTCCCCGAAAGATGTTTCCACCACCCACCACAATTCCTACCTGAACGCCCAGGTCGGCAATCGATTTAATCTCGGAGGCGAACTGTTTGAGCACCTCCGAGCGAATACCAAACTTTTGCTCACCGGCAAGGGATTCGCCGCTGAGTTTTAATAACACACGCCGATAGACGGGTTCGTCCGCCATGTTATTCTCCAATCTGGAACCGTACAAACCGACGGATGGTGATGTTCTCGCCTAATTTGGCAATCATTTCCGTCATATAATCTTTGATGGTTTTCTCAGGATCGCGAATGTATGCCTGTTCCAGCAGTACATTTTCGGAGAAGAACTTTTCCATTTTACCGGTGGCAATTTTTTCCACAATGTGTTCCGGTTTGCCACTTTCGATGGCCTGTTCTTTGTAAATGCGCATTTCTTTTTCGACCACTTCCTGCGGTACACCTTCGCGGTCCACGGCAATGGGATTGCTGGCAGCAATGTGCATGGCCAGATTATGGACAAATTCCTTAAAATCCGGTGTATTGGCGACAAAATCCGTTTCGCAATTCACTTCCACCAGCACACCCAGCTTACCACCGGGATGGATGTAAGCTTCCACCAGACCGTCTTTTGCCTCGCGGGAGGCTTTTTTCTCCGCCTTGGCAATTCCTTTTTTGCGCAAAATTTCCACTGCCTTTTCCACATCGCCTTCGGCTTCCTGCAGCGCCTTCTTGCAGTCCATCATTCCGGCGCCGGTCTTATCGCGCAGTTCTTTTACCTGAGATGCTTTAATTTCCATTCCTTTGTCTCCTGTTCAAATGGTTTACCACAACTTTCTGTTGCGAATCATTCCTGTATGGGTTCAGGCCAGGCGTTATCCGCCTGCCACTTCAGCTTTCTGTTTATTTTCCATTTCCGCTTCTTCCGCCGCGCGGGCTTGCATCACCTCGCGCCCTTCAATTACCGCATCGGCAATAATGCGGGAAATCAGCGCAATGGATTTGGTGGAATCGTCGTTCCCGGGAATGGGATAATCCACCTCGTCGGGATCGCAGTTGGTGTCCACAATCGCCACAATGGGAATGCCCAATTTGCGCGCTTCTTTTACTGCAATATCTTCCTTTTTAATATCCACGACAAAGAGCATGCCGGGCAAACGCTTCATCTCCTGAATACCGGCAAATACTTTCTTCATTTTAGCGATTTCGCGTTCGATGCGCAGACGCTCTTTTTTGGTATATTTCTCGATGGTACCATCCAGCACCATTTTTTCCAGGCCTTCCAGATGTCGGATACTCTTTTTAATGGTGGCGAAATTGGTTAGCGTGCCACCCAACCAGCGTTCCACAATATAGGGTTGTCCGCAACGGATGGCTTCGTCGCGCACTACATCCTTAGCCTGGTTTTTGGTTCCCACAAACAGAATGGGTTCGTTCTGCATGGCAATTTCTTTTACGGCATCGTAGGCGCGCTGCAAACTTTTCAGGGTTTTCTGCAAATCGATGATGTGAATCCCGTTCCGTTCCATAAAAATGTACGGTTTCATTTTGGGATTCCAGCGGCGGGTGAGATGGCCGAAATGGACACCGGCCTTCAGTAGATCTTCCAGTGTTACCTTAAACATAGCAAACTCCTTGATTTTGGGTTAAACCTCCACCGCCCCATGGCTTTTACCATCCGGCGCCTGCCGGACACCCCGTAAAAGCGGCGACGGTGTGTGTGATTTTTAGAACAAAAAACCCTTCCATGGTGGTGCAGGAAGGGCGAAATCGTGCCAGATTAACGTTTGGAGAACTGGAAACGTTTCCGGGCTTTGGGGCGACCGTACTTTTTGCGTTCCACCTCGCGGGGATCGCGGGTCAGGAAGCCGCCAGCGCGCAGCTCGGGACGCAACTCCTCGTTCCACTTCAGCAATGCCCGGGCAATGCCATGGCGCAGTGCTTCCGCCTGACCGGAGAGCCCACCACCTACAATGGTGGCTTTCACGTCAAACTTCCCCAGCGTCTCGGTGGCCGCAAAAGGCTGCTCAATCACCATCTTCAAAATAGGACGTTTAAAATAATCTTCCACACTACGGCCGTTTACAATGATTTCCCCTTTCCCGGGATACAAGCGAACTCTCGCTGTTGCCGTTTTCCTTCTACCGGTTGCGTAATAAACTTCCATGGACAGTTTCCTCTATTTAAAACTTTAACGGTTCCGGTTGTTGTGCCTGATGCGGATGTTCCGGACCGGCATAGACTTTCAGTTTTTTGAACATTTTGCGACCCAGCGCGTTCTTGGGCAACATCAGCCGCACGGCATGTTCAATAATTCGCTCGGGATGTTTCTCCAGCATGCGGCGATAAGGAATGTGCTTCTCGCCACCGGGATAACCGGAATGGGTAAAATAGGTTTTCTGTTCAGCCTTCCGACCGGTCACCTTCACCTTTTCCGCATTGATAACAATCACAAAATCACCCACATCCTGATGGGGCGCAAAATTGGGTTTATGTTTTCCCCGTAAAATTCGAGCAATATGGGATGCCAATCGACCCAGTACGTAATCCTGTGCATCCACTACATACCATTTTCGGTCTTGAGCAATTTCCTCAGGTTTCGAATAATCCGTTCTCAAAGTAATATCCTCCTAAAAAATTTTATAGCCCGCAAATATACGGTTAATGCATAAGTCTGTCAAGCTTATTTAAATTTTTTAAGGGAACCCGGGAACGAGCAGAGCGCTCATTTTTTCTTGATCTTTTCCGAGCATCCGCTCATTTTCAGGCCGCTAATGTAAGCAAGAAATAGGATGAATCCAATGATAGAATGGAAAAAATCGATAAATTCATAAAGCATCCATGCAATTGAACAAACGAATAAATCAGAACTTTAACGAATTTTTCTCCACTTCTCCATAGTTATCCATCCACCAGTTCAACTTGTAACTCATGGTACCCGGAATGCAGCGCCATTACTCAGCGCCCAACAGCCTTTCCGGTAATATGATTTTACTTTCCTGCCTAAAATCAGACAAAAATCATTTAGGGCTCACCGTTCGGAATGCAACATTGCCAAAACAATCCCCCCTATATCCCCTATGTCCCTACTCCCCTTGCATCCTCCTTCCCCATCACCAAATTTTAAGAAGGTTTGCATTCCGGATTTCGAGTTATTATTATAGAAATGCGTAAGTTTATCGGGAAAATTTTCGGAAAAATCACCATCAGGAGTCGTTTAGGATTCCGCACACTTTTTTATTTACGAAAAACGATGGTTTTTCCTTGAATCCCGAGTAAAAAGCTCAGATCAACAACAACCTTTAATTAATTGAAGGAGGTAAGGCAGTGAATATTGCAGTGTGCATTAAACAGGTTCCCGATACGGAGACCCGGCCGAAGATTGCCGAGAACGGGAAAGAAATGGACAAAACCGGGGTGAAATGGATTGTCAATCCCTATGACGAATTTGCTATCGAAGAGGGATTGCAGCTTACCGAGAAAAACGGTGGTGAGGTCACCATCATTTCACTGGGATCGAAAGAGATTGAACCCACCATCCGGGCGGCACTGGCTATGGGTGCCAAAAAAGCCATTCGGATTGAGGGACCGGATAATATCACCGATCCCATGGTAACCGCTCGCGCACTGGCCGAAGTGCTGAAACAGGGCAATTACGACCTGATTCTGTTTGGCAAACAGGCTATTGATGACGACATGGCTCAGGTTCCGCAGATGGTAGCAGAATTGCTGGAACTACCCTGTGCCACTGTGGTGGTAAAGCTGGAAATTACCGACGGAAAAGCCACCGCCGAACGCGAGGTGGAAGGTGGCAAGGAACGGCTATCGTTCTCCCTGCCGGCAGTTATTTCTGCCCAGAAAGGATTGAACGAACCCCGTTATCGTTCCCTGAAGGGCATTATGCAGGCCAAGAAAATTCCCATTCAGGTGGTGGAAGCCAATCTGGACCAGTCCAGAATTGAAGTGCTGCAATTGAAGTATCCTCCCCAGAAGCAACCGGGTAAAATTGTCGGCGAAGGTGCCGACGCAGTACCCGAACTGGTGCGTCTGCTTCACGAAGAGGCAAAAGTCATTTAATTTCAATTTAGAAAATGAAAGGAGGATACCAACATGGCAAATGTGTGTGTTGTTTACGAAATTCGCGATCATCAAATAAAAAAAGTGTCGTACGAAGCCACCAGTGCTGCGGTTAACGTGGCAGATCAGTTAGGAGGTACCGTCAGTGCACTGCTGATTGGTTCGGGCGTATCGGACCTGGCCAGCGAAGCGGGAAAGTACGGAGCCAGCAAAGCGTACGTGGTGGACTCACCGGATTTAGCCACCTATAGTCCCGATGTATTCGCCCGACTCATTGCCAGTGCTGCCCGGGAAATGGGTGCCACCCACATCTTTATGGGGGCAACTGCCACCGGAAAAGATGTGATGCCCCGTGTCGCGCTGCACCTGAACAGCGCACTGGCTCAGGATATCATCGCTCTGAACGTGCAGGACGGTAATGTAGTGTACACCCGTCCCATTATTGCCGGTAAATTACACTCGGACATTCAGTTGAACTCGGAGGTTCAACTGGCCACAGTACGACCCAACGTGTTTACCGCCACTGAGAAACCCACCGAAACGGAAGTGGTAACGCTGTCCCCGGATGTTCCCTCTCCCCGCGCAGTGGTGGAAGAAGTGGTCACAGAAGCGGGCGGGAAGTTAGACGTTACCGAAGCGGACATCATCGTGTCCGGTGGTCGGGGAATGAAGGGGCCGGAAAACTGGCATCTTATTGAAAGCCTGGCCGAAGTGCTGGGAGCTGCCACCGGGGCTTCCCGTGCAGCGGTGGATGCCGGCTGGCGCCCACATGCCGAGCAGGTGGGACAAACAGGAAAAACCGTCTCCCCCAGCCTCTACATCGCCTGCGGTATTTCCGGTGCCATTCAACATCTGGCGGGAATGTCTTCCTCCAAATACATCGTTGCCATTAACAAAGACCCGGAAGCCCCCATTTTTAAAGTGGCCGATTACGGAATTGTGGGCGATGTGATGGAGGTGCTCCCTCGCCTGACCGAAGAAATCAAAAAATTAAAAGCCGAATAGTTAACTCTTTCAACCGGAAAAGAAAAGGGCGGAAAATTTTCCGCCCTTTTTTATTGACCGCCTGTCAGTCAGATTGCTAATCAACCCGCCCAGAACGTTTCACCGTGCCCTTTTAAATCAATTTTACTCCCACGCTTCAAACTTCTCCACCAGATAATCTTTTTGTTGCTCAAAGATCCGGGCCTGCTGCTGGATCACTGCTTCAGCTTCGGAATCACTCAGTTCGGCAACCTCCCGACAATACGAACCAACCCGACCGAAATATAGCGGTGTGATAATATCCACCAATCGCCGCCGGTTTCGCGACCAGGTCTGGTAAATAAACGCAAAATCGTACAAAATGCGCGCCCACAATTCAGACTGAAATTCCAGCACGTGCTCCTTCTTTGCCTTCTGATACACAGTTTCCAGACCCTCCAGGTTCTCCCGGGTCAGCACGTTTTCGTACAACGGCCGGAACTGCTCGTAGCCTTCGCAAAACTCCCGTTCCATCTTGCTTAAAGTGACCGCCACCGGCGGAATTTTCGGAATTTTTTTCAGCTCGTTCCAGATGGGTACCGCACTGTACGGCACATGGTCGCGCCATTTGTTTTCGTAGGTTCCCATTAAATAAAACATGGTGCTCACAACCTGCTGAAACATCGGTCCCAGGTCTTCGGCCGGGTCTTTGGGATCGTGGATTTTTGCACCCAGGTTGGCCTGTGTCAGCCGGTAACCTTCCGCAATGGCGGAGGTGGTCATCCAGATGTCGATGCCAAAGCGGGCAACATCGGTTAGCCATACATCCTGCCGGGCGTAAAAAGCCGCCAGCGTGCCGGAAAAACCAAAATCCCCGCCAATGGGCTGACGAATATCTTTACCATACAATGCGCGCGTCATGGGATACACAATGTGGTTGGTGATGGTGCCATCGTACTTGTGCCGGGTGTAATACGGGGCGACAAAGTCTGCTTTGCCTTCCAGAACAGGATGTACCAGAAAATGCACCCAATCCGGTTCGATGCTGCGCAAATCGGCATCCAGAACCGCACAGGCATCCGCTTTGGTGAGTACCGCAAATTCGAATACTGCCCGAAAAGAGGTGCCTTTGCCGGGAATTCCCCGGTAAATGCTCACCCGCCGGTGTATTTTCTCCGGAATCTTTGCCGCCTCCGCCTCTTCGCGGGTGTCATCCAGCGACCCACCGTCAGAAACCAGAATCGCCGACCGTTTATCCGGATAAAATTCGGCCAGCCCTTCTCCCACCATCTCCAGCACATGCCGAATGGTATCTTCATTATTAAAAGAAGGAATTCCAATTAAAATGTCAATCTCCCCCAACTCCTTTCCCCATTCCACCACACTTTTTCGTAAAGCAGAACTGTAATATTTCAGCTTTTTCATTGTGCCTCCCGTTCGAATTCTTTTTTCACGTTACAGTATAGCCTTTTTCGATCGAAAATTCAACGGTTTCTGCGGAAAATTCATTTTTAGTCCCCCATCTGCACGGACAGAGGGATGAAAAAGAAATTGCCTTACCCGGAAGATTTTCGCTATTTTGAAAATAAAAACAATTTTTCATGAAAACTGACACCATCATCATTGACGGATATAATTTAATCAAGCTAAACCTTCAGCACTTTCCGGAGAATCTTTCCCTGGAACAGCAGCGGGAACATTTACTTCGTTTGTTGCACTCTTCTTCCCTGTCGCGCAACCACCGCATTCTGGTGGTATTCGATGGTTCGCAGCCGGTGCTACCAGGCAACCGCTTCCGTTACCGGGGGATTCAGGTGCTTTTTTCCGGGTCAGGGAAAACAGCAGACGACCGCATTCGCCAGTACATTCTGAACTCTCCGCAACCCGAATCCATCGAAGTGGTGACCTCCGACCGGGAAATCCAACACACTGCGCGGAACCTGGGTTGTCAGATCATCTCTTCTTCCGATTTCTGGAAACAGTTAACTCGCTCGGCGGAACCAGAGAAGCATTCCCGGGAAGTGGGTGAGTCCGATCGGGAACTCTCTGACCGGGAGGTAAAAGAATGGTTAAACCTGTTCCAGCAACGCGGGGCAGATGATGAAGACTAAACCGGCTTTTTCGCGGAAATTGGTGTACGGATTGATTGTGCTGGGCTTTGTCGCCGTGGCACTGATTAATTTTCTGTCCTGGTTTTTCCTGCAGGGACTGAAGACGGAAATCACCGGGGAACTCAAATCACAGATCAAACACCTGGGCAACATCTCCACGCGACTGATTAACGGAAACGATCTGGAAAAAATCGTTCCGGGGATGGAAAGCCATCCTCTGGTAATTTATTACCAGCAATTACTTTACGAACTGAAGCTGCAAAACAACCTGGAAAACATCTTGCTGCTGGACCCGGCCGGTCATCTGTTAGTGGACTTTCGGGTCAATTTCCGTATTGGCGATAGCCTGCTGGCTTTCCCCATCCAGCCGGAACTCCTTCGGCAGGCTTCGCTGGGGAAAATTCCTGAGCCCCACCTGCTGCACTGGAAAGGACAATATTTCCTGACCGCTTACTTCCCTATTTTCAATGATTTAGAGGAACCCACCGGGGTGCTGGTGGTGGATGCACCCATGGAGTTTTTCCGCACCCTGTACAAGTTTGAACGCGGTAGTTTATTGTTAGGTGCCAGCGGACTGCTGGTTACCTTCTTGTTCGCCGTACTGGTGATCTGGGCAACCCATCGCCAGTTACTTGCCGAAGCACGCCTGCGGGAGCAGGAACGGCTGGCACAACTGGGACAGATGGCAGCAACCGTCGCCCACGAAATTCGTAATCCCCTGAGCATCATGAAAGGCTCTGCAGAGGTGCTGGCACGGAAATTTGGCCAGCAGGGGCAGGAGATGGTCTCCTTCATCATCGAAGAAATTGATCGACTTAACCGCCTGGTGGACAATTTTTTGCGCTTTGCCCGGCAACCCCAGCTCAATATGGCGCCCATTTCGCTCCCGGAATTTTTCCAGGAGCTGCTTGCACCCATGCAACCGGACGGCGTTCGGGCAGAGATACCGGAAGGCCTGCCCCCGGTTCTGGCGGACCGTGACGCTCTGCAGCAAATTCTGCTAAACCTGATTCGCAATGCCCGGGAGGCCTGCCAGAAGGATTGTACCATTATCATCACCGCGCAAAGTGTCCGGCGTCCCGGGCGCGGGGTGTTGATTCGGGTTGCAGACACCGGTCCGGGAATTCCCCCGGAAGTGCTCTCCCGGGTGTTCGAACCGTTTTTTTCCACCCGCGCTACCGGCAGTGGGCTGGGCCTTGCCATCTGCAAACAGCTAACCGAAGCCATGGGCGGAACCATCCACATCTCCAGTGAGCCTGGCAAAGGAACCACGGTGAGCGTGTGGTTACCGGAGGGAAAAGCCGCATGAACCACATCATCCACACTTCATAAATCGAATGCGGAGTTTGTATGATAGAGCTTGCCCGGATTAGTGAAATCTCGTTCTCTCTCAAACCCCTTCTGATGCTGGGAGCATTGATTTTTCTGGCTTATGCGGAAATTCACTTTCGCTATCCGCATCTGCCCAGCCTGATTTTCCGCAAAGAACCGGAAATTTTGTTCGACCTGCCTTTGCGCAGCCTCCACGGAGAAGAAGTGCTTCTTTTCCTGCTGGTCAAAGATGCCGATCGCTTTCCCGTTACACTGATCGACGGAACGGTTAGCGTGTCTGCTGACGCAACAGGTGCGCTCCGCACTTTTGATTTTTCCCTTAATCAATCAGTGCAGAACCACTTTTTTGCCCATACGCTCAAACTACCACCCGACCTGTTTCCCCACGGCGGGAAGTACCGCCTGACGGTGCGATTGCGTTACCAAACCGGCAGTGGGAAAATCAGGGAGCTGGAACAGGATAACTATCCCCTGCCGAAACGGGAACCGTTTCTTATTTATCTGAGCGAAGAACCGTTACCGACCTTTCCCGGCTGGTACTGGGGCGACCTGCACGTTCACAGCAATTTTACTGAAGATCAGGTGGAGTTTGGGGCACCCATCCGGGAGACAGTCCTGGCAGCCCGCAACATGGGACTGCATTTCGTAGCCATCACCGACCATTCCTACGATCTGGATGATTTGCCGAACGATTATACCCGCAACGATCCGCAACTGCGCAAATGGCATCAATTCCGACAGGAAATTGAACAGATACAACGGGAATTTCCTGATTTTGTGATTATTCCCGGGGAGGAAGTTTCAGTGGGTAACCACCGGGGACAGAACGTTCACTGCCTGGTATTGAACGATCCGCAATTTCATCCCGGCAGCGGCGACGGAGCGGAGCATCTGCTCCGCAACCGCCCCACCATGAGTCTGGATGAACTGTTCCGGCGCAAGCACCCCGATGCTCTGATCATCGCCGCCCATCCGGTGGAAAAACCGCCCCTATCTCAACAAAAAATTCTTAACCGGGGCATCTGGGAGCTGCCCGATGTGGAAAATCATCCTCTCAATGCTCTGCAAATCCTGAACGGCATGTTTCGTCACGACAGTTTTTTCTGCGGACTGGCACAATGGAAAATTCTGTTGCACAGCGGACGCAAAATCGGCATTGTGGCAGGTAACGATGCTCATGGCAATTTCAACATCTTCCGTCAGGTGAAAACACCATTTCTCACCCTGCACAGCCATCGCCAGCACCTGCTGGGTAAAATGCGAACTGCGGTTTTTAGCGAAAACCTGAGTCTGCCTGCGGTGCTGACCGCCCTGAAGAAAAACCGCAGCGTGATCTCCGACGGTCCGCTGGCCATTTTGACTGTGCAGGGAGAACGCTCCGCAACCATCGGGGAGCAAATCCACTGGCCGGGGCACGGAGCCATTCGCATCCGGGCAAAAAGCACAGCTGAGTATGGTTTCTGGCGGAAAATTGTTCTATATTTGGGCGACCGTAAAACAGCGCTGGAACATCATCTTGAACTGGAGATTGACAAAAATTCTCTGGAGATTGAGCGGGAAATTTCACTTCCCGATTCACCGGTTCGCTACATTCGGCTGGAGGGAAGCACCATCCGGAACAGCGAAAAACACTACTGTTACACCAATCCCATCTGGTTCCATACGGATGAGTAGGGTCACAGTAGCGGCTGTCTTTATTTTGCTCACCGCTCTCAATTTTGTTCGGGAGGTTCGGGCGCAGGAGGTTATCACCTTTCCTGTTCGCATCGACACGGTTATTCTGGTGGGAAACGAAAAGACCCGCGATTTTGTTATTTTGCGCGAAATCCCCTTCACTTTTCCGGACAGTTTAACTCAGGAAGACCTGCAACAAATCAATTACCGTCTGCAAAATCTTTACCTGTTCAATCGCGTGGAATTGAACCTGATGCGCTTTCAGAACGGGAAAACAGCGCTGGTGATTACCGTAACGGAAAAGTGGTACTTTTATCCCTTGCCCATTCTGTTCTTGAACGATCGGGACTGGCGCAAAATCAGTTTCGGACTTCAGGTAACCCATTTTAATTTTCGGGGACGCAACGAAAAATTCAGCATGGGCGGATGGCTGGGTTACAATCCCAGCTTTTTCCTGAATTATTTTAATCCCTGGATGGGTACCCGCTCCCGATTGATCCTGGGCGTTTCCGTGTATCATAAAAAAGTGCGCAACCGCATCTTCGATATGAACGAAAGCCACTCCGGCTTCGATGTGACATTCGGACGGCGGTTCACCCTCTGGCTGCAAACCCAGTTTAAACTCTCCATGGATTGGGTGGGACTTCCTCCGGAATATCGAACATTTAACTATTCCGGACGCAGCACCGACCTGGTACCTTCCCTTTTTTACGAAGTACTGTGGGATCGGCGCAATTTGTTCGAATATCCCACCAAAGGATTTTACCTGCAGTACATTGTTCAGCGCACCGGTTTCAAGGAAACTCAGCCCCGCTTCTGGCGATTCCAGTTTGACAATCGTATCTATCTGCCCCTGATGCGACGAATCTCCTGGGGCGTCCGCAATCTGACCATCGTGCAGTCCGGTGAACTGCCCATTTACGACCGGCGATATTTTGGATTCAATGAACGCATTCGCGGACACTTTTACACCATGTATCCCGCTGCAGAGGATTTCCGACAATACAGCTCCCCCAACCTGATGCTCTGGAGCACGGAATTGCGCTTTTCCATCCTGCCCGTCCGCTATTATTCCTGGAACAATGCTCCTTTTATGTCCTACCTGTACCAGAATCTGAAATTCGGCATCTCCGGTGCCATTTTTCTGGATAGTGGAATTGTATGGCAACATCCCCGGGATTTTGCCCTGCAAAATTACAACACCGGATTTGGAGCCGGAATTCATTTCCACTTACCTTACCTGACAACTTTACGAATAGATTTTGCATTCAACGAAAAATGGCAGGGACAGTTGATTGTGGATATTGGGGCGAGTTTTTAGGAGAGAAGGAATTGGGTGAATGGAAAACGGGAGATTTAAAATGTGAAATGGATGGGGATGGGGGGATATAAGGGGGATAAGGGGAATAAGGGGAATAGGGGGTATAGGGGATATAAGGGATATAAGGGATATAAGGGATATAGGGTATATAAGGGATATAAGGGGAATATAGGGGGGATGAGGGGGATTGGTTGGGCAATGCTGCATTCCGAACGATGAGTTTAAATTGTTTGTGTCTGATTTTGGACAGGTCAGTGAAAGTTGAATTCAGTGGTTCTAAACCTTTTTTTTGTGAAGAACACTTCGGGTTGCACTATGGCTGCCACCCATTGGTATGGGTTGGTTTGTCATCACAGATTGGTTCCTGAATTGAATCTGGAATAGGAAATCTGGCATGGAACTGTTTTTTATCCCAGAATTTCATCCTTCGCAGGCGGAGGTGGTGCTCAGTGCGGAGGAAAGCCGACACGCCCTTCGGGTGTACCGAAAATCTCCCGGCGAACTGATTTATCTGACCGACGGAAAGGGCCATTTGATACATGGAGAAATTGCCCAAACCCGAAACCATCTGGCCAGAATTGCGGTGCGGAAGGTAGAATTTCATCCCTTTCCCCGGGAGAATCAACTGGAAGTGGGTATTGCTATTATTCGTCCCAACCGCATGGACTGGGCGGTGGAGAAGTTAACTGAATTGGGAGTGCAACGCATTGTACCACTGCTTTGCCAGTACAATAGCATTCGTCAAATTAAAACAGAGCATTTGCGCAAAGTGATGATCAGCGCGTTGAAGCAGTCCCGCCAATTTTATTTACCGGAATTGCTGCCCCCGGTGCTTTTCCCGGATTGGCTAAAGCAAATAACCGGTTCCCGGACACGGCGATTTCTGGCACACCCCACCCACCAACCATCTCCCCTTACC
>CAZBWV010000089.1:0-6632 GCA_964495805.1 uncultured Calditrichaceae bacterium
TATTTATTCAATTCGAATTTCCGTTTAATAGGCCAGCATGATGAAAAAAAGATCGGTAGAGGATTTGGAATTTTATATATTCCTGAACTGAATAAATTTGTTTTTTTAACCACAAATGGGATAAGGTTCTATCAATTGCAATGA
Organism: uncultured Calditrichaceae bacterium; assembly: GCA_964495805.1. Classification (GTDB taxonomy): domain Bacteria; phylum Calditrichota; class Calditrichia; order RBG-13-44-9; family RBG-13-44-9; genus JALXCH01. The sequence continues at coordinate 145 of CAZBWV010000089.1, forward strand.
AGATACTTCGTTACCTATTTATCTCTTTGGCGCTTTTCGGTCACATGGCTTTTGCCAATCCATTGGAGTGGCATGCTTTTTCAGTCCTTTCGCCTCTGATTTATCTTTATGCCGTTGAGGACACTTTGTTTGCAGTAAGTGAAGAAGGTCTTCTGGTACCGATTGTGGTTCACCCCGATGCTCCCATTGAAAAACGATACGAGAAACAGGATTCTCTGTTTTTGGGGATCGATACGGTGGAAAGTGCTGGCTGGGACGGAAAATATCTATATCTGGGCGGGCCGGAAGGATTATATCGATGGAATCGAAGCGGCGGTTTAACCACCCTCCATTCCACTGCACCAAAGTTTTTAACCAGCGATGGGGAAAAACGGGTCACGGTTCTCTTTCCGGGATGGCTGGAAGTGTTTGAGCGGGGAAAGAAAGTGGTTCGTTTTCGGGTTCCCGTTTCAACGTACTATGCCAGCACGGTAAACGATTCCATGATTGTGACTCTGGATTCTGATCGAGTCCGGATTTTTAAATTTTCCGGGCGTTTAAAAAGAGAATTTTGTTTTCCGGGGTGGCATCCATTAACATTGTGGAAAATATTCCGGGAAAAGATTTCGTATTTTTCCCCGAAATTGGTGGCTTCCTTCGGGGATACCCTTGCTATTGCGGCCGGTTTTCAAAAGGGCAAAACCGATAACGATTTTGGAAAGACGCGCCTTTTACTCTTCAGCATTCGAAAGAACGATACCCTTTTGACCAAAACAATTCTGGGGCAGATTATTCGGTTATGGCCGGACAAAGCGGGCAGGTTGTTGGTGAATTCACAATATGGTTACATCGCCAGCCATTTTGTGATTCTGGATGTAAATTCGGGAAACGAGGTTCAATTAAGCTTTCGAAGCTCCCTGGATATTTCTCCCATTTATGAAGATTATTGTTTAACATTTTCTTTATTCAGTGGATATACCATCTTTACTTATCAGAATCCCAGCAGTCGATATCGAAATAGTCTGATCGATCAGTATTCCACGGCTGTACCGTGGTTGCGTCGGGACCTGAATCGGGATGGAACGCTGGACCTGGTTCTATTAGGTTCTTCCACCTGGATTAATGCAAAGGATGCTGTTTATGATGTGTATATCATCGAAAATTATATTCCCCGTGAAATTAAAAACGTACGACACTGGATTCGCCGGGCCAGGGAGTTTGACAATTTTGCCCGTTGCGAAAAAGGATTTTATTATGCCGAAAAAGCGCTTTCGGTAGCTCATTATCTGCTTCCCGATAGTGTTTCTTCCTATCTGGAAATTCGGAATCGTATTTTGCGGAAGGTGGAACAAAGACGGCTCATTAAAAGAGCTTTTGTGCGGATTTTGGGCATTTTTCCCATTGTTGTTGCAATTGTTATCATTCTGGTATTGTTTATCCGATTACGGCGGAAACAGGATGAGAACCGGAGTATCCCTTCTGCGGAAACATTAAATTTTCTGCGCGGCGAAGCCCTCTTCCATAAAATCACAACCACGATGGATTCCCTCAGTGAGTCGGTCGTAGGCAAACAGTGGGAGCAGATGGTGGCCATTCGCCGGGAATTAGAAAGCTTTCGGAAGTATTTGATGCAAAAGAAGGTGCGATACGAGTTTCTGGAAGCACCGCGAGAATGGCGAAAATTTTACCGGCAAATTCTTTTTCAAATTTCCTGCGTGATATTCTCCACCCGCTTAATCTTCCTATTGCGTAAGATCGGCTTTTTCCGAAAGGTGATGACCCGCCAGATTCAGCAACGCTCGAAGAAAATTCTCAAATTAAAGTCGATACTACAAAATTTGATAGAACAATCGAAGCAGGATGTCATCAGCGCCGCATTACTTCCGGCCATAAATGATGTGCAGCGGAAATATCGAGTCAGCACTGTGCTAATTCGAACCCAGATTCAGGTGGAATTCCCTTATCGCTATTTCCCGGACGAAATCCTGAAATTTCATCGTGCTTTTCTGGCTATTCTGGAGAATGCCATTGAGGCTTACGACAACATGGAGGATTGTTCTCCGCGGAATTATGTGATTCAGGTTCAGGCGGACTCCAATCCTGACGAACTGTTAATCCTGATCAAAGATAATGCCCGGGGAATTCCCCAGGAAATGATCGCGAAAGTGTTCACTCCCGGCTTCTCTTACGGAAAAGACGGGAAAGATCGGGGGTTTGGTTTGTCCGGCGTGAAGGAATTCTTTTCCGGATACGGTGAGATTCAGGTGACCTCCGATATCTGTGTGGGGACTACGTTCCGGATCAAGTTAATCTACGGGAAAATTCCCACTTGATCATCCCGCGAGTTGTTTTTGAATTTTTATATTCAGAAAGATGATACTAAAAATTCCGGAACCTGGCCACCCGGATGTTTGAAAGAAGAACCGTCTTTATCTGTTGCAGTATTTGAAGAAAAAAATTTTTCAACGAATTGAATCCCATCAAATATACTTTGCTTTAGCGTAGCTATTACTTTAACCGTATCTCCCCAATAATTGCTGATCTATATAAAGCTGTACGCTCTGGAGCAATTTTTCCTTTGCGTGGCAGCGGATGTTCACGCATCGTGAACCATCCTGAAATACTTTCTTATTCCTTAACTTGATCTCCCGGCATCAATCTGTATTCCACTACTCTGCCTTAAACCAAAGCAAATACTCTATTTTTAGCATGGGCACCTATTTCATTTCCCAAAATGGTTCGGAAAAAACGAAAAGAAAAAAGCAGTGGGTAAAAAAGCGGAGATGAAAAATCCGACTTACGAATTGCCAGGTTTACTTTTAAAGAGCCACCTGTTGTCCTGAATTCAATCGTCGGGTTTTTACCAATCACCTCCCTTGGATGCTCCATGGCACGGAATATTTTTCTCCGTTTTCTCTATGCACAATTTTTTGTATATTATCCATCCTTTTTGGGCAAAAATGCAGAAACAAGGAATGTTTGTGATTCACGATCCCATTATTGAAAGTTATTTGATTGGTTGCCAGCAGTGGTACGGGTTTAGTTGAGCCCTTTAACTTTCCTTTTTCCGAAATCCCCATAGAAAAAATGAAATGCCGTCATTAATTCGCTTAACCTGCCGATGATAGGTTTGTTTTGTCGGCAAAGGTGTGACCTGGAATAAAAAGTTAAAAAGGAGGAAGCAACGTATGGAACGGACACGTGTGATTATCATGGGCGCAGCAGGCCGCGATTTCCACAATTTTAATACATTTTATCGGGATAATGAACAGTACGAAGTGGTGGCATTTACCGCTACGCAGATTCCCAACATCGAAGGTCGAAAATATCCCGCCGAACTGGCCGGAAAACTTTATCCCAACGGAATCGACATTTATCCGGAGAGCGAACTGCCGGAGTTGATTAAAAAGTTCGATGTGGATGAAGTGGTGTTTGCTTACAGCGATGTCCCGTACGATTATGTGATGAGTCGTTCGGCGCTGGTGAACGCTGCCGGTGCGGATTTTAAGGTGATGGGACCAAAACGCACCATGGTGAAATCCACCAAACCGGTGATTGCCGTGTGTGCGGTTCGTACCGGTTGCGGTAAAAGTCAGACCACCCGCCGCGTGATCGAAATTCTGCAAGAGGCAGGTAAGAAGGTGGTGGCAATTCGTCATCCCATGCCCTACGGAAATCTGGTGGAGCAACGGGTGCAGCGCTTTGCCACCCTGGAGGACCTGGACAAGCACAAATGCACCATCGAGGAGCGGGAGGAGTATGAACCGCATATCGTGCGCGGAAATGTCATCTACGCGGGTGTGGACTACGAAGCGATTCTTCGCGAAGCGGAAAAGGAAGCGGATATCATTGTGTGGGATGGTGGCAACAACGACCTGCCTTTCTATCACACCGATCTGCACATTACCGTAGCCGATCCGCATCGTCCCGGCGACGAGCTGTATTACTATCCTGGCGAGGCTAACCTGCGCATGGCGGATGTGGTGGTAATCAACAAAGTGGATACTGCCAACGCCGACGATATCCTGATGGTGCGCGAATCCATTCAGGAAGTCAATCCCGATGCGATGGTGATTGATGCTGCCTCTCCCATTTCGGTGGAAGATTATCATCTGATTCAGGGTAAAAAAGTGCTGTGTGTGGAAGATGGTCCCACATTGACTCATGGGGAGATGAAATATGGCGCAGCGGTAGTGGCTGCCAACAAGTATGGTGCTGCGGAGCTTGTGGATCCGCGTCCATATACAGTGGGCACCATCACCGAAACGTTCCAGAAATATCCTGAAATCGGTACGTTGTTGCCGGCTATGGGATACAGTCCCCAGCAAATTGAGGATCTGGAAGAAACCATCAATAAAGCGGAAGCTGATGTGGTGATTATTGGTACGCCCATCGACCTGCGCAAGCTGGTGAAGATTAACAAACCGGCGGTTCGGGTCACCTACGAATTGCAGGAGATTGGCAAACCGGATCTGTACGATGCGCTGAAAAAGTTCTTATAGAATGATGCGGGAAAGTCCTCTTCTGGAGGACTTTCTTTTTTTCGGCTTATCAAAGTGCAAGGTGATGAAATAGGTCTTCCTTTCCGGGGGTCGGTGCGATGGTCGGTTCCCCGGAAGGGAAATTATTTTTTTGGTTGCTTATTCGTTTGAAAATTGAAAACTTAACCATCTGATTTTTCTTAACAATCCGGCATTCGCCGGATCAGAGGTGGGTAACATGGGCGAAAAAAAAACTGTGGTTGTTGCGCTGGGTGGCAATGCCATCACCCAGCAGTTCGAAGAAGGGAACATTCACCAGCAGTTTAGGAATACACGCCGGAGTTTGCTGGGGGTTGTGGAGCTCATCAAACAGGGTCACCGGGTGCTGATTACCCATGGGAACGGTCCCCAGGTGGGAAATTATCTCATTCGAGTGGAAGCCTCCCGGCATCTGGTGCCACCGTTGCCACTGGGGATTATGGTAGCAGATACGGAAGGCGGGATGGGCTACATGATTGAGCAGTGCCTGCAGAATAAAATGCACGACCGTGGTATTCAGAAAGAGGTGGCAACGGTTATCACGCAAATGCTGGTGGACCCGAACGATCCGTCCATACAGAATCCCACGAAATTTGTCGGTCCCTTCTACAAAAAGGAGGAAGTAAAGGAGCTGGTGGAGAAACGGGGCTGGATTGTGAAGGAAGACCCCGGACGCGGCTGGCGTCGGGTGGTCCCTTCCCCCAAACCGTTAGAGATTGTGGAAAAGAACATCATTCGCATGCTGGTGGAACGGGATGTGATTGTAATTGCTGCCGGTGGCGGCGGTATTCCGGTGTACATCGATCCGAAAAACGGCTGGCTGGAAGGGGTGGATGCTGTGATTGACAAAGACCTGGCCAGCGCAGTTTTAGCCCGAGATGTGAATGCGGACGAACTGATGATTTTAACTGCAGTGGAAAAGGTGGCATTGAATTTTGGACAGCCCAACCAGCGAGATCTGGATCGAATGACCGTGGCGGAAGCCCGGCGGTATCTGGACGAAGGGCATTTTCCCGCCGGTAGTATGGGACCGAAAATTCAGGCTGCAATCAATTTCCTGAACAGTGGCGGAAAGCGAGTGGTGATTACCTCCATCGAAAAATCGGTGGATGCGGTCCAGGGCAAAGCCGGAACGGTGATTGTGCCGGAATAAATTTGTGGGATGCCCGAATGGGGGAATGAAACAAGAGAGTGACTGTTGAACCGGTGAAGTGAAAGAGAAGAATACGCCACAGGATGGGGGTTGAGCCGATTCACAGCTAATCCGGTTCCGTGAGGATAGTTGGACGGCAAAATCAATAGCAAAGAAAATGACATAAACAGATGGCGACCTAAAAAACTGAGTGAGGGACATCGATGAATATTCACGAGTATCAGGCAAAGGAAGTGTTTCGGAAGTACGGTGTGGCGGTACCGCGGGGTAAGGTGGCATTTACTCCGGAGGAAGCCGAAGCCGCTGCACGCGAGTTGGGTGGAGATGTGTTTGTCGTCAAAGCACAGATTCATGCCGGGGGCCGTGGCAAAGCCGGTGGGGTGAAATTAGCCCATTCCCCGGAAGAGGTGAAAGAGATTGCTGCCCAGATGATTGGCATGAAGCTGGTCACCCATCAGACCGGTCCGCAGGGGAAGGAGGTGCGCCGGGTGCTGGTGGAAGAGGGAATTGACATCGACCGAGAGCTGTATCTGGGCATTGTGCTGGACCGCTCCCGCTCCCGGTTAGTGCTGATGGCCTCCACCGAGGGGGGTGTGGAGATCGAAAAAGTGGCTGCGGAAAAACCGGAAGCCATCATTAAAGAATATGTGGATCCCAAAATTGAACTGCAACCCTTCCAGGCGCGAAAAATTGCTTTCGGACTGGGACTCCGGGGCGATCAGGTGAAGAATGCGGTAAAATTCATTTTGAGTCTGTACAAAGCGTTTGTGGACACCGACGCCTCCCTGGCGGAAATTAATCCTCTGGTGGTTACCAAACAGGGGCAGGTGCTGGCG
>CAZBWV010000090.1:0-17037 GCA_964495805.1 uncultured Calditrichaceae bacterium
AAACTGGAACGCTTATAGAAGCCATGTTTCGGCCGTACGGAAAGAAGGTAACCAATTCAAACAAAAGAACTTATCCATGCGCCATACATCACACGACAACGCTATTTTTACTCTATATTAACCCGAAGCGAAAACTCAGGATACATTCATGAAAGATAATGATTCGAAAAGTTTGCTGATTGTGACTGCGATTTTTCCACCGGTAGCCACCAGCGGTATTCATCGACTGGTCCGATTGGCACGCTACCTCACCGAAAAAGGGGTTCGTGTGGGGGTATTAACGGTGGACGAAACCACTATTGCCAAAGGCTTTAAGTATGACCATCTGATGTTGAAAAAGGTACCGGAAGAGGTGGAAATTATCCGGGTACCGGCTTACCAGTTCCTGAAAAAAATGATTGAATTAAAAAGCCAGTTTAAACATTCCACAAGTTCGGAAAAACCGGAGATTGCCACAAAAAAGAGCGAAAATTCACCGATCCCCAGAGCATCCGGTGGAACTGCGAACCGGAAAGGATTGCTACAGCGAATCAAAGATGGCATCACGTTGAACCTGAACACACCGGACAATTACGCATTCTGGATTCGTCCGGCCGTCAAAGCCGGTATTCAACTGGTACGGGAACACGGCTATCGGAACATTCTCTCCAGTAGTCCCCCGGGAAGCTCTCACGTGGTGTGCGAGCACATTAAACGGAAAACGGGAGTGCACTGGATTGCCGATTTTCGCGATCCCTGGTCGCGCAAACAGTGGTTTAATCCCGAGATGACCAACTTTAAACGCCGCATGATTCGCCGACTTGAACAAAAAACCATTCGCCATGCGGACGTGATTGTACTCAATACCCCGGAATTACAGGAAGATTACGGAAACCATTACGGGGAGCTATTACTGAAAAAATCGCAGGTTATCCCCAATGGATACGATCCGGCGGATTTTGTTTCTCATCCGTCCGACTTTCCGCTCCCGGAAAATCCCATCGTCATTTCACATGTGGGAACCTTTTACCGACATCGTTCTCCCATTCCGTTTCTGGTGGCATTGGGCCAGGCCATTCAAAATAAAGAAGTCCCGGCGGACCGGTTTCGGATACGCTTTATTGGCGGAGTGGGACAATTTCGGGCGGATGTGGAAACGCTGGTATCCCGTTATGGTTTACAGGATGTGCTGGAGATTATTCCGCCGGTTCCCCATCAACAGGCGATTGAATACATGTATCAATCCCACGTGCTGCTGATTATTCAACCGGGTACATCCATCCAGGTACCGGCAAAGATTTATGAATATCTGGCCACCGGACGTCCCATTCTGGCCATCAGTGCGGAAGGGGCAACCAGCCGGTTTATTCTGGAAAACCAGTTAGGTTGGTGGGCACGACCGGAAAATATTCCCGATATCGTGCAGAACCTGAAGACCATTGATCAGTTTTTCCGCAAAAACGCGCAATGGAGCACTCCCCAATCCGCACTGGATGCGTACAACGGAAAGTTACTGGTAAATCGAATCTATGATTTGTTAGTTTAAATTTTGTTATTAATTTATCGTGTCATTTCAATTGGTTGAATTATGCTGAGGAAAATATTTTTTGTTACAGTTTACGGTTCCAGTTTAATCCTGGCTTTTGTACACCCCATATACGGGCTGGTGGGCTACATTTTTGAGTGGTACAACCATCCTCCGTTGTTCTGGTGGGGCAGGCAATTTCCCGATTTACGCTATTCGCTAATTATTGCGCTGGTAACTCTGATTGCCTATGTGTTTCGGCAGGATCGGTTAAAGAAAATCAAAACCGAGCATTTTACGGTGATTTACTGGCTGGTTGCTCTTCTGATCCTGCAATTTTTGGTGACCCAGCTTACCGCCGTGGATTACGACCACAGCATGGAGCAATTTATTGAATTCTTTAAATTTACCATTCTGTATTTCCTGATTGCTAAAATTCCGCGTATTCCCCGGCATTACAAGCTGATCATCTGGGTGTTCTTACTCGGTGCATTCGATTTTGGACGGATTGCCACTCAGGATGGTTCCAATCGTAACGTGGTGGTGGAAGCCCCCAATGCCGGGGACGAAAACGCCATCGCTGCCCATGTGCTAACAGCTATTCCGTTTCTCATCTTCTACTTTTTCAACGGAAAACGGTGGGAAAAAATTTTGGCCATTATTTCTCTTCCCTTCATTGTCAACCTGATTATTCTGGCCAACAGCCGCGGAGCCACGGTAGGTTTGCTGGCAGTGGTGGTGGTGGGTTTTTTCCTGGCTAAAGCCAAACAACGCTTTCAATTTATCATCGGGCTTATTCTGGCAATTATCATGTTCATTCAGCTCTCACCACCGGAATTTGTGGAACGCCAGATGACCATCAAAACGTACAAGCAGGATTCCAGTGCGGAAGGGAGGTTGGTGGCCTGGAGTCTGGCCTGGCAGATGATGAAGGACCATCCCTTCGGAATTGGGGGTGGTGGATTTATCGTCCTCAATACCATCTACAAACCGGAATGGAAAGAGGACAACCAGGGACGCGGTCACGATGTGCACAATACCTTTCTGTTATGCGGCGTAGAATGGGGCTTTCTCGGGCTGTTCCTTTTCCTTGGCTTTTTGATTCACACGTTCATGATTCTTTTCCGTATTCGACGGGATGCTTACCGCTGTCGCGATCCCAACCCTTACCTGACTGAAAGTACCGCGCTGATGCTGGCATTGATTGGTATTTTAGTAGCGGGCTTTTTCATTAACCGATTATACGGGGAAATTATTTACTGGTTAAGCGCACTGGTAATAGCGCTCCGCAATATTCAGTACAACGAAATTCAGGAAATGGTGGAAGAGGAAGAAACTGTTCCGGCCAATCTGGAAGTTCCCGGTATTGCCCAACCGGTTACCCGATGAGAACCATGGAGGAAGAATTTTAATAAAGGAGTCGAACAATGATTAAACAAGTCCTTACCGTTATTTTTTCTCCCAAAACCTGGCGCTGGTTTTTCCGGTTTCTGGAATTTTATTACAAATTTCACGCCAGTGCACTGGATCGACTGGGAGCCGTGGGTAAGAGCACCTGGATCGAGCCTACCGTCAAATTCACCCATCCGGAAAACATTTTCATCGGTAGCCATTGCCACATCAACCACCTGGGTTGTTTGCAGGCGGATAAAAACGCCAAAATTATCATCGGTAACGACTTGCTTATGGGACCCGGAACCATGCTTTATGCCTCTAACTACCAGCTGGCTCCCGACCGTCCCATGCGCACCCAGCCCCGAAATTATGGTGACATTGTGATTGGAAATGATGTGTGGTTGGGTTCCAATGTGGTGGTCACCGCCGGTGTCACCATTGGCGACGGTGCAGTCATAGCCGCTGGATCCGTTGTAACCAAAGACATTCCGCCTTACACCATTGCCGGTGGAATTCCGGCTAAACCGTTAAAGAAGAGAGAATAATCATGAGTCGTCCGCAGGATTACCAGAAAATTTTAAAAAACCGTCAGGAGCAAATGCTCAAACTGGTGGCAAAAAGCTTTTACAAGGAACTGATGAATTACGGCATTAACACCAGCGATATTGTCACCGTCTCCATGCACCTGTTGGATCAGATTACGGAAAAAGATGAGACATCCAGCGAAGGAAACGGATATTACAACAAACTGTTTGTCATTCAGGATGTGCAGAATTTGTGGAACCGGGAGAAAAAACTCCAGCTGGAAAATGTCAGCATCTCATTTCTCCATCCGGAACAGGTACCCACAGTTTGCCAGTGGCTGAAAAACAATCAAATAAAACGCACTTTTATCGATTTACTCCCCAAATCCCGCTACGAATTGACTCAATATTTCTTTGAAGACCCCACCCGAAAATATTTTGGCATTGACTACCGGGATGTGCTGGTGGGAATCATTGGTGCGGAAAATATTGATTATCAGAGCAGGAAACTGGAGATGAAAAAATTTGTGGGCGAGGCAGGATACAGCGGAAAAGGTATCGGAAAACGAGCCACCTTTCTGTTCCTGTTTTATGTATTCTACATCCTGAAATTCAACAAGGTGTATATTCATTCCATGGATACCAACATCCGAAACATCAATTTGAACAGCAAATTCGGCTTTGAGCTGGAAGGGATTTTCTTCCAGGAAATTTTTAAAGAAAATCAGTATTACGACGTAGTGCGAATGGGTCTGTTAAAAGAGCACTGGGAAGAGATTTTCGCCCGTCACGAAAAATAGTGTTCTCCCGATTCCATTATCCTGGATGTAATTGCAATACTACGGTTTCAATTTTCTGCCTATCAGGTAAAGCGGCAGAAAAATTAAAAGGGCATTGAGAATTAGCGAGAGTAAGGCGGAAGTTGTTGAGTTTTCCACTTCCACCGTAGCTGCCATGGAGCCACAACATCCACCGGGTTTCTTCTTAATTACGAAAGAACGATAAGAGGTGGACGTTTCGTTGCCTTGGTTGTCTATCGCGATGACTTTATATTCAATGACACTACCCACCGGAGCTCCGGGAATTTCCGCCTGATAGACATACTTTTTCACCTGTGCCATGGCCAACGTATCCAGGTTGGTCTGCTGATTGGTCACTTTATAGAAGAGCTGCACTGAGGTAATGGTATCGTTATCCACCGCACTGGCCTGTACGGTGTAGGGACCCTGCGTGTTATCCGTATCCTGTGGTTTTCGTATCACCGCAACCAGAGGGGAATCACTCAGGGCACTGTTCACATTCAATCGACCATCCAGCAACAGATACCCTTCCAGATTGCGTACATAATCCACCGCTCCAAATAGTTTGTATTTCACAAACTGACTATTTGCCCGGGGAAGGTAATATGCCCACACCAGTGCTGCGGCACCGGAGACGTGAGGGGTGGCCATGGAAGTTCCGCTGAAATATTTGTAGCGATTTCCGGTAACCGTGCTATAAATAGCCACGCCGGGAGCCGCCAGGTCCACCGTTATGGGACCATAATTGGAGAATGTGGCCAGCTGATCGCGATCGTCCGTAGCAGCCACCGCGATGACATTTTCTACATCGTAATTGGAAGGATAATTGGGATGCACATCGTTGTTCCGGGATTCATTTCCTGCTGCTGCGACAAACAGAACACCTTTCTGGTATGCGTATTCGATAGCTTCTTTTAGCGCCCGGGAATTCCCGCTACCACCCCAGCTATTGCTCAAAATGTTCGCTCCATTATCCACCGCGTAGATAATTGCCTTCACCGCATCGGAAGTGGAACCGGAACCATCGGCATTTAAAAATTTCAGAGCCATGAGTCGGACTCTCCAGTTTACTCCCACAACACCCCGTCCGTTATTTCCCACCGCACCGATGGTCCCTGCTACATGGGTACCATGGTCGTTGTCGTCGATCGGGTTGTTATCGTTATTGGCAAAATCCCACCCGTAATAATCATCGACATACCCGTTGTGGTCATCATCAATGCCGTTACCAGGGATTTCGTCGGTATTTTTCCAGATGTTTGCTTTCAAATCCGGATGGTCATAGTCGATACCGGTATCGATAATGGAAACGATGATATCCTTTTTCCCTTTTTCTTTATTCCATGCTTCCGGAGCATCGATATCCGCATCGTAAATACCACCGGATTGACCTTCGTTATTCAAGCCCCACAGTTTGGTAAAATCCGGATCGTTGGGAATCTCCAGCGCATATACAATGTAATCCGGCTCCACATATTCCACACCCGAAAGTTTCTTCAGCGTATCCACTGTGGCTTCCACACTCATCCCCGGTTTAACCCGACAAAGCTGTGCCCCCACAACCGGTAGTGTTTCCACCACTTGAACACCCACCGGCGCAACCCGGCTCTGAACCGCTTCGGCAGAAACGGTCTCCCGAAATTTCACAATCACCCGGTCGGGTAAATAACTCAGCTTTCCTTTTCGATATATTTTGATCTGTTCGGTGGAAGTAGTGTCACTGTTTTCTGAAGACGGGTTCTTCTGAATACTTCCTTCCTGTCCGTAACCCAGATTCCAGATAAGGATAAGGACAAACATGAACGTTTTCATTTTCTTGTTCCAGTTATTGGTTGCCTGATTGCTCGTCCATGAGTCGTTGTTCCCTGCTAAAAGTTTAACAAATCTACAAGAATTTTGCAAGGAATTAAGTGGTATAAATGAACTACCTGCGTACAGGTCAGATAGGATTTCATCCAACTGAGTTCGCGTTTTAACAAGATCTTGAAAAAGGTTGATGGCTTAACCTGAAAAATCAATTCGGATTAAACGAATGAGAGCCAACTTCCCGGCAGGTGCGATTTTCTAATTTCTTTTCATTAAATCAAAACCCCGGCGTATAACCGGGGTTGTTAAATTTTTTAAAAGAATCGACTCCGATAAGGACTCCGGAGAGTTTCAAGAAGGTTAGTTCTGAATCAACATATCCAGCTGTTTAATTAAATCCGAAGCTGTGGGCTGGCTGGTTACGTTCAGGTTCAGAATAAAAATGTCGTAATTGCCATTTCGATCGGAATGGAACGCTACAAACTGCCCATCCGGTGAATATACCGGATCGGTGTCTTTGGCCGGACTATAAGTCAAACGTTCCACTTCGCTTCCGTCCAGTTTGGCCTGATAAATATCGTAATTGCCTCCCTTATTGCTGAAGAACACAAAATGCACACTGTCCGGCGAGACGCAGGGATTTACCTCATCCACATCATCTTCGCCCAGCACGGTCATAGGCATGCTACCATCGGCTTTCATAACAAAAATATCGTAAGAACCGTTGCGATTGGAGTGGAAGAGAATTCGTTTGCCATCCACTGTATAGCAAGCACCTCCTTCATTCGAATCATTATTGGTGAGCTGAAGATGAAAATCGCCATTGCTCTCCATAACGTAAATGTCGCTCTGTTTTTCGGTATAAGGTACCTGTCGCAAATCGCTACGATCCGACACAAACAGAATATGGCTGCCATCCGGGCTAAAGCGGGGTAACCAGTCATCGGCTATGGATTCCGTCAGGTTGTACTCGTAGCCGGAATCCAGTTTTTTCAGATAAATTTCGCGCACTTTAAATTTGCGGTCAATGGGACGGTGATCATCCTGATTGGAGGTATAGACAATTTCTTTGCCGTCGGGACTATAAGAGGGCAGCTCTTCGTCTGCCGGGCTATTTACCAGAAAAGTTTCCTCACCGCTTTCCAGGTCTCGCTCCACAATATCCCAGTTGCCATTCACATCCGTCTGGTAAACCAATTTTTTACCATCCGGGGAGAAGGAAGGAAAAGCTTCATTAGCCGGGGTATTGGTAATTTGCTGGATGAGATACTTTCCCCCCAGGTATTGAGCAATCTGTTCGGTGTAAGCGCTTCCGCCGGGGGAATTCAGCGCATCGCGGAATGCTTTGTAGGCTAATTGTTCTTCTCCGCGCTTCATCATCAACTGCCCGTAATCGAAATTGACATCCGCCTGATAGGGATCAATATTCATAATTTCCTTCATCACACGGATGGCCTGGTCTTCCATCCCCATCTCCAGATATGTTTTATAGAGTTCCTTCCTGGATTCTATATCATTGGGATTTTTCTCCACCACCTTTTCCAGATGGGTCACTTTTTCCTGTGGCGAGAGTGAAGCCATTTCTTCCGGTGTTAACTTTTTGGTTCCGCCGCACTGGAGCAGAAACAAGGTTAACAGAACCAACAGGGCCGCATACGTAACTCTTTTCATTCGATCCCCTCCAAAATTTTTACAGGCGTAATATAATCATTTTTTGAAAAATACAAAATTTTTAGTTGCTTTTTTTCAGTTGATTAATGCGTTTCCGGGCTTCCCGTTTCAAATCGGGCAAAATACCCGGCCGCTGCACAATTTCCTGATACATCCGGATGGCATCGTTGATTCGTCCCATCTTTTCGTAAGCCTGTCCGGAATAATACAACGCACTGGCTTCCCACTGCAATTTAGTTTGTTTGGAAAGAAGAGGAATTTTCACAAATTCACGAATGGCGTTCTCATACTGTCCTGCATTAAAGTACGCTTCACCAATGTAAAACTGAATCTCCGGTTCCTGTTCGCTGGTTGCCTCGTATTTCAGTTTGCGCAGGTAATCTATGGCTTCGGTAAATCGGTTCAATCGGGTTAATGTGGTACCAATTAAAATTTTCTTGTCCATTACATCCGGTGCATCGGGGTATTCTTCCACATATTTTCGCGCCTGGGTTAGCAGTCCGTCCCACAATCCCAGTTCCCGATACAGAGCAATCAAATTGGACATCGCCACCCGGCGGGTCTCTCTGTCCTGCGCCTTTTCCACTGCCTTCTGAAATGCTTCCACCGCTAATTCCGGCTTTTCGCCCCGATAGTACAACGAACCCAGAGTGATGTACACATTGGCAATCAGCGGGCTTTCCGGATTTTTTTCGATGAATCCGGTAAGAATTTTCTGAGCGTCTTCCACCCGATTCATGGTGGTGTAGGTCAAACCCAGATAGTACCGGGCATCATCGGCATAGTCGCTATTTTTATACTTTTTAGTAACTGTTTTAAAACGCTTAATGGCCGGATCGTATTTCTTTTGCTGAAAGTAATATTTTCCGATTTCGAATTCAAACAGCGCCAGATAATTTTTTAACTGAGGCTGTTTTTTATAATTTGTTTTAAACGCTTTCAATTTGGTCTGGTAACTTTTTAATTGCCCCTGCTGGATGAAACAAATAATTTCTCGTGCGGCAAATTGCATTTTTTCGTCCGGATTGGTTACCCGGGAGCTCAGTTCGGCGTATAGCTTTTTCGCCTTCTCAAAATCCTTCTGTTCAAAGTATATATCGGCAAGTTTGGAGGAAGCTTGAACAAAAAATGGAGATTTCGGATTGGTCAGGATTTGCTGGAAATCGATAATGGCCGTTCCGATGTTTCCTTCCTCGCGAGCCAGAATTCCCAGATACAACAGAGCCTCTTCCCGGAGTTGCTGATTTTTGCTCCGCACCAGATAAGCCAGTAAATTCCGACGCGCAGGAACCGTTTTGTTGGTGAAATAGTACGCTTTGCCCAGGTAAAAATAGTAGATCGGCTGGATTTTCTCTTCAACTTTTTCCAGAAAGATATCCGGATATTCCGGTGCAGAGAACGTTCGGGTCAAATAATGCACAGCATCCTGATATTTCTCCGCTAACAGATAAATTCGCGGGATGTTCCACTTCCCCTCCTCCGCCTGATCCGTATAATCAAACTCTTCCATGATCCGTTTCCAGAAACCGGCTGCGCTGAGATAATCGCCCTGAGCCTCTCGCAAATCGGCCAGCATTTTGTACGCCCGGGATTTTAACGGATGCACCTGTACATCCAACAGAAAAGATTTCAAATACCCTTCGGCCAGGGAATCGCTCCCCTGCTTCATGAGAAACTCCGCCGCACGCACCGCAGCGATCCCCTTCAGATAGGAATTTCGTCCGGCAATAACCGAATCCAGTTGAGAGAGCGCTTGCAGGCTATCGCCTTGCTGAATGAACAGATCCGCTAATTTTAACCGCGCTTTGAATCCCAGAGCAGATGTGGGATAATTCCTCAGAAAATGCTGCCAGTATTCAATCTGTTTTTCTACCGGCACATTTTTATCCAGATTTGTATTCAGGAAGCAGTAGGTGACCGAATCCGCCCTGTCCAGGTAGGGCAAATACATCATGGCCATTTTAAACGCTTCGGCGGACTTTTGCCGGGCAAGTTGTGCGTCTTTTCCCCGGAATTCCATTAGACGTGCTTTTTTGTACCAGGCATTCCCTAAAATTACATACGCCTGCCCCACCACGGTGGAATCGCTTTCGTTTCGGGTGATATTTTCCGCCAATTCAATGGTTTCGTCCATATTTTTCAGTTGCTCCAGATAGATGCGAGCCAGTTCCAGCTTCAAATGAGCTTCATCCTCCCCGGCGAGAAAACGACCAAGCAATTTGGCTAACTGATTCACCCCCAGAGACTGATCGGCAATGTGAAAGGAACGAATGATTTCCATGTAAACCTGTGCGGAATCGTACCGAGCAGAACAGGGGTACTGCCGAACAAGTTGCTGAAATTTCTGCAAAGCGGTCTGGTATTCCTGTCGGGAATAATAATATTTGCCAAACAGAAACAGAATATCGTCCCGTCGGGAGGAATGGGGAAATCGGAGTAAAAGTTGCTGGTAGAGATTCTCCGCTTCGTCGGCAAATTTACCTGCCAGTGCAGTCTGAATCAGCTCCTGGTAAATTTGCTGAATGGTCTGCCCGTCATCGGACTGACGGAGGTAGGCTTCCAGTAGTTGACTTCCTTTGCGAAAATTCCCGGTACGCAGAGCAATCAATCCTAACTGTTTGCGCGCTTCCAGTGCCAGTGCTGGCAATTGCCGGGCAATAGCACTATCTCCCACAATCCGATCGAAATACTCTGCTGCATTCTCCGGTCGATTTTCTGCCAGCGAAGTTATTCCCAGGTAAAAATTCGCTCGTACCTGCAGGGAATCCCATTGCTGTTTTTCAGCCAGTGCATCCAGTAATTGATGCACCCCGCGGTAATTTCCTTCCAGATAGTACACCGTGGCAATAAGCAGTTTCAGGTGCGCCTGCTGATTCCGGCTTTTAAATCGGTTCAAATATTTGTTAAGTAGCTGAAGTGCGTCTTTCAGATGATTCTGGCGAATGTGTAGTTCTCCCAGTTCGCGCACAGCCGGGAATAACGCCGGAGTACCGGCAAACTGATCGATCACGGCAAGGTAGGATTTTTGCGCTTCCTCCACCAATCCCAGCTCCTGGTAGTAACGAGCCATTCCCAGATGTGCCCGGGCAATCACCTCCGCTCCGGCATCGCTTTTGAGCACTTTCTCGTATTCTTTGCGCGCCTGAGCAAAATTCCCCTTACGCACCAGCAATTCAGCATATAGCAACCGTCCCGCAGGAAAGACCGCACTATCCGGATACCGATCCAGAAAATCCTGCAAGATGATCTCTGCTTTGTCCAGTTTGTTCAAGGAAAGATAAATGCGTGCCGCCCGGTAAAGCGCCTCAGGAGCATTAGCATTGTTCGGGTAAAGTACTTTCACCGTTTCAAACGCACGGGCTGCCTCCTCCGGTTTGTGCAATTTTAAATAGCACTCCCCTACCTTTAGCCAGGCTTCCGGTGCGCGGGAATGATCGGGAAATTCCACTGCAAGGGACTGGAACTCCACCCGGGCATTTTCATATTCCCCCAACTGAAACAGGGACATCCCCTGATAATATCGTGCATCCGGTACCCGCTCGCTATTGGGGTAGCGGTTCACAAACAGATTAAACTGCTGGGCAGCAATATCGTAAAAGCCTTCGTTATACAGTTTTAACGCATAGGAAAAATCGTCGCTCTCCCCATATCGCTGAGAGAAAGCCAGAGAAATCAATATGAGTAATAAAATTCCGATTCGATAACTGAGTGAGTGTTTCATGGTTTACTCCAGATTTTCGCTCACCACCAGATTGGCGTATTCGGCAATCAATTTTTTTATTCCTTTATTGTGAAACAGAACAGTCAGTTTGGTCCCTAACCTGGTTTTTTCCACCCCCAGAATCTGTCCCTGACCAAACAGTTCGTGCTGTACCATCTGTCCGATTTTGTAGGGGGTGTTTTCATCCGGCAATCCTTCCATGCGGTTAACCCTCTGTTTTTTTCGAAGGTTAAACCGCTGCTGATTATTTCGGTTCCGGGGAGTTGATTCCCCACCCAACTTCCGAACAAATTCGTTGGGAATTTCGCGCAGAAATCGCGACGGATTGGAACGGAACGTTGTTCCGTAATCCCGGCTAAAACGATGACGACTTTCGGCATAGAGCAGATACACTTTCTTTTGCGCCCGGGTCATTCCCACATAAAACAGCCGCCGCTCTTCCTCCAGATCGTCCGGATTATCGAAACTCCGGGAAAGTGGAAACAATCCATCCTCCAATCCGGTAATGATGACAATGGGAAACTCCAATCCCTTGGCACTGTGCAGGGTCATCAGGGTGACCATGGGGCGTTCCAGTTCCCAGCGATCAATGTCCGTAAGCAGGGAAATCGTTTCCAAATAATTCACCAGTCGATTGTTTTCTTCCCGTTCGCTCACAAAAATTTGAATACTATTGAGCAATTCGTTAATGTTCTCCACTCTTGTTTCGTCTTCCACCCGATTGGAATTCTGATAAATGCTTCGCAGCCCTACTTCCTTCACCAGCTGATCGGCCAGACTAAATGCGTCCAGCTCTTCCTGAAGCTGACGGTAACGTTCCACCAGTTCCACAAAATCATTTATGTGCTTCACAGCAAGACGGGTAATTCCGGGAATTTTCTCCGCCTGTTGAAGCGCCTGGTACAGCCCAACATTCCGGGACCGGGCATATCGGTTCACCGCTTCCAGCGTGGTTTGCCCGATGCCCCGGGCAGGAAAGTTGATGATGCGTAGCAGGCTTACCGAATCGTCCGGATTCACCAGCACACGCAGATAAGCCAGAATGTCCTTAATTTCCTTGCGCTCATAAAATTTGGTACCACCCACAATGGTGTACGGAATGCCGCTGTAGCGGAATTGCTCTTCCAGTGCACGGGACTGAGCATTGGTGCGATACAGTACCACCACATCGCTTAAGGAAAAGCCGTTCTCCGACTCCCGGCGGATGATATTCACCACGGTTCGGGCTTCGGCTGTTTCGTTTTGTGCACGTACCACATAGATGGGTTCCCCCACATCGCTATTGCTCCATAAATTTTTACCCAGCCGCTTCATATTGTGGGCCACCACGGAATTGGCAGCACTGAGAATGGTTTGAGTGGAGCGATAATTCTGTTCCAGTCGTATAATTTTGCAATCCGGAAAGTCTTTCTCAAAACGCAGGATGTTTTCGATGTCCGCTCCGCGCCAGCGGTAAATGCTCTGGTCTTCGTCCCCCACCACACACAGATTCCGATGACCGGCGGAGAGCAGTTTAATCCAGTAATACTGCGCACGGTTGGTATCCTGATACTCATCCACCAAAATATATTTGAACCGTTTCTGATATTTCTCCAGCACTTCGGGATGTCGGGTAAAAATATCGATGGGTTTGACGATCAAATCATCGAAATCCATGGCGTTGTTGCGCCGTAACGCCACTTCGTACTCCCAGAAGATCTGAGCAATCTGCTTATGCCGAAAGTCCTGAGCATCTTTTTGATACGCTCTGGCATCTTTCAATTGATTTTTCGCCTGACTGATAGCCCACTGCACCTGCCGTGGGGAAAGCACCTCCTTGCTAATATTCAGGAAATTCATGATTCGTTTAATCAAATTCTCCTGATCGTCCGTGTCGTAAATGGTGAAATTGGAGCTGTAACCGGCAAGCGTGGCTTCGGAGCGGAGAATTCGCGCTGAAATGGAATGAAAAGTACCTATCCACAGGGAACGCACCGGAATTCCCAGTAATCGCTCCACGCGCTGTTTCATTTCGTTCGCTGCTTTGTTGGTAAAAGTGACTGCCAGAATCTGATACGGAGCAGCTAACTTTTTTTCAATAAGATAGGCAATTCGGTAAGTCAGCACGCGGGTTTTTCCGCTACCGGCACCGGCCAGCACCAGCAATGGTCCTTCGGTGTATTCCACCGCCTCACGCTGGCGGGGATTCAGTTGAGCAAGTAATTGGTTTTCGTTCATGGAATTCCGGTTTTCTCTAATTCAGCGCTAAATATAGCCATATTTTATGGGGCATAAAAGAGAGAAACAGGAAAGTGAGCCGGGTATCGTGGTTCTGCGTTCGCTGGTTTGTTCTCCCCGGACAGAAAGTTTTTACGGAAAAAAGCGCACCGGTGAATTCAATAGAAATGGCAATTCATTAAATAAGCAAGATTTTTACAGCGTTAAATGCTGAATCGTTTGCAGAAAGAAACGAAGTCCCATCTCCACCGCTTCCATTGGTGCCCGAAATTCCGGGGAGTGTAAAGCAGGCATCTTTTTTTTCTTTCGGATTCCCAGGCGAACCATGACTCCGGGAACCTGTTGAACATACCAGCCGAAATCGTCTCCGCCCATGGAGCGCTCCGGTTCGGTTACCTTCCAGCCATGCTGGTGCGCAATGCGGTGCAACTGACGGGTAAGCCGGGTATCGTTGTACACGGGTGGGGAGCCCATTTGCACATCCCACCGGGCAAAAGATCCGGTTTCTTCAGAAACATCCGTATAAATTCTATCCAGCTCTGCGATGATTTCGTTCCGGACCTGCTGGTCGGTGACGCGCAGGGTAGCGGTCAGTTTCGCGCGTTCGGGAATCGCATTGTAGGCATCCCCGGCGTGGAGACGGGTTACGGTAAATACAGAGGGGTGCTCAGCTGTCTCCCATTTTCTGGCTGCGCGATTAGCCCGACAGGCCATCTCCGTCGCAGCGCGCAATGGGTCAGCCACCTGATGGGGACGGGCGGAATGTCCCCCGGGACCAATGAACGTCCAGTCAAATCGAATGCTCTGGGCATTTACCCAGCCATCCACCAGTCCCAGAGTTCTCATGGGCAAATTGGGGTCCACATGCATTCCTAAAATTGCTGCAACGTTGTTCAAAACCCCGGCTTTAATCATTTGCGGCGCCCCGCTGGGAATGGGTTCCTCCGCCGGTTGAAAAATAAAACGCAAGTTGAAATTGGGAACAATCTTCATACGGTAAAGTAAAATGGCGACACCCGCTACAATGGCAGTGTGCACATCATGACCGCAAGCGTGGCGTACGGTATTGTTAATTTCCAGTGCGTCGATGTCTGCACGCAGTGCCAGAAAAGGCGCATCCTGGTGAAACACCGCATCTGCCACCAGACCGGTCTTCAACGGACGGGTGATGTGCAACTCCGGTGATAGAGAGCGCAAATATCTTTCTATAGCCGAAGTGGTGGTCACCTCTTCCCATCCTGGTTCAGGATTACGAAACAGTTGTTCCCGGAACACTACCAGGGAATGCAGAAATTGTGAAATCTGTTTTTCCATCGCACAGAGAAATTAATGCCTCAGGATCAAAAAACAAACGGGAAGTGAATTTCGCAGAAACACATCCCTGCACCTGTATTTTTCCGGGTAATGGCTCCTGGGAGCATTATTCCATTCAAAAGGGGTTCCTTCCGGTCTCCGTTAAATAAACTATTTTCATTGTATTAGGAGAACCGACTGCACCATTTCGGGTGGTCATTTCATCTATGCTGAAAAACCGGAACTTACGAGTTTACCCGATACGACTTTAATTTCCAGTGTTGCACACGGGAAATTCCATAAAATATGTTGAAATATTCAGATTCATACCGAATCAACCCTATCCGGGGGTGAATGAAGAACTGTTCAATCAGCGACGCTTCTGCTTCGCACATGAATTGACGCTGTGCTACAAATACTTCTTCCATAGAGCGGATGGGAAGTGGAAACATCTCTTTACGAATGACCCGATATTTGTCACACTCATTGTATTCCCAGCTTTTCCCGACCTGAAGAGGAAATACCAGCATCCATTTAACAACTCTTCCTTCATCATAATAAAAAAACAAACTGTCACCGGAAGGAACCACATAAAGAGTATCCACTATTTCTCCGTTGAACCGATATTGCCAGAGGTACTCAACTTCTCTGTTCTCCTGTTCAATTTTACCAATAATCTTCACCTGCATGATTCCATTTTTTACCTGCATACTATCGGAGAAACGAAAGTAAAAGGTTGTATCCTGTACCGAATATTCCCAGGTATATCCCACTGCCATCGGGAATTGCCCGAAGATTTCATTTTTTTGAAATGAGCTGGTATTCGTCTGGCAAGTAAGAAAAATCACCCCAAACAAAAATATGAATAGATATTTCATTTTATACTCCGAATTATTTTTCGTTTAATTTTACAAATCGAATGAAAAATAGAAAAAGTCCATATTTCAATGATACCAGGGTTTTTGTTGATCTGCTAAATTGATAATTCTTAATTCATTTCACATTTAAATTTAATACGATTGGGTAAATTTTTCCATTAATTAATTCCGTACCAATGGTTTTCCCCTGACGGGATGGTTTTTTTTCAACCCGGAGAATCCTGTTCATCCTGTCTAAAAACCAAAAACCCCGCATCCCGGAGGGATGCGCTGAGCTTAGCCCACCATTTCAATGGTGGGGACATTGGTGAAAACCGCAACACCCCACCACCCCCGTCCCGGAGGGACGGTTGAATTCCCCACACTGCGCCGGTGGTTTCAAATGTCCCTACGGGACAAATGTTTGGGTTTGGGGGATGTTTCCCGTTTACCCCCAATGAATTGGGGGCCTAAGTTCATCCCATCCCTGGCGGGATGGGTGTTTAATCCTGAAAATCCTGTCCATCCTGTCTAAAAACCAAAAACACGCATCCCGGAGGGATGCGCTGAGCTTAGCCCACCATTTTAATGGTGGGAACATTGGTGAAACCAGCAGCACCCCACCACCTCCGTCCCGGAGGGACGGTTGAATTCCCCACACCGCGCCGGGTGGTTCAATTGTCCCTACGGGACAAATGTTGGTGTGGTGGGATGTTTCCCGTTTACCCCCAATGAATTGGGGGCCTAAGTTCATCCCATCCCTGACGGGATGTTTTTTTTAAATCCTGAAAATCCTGTTCATCCTGTCCGAAAAAAATTAGACAGGATATACAGGATGGAACAGGATTCATTTTTAATGTTAACGATCTGGTCTGTCAACCCACCTGACTGATTGGTTGCACCAAAAATCAAAAATTTTATTTAATCCTGAAAAATCCTGTCCATCCTTTCTAAAAAAAATCCAAAATCAAAAATCATCCTGCACAACCCTGTTCATCCTGTATAATAACACCCACCATTTCGATGATTGTCAAATAAAACGCTTCCATCAATCATATTTCACCCGCCGGGGATCGTGCTCTAATTCACCGGCAATGAACTTTTTCAACGCCTCTTCTACTTTGATTTCTTTACTTAAAATCACTTTCTTACCAATGCTCTGGAAGTTCTGGTAAGCAGCCGGTCCCATTCCACGACCAATAATCACATCGCAGTCGGAGAGCATATCCGCCAACACATGCCATTTTCC
>CAZBWV010000091.1:0-14846 GCA_964495805.1 uncultured Calditrichaceae bacterium
AACAGGATTAAAATATTGAAAATAAATCAAACGTTAAAATCTTTTAATCATCCTGAAAATCCTGTTCATCCTGTCTAAAAAATTCAAGCGAGATGATTAGGATGATGTTCTCCTGAGAGTCCTCCGTTCCGCTCCTCACTGCGTTCGTCGCTTCAGTCGGAATGACACGGTTTTTTTTGTCACCCCGAGCGGAGCTTCAGCGGAGTCGAGGGATCTCATTTCCATCTGGCTTGTCCTTAAAAAAATTTTTGGACAGGATTTACAGGATGGAACAGGATTCATTTTTAATGTTAATGATCTGGCCTGTCAACCCACCTACCTGGTTGGTTTCACCAAAAATCAAAAATTTTATTTTATCCTGAAAATCCTGTTCATCCTGTCTAAAAAATCAAGCTGGATGAACAGGATGATGTTCTCCTGAGATTCCTCCGTTCCGCTCCTCACTGCGTTCGTCGCTCCAGTCGGAATGACAGCGAGCTGTCATGTCACCCCGAGCGGAGCGATAGCGGAGTCGAGGGGTCTCCTGAGATTCCTCCACTCGCCCCAACTTCGTTGTGGCTCGGTCGGAATGACAGGGGAAGCTATTCTGTCAGAACCACAATCTTCCAAATTCAACCAATCATGAACAAAAAATCAAACAGGATGAAAAAGTTTCTCCCGTTCTATATTACATCTCATTCCTTAACGGCTCTACAAATATGGTTTTTGTTCGTTCCGGTATCACAGCTCCCGGGGTTGCACCACGTGGTTTCCGTACGTATTTTACCCGGGTCACCATCACCGGCACATAGCTGCTATGGCGTGCCTGACTATTGGTAGCAGCCAGACGCGCCGCATATTCCAGCACATCTTTGGGCAAATTTTCCAGGCGGCGGGGATTCCGCACCACCACATGGGAACCAGCCACTCCCTGGGCATGAAGCCAGAAGTCTTCCTTATGAGCATGACGAAATGTCATCTCGTCATTTGCCCGGGCATTTTTGCCTACCCAGATTTCCCAATCACCCCGAAAAAACGTTCGGTAGGGACGGTAGCTCTCCGCCAGCTTTTCTCCCGCCGTCTGAACCACATGCAGCGACGCCAGCTGTTTCTCAATGCGCTTTAACTGCTTAAATCCCACCTCTCCCTGTAATTCCGCCTCAATCTTTTTTAGTTCCTGCAATTGCTTTTGCAAATGCTCCAGTCGCTGAAACCGTTCCTGCTGCTTTTGCCCCACTTCCTTCGCTTTACGAAAATACACCTGAGCGTTTTCTGCTGCGCTCAGTCGGGGATTCAGTTTTACCCGGATTTCCGCCTGATCGGGATGGTAGTAATCGGTGAGAACCGCTTCTTCTGCACCGGTAGGGATGCGATGAATCTGAGAAAGAATTAATTCCCCGGTTCGCTGAAACCGTTCCTGCAACTCTTTCTGACCGGGTATGTTTTTCAGATTGGATATCACTCCTTCCAGTTGAGCCATTTTCCGACGCAAATGTTTTTCAATATTCTCCCGCCTGGTCAGCAGGTTTTCCTGACGTAACCGGAGTAAAACAAAACGTGCCAAAGCTTCATTGACCGCCGGATAACGTTCTTCCACCAGAGCATTCAGGGAGCAGAAGTGAGTCAGAGTCATCATTTGAGGAAAACGATCCTGAAAATAAATGCGCGGAGAATCGCTGCGGCATTGCCGAAAGAAGTCGTTAATGTGCCGATGTATTTCCCTCAGCTCATCCGGAGCAAACACGGTATTCGTTTGCTGAAAGTTCAAGCCAGTGCGGCAAGCAATTTCTGCCAACACTTCCGGGGTCAGAAAATAAAATCGCCGTTTTAAAAAATATTCCAGCGGTGCCTTCTCACCCTTCTGAATCAGTTCGACAAACTCATCGCCGGTTAGTTGCAGGGGATCAACAAAATTACCGGATTTCAGACGGTATTCCGTTCCCCGATATTTTTTCGCCTTTTTAAAGGCGTTTTGAATCACCTTCTGAGCATCCAGCAGGAAAAAATTGGCGTGATTGCGGAAGAATTGCAAATAGAACCGCTCCTGCGTCCCGACAAACCGCATTATCACAACGCGTTCGTAGGGAAGCAGCTCCACTGCGCCAATGCGACGTCCCACTAATTCAGAGAGCACATCGGTACTATTGCGGGCGCGTCGGATCGGTTCCCTCAAAAGCAGAGTGGGATAGGATGGATGGGCAGATAGAAGCAGGTGCCACAATTTGCCATTCTCAGACTCTATTTCCAGTATCTGCTCATTTTTCATCTGGGTAAAACTGGCCCGGATGGTAGCGTTTCGAAGCGGTTCCTGTAAATCGTTTACCTGTCGAAGGAGTGTGAAGTAGTGAAGAAACAAAGGATTTCTTCTCCGTTCAATTAACCATTTAAGCTTTTCGGGAGCACCACAAAAATTTGAAAATCAATCTTCTTTCTTTCTGAACTCAGAATCGGATGCATTTCTCTCAGATTAAATTTAAAGAATGGGATCGGTATCCGGAAGCCCACGCGATAATCCCAAAAGTTGAAGTTATTCAGCACCTTCCGTTCCAAACTGTTTGGTGGCAGTTCTTTGTAAGTTTTAATGAAGATTTGAAATTTAGAGTTCTCCTTCCAGATTCACCTGGTTTCCTCCTAACAGTTCCGCATGGTGCGGATGGCAGGTAAGCACAATCAGCTGATGTGATCGGGCGAATTGGCGCAACAATTCCACCGCTGCCTGTTGCCGTTCCGGATCCAGGTCCACCAGGGGATCGTCCATAATCAGAAACCCCCTTCGTTCGCGCAGGAAATATTCCGCCATGGAGAGTCGCAACGCCAGCGCCAGCCCGTCCTTTGCTCCCACCGAAAGCCAGTCCACCTGTAACGCAACTCCATCCTTGCGCACCACTTTTTCCGGCACCCCTTCCTTTAATTGCACTTCCTGATACCGCTCCCCGGTTAAAAGACGTAAATACGCCACGAACCGATTCACCCAGGGCTGCAGGGTTTCCCCATCCATTTGTGTTTTTAAATCGATAAACCGCTTCCGAAGAA
This sequence comes from uncultured Calditrichaceae bacterium, assembly GCA_964495805.1. Lineage (GTDB taxonomy): Bacteria > Calditrichota > Calditrichia > RBG-13-44-9 > RBG-13-44-9 > JALXCH01. The sequence continues at coordinate 3,013 of CAZBWV010000091.1, forward strand.
TCTCCATTGCTCGCCCCAACCGAAGTTTTTGCTGAAATGCCGCTTCCAGTTCTCGAAGACGCTCACGCAATGTTTCGCTGCTTTCATCCGGCTCCCGGGCATCCATCTCCGCTTTACGAATGCGTAATTCACTCAACTGACTTTCCTGATCCCGCAACTGCTGCTCCTTTTCTTCAAACATCCGGATAAACACCTCCACACTCTCCACACCTTCCGGTGGCTGAGCTAATTGTTCCAGTTTACCCTGTACCGATTTCCGCTCCTGACGCAACTCTATCAGTCGATCCAGGAGCTTTTCCGGATTGTGAAACTCTTCCTGCCATTTACGGATTTGCTCCTGGGCCTCCTCCAAACGGCTTTCCATTTGAACTTGTTTCATCTGCACAGAGGAGATATCTTCCATCACCGCAGAAAGCGACCGGAGGGACTGCACATCCTCTGCCTGCTCCGCCAGCGCCTGGAGTTCTTCCCGGTTATGCCCTCCTAAAAGTTGATTGAGCTGATCTTTCAATAGAGCCAGTTGTGAATCCAGCTCCCGGTGATGGTGGAGCACTGCTTCGCCCTGTTCAAGATTTTCAATCTGGCACTTTGCCAATAATTCCATCTCCTCCCGCTGCAAAGCCTGCAGGGACCTTTGCACTGCCTCCACATTGAGCTCACCGGATACAACGGTAACTTCCAGATTATCGTGTTTTATCCGGATGCTACCTGAAGCGGTGAGCGAATGGGGTTCTTTCGGCGAAACGTGTATCTCCTGCTCTGGTTCCAATCCGATTTGAACCTGTACAACTTCCGGCACACGGGTCTTCAGTTGCACCTGCAAACTGGCTGCCTTCAATGTGGCGGATAGCTGGCTACGTTCACGATCAATTTCTCTCAATCGTTTGACGTCGGGCTCCGACACCGGAGACAACCGGTTCTTTTCTGTGTTAAGCCGGTGGATTTCCTTTTCCCGCTTTTCCACTTCCTGCCACAGTTTCAATTTCTCCTGAAGCTCCTGCGCCTTCTCCACTCTTGATTTTTCTTCCAGCAGGGCAGATAACCGCTGGTTTAGTTCTTCCAACTTCGGTTGCATTTCCCGAATGCGCTGTTCCAGCACCGGCCACTGTTGGTTGATATCGCGCAACCGGTTTTCTTCCTGTTCCAGCCGTTGCAAACGCTCCTCTAACACTGCCCGTTCCCGCAATTCGTTAATCTGCTGGTGATGCGTTTCGACAAATTCCCTGATTTCCTGCACTTCTCTTTCCATTTGTTCCACCCGGGCATTCAGCCTATCCCGTTCCTGCTCGAACGCTTCCACCTGATGCAGGTTCTCACGTATGGTCTCCAGTTCATAATATGCCTGCAGGATTTCGCCCACTTCTTTTTGCCAGGGATGCCGGATGCCCCGGTTGCCCGCAGGTAAATTCAGCCGGGCATCCCAGTGGCTGAACAACTGGTGATACCGCTTTTCGATCATCTGTTCCAGTTTTTCGATGGACACTCCACCGGTTTCGAACACCGCCCGACGAAGAAGGTTATTCAGGTCATTGCGGGGAGCCGACTCCTGCTGCAGAGCTCGCCAGGTTTCGGTGAGCCGATTCTGCTGAACAATCAGCACATGCTGATACGTGGCTTGATGATATCCGGTTAATCGTTGCAATATCTCCTGAACTGTTGCGTCGTCCGAAACTACCGAACCATCCGGCAGCGTCATCCTCGCCTGTTTTTCTGCCCCCCAGCTTTTGCTCACCTGGTATTCCCCGTCCTGTTCCAGCAGTAACGTAACCCGAATGGTATCCCCGCCGCCAGCGGGAAGAAACGGAGCAACACGGTTACGGAATTCCCTGGCTGAAGTGAGCACTCGTTGAAAAAGAATCAGCTGGATTGCCTGCACCAGCGTGCTCTTCCCCGCCTCGTTCGGTCCCACTATCACGTTGAGCCCGGGCCGGAATGAAACGGTGCGCCGGGAAATTCCCGCAAAAGGATGAAGGGTAACTTCCCGAAGAATCATTTCCGCACCTCCTGAATCATCTCATAAGCCAGCTGAAGAGCCAGTTCATCCTCTTCACTCAGAGCAGTCAGTAACCGATGCGGAAAAGAACCTTCAACAAACTCTCTGTCGATGTCTTCCCGGGTAATCTTTCGCAGCAACCCTGCGGTATCTACCTGCAGATAAAAAAATTCTTTCTCCAGTTCACCGATCAGCTCGTGCAGCTCCTGGAATTGTTCGTCGGGTATGCGTCCGATAAAACGCAATTGGAGTAACGTATTCGTCGAATCAACAGAGCGGAGCCGTTCCCGCACCGTTCGCATATCCGGAAATTGAGATAAATCAATGGAAATTTGCTGGAACCGGTACTGTCCGGTGGTAAGAGCCCGATAGTGCACGGTTCCATCATCTTCCAATTCCAGGAGCCAGGCGGAACCGCTATGGGTGCAATCGAACCCATCCGGTTCAGGAGTTGCCGGGAAGAATATGCGCTGCCCGCGACCCTCTTCTTCCGCCGGGAAGCGCTGGTGGGTATGCCCCAATAGCCACACCTGTACGGGGATCTCCTCCAGCTCTGCGGGGGTCATGGGATAATATCTTTCATCGAAATCCGGCGAAAACCCCTGCAAACTACCGTGGGCAATGCCAATATGAAACGGAACTCCGTCGTCCGGTTGAATGTTTTTCATCCAGCCCAATTGGTTTTGGGGGGAATGCTTGGCGGTGCAGGGAGCGGGATAAACATGCACATCCAGGTCGAACTCCTGTAGCGGGTAAACACGTGGCTCGGATAACACCAGAGCGGTCTCCGGCAGATGTTCTTCCATTGTTTTCCATAAAAGCGAATTGCTGCCGCTATAGAAATCGTGATTACCGGGCAGAAGCAGCAGAGCCGCTCCTTGAAATTTTCTCAAGATAGCGGCGGTCCGAATGACATCCTTTCGGGGAATTCCCTGACGGTGGAACAAATCGCCTGCCACCACAAATAGCTGGCAGCGATGTTCATTCGCCATCTCTACCATACGCTCAAGGGTACGAAATCGCACTTCCTGAAGCGCTTCCTGAACCGATGCGGGATATCCGCGGGTGAACTTCATCCCCAGATGTACATCAGCGGTGTGAAAAATACGCAAACTCACCGTAACCCCTTCGTTTGTAACCAGGAATTTACCCTGCCAGCAGGGGGAAAATCAATTCCCCTTTTTGTTTGGTGAACAATGAAACAGGATGTTCTTCCGGTATGTTGCATCAGAAATCGTCCTGAATCGCTTGCCAGATAAAAAGAAAGCCATGCGCGCTGCATGGCTCCGATAATTTGAGCCACCGTGCGGATTCGAACCGCAGACCTAGTGATTACGAATCACTTGCTCTACCAGCTGAGCTACGGTGGCCTCTTAGTTTTGGCGCGCTAAATTTAAACGAAAATCCGGGAAGAATCAATTGGAATTTTTTAAGCCCGCCGGTATTCGCCAGATTGTGGAAGGTAGATAAAACCACCCTCGTTTCAGGAAAATTTCCCCTGAGTGGACGCATTCACACACAGGTCTGCTATTCTTTCGTCTTTTCCTTTTTCTGCTGCCGCTCCAGCTTACGCATCAGGCGTGCCTGACGATGGCGGAACGCCTCCCGGTAGCGTAATATCTCCCCACCACGCTGAAGCTGCTCCAGTAATTCGATGTAGTACAACCCTTGATTCACCACCTCCAGTGCCGCATGGTAATCTCTTTCCCGATGCTCGTAATATTTTGCCAGTTCTTCAATGGCGCCGGGATGGTCACCCCGTAATTTCAGCAGCCGCTGAATTGCTTCTCGCGCAGCCGAAACATCCCCCTGCTTTTTGTAAATCATGGACAACAGAAACAACGCCTCTTCTCCGATGCGATTATGGGATTGCGTTTGCGCCAGCCATTCCACCAACGGTAGCGCATCCTCCCACAACCTTTGACGATAGTAAAAACGCGCCAGAGAGATGAAATCGTGGGGCGAACGTAACCGCCGGTGTGGTTCCCGGGCAATCTGATCCAGCTCCAGGGTGAGCAATATCATGTGTACGATATCGTAAAAATTGTGCTCCAGCACCTCCCGTAGCGGTAGTACATTTCGTTTGCGAATGTATTCGAAATAAATCTGCGGTATCAATTCACCGGGTACATCTGCCACCCGGTTTTGCCCCAGAATGTGCGTCTCCAGATTCTGCAAATCGCAGCTTCCCAATCGGCGCTTCCACACTCGCCGGGCAGCGTGCAGCACATCCAGATGCACCATCTCATCCAGCACGGTGTCCAGACGATTCAGTACAAACCGATTGCGTAACAGGGGAATGTCGAACGATTTTCCGTTGAAACTGACAATCAGGTTGTGTTGCAACAGAGCGTTTTCCACCTGTTTGAGCAGTAACCATTCGTACTGAAAATCCGGTAATAAATATTGCCGCACCACGATGTGGTCAGCTTCAATATGTCCCAATCCCACTAAAAAAGCATAGGTTCCGGTGCCGCCAGCCAATCCGGTGGTTTCCAGATCGATGAATAGTGCCTGTCGCCAGTTTACCTCCTGCACTTCCGGTAAAGGTGCCAGTTTTAAGATATCCCGACTGAGCAGTCCTTGCTCCTGCACCTGCTGGAATGCACGATTCCGGTACACCGGGTAGTAATTTTCCTTCAGAATGATGAAGGAAGAACCCTCCCGCAGAATTTTCGCATCCAGTTCGCGCTGGAAGCTTTCCGTCCACTCATCGTCCGGAGTAACCACCGGTTCGTCCACACGATTCGGTTCCGGCGATTTATCCAGTTGTGCCAGTCGGGAACGAATATCCATTACAGGTATCCTGATTACTATTATAGTTGTTTAATTCTTTTTCTCTAATTTTTCCCCGGCAGGTAACTTATCTTTTAGTACCTTTATCTTTTGTCTTTTATCTTTTTTCTTTACCCCTCACTTATTGCTTCGCTGTTTTCCCGGTAACCGGTTTCCTTTTCGTACCCTTTCACGGAAAAAAGATTCGTTCTATGGAACCATTTATTCTCCTAACACCATGCCCAGCAGGGTTCTGGCCAGTTCTTTTCCGTGCTCACCCACTTCCAGTTGCGGTCCCACACAGGCGGGACATCCCGCCCGGCAGGTGCACTGGTTCACCCGCTCCCATGCCGCACGTAAAATCGGTTCAGGATTGTGCATGAACTTGTAACTCAAACCCACCCCGCCGGGATAGTTATCGTACAGGTACACCGTGGGAAGTCCGGAAAACGGAGCACGCACCATGGGAACGGTGCGAATATCCCCCGGATCGCACATTAAAAATACCGGTGCCATATTGCGCAACAAATTGGCCACCGCCTGCAGTGCTCCACCTAATTCCGATTCCCCGATGTCCAATTCCTGCACCAGCGCTTCGGGCAATTCCAGCCATGTTGCTGTGGTTGCCATTTCCAGTTCCGGTAAATACACCCGTCCCGATCCCACATTCTCGTGAGTAAAAAATTTAATTTTTTTGTATCCGGTGGTCACCCGGCTAACATTGATATCCCCGTAATGCAGTTTCACCCGCCGAAAAGGAGCGCTTTCATCCACTTCCAGCACCTTAATATTCACTTTGGTGATGGCATCGGTGAAATAATCCACGCTCACTTCCCGTACATACGCTTTTTTCCGCTCCCAGTCCAGTTTGTCCACATGGTATTGATTGGTTTCGTGCATGTAGATGGCTTCCTGATGGACCAATTCCGGTGCGCTGAACAGGTCCACCTCTCCGATGACCCGTTCGCCGTGGGTGGTATCCACAATCACCACATTATCCGGTGAGGCGCTGCGCAGGCTTACTTCTTCGGCGGGATAAATTTCGCTCATCCAGTAGTAGCGGTTCTCCGCTTTGCGCAGCACATTTTTTTCCACCAGATATTCCAGAATCTCACGAGTGCCTTCCGGTGCAAAGCGTTCTTCTTCGGTAAAGGGAAGTTCGAAGGCAGCGCATTTGATATGGCTCATTAAAATCAGTAAATTGTTCGGGTCCACAATGCCACTTTCGGGATTTTGTCCGAAGAAGTAGTGCGGATGATCCATCATGAACTGGTCCAGTGGTGCGCTACTGGCCACCAGCACGGTGAGGGAAGTGCCGGCGCGGCGCCCGGCCCGACCAGCCTGCTGCCAGGAACTGGCAATCGTTCCGGGATACCCCGCCAGAATGGATACATCCAGCTGCCCGATGTCGATGCCCAGTTCCAGAGCATTGGTGCTCACCACCGCCAGTATTTCCCCGCTTTTCAGTCCCCGCTCAATTGCCCGGCGTTCCAGCGGCAAATATCCACCCCGATATCCTCTGACTTTTTCCGGTGAGATGTGCAATCGGCGGGCTTCCTCTTTAATGTAGCGGGTAATTACTTCCACCCGGACGCGGCTGCGGGCAAACACAATAAACTGCACCCGCGTTTCCAGAAGGTGCCTGGCCAGGCGACGGACTTCGTTTACCACAGAGCGCCGAATCCCCAGCTGTCGATTGACCACTGGTGGGTTGTAAAAAACGAAATGCTTCCGGCCGGAAGGCGCACCGCTGCGCTTCACCGCCTCCACAGGTTCCTCAATAATTTTCTCGGTGAATTCCACCGGATTGGCAATGGTAGCTGAGCAGCAAATAAATTGCGGTTGACTGTGGTAAAACCGGGCAATGCGTTTTAATCGGCGAATAAGATTGCTGAGATGGCTCCCCAAAACACCCCGGTAATAATGAATTTCGTCAATTACCACATATTTCAGGTTCTCAAATAATTTTAACCAGATGGTGTGATGCGGCAGAATACCCTGGTGCAACATATCCGGATTGGTCATTACAATTTGCCCGGTTCGGCGAATGGCTTTGCGTGCAGAGACCGGTGTATCGCCGTCAAATGTATAGGTGCGAATGTCTGCCCCGGACAAGGTAATCAGATCGTGCAATTCGGTAAACTGGTCCTGAGAAAGCGCTTTGGTGGGGAAGAGATACAGCGCCCGACTCTCCGGTTCACGGAGAATAGTATTCAGAACCGGCAGATTGTACGCCAGGGTTTTTCCACTGGCAGTGGGAGTCACCAGCACCACGTTTTTCCCGTTCAACACATGGTGGATGGCCTCCGCTTGATGGGAATAAAGTTGCTGAATTCCCCGCTGGCGGAGCGCTTGAATCAGCCGTTCATCCAGTCCGACCGGAAAATCCGCCCAAACTGCTTCCCGCGGCGGAATCTCCTCCCAGTGAGCAATATTCCCGGCAAAGCGCGGGTCATTGCGAAATAAATCGATAAACTGTTCCAGATTCATAAGCTTCGAAAAACCAGCATTATCGTTTGGTGAAATTTATTCTTCCGGCCATAATCCGGTAAACACAAAGTTCACGAAAACCGTTCCGTATTTTCCCAATTCGTAAAAGCTTTCCAGTTACTCCTCTTCCCAATACCCGATTGGTGTAGAACCACTATTTCCGCCGTTGCTGTTCCAGCCGCTGTAAAAACGCCCGGGCTTCTTCCAGCTGCCCTTCGTGGAATACACGGATTCCGTGACGTTTCAGCAAAGCAACCGTTACTCCATCACCTGGTTTAAGATTTCCGGAAAAAGTTCCGTTGTAAATCTGGCCAATGCCACATGAAGGACTGCGTGCTTTGAGCACCGCCATGCGAATGTGATGCTGCAACGCCAGCTTTAACGCCCGATCGGCACCGCGCAGGTAATTTTCGGTTACTTCGATGCCACGAATATTCACCAGCCAGGCTTTGCCTTTCAGCACGTCTTCACCATCCCCGGAGATGATTTCTGCCGGTGGACGTGGGGTGGGTAGTCCGCCTTCCACTTCGGGACATACCGGCACCAGCCTTCCTTCCCGCTTCCACTGTTCCAGGATCTCCGAATGAAATTCCAGTTGCTGGCCGTCGTATCGTACCTTTTCGCCCAACAAACAGGCGCTGATAAGTATTCTTTCCATCTATTCAAATTAAATTCCCCGAAAAGAGCAAATCCAGTGTTTTTTGATAAGAAGAGCGAAAAGAGCACGAAAAGATGGCGGGAACAGGTGAAATAAGAAAATAAAAAATAGGGCGATGGCAGGAATGGGTGATGATGTACCATTTTGCATTTTACATTTTACATTCCACAATTTCTATTTTACATTTCTTTCTATGGATGGATTATCGATACGTTCTTTGCAGTTGATTACCGTGCGGTGGTGGAATGCCACGGCTTACTATGCAGTTTCGCTGGCGCAATGGCTTCAGAAGGCAGGGCATCCGGTATGGGTGGCCGGAAATCCGGATTACCCGGCTCAACAGAAAGCACAAACTCTCGGAATTCCCACTCTTCCTTCACTCCAGCTGAATCGGGTTTCCCCGTGGTCTATCCTGCGCAATCGGGCATTGCTGGCACAAACGATCCGGGAAAAACGCATAGCAGTGGTCAATGCTCATCGCCCGGACGATCATTTTTATTTCAGTTTGCTAAGGAATTCATTTCCTGAGCTGGTACTGGTGCGCACCATTGGAGATGTGCGACCACCCAAGGCGCATCCCATCAACAAATGGCTGCATTTGCAAGCAACGGACTTTTTCATTTTCTCCTGTCGGGCTAATTTAATGCGCTATCGGGAAGTGTGGCCAATCCCTGAACATCGCAGTGCTGTTATTTACAGCGGAATCGATACAGAAGCTTTCTCCCCCACCCGGAACTTCATGAATTTGCGCCGGGAGTTGAATATACCTAACGACGCCATCGTGTTTGGGCTCATTGCACGATTTTCCCCCATCAAGGGACATGCGGTGTTTTTAAAAGCAGCGGCACAACTACATCGACATCATCCGGAAGCATACTTTCTCATCAGCGGCGAAGAGGTGGAAATTTCGCTGGCAGATTTGCAGCAACAGGCTCAGCAACTGGGAATTCGTTCTCATGTGCGCTTTCTGCCCCGTCAACAGGATGTGCGACCACTGCTCAACACCATTGATGTGGGAGTGGTGTGTTCATTGGGTTCAGAAGCAATCTCGCGTATTGCAACCGAATATCTGGCAATGGGCAAACCGGTCATTGCCACCCGGGTGAACGTGCTTCCGGAGATGATTCAGGACGAACGGGAAGGATTTATTGTTCTCCCCGGCGATGCCGAAGCGCTGGCAGCCCGCATGGAAACTTTGCTGATTCATCGGGAGCTCAGACTCCGGATGGCTCAACAGGCACGACGTACAGCAACGGAGCGGTTCGATCAACACCATATTCTGCAACAAACCCTGCAGGTGTACCAGCAGGTTATGGAAAAGAAAAGGGGGCAAACATGAGTGTTCCCACATTAAGTATTACCATCATCGGACACAACGAAGCGGAACATTTAAAAGAACTTTTTCCTGCTCTGCATTTTGCCACGGAGGTAATTTACGTGGATTGCGAAAGCCAGGACGATTCAATTCGCGTGGCTGAGCAGGCGGGGTGCCGGGTGTTTCGACGTCCCAATAATCCTAATCTTAATGTGAATAAAGCATTTGCCATGGAGCAGGCACGTGGGGAGTGGATTTTCTACCTGGACCCCGATGAGCGGATCCCCGGGGAATTAGCCCAGGAGGTACTGGAACGCATTGCTCAGCCTGGTTCCCATGTGGCATTTGCCATGAATCGCCGTAATCACTATTTTGGTCGCTGGCTTCGCTATGGTTCCCAGTACCCGGACGAACAACTGCGTCTTTTTCGCAAAGGTAGTGCCCAATTCCCCCGGAAACACGTTCACGAAAAACTCCAGGTGAACGGTTCCGTCGGGAAACTCCGCAACGACCTGTTACACTATCCATATCTCAACATCTCCCAATACCTGCAAAAATTCGATTTTTACACTTCCTTCGAAGCGAATTTTCTACGAGATCAGGGAATCCGTCCTTCTGCCCGAAATGCCTGGCGATACTGGTTCAGCATTCCGGTTTTGCGCTTTGGACGAAGGTATTTTCTGAAAGCCGGTTTTCGGGACGGGTGGCCAGGTTTTTTTGCAGCATTATTCGATGCATTGAATTATATGGTTCGTTATTTTAAACTGCTGGAGCTCGCGCAACAACATGACCGTTAAACACATCAGGCCAAATTACCGCAATATTTTACTCATCCGCACCGATCGAATCGGCGATGTGGTACTGACGGCACCGGCTGTAACTGTACTGAAGCAGTTCTATCCGAAGGCACGAATTGGATTTCTCACCCGGGAGTACACCGCACCGCTGTTGCGTCACTATAAAGGAATCGAACATATTTTAATTTACCAGCCGGAGGGAAAACACGCTGGCTTATCCGGACATTTGCGGCTGGCGGAAGAGTTGCGCGCACACAATTTTGATGCTGCGGTATTGTTTTTCCCCCAGCCGGGTCTTTCGTTTGCTTTGTGGAAAGCTGGAATTGCACTGCGTGTGGGCAGCGGTTTTCGCTGGAGTTCGGTATTTTTAAACCATCGCGTATTTGAACACCGTAAGAAAGGAGAAAAACACGAACTGGAATACAACCTGTCCCTTTTACGGGGCATGGTTCCCCGACTGCCTGCACCGGAAGAAATCCTATTTGATTTTCAGTTTGATAAGCACTTGCAAAAGCTTCAGCAACAGGCAGTACAGGAGCTGAAGGTTTTTTCTCCATATGCCATTATTCATCCCGGTAGCGGAGGCTCTGCCCCCCGTTTACCGGTGGAACAATTTGCCCGCATCACTCAATTTCTGCACGGACATAGCACGCTACGCATCCTGGTTGTAGGTAATGGCACGGAGAAACCACTGGTGGAACAGTTGCTCGAAAATCTTTCCCACAAGGAACGTGTGCATCCGGTGGTGGGCAAATGGGACCTGGAAACCTATATGGCGGTTATTGCTGGTGCTCAACTGTTCATTTCCAACAGCACAGGTCCGTTGCACATTGCCCGGGCATACCGGGTCCCGGTAATCGCATTTTACTGTCCTGCTGTTCCCTGTTCTCCCCGTCGGTGGGGACCATACAATCAGCCGGAAACCGTGCTGACTCCTCCGGTAACGCCCTGTAAAACCTGCAATCCCCATACCTGCCCCCATGGCAACTGCCTGGCTCATATTCCCTGGCAAGCCATTCAGAAAAAGCTGGAAGAAGCGCTTGTTCGGGTGGAAGAGAGGAGAAAGGGAAATTAGAGAGAATAGAAGAAATAACGGAAATTCGGAACACAATAATCGGGGATCTTAAGTGGAAATAAGGGTTATTAGATTGTTTTGTGAAATTAATATGAAAGTCTGGATTATAAAGGTTAACCATCCTGAAATCACCACCTCCCACCGGGAGACATTGTTCACAGAGGATAAGCAGGATTTACCGGGATGGAGATAAAACCCCTCGACTCCGCTGACGCTCTGCTCGGGGTGACAGAAGGAAAGAATGGCTTCGCTTGGGGTGACAGGACAGCTCGCTGTCATTCCGACTGGAGCGACGAACGCAGTGAGGAGCGGAACGAAGGAATCTCAGGAGAACATCATCCTGTTCATCCCGCTTGATTTTTTAGACAGGATGAACAGGATTTTCAGGATTAAATGAAATTTTTGGTTTTTGGTGAAACCAATCAGATAGTTGAGTTTTAAGGCCATATCATTAAAAATAAAAATGAATCCTGTTCCATCCTGTTCATCCTGTCCAAAAAAATTCAAGTGGGATGAGCAGGTCGATGTGCTCCTGAGATTCCTCCGTTCCGCTCCTCACTGCGTTCGTCGCTCCAGTCGGAATGACAGCCAGCTGCCCTGTCACCCCGAGCGGAGCGATAGCGGAGTCGAGGGGTCTTATCTCCATCCCGGTAAATCCTGCTTATCCTCTGTGAACAATGTCTCCCGGTGGGAGGTGGTGATTTCAGGATGGTTAACCTTCATAACCCAGA